>NZ_JACSJK010000001.1:600000-1200000 GCF_018617035.1 Exiguobacterium sp. s140
TGCGAAGAGAATCGTCTGCCCTGTATGGATTTGCCGAATGATTAAAAAGTCGATCAATAAGACGAATACAAACAATGTCCAGGCTATACCGAGCTTATAATGACGGCGCACTCCTTCATTAAAGAAGCGGAAGTAGGCGCGGAACACGCTGTAATCTTGGTTGATCGACCATTGCCTTGTGACGGCATGTAAAGCGTACAAGGCCGGGAACAACGTGATGACAGGCAGAATGCTCAGTAAGAAGACCACGTTCAGTTGCACCAGGCTGGTGACAAATTCGAGCGCTTGGAATAGCTTGTTGTGTTCATGTTTTAAATTCATGAGGACCTCCAAGAAGTTAGCAGAGAATCAGCCTAATTTAGATTCGAGACGGTTATAGGGTGCAGTCGAGTTGCGGACGATCAATTCGGGTTCATACGTATGTGACGGTGGCATCTCTTTTTTCTCGACGGCCGCGATAATCCACTCGGCTGCGGCACGCCCCAATTCTTGCTTCGGGTGGATGATCGAAGTCAGTTTAACCTCTGTCGCGACGGCAAGCACCGAGTCGTCATATCCGACGAGTGAGACGTCTTGCGGGACAGAGAGGCGTAGATTTCTCAACTGGTCCAACACGTTAAGGGCGAGTTGGTCGTTATAACAGACAATTGCACTCGGCCGTTCGTCCGCGTTCTCAAACACTTGATGAATCACGTCATAAAAAGAGGGCACAAGTTCTTCTGTCGTATACGTTATAATTAATTCTGGCTCTAGGGGGAGATTGTATTCCCGGAACGCGCGTATAAAGCCGCGCATCCGATGGACCCCTTGAAGGTCATCTGTTTTGAAAAGTCCCATGATGCGCTCATGGCCAAGTTTGATGAGATGTTCGGCAGCCAAGAACCCACCCTTCTCGTCATCCATGATCAAATAAGGGGGCGTCAACTGCGAATAGTATTGGTTAATCATCAAATAAGGCGTATGCTGTTGTTCGAGTTCTAAATAATATTTGATGTTTGGATTATAGCTACTGCTCTTCGTCGGCTCGACGATTAACCCATCAATTTGACGATCTAACATCATCTCGAGGCATTGCCGTTCTTTCTCGACGTTGTTATCCGTACAAGATAAGGTCAATGTATATCCTTTTGAAGCCAAGTGAGATTCAATCCCCCGGATGATAGACGGGAAGATATAATCAGACATGTAGGTCGTGATGACACCGATGTTTTTACCGTTGCCTAAACGTTCAATCGCCTGGGGAGCCGAGGTCGGAAGGACCGGGGAGCAATACGTGCCCGAGCCTTGTTCACGGTAAAGATAACCTTCGTTCACTAGTTCTCCTACAGCTTGTCGAATCGTATGACGGCTCACTCCAAATGATTGGACCAATTCATTTTCAGAAGGAATTTTTTCACCTGGTCTTACCGTTCCATCTTTTATCCATTCAAGAATATGATCTTTAACCATATTGTACTTTGTGCGTTGTGCCATCTGGCGTCCCTGCTTTCTCTCGTGTACGTCGAACAACTCATACGTACAAGATATGATCTTACATATATATTAACAAACAAATGTCCTGTTTACTATGAATAAGCAAAAATAGCACCTGAATTTTCTATGAATATGTACGGATGAAATATAAAAATACATAAAAATCAAATTGACATGTCCGAACGTGTGTAATAGACTCAAATTGTACAGAAAACGCTTTCATTGCTAATTAAATTGGTTTCTTGGCTAGTGAATGTATAGTGTCGTGTGGGCTTCATTATACAGCTTGCTTTTTTATTTAATTCAACATGTACGTACATCTTCGTCATCTTTTGCACATGAATATATACTGATGGAGGAATTCACAATGAATCGTAAATCGAAAAAAATGTTTGCGTTAACGATGTCAGCCCTGATGACAACTTCTTTGGCGCTCGCCGGCTGTTCGGGAGACGAGGCAGGCGCTGACGGGAAAGTTGAATTGACATTTATGTTCCGTGGAAATCCAGAAGAGTTAAAAGCCTACCAAGCGACGGTGAAACGTTTTGAAGAAGCCAACAAAGACGTGAAAGTAACGATGGTCCAGACAGCCCCGGATCAGTACGATACAAAACTCAAATCGGCCATCGCAGGTCGCAAAATCCCAGACGTCTTCTTCTATAATCCTGCCCAAGTGAAAGCATACGTAAATTCGGGCGTGCTACTCGATATCACTGAAGCGGTTGAAACTTCAGAAGACGTCAAGTTGGACGACATTTGGGAGAAGGGTGTCGACAAATATCGTTTCGATGGGAAGACGCTCGGAGAAGGCGCGATTTACGGACTACCGAAAGACTTAGGTCCGTTCGCACTCGGCTACAACAAGACGATGTTCGAAGATGCGGGCATCCCGCTACCGGATAAAGACAAACCATATACATGGGATGAGTTCGTGGACGTAGCCAAACAGTTGACGAAAGACACGAACGGTGACGGGAAGATGGATCAGTACGGCACTGGCTTCAACGTAAACTGGGCCCTTCAACCGTTCGTCTGGAGTAATGGAGCGGACTGGATCAATGAAGATGGTACGAAAGTGACAATCGATGATCCGAAGTTCATCGAAGCGTTGCAATTCTTCGTCGATCAACAGTTGAAACACGGGATCACACCGTCAATCGGCGAAACACAGACGCTCGACACGTACCAACGTTGGCTGAAAGGTCAGCTCGCCTTCTTCCCAGTCGGACCGTGGGATATGGCAGCATTTAAAGAACAGTTGAAATTCGAGTACGACTTACTTCCATGGCCAGCCGGTTCAACCGGTAAAGCGTCAGGATGGGTGGGGTCACTCGGGATCGGCGTCGGGGCGACGACGAAACATAAAGAAGAAGCGGCAGAGTTGGCGATGTACTTGTCTGCGGACCAAGAAGGGCAACAAGCGCTCGTAGACGCGCAAGTCCAATTGCCGAACAGTATGGAAATCGCAGACAACTGGGCAGCTGATACGTCAATCAAACCAGATAACAAACAAGAGTTCCTTGATTTAATCAACGATTATGGCCGCGGGTTCCCGGCTGAGAAAACATACACGGCAGAATGGTACGACGAGTTCTTCAAAAACATCCAGCCTGTCCTAGACGGTAAAACGTCGGTCGAAGACTATGTGAAGACGGCGCAGCCGAAGATGCAGAAATTGCTCGATGCGGCGATCGAACAAGAGAAACAGGCGAATTGATCAGAGAGTCGAAACGGGGTGGCGATGTTCGCCACCTGCGTCTCTGACGTTGAAAGGATGGAAGGATAATGAAGACAAAATCGATTTCCAAGTTATATCGAACTGAACAGCGGTACGCCTACCTGTTCGTTGCAGCACCGGTCATTGGGTTCTTCCTCTTCGCGTTCGTACCGTTGATGTATTCTGTTTACGGCGCTTTCACGAATTGGAACGGCCTCGGTCAAATGAAATTTATCGGGTTTGAGAACTTCGTTAACTTGTTCCAAGATGAATATTTTTATAAATCAATGTACAACACGCTCTTTATGATGATTGGGATCCCAATCGGAATCGTTCTCGCGCTGCTGCTTGCCCTCGCGTTGAATCGAAAGATTTTTGGGACGGACACGTTCCGCGTGATTTACTACATTCCCGTCATCTCGTCGATTGCTGCCGTCTCGATTTTGTGGCAATGGGCGTATAACGGGGACTACGGATTGGTCAACCAATTCCTGGCTTTGATCGGGATCGACGGGCCAAACTGGCTCCAAAACACCGATACCGTCAAACCCGCGCTCATCCTCATGGCGATTTGGAAAGGGCTCGGCTACACGATGCTCCTTTACTTGGCGGCGCTCCAAAGTGTCCCGAAATCATTTTATGAGGCAGCGAAACTCGATGGAGCCAACGCGTGGCAAAGCTTTTGGCATATCACGCTCCCGATGGTCAAACCGGTCACGTTCTTCATCATCGTGACGAACATCATCGGAGGAGCGCAAATCTTCACGGAAATCAACGTCATGACACCAACCGGGGGTCCTGAGTACTCGTCTGCCTCTGCGGTCTTCTACATTTGGCAAAAATCGTTCGGGAACTTCCAACTCGGTTACGCTTCGGCGATGGCGCTCGTCCTCGGGCTCTTCATTTTCATCGTCACGTTGCTCCAATTCCGGATGAATGAAAAATCATCGTTCGATCTTGATTGAGCGATTCGCGTATAGGAAAGGAGAATGACCATGCAATTAGCTCTCTCACGGAAAAAAGAGAACGTGGAAACGATGTCGGTGAAGAAGAAGGATCGGATCACGGATTTCTTCATCTTTATCTTCCTGTCCATCGGAGCGGTCGTCATGATCGCGCCGCTGCTCTGGATGGTATCGACGTCGCTAAAATCAAAAGAGGATGTGTTCGCGCTCCCTCCGGTATGGATCCCGACCGATATTTCGTTTAGCAAGTACACGGAAATTTGGAGCATGGGCCCGCTGTTGTCCGGGATATCGAACAGTTTGATCGTCGCGTTATCCGTCACAATCGTCGGAACGTTCACGTCGAGCTTGGCGGCGTTCGCCTTCGCGAAGTTGAACTTCAGAGGCAAGAATAAAATCTTCCTGCTCTTGTTCGCTTCTGTCATGATCCCTTACCCGGTGCTCATGATTCCCCAGTTCATGATGTTCTCGAGCATCGGCTGGGTGGATACGCTGTTACCGTTGATCGTGCCTGGACTGTTCGGGAATATTTTCATGATTTTCTTCTTGCGCCAATTTTTGAACAGCATCCCGAACTCGATTATCGAGGCGGCCAAGATTGATGGCTGCTCGTACTTCCAAATCTTCTATAAGATTATCTTCCCATTGATCAAGCCGGCCGTGGCCGCGCAATTGATTCTTTGGTTCATGGCAATCTGGAACGACTACCTCGGGCCGATTCTGTATTTGAACTCGCCGGAGAAACAGACGCTTCAACTTGTCATCGCGAACTTTAACGCATCTTATGCAATTCAAAGTGATTATCCGTTAATCATGGCCGCGTCCGTCGTGGCGTTACTCCCGATGTTAATCGTCTTCATGATCTTCCAAAAACAGATCATCGAGTCGATTGCGATTTCTGGTGTGAAGGGCTGAGGTGTGACAAGACAGAGGCACCCGTCTTTTTTAGGCGGGTGCCTTTTTGATGGAGGAAGGAGATTGACATGAAAAAAATAATGGTCTGGATGGCGTTGCTCATTGTCGCGGTCGGAGGTGTTTTCTTCTGGCAGACGACGAGTGCGTCAATCGATGAGTCGGTACTCCCGAAAGCGCCGTTTGATCAAAAGGTGGAAGATGTGACGCCAGACGTGCTCAACAAAGAGAGCGAGTGGACGACGAACTTTACGCATGACGGGGCAATCTTTAAAGATGGTGACACGTACTACGTTTTCTCGACGGATTACATGGTGGGTGGTCCTCCGACGCCCGGTATTCAAATTCGTAAATCGACCGATCTCATTCACTGGGAGTTCGTCGGCCGTGTGTTCGATCAAGTGTCTGAAGAGGCGTTCGCTTGGGCCGGTGGGAATACGTTCTGGGCCCCGGCGATCACAAAAATCGGAGATCGGTTCCACTTGTACTATTCCGTATCAGGGGTCGGGATCCGCACGTCGTACATCGGGCTAGCGACCGCGTCAACGATCGAAGGGCCTTGGGAAGACGAGGGCGCAGTCGTGACGTCGAAAGACGGGGACGGGGGTGTCGCCAATGCGATTGACCCTCATGTGACGCAAGATGCGTCAGGCAAATGGTGGATGGCGTATGGGTCGTACTTTGGTGGGATCTTTTTGACGGAGATTGATCCAGGCACTGGGAAGCGAGTGGACGAATCATCAGAGGGAACGTTGCTCGCCAAACGGAAAGACATGTCGATGGGCATCGAAGGACCGGAAATCTTGTATAACGATGAGACAGGTTATTACTACTTGATGGTGTCGTATGGTTGGTTAGAAGATACGTACAACGTCCGGATCGGTCGCTCGAAGTCAATCGCGGGACCGTACGTCGACTCGCGTGGTCGCGACTTACGGGACGAATCGGATGAGTCATTTGATACGGGCGTGAAAATCGTGGGTTCGTATCGTTTCGAAGGAGATGACGGATACGTCGGGACCGGGCATTCGGCATTTTTACAAGACGGGACTGACACATTCGTGTTGCATCAGGCGCGACCGAGTGAAGACATCTATTGGTCACAGTTGCACGTCCGAAAAGTGTATTGGACGAAAGACGGTTGGCCGGTCGTCTCGCCCGAGCGCTATGCAGGTGAAGGAGACGTCGAGGTCGACGACGCCCATCTGGTCGGGGACTGGGACGTCATCACGTTCCCGCGATTCGACGATGGACAGCAAGCCTCGAGCACGTTGACGTTGGAACGAGGCGGGAAGCTCGAAAACGGGGACGGGTCTTGGCGATTGAACGGTTCGGTCCTCGAGGTCGAAGTCGGACAAGAGACGTATGAGACGCAAGTCGGTGCGGCTTGGGATTGGGAGAATTGGCAACCGACGATCATCTTCACAGGTCTGAGCGAGGACGGCACCGCCGTATGGGGCAAAAAACGATAAAAGGAGAAACGGAAACATGCAAAAAATGAACGGTCCGAAACGAGAAGAACGTTATCTGCTAGAGCGATTGACGAACGAAACGATGTGGGGCACGCACAACGCCCACGATCCCGCCTCGATCAAAGTCGGGGACTGGTATTACGTGTTCTCGACGGATGCAGCCCACGGGCATCAAATCAACGGGGGGATTCAAGTGCGCCGCTCAAAGGATTTGATCCATTGGGAATACGTCGGCTTGGCGTTTGAAGAACTTCCGCACGAGGCTGTGGAATGGACGGGGGCGCCGGGGCTTTGGGCACCGGAAGTTGTGTTCATGGGTGGTCGTTACGTCATGTACTATGCGGCTTCACAGTTCGGGCAGACGCAGTCCTATATCGGTGTCGCCAGTGCGGAAACGATAGACGGACCGTGGCAGGATCACGGGCTCGTCGTGAAGAGCGAGGCTGGGACGTCAGGACCGAACGCGATCGATCCGAATATTACGTTCGATGCGCATGGAGAACCTTGGCTCGTCTACGGTAGCTTCTTCGGTGGGCTGTACGTGTTCCCGATCGATCCGGAGACCGGGAAGAAACGTCCGGGGAGTGAGGAGACGTTGATTGCGAAACGTCACCAAAGCGTTGAAGGGGCAATCGAGGGACCGTATATCGTCTATCGGGAGGCGGATCGCCATTATTACTTGTTCGTCTCGTACGACTCCCTATTCAAGGACTATCACATCCGTGTGGCCCGCTCGACTTCGATCACCGGACCGTACGTCGATTTTGATGGGAACGTCATGACCGACCTCGAAATCGACTCCCAACAAGTCGGCATGAAGATTTTAGGGGGCTATCGGTTCGGGGCTGGGGAAGGTTGGGTCGGTCCCGGTCATAACTCCGTCTTGCATGACGGGGACAAGGATTATCTCGTCCATCACGTCAGAGGTGAGCAGGACCCGCACTGGCACGAACTGCATATCCGCAAAATTATCTGGACGGAATCGGGCTGGCCGCTCGTATCTCCGCAACGATATGCCGGGGAAGAAGAACGGCCCATCGAGATGGAGGAACTCGTCGGGGAGTGGGAGTGGATCTACATGGACCGGACGAAACATGACGTCCTGCCTTCAAGTAAGATTCAACTTCTAGCGGACAGGACTTTCGTGACAGAGTATGGCGAACGAGGCCGTTATGAGAAGCTGACGGATACGACCATCAAACTCTACAGTCCTGAAAGGATCACTTGGCATATGTTACCGGGCTGGGACTGGGAGAATTGGCGAGAGACGCTCGTGTTCGCGGGATTGTCTGACCGAGGGCACGTTTTTATCGGCAAACGACTGTAAATATCCGTACAACTTATCGCAGTCTCTTTAAAGATGAATGTCACAGTTTTTTCAGAACTGACGCAAAAATGTTCAGATAAAATGTTGAAAACAGTTGATTAATTTAAAATAGTTGATACAATCAAGGTATAAGTTATACGTACAACTTGATTGTATATTTTTGTTTTCTGTACGAATCAGACATGTTATTTGAATAGTTGTACGGATGAAAATACAAGAGTGCCCACACACTTTATTTTTTTTCATCCTATATGTAAGCGCATTCTTTTGGAGGTAGGGTGATGAATATGGCCAACTATACAATCGGCGTCGACTACGGGACGCAATCAGGACGTGCGGTCCTCGTCGACGTAGCGACAGGTCGAGAAGTGGCGACCGCGGTCAAACCGTACACACATGGCGTCATGGATGAATATTTACCGGACGGAGTGACCCGTCTCGAGCATGATTGGGCACTCCAACATCCGCAAGACTATTTAGAAGTATTAGAACTTACGATCCCGGCCGTCGTGAAAGAGGCGGGGATCATGCCGGACCAAGTTGTTGGACTCGGCATCGATTTCACAGCCTGCACGATCTTACCGATTGACGAACACTTGAACCCGCTTTGTTTCCATGAGGAGCATCAACAAAACCCGCACAGCTACGTGAAGCTTTGGAAGCACCACGCCGCGCAAGACGAGGCGGACGAGTTGAACCGCATCGCAGCGGAGCGGGGCGAAGACTTCTTGAAACGCTATGGCGGGAAAATCTCATCGGAGTGGATGATCCCGAAAGTGTGGCAAATCCTGAACGAAGCACCAGCGATCTATGAAGCGGCGGACCAGATTCTAGAAGCGACGGATTGGGTCGTCTCCCAGATGACAGGTCGCGTCGTTCGGAACAGTTGCACAGCTGGATATAAAGCCATTTGGCATAAACAAGACGGCTACCCGTCAAACGAGTTCTTTAAAGCGCTCGATCCGCGGCTAGAGAACGTTGTCGAAGAGAAACTAACGCGCGACATCGCACCAATCGGGTCCAAGGCGGGTGAACTGACAGAGGCGTTCGCCGCGCGAATCGGACTCCTTCCAGGCACGGCCGTCGCGGTCGCGAACGTCGACGCCCACGTGGCGGTACCGGCTGTCGGAATCGCCGAACCGGGCAAGATGCTGATGGTCATGGGCACATCGACGTGCCATATCCTACTCGGTAAAGACGAACAAGTCGTCCCAGGCATGTGCGGTGTCGTCGAAGACGGTGTCATCCCAGGATTGATGGGCTATGAAGCTGGCCAATCGTGTGTCGGGGACCATTTTGAATGGTTCACCGAGACGTGTGTCCCAGGACATTACGTCGAAGAGGCCGCCTTGAAAGGTATCGGCATCCATCAGTTGTTGACGGAGAAAGCAGCCCGTCAACGTGTCGGGGAGAGCGGTCTCATCGCCCTCGACTGGTGGAACGGGAACCGATCGACGCTCGTCGATACGAATTTGACGGGTGCCCTACTCGGAGCGACATTGCTCACGAAACCAGAAGACATTTACCGGGCGTTGATTGAAGCGACGGCGTATGGGACACGGACGATTGTGGAAGCGTTCCGGAACAGCGGTGTTCCTGTGCATGAAGTATATGCAGCCGGCGGAATCGCCGAGAAGAACGCCCTCATGATGCAAATCTATGCGGACGTGTTGAACATGGAAATCAAAATCTCCGCCTCCTCGCAAACGCCTGCCCTCGGGTCGGCCATGTTCGGGGCGGTGGCGGCCGGTGCGGAGCGAGGCGGTTACGCCACGATCACGGAAGCGGCAGCGAAGATGGGCCGTGTCAAAGAAGAGACGTACAAGCCGATTCCGGAAAACGTCGCGACGTATGATGCTCTGTTCGCCGAATACACGAAACTATACGACTACTTCGGTCGCGGTGAAAACGATGTGATGAAACGCTTGAAAAAAATCAAAGCCGAAGCATCACGCGTGAAGGAGGAACCGGTATGGTAAGCCGTCATTTGAAGGAAGCCGTGCTCGAAGCGAACTTGGCCCTCCCGCAACACGGCTTGGTCACCTTCACATGGGGCAACGTCAGTGGCATCGACCGGAACGCCGGATTGGTCGTCATCAAGCCGAGCGGTGTCCCTTACGAACGATTGACCGTGGAAGACATGGTCGTCGTCGATTTGGAAGGTAACGTCGTCGAAGGCGAGCTTCGCCCCTCATCAGACACACCGACCCATCTCGCGCTCTATCGGTCTCTCCCTGAGATTGGCGGGGTCGTGCATACCCATTCGCCATGGGCGACGAGCTGGGCACAGGCGAAGCGGGCGATCCCGGCGTTCGGAACGACACACGCCGATTACTTTTATGGCGAGATTCCGTGCACTCGAGAATTGACAGACGAAGAGATCGCAACGGCGTATGAGCTCGAGACCGGCCACGTCATTTTAGAGACGCTTGACGAGTTAATGCTCGAAGCAGTCGCCGTACCGGGCGTGCTCGTGGCCAATCACGCACCGTTCTGCTGGGGCAAAGACGCGAATGAGGCGGTCCACAATGCGGTCGTCCTCGAGGAAGTCGCGAAGATGGGACTTCACGCCTTGAACTTGAACCCTGGCCTGACACCGATTAAACAGAGCATCTTAGATAAACACTATTTGCGAAAACATGGGGCGAACGCATACTACGGCCAAAAATGACCGGAACTTCGCCCTCACATTAGGGGGACTTTGGATGTTGACAGCAAAAACATATGAATTTTGGTTCGTGACAGGAAGCCAAATGCTTTACGGCGAAGACGTGCTTCGTCAAGTGGAGGATCATTCAAAAGAGATGGTGGCTGGACTTGATGCGGCCGACGTCTTCAGCGACCGGATCGTCTTCAAGGGAGTCGTCAAAAATGCAGAAGAGATCCGTCAGATGATGCTTCAGGCGAATGCGGACGACTCATGTGCGGGCGTGATCACCTGGATGCACACGTTTTCGCCATCGAAGATGTGGATCAGTGGCATGCGCGTCCTACAAAAACCGTTGCTCCATTTCGGTACACAGTTCAATCGCGACATCCCTTGGGATGCGATCGATATGGACTTCATGAACTTGAACCAATCGGCGCACGGCGACCGGGAACACGGATTTATCACGAGCCGGATGAACGTCAAACGCAAAGTGCTTGTCGGGCACTGGGAAGACGAGACGACACGCGGCAAGATGGCGAGCTGGATGAAAGTCGCTCATGCGTTGGCCGAAAGCAAAGTGTTAAAAGTGGCTCGTTTCGGTGACAACATGCGCAACGTCGCCGTGACGGAAGGCGATAAAGTCGAAGCGCAGATTCGCCTCGGTTGGACGGTGGACGGATATGGTGTCGGTGATCTTGTCGCATATATGGACGCCGTGACCGACACAGATCTCGATGCGCTGATGGACGAATACGCGTCTCGTTACGAACTGACGAATAAAGGGATGGCGGAAGAGGAGTTCCTTGATTCGGTCCGTTACCAAGGCCAGATTGAACTCGGTATGAAAGCCTTCCTCGAGGCAGGAGGATATACCGCCTTCACGACGACGTTTGAAGACTTGCACGGCATGAAGCAGTTACCGGGTCTCGCCGTCCAACGCTTGATGGAGCAAGGCTATGGCTTTGCCGGAGAAGGTGACTGGAAAACGGCAGCATTGGTCCGTCTCATGAAAATCATGTCGAACAACGAGCGGACCTCGTTCATGGAAGATTACACGTACCACTTCGAGCCGGGCAACGAGATGGTGCTCGGCGCTCACATGTTGGAGATTTGTCCGACGATTGCGGCCGATCAACCAAGAATCGAAGTCCATCCGCTCGGTATCGGCGACCGGGAAGCACCGGCCCGGATCGTCTTTGAAGGACAGAGCGGCAAGGCGTTGAACGCGAGTATCATCGATCTCGGCCATCGCTTCCGTCTCCTCGTCAACACGGTCGAAGGCATTCAGCCGGAAGAGGCGATGCCGAACTTGCCGGTCGCACGCGTTCTTTGGAAAACAGAACCTTCGATGGCGCAAGCGGTCGAAAACTGGATTCAAGCCGGTGGGGCGCACCACACCTGCTATTCGTATGAAGTGACGACCGACCAACTACGGGACTTCGCGGAAATGCTCGACGTTGAAATCGCTGTCATCGATGCCAAGACGGAGACGGTCCAATTTAACAACGAACTACGTTGGAATGAACTTTACTATCGACCATAATCTAAAGGGCCACTTCGTTGGCCCTTCTTCATGGAGGAGATACAATGAACAACCAACTCATCAAACCGACGCACGTGACGACAGGGACGACACAGCTCATCGTCAATGCCGACTTAACCAAAGGGACGATCAGCAAGCACATTTATGGTCATTTCGCCGAGCATTTAGGTCGTTGTATTTATGAAGGGCTCTGGGTCGGTCCTGAGTCGCCGATTCCAAACACGGATGGCATTCGCAACGACGTGCTCGCCGCCTTGAAGAAATTGAACATCCCGGTCCTCCGTTGGCCGGGCGGCTGTTTTGCCGACGAGTACCACTGGAAGGACGGGGTCGGTCCGAACGAGAACCGAAAACGGATGGTCAACACGCATTGGGGCGGGGTCGTCGAAAACAACCACTTCGGTACGCATGAATTCATGCGCCTCTGTGAGCTGCTCGAGTGTGAACCGTACATCTGTGGGAACGTCGGAAGCGGAACGGTGCAAGAAATGTCGGAATGGGTGGAGTACATGACGTTCGGTGGCGAGTCACCGATGTCGAACTGGCGACAAGAGAACGGCCGGACCGAGCCGTGGGAACTCACGTACTTTGGCGTCGGGAATGAGAACTGGGGCTGCGGCGGTAACATGCGCCCTGAATATTACGCGGACCTGTATCGCCGCTACCAGACGTACGTCCGCAACTACGACGGCAATAAACTCTATAAAATCGCCGGTGGGGCGAACATTGACGACTATAAATGGACAGAGGTCCTGATGCGGGAAGCAGGGACGATGATGGACGGGCTCAGCCTCCATTACTACACGATCCCAGGTGACTTCTGGTTGGGCAAAGGCTCGGCTCTCGATTTCACGGAGGACGAATGGTTCATCACGTTGAAGCGCGCCCTCCATATGGACGAGTTGATCACGAAACACGGCCAGATCATGGACCAGTATGACCCAGAAAAACGTGTCGGCTTGATCGTCGACGAGTGGGGCACGTGGTTCGATGTGGAGCCGGGGACGAACCCAGGTTTCTTGTATCAACAAAACTCGATTCGGGATGCACTCGTGGCTGCGGTCCACTTCAACATCTTCCATAACCATAACGACCGCGTTCATATGGCGAACATCGCTCAAATGGTCAACGTGTTGCAGGCGATGATTTTGACAGAAGGAGACCGATTCATCCTCACGCCGACATACCATGTGTTCGAGATGTACAGCGTCCACCAAGACGCCGAACGCGTCGAACTCGCCGCGCACACACGTAACTATGTGGCCAAAGATGAAGCCATCCCGGCCGTGAACGCCACCGCTTCGCGAAATGCGGAAGGTGTGCTCCACATCAGCCTCTTCCAACTCGACCACGAGCAAGGCGATACGGTCGAAATCGATTTACGGGGAATCGGCGCCATCTCTGTCGTGTCGGCCCGGATTTTAACGGCAGACCATTTGAACGCCCACAATACGTTCGAACAACCTGACCTCGTCTCACCACGGGACCATGACGTGACCGTCACGGAAGACGGCAAGCTCGTCCTCGACGTGCCAGCGATGAGCGTCATCACCATCGCGGTCCGCTGAGATGACAGTGGCGAAGACGCGGCGATGTCGGACCTGTCCACCGCAAACGACAGATCATGACTGGCTGTTGACCATCGATGCGGAAGTCATGGAGCAGGTGTCGGATACGGAATATGAGGCACGCCTCACCCATTGCGCGGCTTGCCCGTTCCAGCAACAAGATACTTGCTTGAAATGTGGGTGTTACGTCTCGTATCGGGCACGACTCGCGACGAAGCACTGCCCAGTGAACGTTTGGTAAAAAGGAGTGGATGTCATGAAGCGGCAACTAGAAACAGCGATTGACGAGTCGACAATTACGCTCGAGAACGATGTGTATCGATTGAACATATTGACTTACGGAGCGACGTTGCAAGAATTTTCGATTCAGGATGACGGCTGGAAAAATATCGTCTTGTCGTACGACACAGTCGAGGCGTACATGCAGGACACGTATTATTTGGGTGCGACGATCGGACGGGTCGCCGGACGGATCGACCAGAGTACGTTCGACCTGGATGGCGTGACGTATCACGTGCCTGCGAATGAAGGTGTCCATCACCTTCATGGCGGAAAAGGGTTGAACCGTCGCGTCTGGACGGTCGAACAGAGGACGTCCGACCGTGTGACGCTTCATTGCGTCAGTCCGGACGGAGAGAACGGATATCCCGGGACACTCGATGTCCGCGCCACGTTCGAACTGGCCGACCACGGCGTCACCATCACATACGAGGCGACCTCTGATCAAGATACGGTGTGTGATTTGACGAACCATACGTATTTCAACTTGAGCGGAGGTGAGCGGGACATCTTGAACCATGAGCTTACGTTGTCCGCCGACACGTTCGCTGAGCTGCGGGATGATTTGATTCCGACGGGTCGCTTGCTTGAAGTCGATCAGACAGCGTTTGATTTCCGGTCTGGTCGTGTCTTGGCGGACGGTCTCGAGTCAACCCATCCACAAAACGAATTGGTCAACGGCTATGACCATCCGTTCGTCTTCGCGGAGCGACGGGAAGCGAGACTATATGAGCGAGAGTCACAGCGAGAGTTGACGATCTCGACGACGGCCCCGGCCATCATCCTCTATTCTGGCAATCAGATGAACGAGACGACTTCATTGCGTGAAGGGACGTCGAGACGTCACTACGGCGTCTGTCTGGAACCGCAACACCTCCCTGATGCGTTTCACCACGAAACGTTCCCGTCGATTCGCTTGAAGGCGGGAGACACGTACCGTTGGCAAACGACGTACCGCGTCGAGACAGGAGTCAGCCGATGAACCTCGAACAGATTAACGAACACGTTCAAGCTTGTGATTGCGGGAACCCCCATCACGCGATCACGATTGAACGGATGGTCGCGTCCGAACACGTCTGGGTCGAATTGGCTGCGTTCGTCCACGAAAAAGAGTGGAACCGTCTCCTCGTCGTCGCCGACATGAATACCGAGCGCGTCGGGTTTCTCCCGCTACGAGAAGCCTTGATTGATATCGGAGTTGATGTGTCGCTCGTCTCGCTTCAAGCGGATGAGCAAGGCGACGTGTTGGCGGAGGAGCGCTCGGTCGTACAAGTATTGCTTCAACAAGATAAAACCGTCGACGCGCTCATTGCGCTAGGTGCCGGCACGATTCATGACGTCACCCGGTTCTGTGCGGCCAAAACGAAAGTACCGTTCATCTCGGTGCCGACCGCGCCGTCAGTGGACGGCTTCACGTCAAAAGGGGCGCCTCTCATTGTGAGAGGCAAGAAAATCACGTACCAGCTTGTTTCTCCGATTGCGGTGTTCGTCCCGAGTCAGGTGATTCGGAAGGCGCCGGACGCGTTGATCGCGGCCGGGGTCGGCGATATGCTCGGGAAATACACGTCTTTGTTGGACTGGCGGTTCGGAGCATTTGACGGCGGTGAACCGTTTTGTCCGGGCGCCGCATCACTGACGGAACAGGCGTTACAATCGTGTGTGGACGCCTTGCCTGCCATCTATAAACGAGACGCGGACGGATTGGATCAACTGATGGAGTCGTTACTATTGTCCGGAGTCGCCATGTTGATTTTCGGTCATTCGCATCCAGCTTCCGGGGGTGAGCATCACTTGTCCCACTATTGGGAGATGGACTTCATCGCCAACCATCGTCCGGCGGTCCTCCATGGAACGAAAGTCGCCATCGCCACGATGGAACTCATCGATTCCTATAAAACAATGATGCTTGAATGGTCCGACACGCCGGGCGCGCTACGGGCGTGGGCCGAGCAGATGCCGACGCGGCAAGAGTTCGAACACATCTTCCACGCGTTACAGGCACCGCTGCGGCCGGACGAGATCGGGGTCTCCTCGCTCCTGTTGGCGAGTAGCAAGAGAGAGGCGTACCGTTTGAGAGAACGACACACACTGTTAAAACATATGAGTTTGAACCGAACAGAATCTGAGATAGGGGAGCGTTCTTTATGAGAGAGACGATCACGAATCCGCTAGTGGAACAACGAGCGGACCCATGGATCATGCGCCATACAGATGGCTATTATTACTTCACGGCCTCGTTGCCGGACTTCACGGGCATCCCGCTCCGTCGGGCGAAGACGCTCGCGGCTTTGACCGAGGCGGAAGAACGAGTCGTCTGGACCAAACGTGAGACGGGCATCATGAGTGCGAACATCTGGGCCCCGGAATTACATCATATCCAAGGGAAATGGTACCTCTATTTCGCGGCCGCGCGAGAAGATCACGTCTTCGATCATCGGATGTATGTGCTCGAGAACAGCTCGGCGAATCCGCTCGAAGGGGAATGGGTCGAAAAAGGACAGGTCCGGACTTGGTGCGAATCGTTCGCGCTTGATGCGACGACGTTCGAGCACGAGGGGCGCCTTTATTATGTGTGGGCCCAAAAAGACCCGGCCATCGATGGTAACTCGAACCTCTACATCTCGGAGATGGAGAATCCGTGGACGCTCACAGGGCAACAGACGATGATTGCGACGCCGGAGTATGACTGGGAGAAGATTGGGTTCCTCGTGAACGAGGGCCCGGCCGTCTTGAAACGGAAAGGCCACATCTACATCACGTTCTCTGCGAGTGCGACGGACCATCACTACTGCATGGGCCTTCTGCGCGCTACGGTGACGAGCGATTTATTGGACGCGGCGAGTTGGACGAAGCATCCCGAACCGGTCTTTGGAACCGATGAAGCGGCGAGTCAGTATGGACCGGGCCACAACAGTTTTACGACATTAGAAGACGGGACAGACATACTCGTCTACCACGCCCGCAACTATAAAGAAATTGTCGGGGACCCGCTTTGGGACCCGAATCGACATACGCGTGTCCAACCGTTCATTTGGGATGAAGCCGGTCCTGTGTTCGGCCGACCGATACGTGACGAGGAGGTAGTAAGATGAACCAAGTAGAGGATCGACATTTGATTTTAGAACAGCGGGCCGACCCATGGGTCTACTTGCATACGGATGGCTATTACTACTTCACGGCGTCGGTGCCTGAGTATGACTTGATTGAGTTACGCCGCGCCAAGTCGCTTCAAGCGCTTCGGACGGCGGAGCCGGTGATCGCATGGGTCAAACACGAGACAGGCCCGATGAGCGACTTGATTTGGGCTCCTGAACTGCATTACATTCACGGCAAGTGGTACCTCTATTTTGCGGCCGCGAAGTCGCGGGGCATCGTCAACGGTCTGTTCGACCACCGCATGTTCGTATTGGAGAACGAATCGGCAAATCCGCTCGAAGGGGAATGGGCCGAAAAAGGCCAAATTCAGACCGAGTGGGATTCATTCGCACTCGATGCAACCGTGTTTGATCATAAAGGGACTCACTATTTGGTGTGGGCTCAAAAAGATCCGGCCATCGAGGGGAACTCTAATTTATACATCGCCGAACTCGAAAACCCATGGACGATCAAATTGCCGCAAGTCATGCTGACGAAGCCTGAGTATGACTGGGAGACACGTGGTTTCCTCGTCAATGAGGGGGCGGCTGTATTGAAGCGAAACGGCCACATCTTCATCACGTATTCGGCGAGTGCGACCGATGAGAATTACTGCATGGGTATGTTGTGCGCCTCGGAGGACGCTGATGTGTTAAACCCGGCATCGTGGTCGAAATCGTTCCGGCCGGTGTTCCAGACGAATGCCGACGTGAATCAATTCGGACCGGGTCACAATAGCTTTACCGTGAACGAGAAGGGAGAGGATGTCCTAATTTACCATGCTCGGACGTATACGGAAATCGAAGGGGATCCCCTCTACGATCCGAACCGTCATACACGCGCACAAGTGTTCACGTGGAATGAAGAAGGGCGCCCGGAATTCGGGAAGCCGCTCTAATCAGCAACAGATGCTCACACGTTATAGGCCCCTTCTTTGATGTTATTCGCTGAATCCACTCTAACCCTAAATCAATGCGTACATTGTGCATAGTCACCAAAAATTTATGGATAGTAGACTATCGTCGTATCGCTTTGTATTGATGGAGAGTGGTTAGTTGAAACCTATCTCAACATGAGGAAAGCACCTGGTCAAGAACCGGATGCTGTACGAAATCGAAGAAGTCGTGACAGAGGAGCAAGCAGAGATTGATGGGGTGTTCGCTATTTCCTTTGTGAGCGTAAAGAGAGATAGAACTTCAATGATCGATTAGTGGATTATATTTTGTTGCTTAGTAAATTCACTTCGAAAATAAGTTGATATTTCCTCTCAATTGCCCATGAGACCGGTAATTGTTTATCGCTTAACGAAATCAATTTCTCGAATAATTGGTTGATACTTAGCGTTGAACCATAGGAGACTGAATATGTTTTTTACTTCTTGTAACATACTGAATGATGTCACCTTGGTCTCATTAGATTATTTTTTGTATACAATACATTTAGTTTCTATATTCAGATTAATTGGATGAGAGCTTTTTTGGGAGTTCAAACATTGAATGGAACTTGTAGTGTAAGAAGGGATACATTTCGTCGTCGAAATGTATCCCTTCTTACACTTTTTCATTAACCAAGGTGCCTCCATACGAAAATAGCAATCGAATTATCAAGTTGATTGTAGGAACTCAGCAACAAAACCTTAAAGGCAGCACCTACTTTGTTTTATTACATCCTACTTTTTTGATTTTAAGAAATAGGAGAGTTCGATTGAGCCACAGCACCCGAGCCCTCTGTAGAGGCATTGAAGAGTTTTCTAGACAAGAATATAGCCAATGACGACTGAATATCGAACCCGAAAACATAATGGTTGACAGCAAACGTTTACGATTGTAAACTAAAAACAAATAAAACGTTTACGATTGTAAACTTAAAATTTGGAGGTTGGACAAATGGCTGAACATGTCGAAAAACAAATAACGGATTCAGAATGGGAAGTCATGCGTGTCGTTTGGGCCCAAAAGCACGTGACCAGTAAAGAAATCATCGAGGTATTGGAAAAGAAGATGAGCTGGAAGCCTGCGACGACGAAGACATTCATAGGGAGGCTCGTGAAAAAAGGGATGCTCTCAACCGAGGCCGAGGGGAATAAATTCATCTACTCTGCCAACATCGTTGAAGGCGACGTCATCAGAGAGACGTTACATGATCTACTCGATCATATCTGTGACAGGGATGTCGGGAACACCATCGGAACGATGATCACACAAGCGACACTAAGTGTACAGGATATCGAGAATCTCAAAAAAATCCTTGAGATGAAGGAAGGTGAAGCGGTGGAAAACATTCCATGTACTTGTACCCCAGGTCAATGCAGATGTCAGGACCATTCCTGTGGATCCAGACATTGAGTTTGAAATGACGTCATGAATGTGTTGAATAGGAGGAGATTCAAGATGAAAAAACGATTTTAACGATTAAAGGTATGTCGTGCGCTCATTGTGTCAACAAAGTCGAGTCAGCACTTGAAGGTCTGAATGGGATTGAAAGTGCGAAGGTCAACTTGAAGAAAGGCATCGCAAAAGTGAAGTACGACGAATCACGACTAGGTGTGAATGAATTTAAAGAAGTTGTGGGCGAGGTCGGATACGAAGTCGAATCGGCCCAATAAAAATGGAGGTAAGACGATATGGAGAGTAAGACATTTGCAGTGGAAGGGATGACCTGTGCGTCCTGCGTTCAGACAGTTGAAAAAGCAACCCAAAAATTGCCTGGCGTAGTGACCTCCAACGTCAACCTGGCGACAGGGAAATTGAGCATTCATTACGATGAGACGAAAATCTCGCCGCTAGATATTCAGACGACCGTCGAGAAGGCTGGCTACAAGGCCTCAACTGAGACCGAGCAAAGATCATTTGTCATCACAGGAATGACTTGTGCCTCATGTGTGCAGACGATTGAGAAGGCCACGAGGAAAATGGTGGGTGTGACTGAGTCGAATGTGAACTTGGCGACAGAAAAATTAGTCATTCGATATGATCCTCAGCTGGTGACTGTATCAGATGTCATCCGAGTGGTGGCAAACGCCGGATATGAGGCAAGAGAAGACCAAGAATCAGCGGATAGTCAAGATACCGAGAAAGAAAAGAAACTGAAAAAAATTCAATCGATGTGGAACCGATTTGTAGGGTCGGCGATTTTCACGATTCCATTACTCTATGTGGCGATGGGGCATGTGATCGGCCTACCCCTACCGATGGCATTGCATCCAACGATGAACCCAGAATTGTTCGCTGTCTTGCAGCTCATGATGACCATCCCAGTGATGTTATTCGGATGGAAATTCTTCTCCGTCGGATTTAAGACATTGTTCCGAGGGCATCCGAATATGGATTCACTTGTCGCACTAGGGACGAGCGCAGCCTTCTTCTATAGCGTCGGTGCTACCATGGCTATCCTCTCAGGTTATGAGGGATACGTGAATAGCCTCTACTATGAGACAGCCGCAGTCATTCTCACGCTGATCACATTAGGTAAATATCTTGAAGTCCGGACGATGGGTAAAACATCCGAAGCGATTGAAAAATTGATGGGACTGGCACCTAAGACGGCAAAGGTCGTCCGCAACGGACAAGAGTTAGAAGTATCAATCGACGAAGTCATCGTCGGCGACACGATTATCGTAAAGCCTGGTGAGAAGATTCCGGTGGATGGCGTGGTTCTATCAGGTAATACGTCTGTAGACGAATCCATGCTGACCGGTGAAAGTATCCCTGTTGAAAAAAATGTGGGTGCTCAAGTCATCGGTGCCAGCATCAACAAGAACGGGATCATCCAATACCGAGCCACGAAAGTCGGTAAGGATACGGCGCTATCTCAAATCATCAAATTGGTCGAGGATGCACAGGGCTCTCGAGCTCCTATCGCAAAACTGGCCGATATCATCTCCGGATACTTTGTACCGATTGTCATCGTCGTCGCGATCCTTTCAGGAATTGCATGGTATTTAGGCGGTCAGACCGGCCTCTTCGCCTTGACGATCACGATTTCAGTACTGGTCATCGCCTGCCCTTGTGCACTAGGTTTGGCCACACCAACAGCAATCATGGTGGGTACGGGCAAAGGTGCTGAGAATGGTGTGTTGATCAAGAGTGGCGGCGCCTTGGAGACGACCCATAAAGTCCAGACGATCGTGTTCGACAAGACAGGGACGATCACTGAAGGAAAACCGAAAGTGACAGATATCGTGACAGTGAATGGACATCAAGAAGATGAGTTGTTACGCTTGACCGCTTCCGCTGAAAAAGGGTCTGAACATCCATTGGGCGAAGCAATCGTAAGAGCGGCAGAGGACAGAATGATGCGTGTCATGGATATCGATCGTTTTGAAGCCATCCCAGGGCACGGGATCGAAGTCCTGATCGACGGAAAAGTCTTGCTTGCCGGAAACAGAAAATTGATGAAAGACCGCGGCATCTCACTGGATGTCCTTGAAGGCGCTTCAGACAAACTCGCACACCAAGGCAAGACGCCGATGTATATCGCGATTGACCAACAAATCGCAGGGATCATCGCTGTCGCAGACACCGTCAAAGAAAACAGTCGTAAAGCCATTCAGAAACTTCAACGAATGGGTATCGAAGTAGCCATGATCACCGGAGACAACAAAGGTACGGCCATGGCGATTGCGAGACAGGTCGGGATCGATCGGGTACTGAGTGAAGTGTTACCTGAAGATAAAGCGAACGAAGTGAAGAAGTTACAGGCCGAAGGGAAGAAGGTCGCAATGGTCGGTGATGGAATCAATGACGCACCAGCCTTGGCCCAAGCAGACATCGGAATCGCGATCGGTTCGGGTACTGACGTTGCGATCGAATCTGCAGACATCGTCTTGATGCGAAGCGATTTGATGGATGTACCTACAGCTGTCGAATTGAGCAAGTCAACCATCCGCAACATCAAACAGAACCTGTTTTGGGCATTTGCCTATAATGTCATGGGTATCCCGTTTGCGATGGGGATTGTTTATCTACTCGGCGGGCCCTTGTTGAACCCGATACTTGCCGGAGCGGCCATGAGTTTAAGCTCAGTCTCGGTCCTGGTGAACGCACTCCGTTTAAAACGATTCAAGCCTTCGATGATCAAATAAAAGGAGGGAGTGGGATGGATACAGCCCTACAGCTCGAGCTTTACACGCGTCCGACGTGTTCAGATTGTCAGGATGCCAAAAAATATTTAAAAACAACCTCAGTCCCTTATGTGAACAAAGATGTGGGTGCGAACCTTGACCTTGAACAAGAAATGGTAGCGATATCAGGGAATCGAATCGTACCACTGTTTGTCTTCTACAAAAAAGGGATGCTCAGAAAAAGAAGAGTAGTGAAGTACTTTGTTGGCTTCGAGAACAACAAAGAAGAGATTCTAACATTGCTACGATAAGCAACGATAGCTCACTCTCAGAACCTGTTGAAAGCGTGTCGCGCAATGAGGGACACGAACATAAGGTGGCGAGGGTGTAAAAAAATCGATACTTTTACACCCTACCCATGTATGGTAATTAAATAATCAGGAGGAACATATAATGAAAAAATCAACATTTCAGGTAGCGGGTATGTCTTGTGGATCTTGTATCAATAAGATTGAAGGACACGTTGGAAAGTTAGCGGGTATTGAATCAGTGAAGGTCAATCTTTCGGCGGGAGAGGTGGACGTGACGTTCGATGAAAGCCAACTCACACTTTCTGAGATTGAAACCGCAATTCAAGAGACTGGCTACGAGGTAACGGAGGCGGCCGTTAAAATCGGTTGTTCTTGCTGCAAGTAATGGAGGTCGAGTAACGGTGCGATCAAGGACTACACAAAGGAGTGTTAAACGTGAAAGACCATGGACATCATCATATGAAGAACTTGACGGGAAATGAAGTGTCTGTAGAAGCTAAATATGAATTCGGGAAAATCAGTATCGAGTTAAAGGATCAACATCAGCAAGCCCCGGAACTCGAAGTCAGCCATGAAAAGGAATTCCATTTGATTCTCGTGAACGAAGACCTAACTGAGTACCGACACCTCCATCCGTTTAAAAAGGGTGAGGGTCGATTCGAGCACCCCGTCCAACTTGAGGCAGGGGCGTATAAACTCTTCGTGGATATTCAGCCTAAGGGACGGGCATATCAAGTGAAGCCGGTTCACTTACAGATTGATCATCAGTCCTCTTCCTCTATCGAATCGTCACTTAAAGTGGATGAGCGTCTGACGAAGACGATCGAAGGTCATACCGTCGAGCTGTCGATTGACTCTTTAAAAGCGCATGTCCCGACTGTCTTCAGCTATGACACCAAAGAAAGTAACCCGGAGCCATACCTTGGAGCACTTGGTCATGTCGTCATCTTGGATGAAGCCGGAGAACAGTTTATCCATGTGCATCCTTCTTCTCATGATACGACGGAATTTGAGACGGTCTTCCATAAACCTGGCCTTTACAAGGTCTGGGCCGAATTCCAGTTCCATGGGACTGTGCACACCTATCCTTTCGTCATTCGTGTCTCAGATTGACCATGAGCGACCCATGGTTCCTCGTTGGGTCGCTTTCCTGTAATCGTTGTAAGCATAATTTTCGAAGGAGAGGACTCAGATGATAGAAAGTGAGCGGCTGGACACTCATGGTGATCGAAAAACCAAGATGAAATTCATCCTTCTACTCGCGTTACCAGCGGTTGCCGAGAATTTTTTCCAAACGTTGCTCGGATTTGTCGATACGCTGTTCGTCTCAAGAATCGGCCTAGCAGAAGTGTCAGCGGTAGGAGTGACGAATGCCATCCTCGCCATCTACTTTGCTGTCTTTATGGCAATCGGTGTGGCAGTAAACGTTTATGTCGCCAATAACTTAGGCTCAGAACGAATCGAGCGCGCGAGACATATCGCGCAGCAGGCCATCGTCCTATCTGTCGTGGTCGGGGTGACCTTTGGGGTCGTGACGCTATTTTTCGCTGAGCCTCTCCTGAGGTTGATGGGGGTGGAGAATGACGTTTTAGAAGCTGGTAGCACCTACTTCAAAATTGTCGGGATCCCATCGATCGTGATGGCATTGATGTTTGTGCTCAGTAGTATCTTACGAGGTGCGGGAGATACAAAATCACCGATGAAGGTAAGCATCGTCATCAATGTCGTCAATATTGTGCTCGACTATATGTTGATTTTCGGTTTTTGGATCATCCCCGAACTTGGTCTCGTCGGAGCGGCACTCGCGACCGTCATCGCCCGGCTCGTCGGGACGCTCTTATTGATGAACTATATTCGTAAGACGGAAGTGATCGCCTTCAGGAAAGATTTCTGGAGACCGGATCTCGAACACCAGTTGGAGCTCGTGAACCTTGGAAGCCCGGCGGCTATCGAGCGATTGGTCATGAGAGCCGGACAGATCGTGTATTTCGGATTCATCGTGGTACTCGGGACGAACACCTTCGCCGCGCATCAAATTGCAGGGAATCTAGAGGTGTTCTCTTATATGTTGGCATATGGTTTCGCGACAGCAGCAACCATTCTCGTCGGTCGCAACATCGGAGCGGGAGACCACGAGACCGCCAAAGAATATGCCAGATTGAGCACGTTCATGGCGATGGGCTTCATGTCCTTATTCGGGGTCGTCTTATTCTTCTTCGGAGGATGGGCAGGTTCACTTTTCACCGACGATCCCCAAGTCATCAAAGACATCGATGTCGCGTTAAAAATAGCAGCGGTCTTCCAGCCTTTCCTAGCAGTTGTCCTTGTATTGACCGGTGGATTCCAAGGAGCAAACAATACGAAGTTTCCAATGTATCTGACCACGATCGGTATGTGGGTGATCCGGACTGGGGCAGTATATGTATTGGCGATTCAGATGCAGATGGGCATTGCAGGAGTGTGGATCGCCATCGGTCTAGACATCGTCTTTAAGGCGATCGTCCTTTGGATTCAATTCAGCCGAGGGCGTTGGATTGTAGTGGAATCCGAACCGCAGAAGCCCTGTCATCCCAAAACTAAGCATGAAGACGTGCGATGTATAAATAATTATTAACACTTGACTGAAATTGTAGGAAAGAGCAAAGTTGTTCTTTCCTTTTATTTTTTCTGAAAAAGTTATTAAAGGAGCCCGTCACGCCGATTTAAAGAAATCGAATCAGTGGTGAAAAACACACATATGTCATGCGGCCTATAGCTGCTCGATTATAAAAAATGGATATTTTTTTGTTCAGTATAGAAAAAACCTGGTCTTCGTCAAAAAGAACCAGGTAATTAAGAAAGTTATTGTTTATTCAAATCCATATTAGTTGTCAGTCGATGAATATGAACGGCTAGATAAGCTAGTTCCTCATTAGGAATTGTCACACCGTGCAACTGTTTAAGGTAGTCCCGTACTTTGAATGAACCATTCATGGCCTTTGGGTAGATGTTCGCAATCTGTTCAAATAGTTGATCGGATTCTTCATTCAATATTTTTCCAGCATAAAAGCGTTCAGCGAAATATTTCACATGTGTGATGAATCATGAATAACGAATATCTTCTTCATCGGTTTCAATATTGTAAGCATTATGAAAACGTCCAATCATGAGAAGTTTATTCAATTTCTAAACGAGCGCCAAGAAGTAGTGGAAGCCCATCGTGTATCAGGAGAAGGATGTTACCACCTAAAAATAAAAGTGACATCTCAGGAAGAACTGAATCTCTTTCTAAATTCGATTCTTGAATACGGGAATTATACGCTTTACTTGTCTATCAACGAAATCAAGCGGCGTCTCTCGCCAATAAAAGACGTATAAAATATATCGCTAGCTGTACAAAAGTTGATAGAGACAGTTAAACACCTTAGAAAAATCATTTAATTCTATGAAAAAGCTCAAATTCTTGTGAACTGCCCCATAAAAATTGGACATAAAAAAATCTAACTTTGGGCTAACCTAAATTTTTGAGACAATATAAAAACACCTTCGCAGTGGTCCACTTTAAAAAAGTGCTGGCATCGGAGGTGTTTTTGCGTGGGCAAAAACGTATATTCAAGTGAAGTGAAGTGAAGTGAAGTGAAGTGAAGTGAAGTGAAGTGAAGTGAAGTGAAGTGAAGTGAAGTGGGCAGTGGTGAGAGACAAACTAAGTTGTGAGTTGACGACTAGAGAGATTATGGAGAAACACGGAATCAAAAATGAATTCCAGATTCACACATGGATGAGATGGTATCGGTCCAATGAAATCTATCGATTCGGCCAACCGATCGGTAAGCAGTACACCTACGGACTCGGTCCTGATTCCGCCAGCGAGGATGACAAGAAAGAGCGTCAACTATCCCACCTGAAGACGGAGAACGAAATCTTAAAAAAATTCATGGAGATCGAAAGAGAGTTGAGAAAGAAGTAGTCCTAAAGGTTGTAGAGCTCCTGAGGAGCAAATATACAGTCACGACAATCCTACGTGTGATAGACGTTCCGCGGGCAACCTATTACCGTTGGGCCAGAGAACCGGTGAAGCACCCTTCGGTGCTAGAGCAAACAATCGTCGCAGTATGTAAGCTTACAAAGTATCGATATGGACATCGAAAGATAAAGGCCCTGTTAGAACAAACCTATGAATTGGCATCAAACCGGAACACCGTACAGAGAATCATGAAGAAGCACCATCTCCAGTGTCGGATCAAACCCAAACGAAAATGGAAGTCTCAGGGTGAGAGTATCGTCATTGCCCCTGACCTTCTCAAGCGAGACTTCACTGCCAGTAGACCGAATAAGAAGTGGATGACGGACATCACCTACATCCAATACGGGGGCACGACGAAGTACCTCTCCACGATCATCGACCTATTCAACAATGAGATTGTTGCCTATAAGCTATACGATCATCAACAGACGCCCCTCGTCATCGATACGTTAAGGATGGCGTTGGAGAGTCGGAACAATCCCGAAGGGGTTATCATCCATTCAGATCAAGGAAGTGTCTATACATCATATGCCTTTCAAGATTTCGTAAAGAGGAAGTATCTGACGAGCAGCATGTCTCGAAGAGGCAACTGTTGGGATAATGCGGTGATCGAATCGTTTCATTCGAACTTGAAGTCTGAGGTGTTCCAGTACGTCAAGTTCAACTCGTTAAGCGACTATGAAGTGCGTGAGCGGGTGAATAATTACTTAACTTACTACAACGAAGAACGTATCCAAGAAAAATTAGGCTACCTCACACCGATAAAATATGGCGTGGCGGTAGCCTAATCAAGGTATTTTTATTAGTGTCTCATATAGCTAGGTCAGTCTAATCTTTTCTTTTTTTTAGGTTACAAATAGTTCATTGGGTTGACACTATTCGCTGCAGAATAACTGCTGTATTTATAACTGTTTTTATGAATCTCAAAGTGCAAATGATTTCCGAACGAGTTTCCTGTATTCCCAACTGTTCCAATCTTCATACCTTTAGAGACTGTCTGACCACTTTTTACCGAAAGGCTGTTCATATGAGCATAAACGGTTACGTATTTTTGATTCTGTAGACTATGTGAAATCATAACGTGTTTACCGTATGCACCGCTGTTTTTAGATGTAATGACTTTTCCACTGGCAGAAGCGTAGACGGGTGTGCCTTTTGCTGCAGCTAGATCAACGCCATTATGGAATGTATAACCGTAAGCACCATTAGAGTTTCCGTATCCTTGGGTCAGCCGACCTTCTGTAGGAGAAGCAAAAAGAGAGTTATTATATGATGTTTTTTTGGCAACGTGGCTCTTATATTTTTTTAGGTAAGAACTATAGATATACCGTGTGTTTCCTTTGTAAAGTACTTTTGTCCAAGCCCCTTTTTTTCCTAAATAAGAAAAGGTCTGCCCAGTGTTAGTGATGCCGACAATTTTGTGATTGAGAGAAGGACCAGTCCGAACACGAAGATCGTCTGTCTTCACTTTTACGTTATATGCACTACTTGCTTCGACTTTTGGACTATGCATCGAAAAAGTTGTTGTGAGTAAGACACTAGAAGCGATAAGTATTACCTTGTTTTTCATTAGTTGTACTCCTTTAAAGATAAAGATACAGTGACGAACGATTTGTTAAAAGGAGTATAGCATCACTATATTACAAAAAAGTATATCAAATTCATTTCAAAAATTGACAAGAGATTTAATCAAAAAATGCATAGTTTTTTCACAAACGGATTTTATGATAAGATGGTTTGTCAAATTAAGCGCAACACTTCCTCGGTGAAGGCCTCGTGTGCGGTTTTCCAGTCCAGGCACTTCCTCGGTCGCCCGTTGATTTTGGCCAGCGCGTCCGCGAGTTCGTCATGCGTGACCTCCGCGAAATCCGTTCCTTTCGGGAAGAACTCGCGGAGGAGCCCGTTGGCGTTCTCGTTGCTCCCCCGTTGCCACGATGAATACGGGTCGGCGAAATACATCGGCACGCCGAGCGACGCCTGGATGCGCTCGTGACCGCTGAACTCTTTGCCCCGGTCCGTCGTCGCCGTCTCGAACGTGCCTTCCGGGAAGGCGCCGTGCACCGCATGGATCGCCCTCTCCATCGAGGCCGCGGTGCGGTCGGTGATTGGCAGGGCGAGATAGAACCGGCTCTTCCGCTCGACGAACGTCGCGACGCACGCCTTCGACTTCCCTCGTCCGGAGACGACGGTGTCGAGCTCCCAGTGCCCGAACGTCCGGCGATCCCTGACCTCTGGCGGCCGTTTCGAGATGGGGAGACCGACGTTGATGCGACCGCGCGTTTCGACCGGCTTTTGGCGTTTCCCCTTCTGGCGGAGCACGGTCACGGGCACGTCGATCCGTCCCACATAGATCCATCGGTAGATGGTGAGAAGGCAATTTTTCCTGCGTAGAGGCGGCCGACGATCTGTTTGGTGACCAGGTCGCACGCAGCTTCTCGACGATCGTCCGGCGCATCGTGTCGTCGAGCTTCGTCTTGGCGCCGCAATGGGTTTTCGCCTTCTCGTAGCGTTTCTGCGCACGTCCTGACTCGTAGCCGGGGTTCCGTCTGATCTCCCGCGAGACGGTCGAGGGCTGTCGCCCGATCCGTCTCGCGATGGACCGGATGGACATCCCGAGCTCCAGATAGGTCTCTATTTTCACGCGCTCCGTTGTGGTAAGATGGGTGTAGCTCATAACGATTCCTCCGTCTGAATGTTTGTGTCGTAACTTCATTCTAAACGAGGCCATCGCTGTGGGCTTTTTTTTGCGTTCACGTTCAGATGTTGCACTTAATTTTATAATTCATCATAAAAAAAGGGGTTTCCAGATAATCGGAAACCCCTTTTGCTTTTTATTCTTTCACTCGCATCAGCCGTAAACTGTTTAACGCGACTAGAAGGGTAGCGCCCATATCGGACATAATGGCGATCCATAGCGTCAGCCAACCCGGGATGACCAGCAGCAACGCGATCACTTTGATGCCAATCGCAAATGCAATGTTCGCTTTGATGATGTTCAATGATTTCCGACTCAACTTCACGGTGAACGGCAGTTTGCTCAAATCATCGCCCATCAAGACCACATCAGCGGTCTCCATAGCGGTATCGGTTCCGGCACCGCCCATGGCAATTCCGACAGTAGAGGCAGCGAGTGCCGGGGCATCGTTCACACCGTCTCCAATCATCGCGACATTGCCGTATTCAGCTCGTAAACGTTTGATGAAATTCAATTTATCCTCCGGCATCAGTTCGGCCTGGATTTCGGTGACACCGATCTGCTGGCCGATGGCCTGACCGGTTCCTTTGTTGTCGCCCGTCAGCATGATCGTCTTCTTGATGCCCATTTGGTGCAGCTTCTGAATGACGTCCTTGCTGGATTCACGGACTTCATCTGCCACGGCAATGACTGCCAGGATACTTTGTTCCGTTCCGATGATCATTGCCGTCTTGCCCTGATTTTGAAGAGCTGTGACGTTTTGTTCCAAGTCCTTATCGGCACTTGCGGTGCCCAACTCGTTGAAAAGGATCGGGCTGCCGATGTAGTATGTGATTCCTTCGACAGTCCCTTTAATCCCTTTGCCGGTAATGGATGAGAAGTCCTCGACCAAGACCGAAGAATAAGAAATGTTTTCTGCGTCCGCTTTTTTCATGATGGCCGAAGCAAGAGGATGCTGTGAGCGATATTCGAGAGCTGTGACGATGGAAAGCAGTTCTTTTTCATTGGCGCCCTTGTTCAATACCTCATAGTCTGTGACGACAGGAACCCCTTTGGTTAAGGTACCGGTCTTGTCAAACGCGATCGCTTTGATGGCGCCCATTTCTTCCAGGTACACGCCGCCTTTTACCAAAACGCCTTTTTTCGCTGCATTCCCGATGGCGGAAACAATTGAAATCGGTGTGGAAATGACCAAAGCACACGGACAGCCCACGACTAGCACGGCCAGTCCTTGATAGACCCAAGTTTCCCAGCTGGCGTCAAACAGGAAGGGAGGGACGATGGCAACTAACGCAGCTACGGCCATGATGATCGGTGTATAATATTTGGCGAATTTATCGACAAACGCCTGCGAAGGAGCCCGTTCGCCTTGTGCTTCTTCTACCAAATGGATGATTTTCGCAATGGTCGTGTCTTCGACCAACTTGGTGACTTTGACTTCGAGCAGGCCTTCTTCGTTCAGCGTGCCAGCAAAGACTTCATCATCCACCGTTTTGCCGACGGGAACGGATTCACCCGTAATGGCTGCCTGATTGACCGCCGAATAGCCGTTGACCACCTTGCCGTCCATCGCAATCTTTTGTCCGGGTTTGACGATCATGGTATCCCCGACGGCAATATCGTCCACCGAAATCAGCTGTTCTTGTCCATTTCGTCGGACAAGTGCCTCTTTCGGGGCAATGTCCATCAACGAACGGATGGATTGTCGGGCCCGGTCCATGGAATAGCGTTCCAATGCTTCACTGATGGCGAAGAGAATGACCACGATGGAAGCTTCCGCCCATTCGCCGATGATGGCTGCCCCAATGACGGCAACCGTCATCAGGGTTTTCATGTCGAAATCCAGGCGTATCAAATTCTGAAAACCGACTTTAAAGAGCGAGTATCCGCCAATGACGATGGCTGCCACGAACAAGAGGGACGTCATCAGGTTTTCTTCCCCGTTTACGAACTGGGAAATGTACCCGAAGACGATCAACAGGGTGGAGTAGAGCAAGACGCTGTGCTTTTGGTAGAACGGCACTTTCTTCTCTTTTATAGCTGTCGTTTTATCGGTTTCCGTTTTCGGACCAGCTTGCCGACTTATGATTTCAGGAACGACCTTCAAATTTTCAAAAGCACCGGCTTTTTCCAATTCTTCAACTGAGGCCGTTCCGTAAACGGAAATTTTCGAAGCACCGAAATTCACTTTTGCATCTTGGACACCGGGAAGTTGCTTGACGTTGTTCTCAAACTTTCCGGCACAGTTTGCACACGTAAAGCCTTTCACCCGGAAGACATTCTTGTCTTCAATTGCGATTTTCGCTTCCGGAGCTGTCTGAAGTTTCGGTTTTTCCGGTGCTACTTTCAAATTCTCGAAAGCGCCAGCTTTTTCCAGTTCCTCGACCGTTGCTTCGCCGTAAACGGAAATTTTCGAAGCGCCGAAATTCACTTTCGCATCCTCAACACCGGAAAGGTTTTTGACGTTCTTCTCGAATTTTCCGGCACAGTTGGCGCACGAAAATCCTTCCACACGGTAGACTGTTTTTTCTTCTTCTATCTTTGCTTTCTCAACCAACTTCAACAACCCCCTTCTGATGAGCGAAGGCCACTTGAACCAGATGTTTCACATGTGCATCATCCAACGAATAATAGACCAATTTGCCTTCTTTGCGGTATTTCGCCAACCCCATATTTTTTAACAGGCGCAGGTGGTAGGAAGCCGTCGCTGTAGAAGAGCCGATGATATTGGCGACGTCGCAAACACAGAGTTTGTCCTCCAGCGATAAGGCATAAGCGATTTTGATTCTCGTATCGTCGGACAATGCCTTGAAAATTTTCGCGACTTCCAACGGATTTTGCTCTGCAAGCTGTTGCTGGACTCGCACAACTTTTTCTTCGTCCACACACAAAATTTCGCATGTATCTTTGCTCATTTCATTTTCCTCTTTTCATCAAATAAATAGGTTGCAGTAAGTTTTTCTTCTATAGGAACAGAGCATGTGAAAAATCATTTCAGCTCACCAGTCTCCAAAGGAATCGAAAGGTTCCGTTCTCCATCATGATCAAGATGCCGAGTCCGATGAAGACAATCGGTACAATCCAGCGTTCCCATTTCTCAATCGTTTCAGAGACCGACTTAACGGATGCCAAACGGTAACTAAGGTAACACAAAATCGCGACCATGACGGCAAAGACAATAAGCATCACAACGGTTTCACTCAGATTCAAAGTTGAGAAATAGGGTATATAGACGCCGATGTTGTCGCCGCCAGCCGCCAATGTAATGACTGTGACGGTTACAAACAAGCGATTGGATTTTCCGGAAGATAATCGGGACAGGATATCCTCTTCGTCGTTTTCTTCTTCCTCTTTAAACCACACCTTGATTCCTAGGTAAATCGGAATGAGTCCGAGCAACCCGACCCAATGTTCCGGAACGAAGGTAAGACCGGATGCAGCCAATAGACTGACACCAACCAATAGGGCTGTCCCCAAATACTGGCCGATGACAATGGATTTTAATTGGCCGGATTTTTTGGTCTGTGAAAACAAAATCAATAATATGATGACGTAATCAATGCTTGTTGCAATATAAGCTGCAATGGCGGAAAAAATAGTGGATATCAACATCACCAACTCCTTTGTAAATCCGAGCTTTAACGAATACTTTACTGTTAGTTAAACATTCAAATGAATGTTTGATTAAAGCAAGTGTATAAATATTTCGCTGGATTGTCAATCAAATGTTCAAACGAATGTTTAAATGTTATGTTTTACACGCTAAAACCTGTAGGAAAGGGAAACAATAAATACAGAATAAGCTTTTAAGGGTTCCACCAGATAAAGGTTTACATATGAGATATTATCGGAAGAGAGGAAGCCCAAAAGCTTCTTCTCTTTTCTACTTAAATTCAATTAACACAAAAAAGTTTTCAAAAATTGATCATTCATTCATTAATAGCCGATTGTAAAATTAAGCTAGACAATTGAAAAAGCCATTCGTGGTACACTCACAATGTATTTTCCGACCAAATAAAAACATAGGAGTGATCACGAATGACCTACACCCATCTTACCACGGATGAACTGGTGATGATAGAATCCTACCACCGCCAAAATATACCTGTAGCGATCATTGCTAAGTTGATGAACCGTTCCAGGCAGCCAATCTACAACGTCATCAATTTCCTGAAATCAGGACATACAGCGCTCGACTTCTACACGCAATACAAGAAAAATAAGAAACGCTGCGGCCGGCGGAAGATTGTCCTGCCGAAGAAACAAGTGGCCTATGTTCAAGACAAGGTGGCGCAGGGCTGGACGCCGGATGTCATTGTCGGCCGGGCAGAAACGGCCATCGATTGTTCCGCGCGCACCATCTATCGCATGTTCAAAAATCAGGTCTTTGACGCCGCCACGCTGCCGATGAAAGGAAAACGGAAACCCAATGGACACCAGGAACGCCGGGGAAAACAGGCGTTCAAACGCCATATTTCCGAACGGGAAGCCGACAACCCGTCGTTCAAAAAAGAGTTCGGGCATATCGAAGGCGACACCATTGTGGGTGCCCGCCACAAAAGTGCGGTGATCACGCTGGTCGAACGGCTGACGAAAGTCATCATCGCCCTGAAGCCTGCAGGACGCAAGGCTTGCGATATTGAAACTGCGTTGAACCAGTGGTTCCAAGGGGTCCCGAGAAATCTGTTCAAATCCATCACGTTTGATTGCGGCAAGGAATTCTCCAATTGGAAACCGTTGTGCAACCGGCACGACGTCTCGATTTACTTTGCGGATCCCGGCACGCCTTCTCAGCGCGCCTTGAATGAAAACTCCAACGGGCTCCTGCGGAAAGACGGCTTGGCAAAGGAAATGGACTTCAACCAGGTGGATCAAACATTCATTTCGTCGGTGGCCGACAAGCGGAATAACATCCCAAGAAAGTCACTGAATTACCGCACACCGTTGGAGGCATTTTTGAGTCACCTGAATGGAGTCGATCTGTCTAGCTTAAATTGACAAACGGAATGATTTAAAGATATCAGTGTACTGCAACTTTTAACTGATACATCTATAAAAGCAGCAAAGGATTTTTCGTCAGCAACCGCCAGGGCGTTAGTCTATCGATTGTTCGACGTGAATGATTGCCTCGAACGGCACATGGATGATCCCTTCCCTTTGATTGGCCAGCTCGACGGTCCGCTCCATGTAGTTCGTCCGGTGCACGAATCCTCTGAATCGTTTCATCTCCCGCTTCTCCACATATTTTACCTCTACCAAATCTCCGCTGAAGATCGCGTCGTTCAGCACATTCTCATAGACCGATAGGACCTGTTCATCGATATCTGGCATCTCATTTTTTGAATCTCTTTATAGTATTTCGTCAGTAGCGCCTTGTGCTCGGGCATGAGGAATGGGATCCATTTCAATTCGCCCCGATCGCGATACATCGTCATAATAATTACCCCTCTCAATAAAACGAACGTTTGTTCTTATTTTATACCCGATTTGTCCCGTTTGAACAGCCTTTTTCGTGATTGGTAATCCGTGCGTCCTGTTTCCGTACTCTAGCTCGCTGGTCTTCGGTGCAAGGGACGTCAAAAAAATGACGCGCCCTCCGGCCCGTCTTCCTTCGCTTTTGGCTCAAAGCGAGGCTTTTCGCTCGTTGGCTACGGAAGCCTGTCCCTCCGTTTGCTCTACGCATTTTTTTGAGGCTCTCCCTGCGGTCGCCCTTGCACCGTCTCCCGACGCTCGCTTCGTTCCCGTCAACAGGACGCACAACGGTGTTCGTTCTGAGCTCGGCTTATCCGAAAGGGGACAAACCATCATGGAACTTACATCCATCATCGAGGTCATTCGTATCAAACAAGAGATTCGCGAGGGGATGGTCGCTCTCGAGCACGCCATCATCCAATCACCGGACAGTGCCCGACAAATCGGTTCCTCGTTCATCGGGGACGACGACCGTGAAGTGTTCCTCGTCATCATGCTCAACACAAAGAACCGGGTCATCGGCGTCCACCGGGCACACGTCGGGAGCGTCAACTCGAGTGTCGTCCACCCACGGGAGGTCTTCAAATGCGCCATCTTGAACAACGCCTCGTGCCTCATCGTCTGTCATCAGCACCCGAGCGGGGACCCGACGCCGAGCCGGGAGGACATCCTCGTCTCCGAACGGTTACATGAGGCGGGGGACCTCATCGGCATCCCGGTGCTCGACCATCTCATCCTCGGAGCGGACGAGTCGTACGTCAGCATGAAACAGCGAGGTTACATGGGTTGAACGGAATGGAGTGGGGCCGGGGGACCGGTCCCGGTCCGTCCGGTAAGGACAAGGAAGAAAAACGTACGTTTTTCTTTGACTGGATGGGCGACTCGCGTTGCTCTCGCCTGGATCCATAGAGCGGGATCCGGAAAAGGGTCGTTTTCGCATGACGAAAACGCGATGGTTCGTGTGTGAAGGTTGGACGTTGTTTTGGTCTGTCTCGTAAGAAGACTATTTGATGAAATGACAGAAGTGAAAACACGGTTTGTTTATTGAAAATGAGCATGTTTTCTAAACAAGCCCTAGGGCTTACGTGAAATTAGGCGAGATGTTGTCTGCTTGGATGCGAGGTATCATGAGGCTATCAACAGGAGAGGAAGATTCAGATGGACAGTTACCAACTAGATCAACAGACGATGGACGAGATGACGGAGGTATTGCTTCGACGCCTTCCTGACCGGCTCCAAGAAGATTTTGACGACTTAAAACTTGTGAGCATGGATCTTCTTTGTGATGTGAAGGAAGGAGAACGCTTGACCCACCTCACCGTCTTTTTCAATACCAATATGATTCGACGGAATCGTCGTACATAAGAACAAAAATATTTGTATACATGTATACATGTAGATTTGTATACGCGTATACATGTATACATTTTTTAAAGTCGTCATTTCTGTAGTTTCATGAACAAGGACTGAACTGGCTCTGGACGGGGAATCGTTCTATAGCGAAGCGGAAGGGGGGAGACGTGATGGATGAGGGGCTGCTTGATGACTATGCGTTCGCTGGATTGGATCCGTTCGTCCGGACGGTGTTCTCGGAACTGATGGAACATCCCGAATGGATGCGTGTCGTCGACAGGGAACATTGCGTCGAGAAGGTCGTCCGGTTCGATGACGGACGGAACTCGCCTTACTTCCGGGTGCTGATCTATCTGGATGCAGAAGAGCGTCCGATCAAGAAAGTGTATCTATACGGGACATGGGTGGTGGCGGATGGAGAAGTCAGCTTCGTCGTCTCAGAGCTATCCAAGGGTGTATTCGAATATGAAGTGATGCATGTCCATTGGCTCATCAAGTATCGGTTCAAAGATTGGGGCGTGTCTGAAGACGGGGCATGGGAGAAGGAATGGTGATCCGGGCTCATGCGTGAGCGTCTAACGCCAGGAGGCGAAGTCGCTCATCGCACCGCTGCCTCCCTGACGGCCCGATAACAAGAGCTGCTTTAAAACGCATCTCTATGTTCCTGGCCCTTTCTAACGGGAGGCACGGAGCGTAAGGGCAACGTCAAAAGCAAGAGCGTGGGCGCGTCTAACGCCACGCGGAGTGGCATTCGAATCTAGGACAGGCCCAAATCGCGGACGCAATTCTCGACAGGATCGTACACGACTCCTATAAAATCCTGGTCGATGGCGAAACCTCAATGAGGGAACACCACGGGCTAGGGATAAGCTAAGATCTTGGCCATCGATGAGTCGATGGCCTTTTTCTTCATATTGACTCGCTCAGTCGTCCGCACTAGTGGCTCTCTGTATCCGCAATACTCAGCAGGACAAAAAACGCATCCTTCGAGTTTTTGAGGATGCGTTTGAGCAATGTGACTCTATTTGACTCGCGTTTATATTCCTACATATAAGCATACAACTGATGGTAGTTTCCAAGGTGGAGCGACGGAATGGACGTATCAGACATTGGAGCGGAAAGGATATATCATAAAATTGGTATTTTTCGAGCATATATCACAAGGTTGATGTTGTCGCGCGATTCAATAAAAACGAGTTTTTTCATCATGGATTAGCTCGTCTATATTATTAATTGTAATAATTAAAATTTATTATTTTACTAATATTTCGTTTTTGGGCATAGAATGATAGCTTCTTGCTGTCGTATGTGAATATATAAAGTATTTACCGGGCTCTTCAAAAATATAAGAAATTACATACAGTCCGTCTTGTTGATAATTGGCTTCAATTTTTTCGTGTTGGCTTTCCTCTTGGCCTTCTTTCCATATCTCGAATTCAACTTTATCCGCATCGTCTACTTTCTCGTTTCCTTGAGAAACAGTTGCTATAAGTTCAATAACTTCGTTTGCTTTTACTATTTCAGGATCTGTTTTAAATTGTACATCAATTAATTCTGGAATCACTTCAGGTCCATTATTGCTTACTGTACTTCCACAACCAGATAATACTAACAAAACAATCAACAGTGAAAAAAACCTTGCCATCTTTTTTCTCTCCTTTAAACGATTTAATATTAACATACACGAAAATGTGATGTATTGATTATTACATTAAAAGTGACCTGATCATGCAATCTTATTAGCTATCGAGCATAGACCCCATGTCACTTTTAAGGTTCAAGACTTTATAGAGCGTCGTATGCTCGATTGGTTTACTTTTCTATATAAAAAATAAAGAAATGTACATTTTATATATTAAGTTCAATTTTATATATTAAGTTCAAAAGATATTAATTGAACTTAATCCAAAAAGTTGGATCATGAAATAGATCATCTGGTGACTTCGACAACCTAGGTTTGAATTTGGACCTTCATATCCGTAAATTTATCATCGACCGTTAGACACGGCCTTAGTAACCTAAGGTTCGTCTCGACGTATATTGCCAGTTGAAGGTCATCAAAGGAGAGAAGAGTCTGTACTTCAAGATTGAATCGATTAAAGATTGTCTACCCATCCATATCGTTTTTAATATCTACATAGTGAATGTGTATGTCGCACCTGAGATTGTATTCCCCAGGCACTCGTAGGGGGGTGGGGGCACGAACGAAAGCTCATCCTAACTTTCTGAAGTTTTTCTTGCGAGTCAGTTAGCGTTTGGTCACCGAGACTTTAAAAGCTTTCGGACATAAAAATCGCCCCATAAAAATTAGATTATCAGGTCCAACTTTTACGGGGCATCTAATATTCTGTGGTCTAAATATTAAGTGATTTACTGAAGTAATTATATAGTGTTAAACAATTTCGCCTCTGAAATTCAGAAAAATTGGGATGGGTTGACTGTATTCCCTGCACTTGTAGCTGAGTACGAATAGTTTCCTCGATGGACTTCAAAGTGTAAATGAGAACCGGTCGAATTTCCGGTACTCCCCATCGCACCGATGTTCTGTCCTCGGGTCACACGTTGTCCGGCGGAAACGGACAATGAGCTCATGTGAGCATAAAGGGTAGTCCAAACTTGACCGCCTATGACATGCGTAATGATGACATGATTTCCATAAGGTCCACCCCAGCCTGCTCGAGTTACAGTTCCTGTTTGAGCAGCCATAATAGGAGTTCCTACTGGTCCAGCTGTATCTAGTGCATTATGGAAGCTGTAGCCATTGGCCCCGCCTGCTGGACCCCATCCTTGGGTTACGATACCTGAGGTTGGACGTTGAAAAACTCCGCCACTTGTTGGAGAAGCGAGTGAATCCGTAGTCTTTGAAGTGTTTACCACTTTCTCAGAGTTTGGTGATTTTTCGAGAGAGGCTTTATTCTCGCTGATTTCATTTTTTTCGGCACTTTTTGCTTCTGCAGCTTTACGCGCAGCCTCTTTGGTACGAATTTTAGCTTGTTCTTCAAGCCTTTGGGCTTCAATCTCTGCTTGAATTGATTTTTCTTGTTCTTGAAGCGTCGATTCCATTTGTTGCAAGCTTACCAATTTAGATGTGAACTGGATTTTTTCGGCCTCTAATTTTTTTATTTGAGCAGCCCGCACTTTAATTTTGCCGTTCAATTTTTTCTGACTATTCTCTAGCTCTTCTTTTTGACTAATAAGCTTATCTTTTTCAGTGTCCAATTCAGCTTTAGCAATTTGAAGCTTATTTTTTGTTGATTGATATTCTTTGAAAAGTTCTTGATCATTTTCTTGAATCGTCCCTGCGGTGATCATGCGTGAAACCAGATCACCAAAGTCTTTTGAACCAAAAATAAATTCAGCCCAGTTTATAGAAGAACCACCGTTTTTTTGCATCGTGACCATGCGTTCTTCCATCAATGTCTTTTGAGAGCTCATTTTTTTCTGGAATTCTTTAATTTGAGTTTGAATCTGAGCAATTTTCTTTTGGGTTGTCCGAATTTCAGCCTTCTACTGGGTGACCTCATTGATAATATCCTGTAACTCGGATTCCAAGTCATTCAGTTTCTGTTCTTCGAGTGTGATATCTTGTTCACGCTGCTGAATTGACGTATTAGCTTTACGTTGCTCTGTAGAATTTTGCGCTTGCTTCTGCTGGATATTTTTTTGTTTTTCAGTCAAGTTTAAAGCGTAAGAAGGGGATGCGCTTTGAACTAACATAACACCAAGTAAAGTTGAAGCTATAATTTTTTTCATGGTAAACAATGTTGTTGCCTCCGTAACTTATCTCTATTATAAAAAATGCGTTGCTGGATAAAAGTATTCGTATCATGATTAAAACTCGAACCGGAATCATTGTATCAATATTACTTCACCATCTATATTTCTATTTCTTTTCATTTCTATGTCAGTTGTTCTTTTGAGTTTATTGTCATTCGAGTATATCAAGAGAAATACTTATAATGCCATTTTGATGAGGAAATGAATGATGACCACTGAATTTAGGACATTTTGTCTCAAATTCAGTGGTCAAATCGTTTGTTAGTATTTGTTTGGTGTTTATTTAGTAGTAACTCTTCATAAATTTATCAATTCCTTTGGCGGTTGCTTTGATCATGTTACTTCCCGACATATAGGAGCGATCTACTGAGTTAGCAATAAAGCCATATTCGATGAGAGTAGAAGGTACCGTGTTTCTTCCTACCACATAGACATCTTGTCGCTTAACGCCTCGATTTTTTAAATCTGGAACGTTCATGGCGATTTCTTGATTAATTACTTCACCTAATCTGCGGCTAGCGTTCGCATATGGATTTGTGGTGTACGCGCTAGAAGTAGGGACGAGTGCTTCATGACCTGTAGCGAAAGAAGGTGAAGAATTAATGTGGACGCTTATGAAAGCGTCAGCATCAAGCCTTTCTGATAGATTGGTCCGCTCAACAAGTGACAAGTATCTATCATTTGAGCGCGTTAGTTTCACTTCATAAAGCTCATAGTTTTTCTTTAGTTCGTCGGCCACACGATTAGCAATGTTTAGGGTGAGTACTTTTTCTTGAACTGTACCGTTTGAAGTCACTGCACCAGCATCTCCCCCACCGTGTCCAGCGTCAATTAAAATCACGTGTTTGTTAGCTGGAATCACCGGTGATTTTATAGGAGTTTTTCCGGTAAATGGTTGCACAAAACCAGATGATACGTAACCGACTTGATTGTTATATCGCACCTTGTACCAACTGGCGCTTTTCGATATGACAGAAATCGAAGTGCCTGAGGGAATTGTTGTCAAAATAGATCCGTAACGACTCGCTTGGTTACGTAAATTAAGATTTTCGATAGTAATATATGTTGGATAAGTGGATAAAGAATCCCCCGGTGCCACTTGCACTATATAATGTCGAGCAGGTGTGAATCCTGTAATACCGTTATACATAACTTTTAACCAAGAACCCGTTGTGCCCGATTTTCCTAGTACAGTCACTTCAGTAGATGCTGGAATCGTAATAAGGACCTTTGAGTTCACTAAAGACATGCTTGAGCGAATCTCGGTCGTTTGCTTACTTCGTGACTTCATAGCCGAGGGCGATATGGTTACATACTGACTTGCCACATAGCCTTGAGTCCCATTGTATGATACTTTATACCAAGGGCCTGAGGCAGCATGGTACATTAGTGGGCTGGACTTTGGGATAGTCATTAAAACGGGTGATTTGACAGATGGGCCCTTACGCAGATTTAGTGAAGTTTTAGTTTTATATATTGTGTTTATTGAACTGACTGAATTTTTAGGTATAGGTTTTGGCGTCACGTACTTCGTTGAGACATAACCGATTTTTGAATTAAATGAAACTTTAAACCAGGATTTATCTTCTCCATATACACCTATCTTCTTAATGGTTTTTCCTTTTGGAATCGTCAAAAGGACTTTGCTTTTTGAAGAGAACGAGGAACGCAAATTCAAATTTTCAGTTGTTATGAATAGAGATTCCTCTGCATGTACGACGTTTAGGACGTTAACACTAGTTAAAAGCTTAAAGGGATAGAAAAAAGAAGTTAATAAAGCCAAGGAAATTACTAAGCTTATTCGAAATTTATGTTTAGACTTCATAATAGACTCCTCATATGTAGTTTTTTTGGTTGTAAAGACCCATGAATGGTTTTTTACTATCTGTATGGTACTTATCCTTTAAATATTAGTCATTCTATTCAACGATTATTGGCTTTCGTCTATCTACAGTTAAAAGTTTTCTTGCCCTGTTTTAAAATGCACTATTATTAAGGGGAATAGACGTATTTTAAGAAATAAATTGGCCCTCCTTTCATCTGCATAAAAGTTTAGTTGCATGAATGTGTTAGAATGTAACTTGTTTGACTCATAGATTTCGTTTTTAGAAGTCCATGGATTCAATGTTGAAAAACTAAGGATACTCTAGTATTTTTAGCTATAATTCTGATAAAAGAAATAACGAATTTATAAAAGAGGTGAATTGTTTTGAAAACTAATCAACTATTGACTATTTTTACATCCGTATTAGTAATTGCAGTCTTAGCTTTTTTATTTTTAAATGATCAAAGTTCCGAAAAATCAAAGACTAAAATTGTTCAAGATGAAAAGATATCAGTTAATAATCAACCTACAATAGGTAAAAAGGAAGCGCCGATATCAATTGTAGAATTCGGAGACTATAAATGCCCTTCGTGTAAAGAGTGGGGTGAAACAATCTATCCTCAACTTGTAAAAGATTACATTGAAAGTGGGAAAGCTTCCTTTAGTTACATTAATGTTTTGTTTCACGGAGATGAGTCCACTTTAGCTGCCCTTGCATCAGAATCTGTTTACAAAAATCACCCAGAATCATTTTGGCAATTTCACAAAGCTATTTATGAAGCTCAACCTGACGTGCAAATACACGATAATCCATGGGTTACGGTGGAGAAAATGGAAGAGATTGCGACGAAGACTGTCCCTTCTCTAGATTTAAATAAATTTAGAGAAGACCTATCAAGTCGTTCTTCTAGATTAGAATCAGTTAAAATGGATGCGGCGCTCGTAGAAAAATACAATGTTACACTGACCCCGACGATTGCAGTTAATGGGGTCATCCTTGAAAATCCATTCGACTATACCTCTATAAAAAAACAAATTGAAAAGGAGCTAACCCAATGAGCGCTTCAGTAATAAACCGATATGGACTGTACCTCGCCTGGGTTGTTTCAATTACTGCAGTACTTGGAAGTCTATATTTTAGCGAAATTCGTGGTTTTATACCTTGTGAACTCTGTTGGATTCAACGTATCTTTATGTACCCAATAGCTTTGATTCTTGCAATTGCAGTTTTCAGAGAAGATAGCTCAATCAAATTTTATGTTCTCCCTTTATCAATAATCGGATTCTGTATCTCTTTTTACCACTATCTTGTACAAAAGGTGCCCGGCTTTTCGGAAGTCAGACCATGTGAACAAGGAGTTTCCTGTAATGCACAGTACATTGACTGGATGGGTTTTATCACAATTCCGTTTTTAGCGTTGACCGCCTTTTTTCTGATTACAGTCATTCTTGGACGAATCAGTACCAAACAGTAGTTTTTGATTTGGATTTGAAAAATGAAGAACTAATTGTATCAAATTGGTATGCTTACTAAAAAACAGCTTTGATTTAGAAAAACATGAAAAGCTTTTTGAAGTTGGAAAATAGATTAGACAATACCCAGTAAATAATTCAATTGACGTTTTCTTAAAACGTTAGTGTACTATATTGATTTTTTGAAAAAGCGTGACTACCTATCGAGTATGAGATCTAACTAGCTCTCTAATAGGTAGTTTTTGTATGGCTAAAAATAAGAAATAATCGCAAAACCAGAGAAAGTATCTCAAATCTTCAAGTATGTAGAGCTGATAGAATAAATGTTTTTTAAATTAAGTGTTGACGGCACAGCAAAAGTCTAATAAGTTATATATGAACATATGAACATATGAACATGTATAGTTATCATGAGCGGAGGTACTGACTTATGGATGAACCGATTGAAGATACTACAGAAAATGAAATAGAAATAGGGGCGCAGATTGACGATGAGACTCTATTTATTGTATCTCAGACGTTCAAGGCACTTAGTGACCCGACAAGAATTAAAATATTAACCCTGCTATGCACAAAGGAACATTCGGTCAACGGAATAGCTGATCTTCTTAACTTAAGTCAATCAAACGTGTCTCATCAGCTACGTTTTTTAAAAAATCTTCGACTTGTCAAGTTTAGAAGAGAAGGAACTACTCTATTTTATTCAGAAGATGATCACCATGTCATGAACTTACTAAGACAGGCGATTGAGCATGCGAAACACCACTAAATATAGTAAGGAGAGTTAATCTTATGGCACATAATCATGCACATGATCATTCTCATACCTCTAACAAAAAGATTTTGATCATTTCATTCTTTATTATTTCGGCATACATGGTTGTAGAGGCGATTGGAGGGTACCTTACAAATAGCTTAGCACTTTTAGCGGACGCAGGTCACATGCTTAGTGATGCGGCTTCGCTCGCTATTGCATTACTTGCCTTTAAATTAGGTGAACAAATAGCGAACAATCGTAAAACGTTCGGATATAGACGCTTCGAGATTCTAGCAGCTGTTTTAAACGGGGTCACACTCATACTGATTTCCATATATATCTTTTATGAGGCCATCAATCGATTTATTCAACCACCTGAGGTCGCATCCGTAGGAATGTTAATTGTTAGCAGTATTGGCCTTGCTATAAACCTTCTTGTTGGATGGATTATGTTAAGAGGTGCAGACGTAGAACATAATTTGAATATGCGAGGTGCTTATCTACATGTTGTAAGCGATACGTTGGGTTCAGTCGGTGCAATACTGGCAGCGCTTCTTATCATGGCATTTGGATGGAACTGGGCAGATCCGCTCGCAGGAATCATTGTAGCGGGACTTGTTTTACGAAGTGGTTATTTCGTGACGAAATCCGGATTGAACGTATTAATGGAAGGTGCACCACAAAACGTTGATGTCGAAAAGGTTCTTCAAGTCATTCACAACAAGGAGGGGGTACGGAGTATACACGACTTTCATCTTTGGAGTATCACAAGTGGAATGAATGCACTCTCATGTCATGTCGTCGTTGATGGTAATTTACAAATCTATGACAGTGAGAATCTACTTCAAGAAATTGAACACGATTTAGCACATCTGAACGTTCAACACTCTACGATTCAATTCGAAACTCTTTCTCATCCTCACAGTGATGAATTGCTTTGCAAACTGAAGGTAGGGGAAGTAGTACATCAACATTAAAAAAATCACCCGTTGAGTAGGATTGACAATCAGGAGGAGACAGCAATGCTGATTTTGGATAATAGTTACTTAATTTTGAGCATGTATAGAAACTCGATTTTTGGCAACGGAGTTTTGATAGATGATTGAATATATTTCTTCGTTAGAACCCCTTACTCAAGCATTGCTGGGTACTTTATTCACTTGGGGGATGACGGCGCTTGGTGCCGCGTTAGTGTTTATGACAAAATCAATGAATCAAAAGCTAATGGATGGGATGCTCGGTTTTGCTGGAGGAGTAATGATTGCCGCTAGTTTTTGGTCATTACTCTCACCTGCAATTGAGATGGCGGAACAAGATTCTCTTCCGGCGTGGTTACCAGCTGCAATCGGTTTCTTACTTGGAGGATTCTTTTTATCAGGTGTTGATAAAGTGATTCCACATCTGCATCCCACTTCACCGATGGATGAGGCTGAGGGTATAAACCCTAAGAAGAGAAAGCGGAGCACGTTACTGGTGTTAGCAATAACATTGCATAATATTCCAGAGGGACTTGCCATAGGCGTTGCATTTGGAGCAGTTGCAGCAGGATTCCCTTCATCATCAATCACGGGAGCTATCGCGCTGGCAATCGGAATCGGCATACAAAATTTCCCTGAGGGTGCTGCTGTGTCAATGCCATTGAGACGAGATGGATTATCTCGTCGTAAAAGTTTTTTCTATGGCCAGTTATCTGGTATGGTTGAACCGTTCGCGGCGTTGGTAGGAGTAGTAGCAGTACTCATAATGGAGCCTTTACTTCCGTTTGCGCTAAGCTTTGCTGCAGGAGCAATGATTTTTGTTGTAGTGGAGGAGGTAGTCCCAGGATCTCAAGAAAATGGAAACAAGGACTTGGCTTCTGTTTGTTTAATGTTTGGCTTTACAATCATGATGATTTTAGATGTGGCTTTAGGCTAAAATAATTATTTTTTTAATGGTTATCACTTTATTTTTTGACTGATATATATTCAAGATACTAACTATATTCGGAAGTGTAAATAATGAGCCTTAATTATATTTACTTTCAGTCGGTATTTTTACTGTTGGATAAATAAAAATACTAGAAGAAAAAATATAAAACCTCTTGCCCTGGCAATTAAAATCGTGGAGTTATCTATTTCATTCTGAAATTTCCTGAAAATTTTGGGGGTGATTTTGATAGAGAAGGAAAGCAAATTCGGAATTCAAGTGCTAGAGAAGGTGGAAGCCCACCAAGTCAGTATATACATCATTTTTTTGATGTTGGCAGTAATCTTTGGTCTATTGAATACAGAAGCTGTATATCTCGATATTTTTATTTCTCCCCTTTTAGGAGTTTTGATGTATGGGATGTTCGTTCAAATTCCGTTTCTGAAATCGAATGGATCTGCTACAAACATGAGGTTTGTGGTAGCTCTTTTATTAGGAAATTTTGTTGCCGTTCCTTTAATAGTTTAGGTTTTGGTTATCATATTTCTTCAAGATTCATCACTGATGCTGGGGGTGTATTTGGTGTTGTTAACACCGTGCATCGACTATGTGATTGTTTTTACAAAGATGGGAAAGGGAAACGAATCAATATTGTTAAAAGTAACACCGATTCTTTTAATTTTACAGACGATACTCTTACCCATATATTTATTCGTATTATTAGGAGAAAAGGCTATTAGTATCGTTAGGATGGGTCCATTTCTAGATGCATTTCTATTTTTGATTTTTATACCGCTTCTATTAGCGATAATGACACAATTGTGTTCTAAAAAGAGTTCTTTAGGTAATCGTATCATGAAAATGCCGCCATGGATTCCCGTTCCATTTATGTCTTTTGTACTTTTTGTGGTAGTTGCCTCTCAAATTAGGGAAGTGTATAGTGACCTCGGGACATTAATAGATGTAATACCAGTTTATATTTTATTTCTACTTATCATACCATGGGTGTCAAAGTCCCTTGGTAAGTTGTTCAAACTAGATATTGCTTCAAGAAGAGCAATTACATTTAGTATGGGAACAAGGAATTCACTTGTAGTTCTTCCATTAGCATCTATATTACCAGAGCCCCTATCAACACAAGTAGCTGTAGTGATCATTTTACAGACCGTTACCGAATTGTTCGGAGAAGTCTTATATATAAAATTAGTGCCTAAATGGTTCTAACAAATTAGATACATGTATTTAATTTCGCTTTCAAAAATTACGTCCTTCGATTGTTTATTAAAATATTAAGAACTGCGCTTAAGTTCTCAAGTATGCGTTGTTTACAATCAATAGGCAAAGAAATTTATTATATTGCAGAACGCTAGAGACCAGTATTATTCTAACAACTAACCTTTTTAAGGATGGACTACCAAGTGAGGAGAGATCGAACAATGGCGAGTACTGATAAGGCATCAAAAAATATCAAACTAGCATTTATAATTAATCTTGTTTTCTCGATTGGTGAATTTATCGGGGGATTTTTGATTAATAGTGTTGCAATCATGTCGGACGCCATTCACGATTTAGGTGATGCTCTTGCATTGGGCCTGTCCTGGTTCTTACAAAAATTTTCGAACAAAAAACCCGATCATAACTTCACTTTTGGATATAATCGTTTTTCCCTTTTAGGAGCATTAATAAATGCGACAATATTAATAATTGGATCTGTATATATTTTTACTCAAGCAATTCCTCTACTGTTTGAACCGGAGCATTCTAATGCACAAGGAATGATTTGGTTTGCAATTTTTGGTGTGCTTTTAAATGGTTTTGCGGCATTCCGTCTACACAAAGGAAAATCAGTAAATGAGGGAGTACTATCTTGGCATCTTTTAGAAGATGTTTTAGGTTGGATTGCCGTTCTTGTAGTAGGGATAGTTTTACTCTTCAAGGATATACATATACTTGACCCCATCCTATCAATTGCTATTGCGTTGTTTATATTAGTGAATGTGTTTCGTAATTTAGTTAAAACAATGAAAATACTTTTAGGTGCTGTCCCTGATGGTATTGACATCGATGAGGTGAAGCAAAAGATTGAAGGTATTGAAGAAGTGATTTCTGTTCAAAACCTATATGTCTGGTCAATTGATGGCGAAGATAACGCCATGAATTTACACTTAATAGTAGAAGAGATGAATCTAAAGGATTCAACTATTGTTAAACAAAAAGTCAAAGAAGTGACTTCAAAACTAGATATTAAACATTCTACAATAGAGTTAGAATCAAAAAAACACAACTAAAGAAATAAGTCATCCTTGCACCAAATCCACACTGAGGTTCGACATATGAGTAAAAATTCTATACTTCATACCGTCTGATACCAATAAATACTTTTCTACGTGCAAGGAAACTGAATATCGAATGAGGGTATATTTAGAAACCCCCTCATTCGTTTTTTTTTTGAACACTATCGAAATTTCGTCTCTTAAAATAGGATGTATTCGAATGAATGAATGATTCCAAAACGAACGTTCAAATATTTAGATTTAATTGTCATAGTTTAGTAGACCTATCGACCGGATTTTCTTTCCATACTTCGGAGAATATTCCGGTCAATGAATAAGGTTCGGCCTCGATTAAAACTGTCTGATGATAAAAAAGCTGACAATGAAACCTAAAAAGATGACTCGGGAACAATACCGAAGTCATCTTAAAGCCGTCTTAAAAAACAGAGATCATTTATTTTTATCATACCCAGTACAAATTCGAGGATATAAAAATGAATATTTTTGTTTTTTTATTCTTTGACATTCATCAGTCTTAAACTGTTCAGTGCTACCAGAAGAGTTGCCCCCATATCGGACATAATAGCTATCCATAGGGTGAGCCAGCCCGGGATGACCAAGAGTAATGCAATCGCTTTGATACTGATAGCGAACGCGATGTTCACTTTGATAATATTTAGGGATTTTCGGCTCAATTTTATCGTAAACGGTAGTTTGCTCAAATCGTCGCCCATCAGGGCGACATCTGCTGTTTCCAAAGCGGTATCCGTTCCAGCACCACCCATGGCAATTCCAACAGTAGAGGCAGCGAGTGCCGGAGCGTCATTTACGCCGTCCCCGACCATCGCGACATTGTCGTACTCAGCTCGCAAGCGTTTAATGACATTTAATTTATCCTCTGGCATCAATTCTGCCTGGATTTCGTTGACGCCAACTTGCTGGCCGATAGCTTTGCCTGTCCCTTTGTTGTCACCCGTCAGCATAATTGTCTTTTTAATACCCATATCATGTAGTTTCCGGATGATTTCTTTGCTGGATTCCCGGACTTCGTCGGCTACGGCGATAACCGCCAATATGCTTTGTTTCGTTCCGATAATCATCGAAGTCTTACCTTGCTGTTGCAGAGCCGTTACGGTTTGGTCCAGATTATTATCAATACTTTCAACACCTAGCTCGTTAAAGAGAAGCGGGCTTCCGATAAAGTAGGTGGTGCCGTCTATCGTTCCTTTAATGCCTTTTCCTGTGATGGAAGAGAAGTCCTCAACTCTGATAGAGGTGTAAGGTATGTTTTCCTCGTCCGCTTTTTTCATGATGGCAGAGGCCAACGGATGCTGAGAACGATATTCCAATGCCGTCACGATAGAAAGCAGTTCTCTCTCGTTTACCTGCTTGTTCGTGATTTTAAAGTCTGTGACGACAGGTACACCTTTGGTCAGGGTACCGGTTTTGTCAAATGCAATAGCTTTCAGCGCGCCCATTTCTTCCAGGTATACGCCGCCTTTAATCAAGACCCCTTTTTTGGCAGCATTACCGATGGCGGAAACAATCGAAATCGGCGTCGAAATGACTAAGGCACACGGGCAACCCACTATTAGAACCGCCAATCCTTGATAGACCCAGGTTTCCCAGCTGGCATCTCACGTGCGGCCTATTACAAATGGTTGAACCGCACCGTATCGGTGCGTCAAGAAGAGAACGAGAAGCTCCTGGAGGACATTCGTCTACTCTATGACCAGGCGAACCGTACATACGGCTACCGTCGGGTCACGATGACAATCAATCGGCTACGCAGGCAACAAGGTCTGTCCACGTTCAATGAAAAGCAAGTCTATCGCCTGATGCATATCCATGGGATCCAATCGATCATCCGCGGGAAGCGGAAGAGACATAAGAAGTCGATGCCACAGCATGTGGCCGAGAACCTGATGAACCGAGAATTCGGTGCGTCTCGGCCGGACGAGAAATGGTGCACCGACGTCACCGAGTTCAAATATGGTACCGGGAAGAAGGCGTATCTGAGCGCGATCATCGACCTGTACGACGGATCGATCGTCGCCTATCGTATCGGAAGGTCCAACAACAACGGGATCGTCTTCCAGACGATGATGCCAGCCATCGCGGGGCTCCGTCCAGGAGCGCGTCCGATGATCCATAGTGACCGAGGGCTCCAATATACCTCGAGAGGGTTCAAACGTATGGTGAAAGACGCAGGACTAATCGGCAACATGTCCTGAGTTGGTCGTTGTCTCGACAACGCCCCGATCGAGAGTTTTTGGGGCACTTTGAAAGTCGAGATGTACTACTTGCGTGAGTTCCAGGTCTATAGCGAACTCACGTCGGCCATCGAGACCTACATATCGTTCTACAACCATGGTCTACTCTAGAAACGACTAAACGGCTTGAGCCCTGTCGAATACAGGTCTCAAGCCGTTTAGATTGGTTTTCATTATTTGCCCTGTCTACTTGACGGGGAGCGGTTCAAATCGCAAAGGGCGATTTGGTTTGTCAATAGCCTGACTAATCGGGCGAATGGTGTTTTTGTGTTCAAAAATGAGACCATACCCTTATTCTTCTCCCGATTTTTTTGAAGTTTTCCCACCGTCTGCTTGCATGTTTTACGCGGTCTATATCCAATTGCTTGAATCTTATCGAATGTATAGGTCACTTTTTACTTGATAATTGGGAGCAATGATTTTCTTTTTTTGCGGCAATGGCTAATCTTACACGGGAATTGCGATTGTCTACATTCTGTTTTATGGCGTGGTAGACTTCTCCGTCTATGCCTTGTAATAAAACTATGTAAATCATTTCTAATAAATTATCGGTATGGACCTAAGGAACGGAGTCATCAAGGTGAACCCATGTCACATTGTCGAAGTTCAGCATGCGTTTAATGTGATCGCCACCCCATAAGAATTCGTTTCTGCACAGATGGCACCAAACCTTAGAACGACAATAGGTAGACCTTTGTCATTATAAGCGGATAGGGTTTGTTCAGAAAGGATTTTAGTGGAGATATGTTTCTGGGTGGTCATATGCGAGGGTGTAGACGTCAAGTTGATTTTGACACTTTTTGCTCGTTTGCCTTTTACACTTCTGCCGAAAACAATGATTTTCGGTTCCTCATCCGATGACTGTCGTCATCACTATGTATGATTTCGACGCGATGGAGTAAGCGGTCCAGTATCGCAGTCGTGATGCCCTGGTCCCCGATCAATTCGCCCCATTGATCGGGGCTTTTGTTCGAGGTCAGGATGATCGAGCTGCGCTCATAAAGGTGGTTGACGAGATGGAAGAAGAGATTGGCTTCTCGTTGGCCCATCGCCATGTACATCAGGTCATCGATGATGACCAGGTCCGAATCTCGCAACCTTTTTAACTGGATCTTCGACTTGCTTGAGAACTCTTCACTTTTTAATAGTTGGACGAGTTCGCCCATCGTGACGAAGTATACCTTGAACCCGTGGTTGACCGCCTCGATTCCCAGCCCCACAGCCAAAAACGTCTTTCCGACGCCCGGAGGGCCCAAGAGGATCAGGTTGTACTGTTGTTCGAGCCAGTTGAGTTGTTTCAACTGCTTCAGCTGTCGGGCGGTTAGTGCGGTCTGTTCCACTAAATTGAACTCCGAGAGGGATTTGATGAACGGGAATCGGGCCCACTTCATTCGTCTTTCCAAACTTTTAGCGTCTCGTTTTGCGCGTTCATGGTTCGTGATGGCACTTAGAAATTCGATATACGTCCAGGAGGCCATTTCGGCCTCTCTCAAAATCTGTGGGAGGGCGTCAGCCGTCTCGGCGAGACGAAGCTGCCGAAAGTCCTGTTGTAACTCGGAAACGCTTTGACTCATTTTGCCGTCACCCCTTTCAGGATGTCGGTGTAGGCTTGGATCGGCCTCGTTGCGACCTGTATCCCGGATTTCTTCGGACGTTCGGTATCGGGTTTTGTATCACACCCATCGTCCGCGAGGATCGCGAGATAGTGGACCACGTCCCGGAAATCGTTGGCGCTGAACAGACTCTCTTGCGAACACTTTTCCAGTGCTATCGTTAAGTGATTAGGATACATGGTCGCGACGTCCCTAATGATGTTGAACTGGTCACGTCGGTATCTCGGGTAACGCTTTGAGAGCTACCCAGATAATCGGACGCCGCCCCTCTGTCCTCGAAATAGGTGAGGACCTGTTGCTTCAGTTCTTCGATTCCTTTGGAACGATCCCGAAGGTGGTCACGGCTTTGAATCAGTTTTCCGCTCTCTTTGCTGACCCGGTGGTCTGCGATCACTTCTCCCTCGGGAGATTCGCGAATCAATAACCGTTCCTGTTCGGTCACCTCGAGGAACACCACCTTCTTCTTGACCGATGAGTAGGTCCCGATTGGGACGGTGTAACGGTTTGAGCGATAACGGATTGTGTTGTCCTTGCTGACGTTCCTTGCTATACTTTCGGTACGGATACTTTCGAAAGAGAGTAGCGATAAGACCGGTTGTAAGTGTTGTTTTTCGACGGAGAACACTTCAGCTGGTCTTTTTTTCGTTGTCTGATGGACGTTATGATTTCCAGTCCTCTCCAACCATCTCATGGAACGGTGGTTCCAATCCTCGATATGCCGGTACACTCGGCTGTCCGCGAAGTTCCGTTTGATGTACTTCACGACGTTCTCGATCATACCCTTCGACTCCGGGTCGGCCCTGCGACATAAATGAATCTTGAACTTCCGTTCGTTCACGTAGGCTTGAAACTCATTGGTCAATAGGACGTCACCTGCGTTCTCGTTGATTGCGATGAGGTGATCCTGGTCGTAGACGATTTCAGAAGGGCGCCCACCATAAAATTGGAACGCATTTTCGTGGCAGTGAATGGTGTCCTTGGTGGTGAACGGTCGTTCTCTCCATTCGGCATATTTCATCCGAGAGTGCGTAAGTAAGAACGCGATGAAATAAAGCTTTATCATTTTTCCATCTTTAGTCTGTTGTCTGGTCTCACCCCAGTCCACCTGTATTTGCTTGCCCATCGGTTGTTCTGGGATGGCCTCGTAATGGCGGACGACCCTTTTCTTTTCGATCTGATAGATTTCTCGGATTTCATTCACGTATGTCCTGACCGTGCTCGATCCGACCGACAGGTCGGGATATCTTTCAAGTAACTAGTCATGTACTTGTGCGCTGCTCAAATGCAGATACTCCTCCAACCATGCAATGATCCAGTCTCGGTAGGCATCGAGCTTCTTCTTTCGTGAACAGGCTTTCTCGTCAAATTCATGTAGGGCATCTTCATATGTCATCTTCAGGTACTTATATACCGTCGGTCTCGATATTTTTAGTGCTGTGCGATTTGAGCCACTTTCATGTTTTGCTGATACATTTGATGAATCTTGATATGTAACACTAACTTTTCCTCCAAATCCATTCCCTCCAGATAAAATAGCCTCAACTACTCTATCGGAGTTCTGTTCTGATTTTTCGGCAATAGTGTAAAATCGTATCGAGCAAAAACTGTCAATTTTATTCTAGCGTTCACAGAGGGATGAAGAATCGTCTAGGTATAGTGAACTCGAGACATAATTTCACTAGGAAAGACACTCTTTTTTGAATGAAGATTGTCTGAGCTTGTTCACGAGTTGATGCGACGTCATCGTCATCTTTTCCATGACATGAAGTAAAGTTGAGAAAAAACAAGGTCGATTTCGTGGAAACAGATAGCGCTTTCGTTATAATGAAAGACGAATCGATATAAATAGAGGTGAGACATAATGAAACAGAATAAACTATTGGTCATCGCGACGCTCTTCGCGGTCGCCTTGGTGGCCGTCGTGGTCGTCCTGATGAATCAACCGACCGAACAAGCCGAAACGGCGGCACCGGCGACGACAGAACACGTGTCGACGGAAGGCCAGCCGACGCTCGGCGATGCGGACGCACCCGTCTCGGTCGTGGAGTTCGGGGATTATAAATGCCCGTCTTGTAAACAGTGGGGCGAAACGGTCTATCCGAAGTTGAAGGAAGACTATATCGACACCGGAAAAATCAGTTTCAGCTACATCAACGTCCTGTTCCACGGACAAGAGTCGATTTTGGCATCGCTCGCTTCAGAGTCGGTGTATGAACAAGACCCGGACGCGTTCTGGGATTTCCATAAGGCGCTCTACGACGCGCAACCGGCGAGTCAGCAGCACGACGAGGCATGGGTCACGGTCGAGCGGTTGACAGAGATTGCGAGCGAGACGACATCGGTCGACGTGGCGAAGCTCGAGGACGATTTGAGTGAAAACTCGACGGTGCTCGAACAGGTGAGTCTCGATGACGGGCTTGTCAAAGAGCACGGTGTCCAGTTCACGCCATCGATCATGATTAACGGCGTCATGCTCGAAGACCCGTTCGACTACGAGACGATTGAGCGATTGATTGAGCAAGGCACACCATGAAGCAGTCATTTTTGACCCGTTATGGTCTGTATCTCGCTTGGCTCGTCGCCCTCACGGCGACGTTCGGCAGTCTTTATTTCAGCGAGATTCGTGAGTTCGTGCCATGTGAGCTCTGCTGGATTCAACGCATCTTTATGTATCCGCTCGTCATCTTGCTCGGGGTCGCCGTGTTCACGGACGACCGGGCGGTGAAGAAGTATGTATTGCCGCTCTCCATCATCGGCGGTCTGATTTCACTGTACCATTATTTGGTTCAAAAAGTACCCGGTTTCGCCGATATCAAGCCGTGCGTGCAAGGCGTACCGTGCAACGTGCAATACATCAACTGGTTCGGGTTCGTCACGATCCCGTTCCTTGCCTTGACGGCATTTACTTTGATCACGCTCCTCGTCTGGCGCGTGAGACGCAACTGACAATGAAGGAGATGGAACGTGTGAAGAAATGGATGCTCATTGGCTTGATTAGCCTGATGGCGGTGCTCGCCGCGTGCAGCAATGAAATTGAAGACCCGCTCAATTGGGAGATCGAGTCGTTCAATTATATGAATCAAAATGAAGAGATGGTCAGTCTCGATGATTTGAAAGGGAAGGTATGGATGGCCGACTTCGTGTTCACAAACTGTGAGACGGTCTGTCCACCGATGACGTACAACATGACGAAACTCAATGAAGCGCTCGTCGAGGAAGGCGTCGAAGACGTCCAATTCGTGTCGTTCAGCGTCGACCCGACCGTCGATACGCCGGACAAGATTCAAGCGTTCATGGCTGATTACGACTTGGCGAAAGCCGATTGGCAATTCTTGACGGGCTATTCGCAAGAAGAGATTGAGGCGTTTGCGCAACAAAACTTCAAAGCGCTCGTCCGCAAACCGTCAGAAGGCACCCAAGTGGATCACGCGACGTGGTTCTATCTCGTCGATCAGGACGGGAAAATCATCAAGGCGTATCAAGGATTCCAAGACGTGCCGATCGAGGACATCGTCAACGACATCAAGATTTTACAGAACTCTTAAGACGGCCCGTGCTGTCTCAGATTGTAGACATCACATTGTCTGCAGTCTTTTTTATTTGCCCGACCGGGCACAGTTCGCTTTTCTGAGGACAAACAGGGAGCCGCATCGAGACATTGTCGCTGCTGGACCTCCCTTTGCTTGCTGATCCCCTGGAAGTCTCGCCGTGCCCTTGGTCGGTCCACGCATCAATCCTTTTTTTCGTAACGTCATCGCTTTTTTATAATGAGGGACATAGAAACAGTTATGTAGGAGAATCGAATGATCAGGAAATCAACAAAATCGGAAAACCAACCGAACTCAATTGGAGATAGTAACGTTCGACGAACTCGTGCCAGCGAACCAACTGTTACGGAAAATCGAGACACGCATTTACAAAACGATGGTCGAATTTTTTGATTGTGAACGGAGATTTTTATAATAACAATACAATTACCACAAACGGGGACGCGAGCATCGGACTAAATCAAGCGGCATCCGTAAATTTTAGTGTATCTTCAACAACTGACTATTGTGCGTATATTTATTTGGATGGATATACTTTTTTTAAAATTATGACATTCTGTGATTAAATATAATTCAATAGTTTCAAAGTGGAAGTTGTAAATCGTACCATTATTTATATTAGATGAATTATAAAATTAAGTGCAATACCCCAACGTGAACGCAAAAAAAGCCCATAGCGGCGGCCTAGTGTAGAATGAAGTTACGACGCAAACATTCAGACGGAGGAGTCGCCATGAGCTATACCCATCTTACCACAACCGAGCGCGTGGAAATAGAGACCTATCTGGGGCTTGGGCGGCAGTCCTCGACCGTCTCGCGGGAGATCAGACGGAACACCGGGTAAAAATCGGAACGTGCACAGGAACGCTATGTGAGGGCGAAAGAGAACTGTGGCGCTAAGACGAAGCTCGACGACATGATGCGTCTGACGATCATCGAGAAACTGCGGGCGACCTGGTCCCCGGAACAGATCGTCGGGCGCATCAACGTCGGGCTGACCGTCTCGGACCGGCCGCGGGAGGTCGGAGGCTTGCGTCGCGACGTTCATCGAGCGCAAGGACCGGTTCTACCTCGTCCTACCAATCGCGAACCGCAGTGCGGCCTCGATTTTGGAGGTGATCAACACGTTCCATGGCGTCTTCCCAGAGGGGTACATTCATGACGGCGACGACGGACTGAGGCAAGGCGTTCAGCTGTTACGAGCGCATCCGGTCCTCACTTGGCATGCCACTTTATTTCGCCGACCCTTATTCATCACGGTAGCAGGGGAGCGATGTGAACCTCAACAGTCTTCTCCGCTAGTTCTTCCCGAAGGGTTTAAACTTCTCATAGGTCAGTGATGACGAACTAGCAGACGCACTCGCCAAGATTAATGCTAACCAGCATTTACTTACTGAAAAATTAAAATGGAATGTGAGGGAAGATTATAACTGCTACTAAGAATGTGAAACTAATAGTGGCTTTTTTCTCATTTAATAAGAAGGAATGAGAAGGGCAATAAATACAGACCTATCGTGGTCAAAAACAATAAAAATAATCCGGGATAAAAATAATTATCAACTGAACCAATAGGAATACTTAAGATGCTAAATGTACTGTTTGAAAACATACAAAATTTTTCAAGAAGGATATTACTTGTTAATCCTACGCATATAAGCAATAAAGATGAATAAAAAAGGTATTTATTATTAATCAAATCCAAAAAAATCCTAAAATTTGTTTATTAAAAGAAAATAATGTTCTAATATTATTCTGTAAGAAAGAAATAGAGGCTATTTGCTTCTTTTAATACTTATTATAACTCAAAAGCAGAGGAATAAAATGAAAAAAATTTCCACTTTAACTTTAGCAACTTTACTTTCTGCTAATCTATTTATCCCATCAGTTGGCGCTGAAGAAAATGTAAACTACTTTATTGATAGCTTGAGTGAATTTTCACAAGAAAGTAAAGAAATAATGGATAAGAAAAAAGCTAGCAAAACTAATCAAAAGTTGACTAAAATAAACAACTCTAAATCTTTCAGTTATTCTGTACTCTCATCAAATGAAAGTTTACTTCCAGAAGAATTAACATTAATTAAAAATACTAGCCCAGAAGTTCTTAATCAATATAACGAATTGTTAGAAGAGGAAATCTCTGTTTTTTCTATCGCTGATGATGAAAATTTAGGAGGGAATTCTAAAGTGACGTATACACTTCCTAAAACTGGAGCAGAAATTACAGTGGTGACATCAAACGAATTAGTTGAATTGGCAAAAACTCCTCAAAATAAAGCTATTGTTCAAAGTCTTCAATTAACACGAAGTTTTGGTACATATTCTTATAAAATTGCATATAGTATCCGTGCGTTATTGTACCCTGATTCTACTTGTGGTCTTGTGACTACCTATACCACAAGATCTGATGGCTTAAGATTAACTGGGCACAGTACTAGTGGGACGTCGAGTATTTTTCCGACAGCAATCAAAGCTTCTTCGCAAGCAATTGATTCACGTGCTGAAAAAATCGGATACGATATTAACGCTATGGGATTATACAACGTTACTGTCGGTGGCTATAACGGAATTGGATTAATGTCATTTGATATGTCAATAACAAGTAAAGTGAGATGGGATGCTTCTACGTCAACTGGACTTAAAGTTACTCAAACGTATTCGCAAGTAGGAGATAAGTCTCGTTAAGCAGTATAATAAGTATTAAAAATATTTTTTAAGAAATGAAAACAATTTTCTAGAGGTACACCATTCTCCGGAATGGTGTTTTTGTTTGGTATCCATTTAGTAATTTCTTATCAATTTGAAACCGATTAAAGTAACAGCTTACTTTAATACAATGGTCATGGTATTATTTAATAAAATCATCGTTGTGTTAAAAGGAGGCTTATCATGTATACGATTGATGAGGCATTTGAAATCTTATCGAAGAACAAGCTCACAAGCCATAAGGAGACGGTCCGCAACTGGGTACGAAAAGGCGTGATCCAGGCAGAACCGCTCGAGTCACGTAAAAAAGGATATCGGATCAGTGAGGAGGCGCTCGAACAGTTCATCAAAGAACGGATGCCTGAAGGGTGGGAGCTGCATCCGGAGTCGGTGACAGGGGAAGCAAGGGATGTCATCAAGAATGAAGAAGAGGCCCCGTATCATGTTGAAGTCGATGTAGAAGCGATTAAAGAACGGGTCCGCGAGGAGATGTGGTATGAGCTTCTCGGTAAATTCGTCTTTGAAGACTATTTTGTCCTGAAGAAATCGGAGGTCAAGGCTGCCGTCGAGCATATGCGCTATTCAAAAGAGTTCGAAGCCGAGGTGTGGGAACGTTGCTCGGAGCACACGTGGGGCCACGCAACACCTCGAGTCCCGTACCTGCTCGATTACTTCATGTTCGAAGGAGAGCGGATTCCCTTCAATAAAGATTTCGGTGGAAGAGATGAGCAAATCATCCACGCGTTAATTGAGAAAATTCGGCTCGATAAAGTGAATCGAAAACGTAAATGAATATAAAAAGACATTCTCTTAGAAATGGAGGATGTCTTTTTATACAATCATCATTGTTTTAATTTTTGGGTTGAAATCATTCCCCGACCATTCCGACGTTGTCGTTATCACGCATATAGGGGTAGAGCCAATGGTCGCTCATAATCGGCATCGTGAAACCGGCGTCTTTCGCTTCCTGGATCGTCACCTGACCGTCTCCATTCGTATCTCATCACCAGCAGGCTCGTTCGTGGCTGGGGATTCCAACTCACTTTCTGTGAGTGCCTCGTTCAACTCGTCCGGATTGACCTTGTCGAACGAGTCGGTAACCACATTTCTTTTGACCGTATATGTGTATTGGTAATGTGATGTAATATAAGTTTTCGTATCTAGATATGTGATGATCATTTTAAAGTCAATCGCGCCGCCGTCCTTACGGATAACATGTCACCTGTCGAGCTTACTGTATTCGACGCCTGAAACCTTAACGACCGTCTGACGTGACACGGATCAATTTACAATGCTCATTCGTGGACGCACAATACTCGCAATCCCCATATTTGATATCGACAGGTCCTTCTGTAATAGTCGCCGCACTTGATTCCGTGGTGCCCGGCTCGGACGTCTTGATGTTTTTCCTCTGTCGTAAGTATTTTTTCTGTGTTCTCTACTGTAGAGGAACTGCTCTATTGGGAACATCAGGAAAATAAAGGTATAGCTTGAGGTGCGGCTGAGTAAGTGAAATTCATTTCCTTTCTCTTTGAATGAATAGTTTCAGTATTACCAATTCTTTTATTTATCTGACTGTGAATCCAAGTTGTTTGAGACTCGTGTATATCCAATTTCATCATTAAGGACCTCTGTTCGTTTGCTTACTCATCAAATATAAAAAACGAACATTGATAAAAAGATGAGTTAATGGACAATTAAGACAAAATGAAAAGGACTATTTAAAGCCCTTTTCATTTTTTGTGAAAAGATAAACAAATATGTCTTTCTAACGTTCGTTAACGGGAATTACTATTAGAAAAATCATTTTATGTTTTTCATTCAAATATTCACTTGAATATTGACCAAGGAAAGGTATATACTATATTCAAGTGAACACTTGAATATCAATGGGGTGATAATGTGAATAAGAAAGATACTTGTGAATTTTTTTGTTATGACGAGGAAAAGGTCAATCGAATACAAGGTGATTTAAAAACAATCGATATTGTTAGTGTTGCCCAAATGTTAAAAGCAATTGCGGATGAAAATAGGGCAAAGATTACCTATGCTTTGTGTCAAGATGAAGAGTTATGTGTGTGTGATATAGCAAATATTATTGGTATTACGGTGGCAAATGCTTCTCATCATTTAAGGACCCTTCATAAGCAGGGGATTGTAAGATATAGAAAAGAAGGAAAACTAGCGTTTTATTCGTTAGACGATGAACATATTAGACAAATAATGATGATTGTACTAGAACATAAGAAAGAAGTGAATGTCAATGTCTGATCAAAAGGCAATAACATCTGAACAAGAAATGAAGGCCTATCGTGTACAAGGTTTTACTTGCGCAAACTGCGCGGGTAAATTCGAAAAAAATGTAAAACAGCTATCTGGAGTTGAGGATGCAAAAGTAAATTTTGGTGCATCTAAAATTGTTGTTTATGGTAATGCAACGATAGAAGAACTAGAAAAAGCAGGTGCATTTGAGAATCTCAAAGTGACACCTGAAAAATCTGCTCGCCAAGCATCACAAGAGGTAAAAGAAGATACGAAAGAAGATAAAGTGCCATTTTATAAAAAGCACAGTACGCTGCTCTTTGCGTCCTTATTGATTGCGTTCGGTTACCTGTCCCAGAGTGTGAATGGGGAAGAGAACCTCGTTACTACATTATTATTTTTAGCATCCATGTTGATCGGAGGATTATCGCTTTTCAAAGTCGGTTTGCAAAACTTGTTTCGCTTTGAGTTTGACATGAAAACCCTTATGACAGTGGCTGTTATAGGTGGCGCTATCATTGGGGAATGGGGAGAAGTGGCCATTGTTGTCATTCTCTTTGCGATTAGTGAAGCTCTTGAACGATTCTCTATGGATAAAGCAAGACAATCCATTCGTTCATTAATGGATATTGCACCAAAAGAGGCACTCGTTAGACGAAATGGACAAGAATTGATGATCCATGTGGATGACATTGCCATTGGTGATATTATGATCGTGAAACCCGGCCAGAAGATTGCCATGGACGGGACTGTAGTAAGCGGCTATTCGGCTGTTAACCAGGCGGCCATTACGGGCGAGTCTGTTCCTGTTGCGAAAACGGTTGATGATGAAGTGTTTGCAGGTACTTTAAATGAAGAAGGCTTGCTTGAGGTAAAAATAACTAAGCTGGTAGAAGACACAACGATTGCAAAAATTATTCATCTTGTAGAGGAAGCACAGGGAGAACGTGCCCCATCTCAAGCATTTGTCGAAAAATTCGCGAAATATTATACGCCAGTCATTATGGTCATTGCAGCTTTAGTCGCTATAGTCCCTCCATTATTCTTTGATGGCAGTTGGGAAACATGGATTTATCAAGGATTAGCTGTTCTTGTTGTCGGCTGTCCTTGTGCATTGGTTATTTCCACTCCGATTTCCATTGTTTCAGCAATCGGGAATGCAGCGAAAAAGGGCGTTCTTATAAAAGGCGGTATTTATCTAGAAGAAATGGGTGCCTTAAAGGCCATTGCATTTGATAAAACGGGCACACTAACAAAAGGTGTCCCAGTGGTAACTGATTTTAATGTGTTGAACAAGCAGGCAAATGAAAAAGAATTGCTGTCCATCATTACTGCATTAGAATATCGTTCCCAGCATCCTCTTGCTTCAGCCATTATGAAAAAAGCAGAAGCGGAGAACATTAATTATTCTGACGTACAGGTAGAGGATTTCTCTTCTATCACAGGAAAGGGTATAAAGGGTATCGTAAACGGGACGACTTATTACATCGGTAGCCCGAAACTCTTTAAGGAATTATTGACTAATGATTTCGATAAAGACTTAGAGCAAAATGTTACTACTCTTCAAAACCAAGGCAAGACAGCTATGGTGGTCGGAACTGAAAAAGAAATACTTGCTGTGATTGCGGTAGCGGATGAAGTACGTGAATCAAGTAAAGACGTTATTCAGAAATTGCATCAACTTGGCATCAAAAAGACCATTATGCTTACAGGCGATAACCAAGGTACCGCGAATGCGATCGGCGGCCATGTTGGCGTATCGGATATTCAGGCAGAACTGATGCCAGAGGACAAATTAAACTATATTAAACAATTGAGATCCGAGTACGGAAAAGTAGCCATGATTGGAGATGGTGTCAATGATGCCCCTGCGTTAGCAGCTTCTACCGTTGGGATTGCAATGGGTGGAGCTGGTACAGATACAGCACTGGAAACGGCAGACGTTGCTTTAATGGGAGATGATTTAAGAAAACTTCCATTCACTGTGAAACTAAGCCGTAAATCCCTAAATATCATCAAAGCTAACATCACCTTTGCAATTGCCATTAAATTTATTGCCTTGCTATTGGTCATACCGGGCTGGTTAACACTTTGGATTGCCATCCTTTCAGACATGGGGGCAACTCTTCTGGTAGCGCTAAATAGTATGCGGCTTATGCGGGTCAAGGAATAAAAGGGAAAAGGGCTTTCTGGTTGTCTGGAAAGCCCTTTTTCTTACCATGTATAGAAATTTGGGGGTTAGTTACATTAAAAATGATTAAAAATGGGTATACGTTACAGGTTGGTTCACAGCAGTTTTAGGATTACATATTGCACGAAAACGGTTCTGTTTTTTCGTGAAAGACCGTTCGTTTATTTCATTCTGAAATCACCGGAGGAGGAAGCTAAAATGACAAAAGATGTCGATTTGTTAGTAATAGGAGCAGGATCTGGAGGTTATGTGGCGGCCATACGGGCGGCCCAGTTGGGGAAAAAAGTGGTTCTGGTAGATAAAGCAGAACTAGGGGGCGTTTGCCTTAACCGGGGGTGTATCCCATCAAAAGCTCTTATTAGTGCGTCTGAGCGGGTAAAACATATTCAACACGCCAGTGCAATGGGCATCAAGGTTTCTGGTGAAGTTCAAGTAGATATGCCGGAAGTAGTAAAGTGGAAAGACGGCATCGTGAATAAGTTAACCAGCGGGGTTAAGACCTTACTGAAAGGCAATGGAGTAGAGGTAATCAGTGGAGAAGCCTATCTTACTAAACCCTATACGGCTAAAATCAAAATGAATAACGAAGAACAAGTATATTCCTACAAAGATTTAATCCTTGCGATAGGATCTTTGCCTTTCGAACTAAAAAGTATGCCATTTGATAAAAAAAGAATCATTTCTTCCACTGAGGCATTGGTGCTGCAGGAAGTACCAAAACATTTAGTTGTGGTAGGCGGTGGTTATATTGGTTTGGAGCTGGGCACTGCTTATGCCAAATTCGGATCAAAAGTGACCATTCTCGAAGGGTCCAACACGATTCTTCCAGGTACCGATCCTATGCTTACAAATGTGGTAAAACGGCATCTAAAAGAACTAGGTATCACAGTTGTAACCAATGCTCTGGTCCAAGGCGGAGAAAACACAGGGGATGAAGTAAAAGTTCGTGTACAGGTTGATGGCAAGGAAGAAGTGGTTAACGGAGATTATTGCTTAGTTTCTATAGGAAGAAAGCCGAACACAGGGAAAATTGGGTTGGAAAATATCGGAGTAGAATTAGACGAGCGTGGTTTTATTAAGATAAATGAGAAATGCCAGACAAACGTGGAGCATGTTTATGCAATAGGTGACTGTGCTGGCGGATACCTCCTTGCCCATAAAGCTAGCTACGAAGGAAAAGTAGCTGCAGAAGTGATTAGCGGACAAAACAGCATCATTGATTTTCAAGCCATGCCTTTTGTTATCTTCAGTGATCCTGAAGTTGCCTACACAGGATTAACAGAGAAAGAAGCAAAAGAACAGGGATACGAAACGGTTTCCAGCCGTTTTCCATTCCAAGCGAACGGAAGGGCATTATCTGTTTCAGATGCAGATGGCTTTGTGCAGATTGTAGCCGAGAAGAACAGCAAAAGGGTGTTAGGCGCACAGATGGTAGGACCAGAAGTATCGTCGCTTATTGCTGAAGCAGTTTTTGCCATTGAATCTGGAGCAACTGCCGAAGATCTAAGCCTTACAATCCATGCCCATCCAACGTTGCCTGAGCCATTGATGGAAGCGGCGGAAGGTGTGATGGGGCACGCCATTCACATGCTGAATAAAAAGAAATAATGTGAATGCAGCAGACCGGCACTTTTCATAAGTGCAGGTTAAACTTTTCATTTAATGGAGTGGGGGAATTAATGGACATTTTGTTTTACGTCCTAACTGCGGCTTTCGCAAATGTCCTGGGTGGCTTTGTGATCTTTCTTAAAAAAAATTGGTCTAGAAGGGGCTTAAATGGCTTAATGGCGCTGAGCGCCGGGATACTTTTCGCTATTGCGATTATGGATTTAATACCAGAAGCATTAGAAATTCAGGAATCCAGTGCCCTATATATTGTTATTGGATTTGGTTTGATCTTTTTGTTCCAGCAGTTTCTTGCACCCCATTTTCATTTCGGAGAAGAGACTCATAAACATTCTCATTCTCAAAGCACAACCTTTAGTGCTTTATTGGGCATGCTGGTTCACACGTTTTTTGATGGTGTCTCTATTGTAGCCAGTTTCAAAATAGACGAGAGAATAGGATTTGTTGTATTGATTGCTGTATTAATACATAAAATTCCGGATGGTTTAACGATTTCTTCCATCGTATTTGCAAGCTTTGAAAGCAAGAAGAAGGCGATAGGAGCATCTTTCTTATTGGGTCTATCAACGATAACAGGCGCGATCGCAGCCGTGTCTCTAACACAATTTTTTATGGTAGATAGCAGCATCCTCGCGATAGCTCTTTCCATTACAGCAGGAATATTTCTATACATATCTACCGTTGACTTGCTGCCTGTTGTTAGTGCCACTGAAGACAGAGTCGTTATTCTTTTCTTTTTTGTAGGGATATTGCTATATTTTGCTCTTCACTGGATAGGGGAGCTACTTCCCGTATATTTACACTAAGCAGGGGAGAACCTATTCATAACATTCAAACATACGTGTGAATGTTTTAATAACTTACCATGGAGTTGATAAAAGTGGCTTTGACTATTATTTCCGCAATTGGGGCTTTCTTAGTAACCAATATTGATGATATTTTTGTTTTGATGCTGCTGTTCTCTCAGGCAAATGCACAGGCTAGAGCGACTGGCGGTTTAAAGATGAACGCGCAGACAAAGAGTAACCGGATCTACCCTAAAGATATAGTCATTGGGCAATACTTAGGTTTTGCCTTGCTGGTTTTGATCAGTCTTTTGGGAACTTTTGGCGTCATGTTGATTCCAGAAAAATGGGTTGGATTGCTTGGTTTAATTCCAATCTATTTAGGGATTAAACTGTTTATTAAGGGTGAAGATGAAGATGAAGGTGCGATCCTCTCCAGTTTAAACTCAGGGAGATTTAACAAACTATTTATGAGTGTAGCCTTCATCACATTCGCTAATGGCGGGGACAATATCGGCATCTATGTGCCTTATTTTACAACTTTAAGTGTGAATGAACTGGTAATTACGGTTATTATCTTCTTTATAATGGTTGCTGTCTGGTGTTTTGTAGGATATCGTTTAGCTTCCTTCAGACATGTTTCTGAAGTTTTGGAGAAATACGGAAGATGGATTATCCCTATAGTCTTTGTTGGATTAGGGGTATACATCATGGCAGAGAACGAAACGTTTAGTGCCCTTTTGAGTTTAATAAATTATTAAAAAATAATCTGAACTGCCCCCCGTCAAGTAGACAGTGGAAATAATAAAAGTGATTTAAGCGGCTTTCGCTCTATATTCTTTAGGGCTGAGGCCGTTTAATCGTTTTTGGTATCTTTCGTGATTATAAAAATAGATGTACTCATTTATGGCAATGTTAAGTTCTTCAAAGGTCTGATACTTATGTAAATAATACTTTTCACATTTTAACGTGCCGAAAAAAGATTCCATTGGTCCATTATCAATACAGCGACCAACCCGTGACATACTTTGAGTCATTCCTGCCGCCTCTAATTTACGCTTGAACGCCTTAGAGGTGTATTGGAATCCACGATCACTATGAATCAGTGGGTGTTCTTGATGCAATCGTAAGATTGCCTGGTCAAGCGTTTTAAATACCAGTTGATTATTATTAGAGTGTCCCAGCACATAGCTAATAATGGATCCGTCATAAAGATCACGAATCACACTTAGATAGGCCTTCTTAGATAGGCCATATTTAAATTCTGTCACATCCGTTACCCATTTCTCATTCGGCTTTTTAACTGTGAATTCACGGTTTAATACGTTCTCTGCCACATGTTGTGGTGACGACTTTTTGTGCCGTTTTCGCTTCTGGCGGATGACCGAACGGATCTCATGGATACGCATGAGACGATAGATGCGCTTCTCATTGTATGCCGGCAGGTCATGCTGGCGTCGTCTGCGATTGACCGTCATGGTGATCCGTCGATAACCGTAGGTCCCGTTCACCTGGTCGTAGAGGAGGCGGATGTCTTCCAATAGGCTCAAGTTCTCTTCTTCGCGTACCGAGACGGTACGCTTCAACCATTTATAGTAGGCGGCCCGTGAGACCTGCGCGATCTCGCACAGGAGCACGACCGGGAACGTGTCGGTCGTCGACATTTCCTCGATGACCATGTATCGCAATTGTAGCCTGATCTGGCTGATCAACCTCTCCTCTCGATTTCCTCCAACTTTTTTAGGAACAGGTTCTCGGCACGAAGGCGCTCGTTCTCCCGCTCGATCTGTTGAATGCGACGTTCGAGCTTCTCCTCGTTGGTCAGTTCCTCTTCTTGCTTCGTCCGTCCGCGCCGGTCCTCGAGCCCGTGCACGCCGTCGGCGTCATATTTTTTCGTCCACCCATAGACCTGTTGGTACGACACGGCGAATACCTCGGCCGTCCGTTGATAGTTCCGTCCGTTGTCCAGGCAATACCTGACTATCTCCATGCGTTCCTCGAATGTGGTCTTTCTCCCTTTTGTCATAGCTCGATCCATCCCTTTTCTCGAATCTGTTAACTCGCTATGACTAGTATACTTCTTAATCCATTTTCGAAGAACAGATCCATCACTGATTTGATAGTTGGAGAGGACTTCCATCGTGGTGGCCCCGTCGAGGTAGTCACGGACGGCCGCGATTTTCTGTTCCTTGGTGTACAGTTTCCATGTCTTCGATTCCTTCAATGCGTCACTCCCGCCGGTATCGAATTTCACTTTCCACACCCGGAGGGTATTCTCAGAAACGTGATGAGTCTCCATGATTTCCTTCCATGTATGCGTTTCTTCTTCCATCATGCGCAGTGCAGCCAGTTTTTGTTCGATTGAATGCCGACTTCTCGCCATAAAAAAACACTCCCCAATAGAATAAACAGATTTGTTATTTCATCTGTCTACCTATTGGGGAGCATATCATTCTTGAGTCAGTTATTCTTTTTGTTTATTTAGGGTCTTCGGAATATATAGTGGAATTACTTTCTTAATAGTTTAAAAACAACTGGTGTTTAAATCGGATTTTCTGGTGGGATGTTAGGATAATCAATAATATTATATAAAAGTATCAATCACATACGAGTGATACTTTGGGAAAAAAATAAAATAGTCCAATTTACTTGACCGTGTACTATGGTACACGGTTTATAATATTCATGGGGTGAAATAAGATGATTTATCGCATTAGTGAGTTTGCAGATAAATGTGGAGTTAATAAAGAAACGATCAGATATTACGAGCGAAAAAATTTATTACAAGAACCTCACCGAACGGAAGCTGGTTATCGGATATATTCATATGATGACGTTAAGCGTGTTGGGTTTATTAAACGAATACAGGAACTTGGTTTTTCTTTAAGCGAGATTTATAAATTACTTGGTGTTGTAGATAAAGATGAAGTTCGTTGTCAAGATATGTTCGAATTTGTTTCTAAAAAACAAAAGGAAGTGCAAAAACAAATAGAGGATTTAAAACGAATTGAAACTATGTTAGACGACTTAAAACAACGATGTCCAGATGAAAAGCAATTACATTCGTGTCCAATAATAGAAACATTAACATGAGAGATTAATTAACGAAAGGAGCTTTTTTATGAATAAATTTAAGGTAAACATTTCAGGAATGACTTGTACGGGTTGTGAAAAACACGTAGAATCAGCACTTGAAAAGATAGGTGCTAAAAATATTGAGTCTAGTTATCGTCGTGGTGAAGCAGTATTTGAACTGCCCGATGATATTGAGGTTAAAAGTGCAATAAAGGCGATTGATGAAGCAAATTACCAAGCCGGAGAAATTGAAGAAGTATCATCACTAGAAAACGTGGCGTTAATTAATGAAGACAATTATGACCTTCTTATTATTGGTTCTGGTGCTGCTGCCTTTTCTTCGGCAATTAAAGCTATAGAATACGGTGCAAAAGTTGGCATGATTGAGCGTGGAACGGTTGGGGGAACCTGTGTGAATATTGGCTGTGTTCCGTCAAAAACTCTTCTTAGGGCAGGTGAAATCAATCATTTATCAAAAGACAATCCGTTTATAGGTTTACAAACATCCGCTGGAGAAGTGGATTTAGCTAGTTTAATCACGCAAAAGGATAAATTAGTGAGCGAACTTCGGAATCAAAAATATATGGATTTAATTGATGAATATAATTTTGATTTAATTAAAGGTGAAGCAAAATTCGTTGATGCTAGTACGGTTGAGGTCAATGGGGCAAAGTTATCTGCAAAACGCTTTTTAATTGCAACAGGTGCATCGCCTTCGTTGCCCCAAATTTCAGGACTTGAAAAAATGGACTATTTAACTAGTACAACACTTCTTGAGTTAAAGAAAATACCAAAACGATTAACTGTAATTGGTTCAGGATACATTGGAATGGAGCTTGGACAACTATTTCATCATTTAGGTTCAGAAATAACGCTTATGCAAAGAAGTGAGCGACTTTTAAAGGAGTATGATCCTGAGATTTCAGAGTCAGTTGAAAAAGCGTTAATTGAACAGGGTATAAACCTTGTCAAAGGGGCAACTTTTGAGCGTGTTGAACAAAGTGGAGAGATAAAAAGGGTTTACGTAACAGTAAATGGCAGTAGAGAAGTCATTGAATCAGATCAGTTACTTGTTGCCACTGGAAGAAAACCAAATACGGATTCTTTAAATTTAAGTGCAGCAGGTGTTGAAACTGGAAAAAATAATGAAATCCTGATCAATGATTTTGGTCAAACAAGTAATGAAAAGATTTATGCAGCAGGAGATGTGACTTTAGGACCACAATTTGTATATGTAGCAGCCTATGAAGGTGGAATTATTACTGATAATGCTATTGGTGGATTAAACAAAAAAATAGATTTATCGGTAGTTCCTGCTGTTACGTTTACGAATCCGACGGTTGCAACGGTTGGTTTAACAGAAGAACAAGCAAAAGAGAAAGGGTATGATGTGAAGACATCTGTATTACCTTTAGATGCTGTTCCAAGAGCAATTGTAAACCGTGAAACAACCGGTGTATTTAAACTAGTAGCAGATGCAGAAACACTAAAAGTATTAGGGGTTCATATTGTATCTGAGAATGCAGGAGATGTCATCTATGCAGCATCATTAGCTGTTAAATTTGGCTTAACGATAGAAGATTTAACAGAAACCCTAGCACCATATTTAACAATGGCTGAAGGGCTAAAATTAGCTGCACTTACGTTCGATAAAGATATTTCGAAATTATCTTGTTGTGCAGGCTAAGGGAACTTTTTTACAACTCCCTATTCAAGTGAACCAGCTAATGCTTTAAGGGATTTTCTAAGTGCATTTGTGGTCACAAAAATAATTTAACACTGATGATTTCGACATCAAATCTATAATTGATACCTTAACACCGCAGAGTAATAAAGGATGAATAATATGTCAGACTTATTATCCCTACCAGACATTAAAACAATAGAACCGCCACAAGAAAATGAAACCGATATGATGTTTAAAGTTGAAGCAGTCGGACCACCTGAACGTTGTCCTGAATGTGGTTTTGACAAGTTGTACAAACACAGTTCAAGAAATCAACTAATTATGGATTTGCCCATTCGTTTAAAGCGAGTGGGCTTACAATTGAACCGTAGACGATACAAGTGTCGTGAATGCGGATCTACCTTCTGGGAACGCCTAATATCTGTAGATGAAAAGCGTAGTATGACCAAAAGGCTTTTAAAGTCCATTCAAGAGCAATCCATGTCTAAGACCTTTGTAGAAGTCGCAGAAAGCGTTGGTGTTGACGAGAAAACCATTAGGAACGTTTTTAAGGACTATGTGGCACTCAAAGAACGTGAATACCAGTTTGAAACTCCTAAGTGGCTTGGGATAGACGAGATACATATTATCCGTAGACCTCGGCTTGTATTGACTAATATTGAACGCAGGACTATTTATGACATCAAGCCTAACCGTAACAAGGAAACAGTCATCCAACGTCTTTCAGAAATCAGTGACAGGACTTACATTGAGTACGTCACAATGGATATGTGGAAGCCCTACAAAGACGCAGTGAACACTATCCTTCCACACGCTAAAGTTGTCGTAGATAAGTTTCATGTAGTTAGAATGGCTAATCAAGCCTTAGATAACGTCAGAAAGTCTTTGAAAGCCCATATGAGCCAAAAAGAAAGACGTACCCTTATGCGTGAAAGGTTTATCCTTCTAAAGCGTAAACACGATCTAAATGAACGTGAATCATTCCTCTTAGATACTTGGTTAGGTAATCTTCCTGCTTTAAAAGAAGCCTATGAACTCAAAGAAGAGTTTTACTGGATATGGGATACTCCTGATCCAGATGAAGGTCATCTTCGTTATAGTCAATGGAGACACCGTTGTATGTCCAGCAACTCTAAAGACGCATATAAAGACCTCGTGAGAGCCGTAGACAACTGGCATGTCGAAATATTCAACTACTTTGATAAAAGGCTCACTAATGCTTATACGGAGTCAATTAACAGCATTATTAGGCAGGTAGAGCGAATGGGTAGAGGTTACTCGTTTGATGCCTTACGAGCCAAAATCCTTTTCAATGAGAAGCTCCATAAAAAGCGTAAGCCACGATTTAATTCAAGTGCTTTCAATAAAGCTATGTTATACGATACTTTCAATTGGTATGAAGTGAATGATCACGACATTACAGACAACTTTGGTGTCGATTTTTCCACACTTATTAAGAATTTGGAGAAGGGTGATTTATAAGCCCTTTTCCACCATGAAATCCGAATACCCTTTATTTATTTAGGAGTCAGTATGTACTTTCTCACAAAAGATGAAAAAAATTAAAGAAGTACAAAAATATATAATGTCTTGATGTTTTAGGGAGCTATTCTTTGATGATAAAGTTAATGAGAGCTAATCAGGATTTTATTTCATTTTTAGGGAAGTCTGTGTCACGAAATAATTTTCGTGACACAGACTTCGAACAACCGCCAGGGCGTTAGTCCATCGATTGTTCCACGTGGATGATTGCCTCGAACGGTACATGAATGATTCCGTCCCGCTGATTGGCCAGCTCGACGGTCCGCTCCATATAGTTCGTCCGGTGCACAAAACCCTTGAATCGTTTCATCTCCCGCTTCTCCACATATTTTACCTCTACCAAATCTCCGCTGAAGATCGCGTCGTTCAGCACATTCTCATAGACCGATAGGACCTGTTCATCGATATCTGGCATCTCATTTTTTGAATCTCTTTATAGTATTTCGTCAGTAGCGCCTTGTGCTCGGGCATGAGGAATGGGATCCATTTCAATTCGCCCCGATCGCGATACATCGTCATAATAATTACCCCTCTCAATAAAACGAACTTTTGTTCTTATCTTATACCCGATTTGTCCCGTTTGAACAGCCTTTTTCGTGATTGGTAATCCGTGCGTCCTGTTTCCGTACTCTAGCTCGCTGGTCGTCGGTGCAAGGGACGTCAAAAAAATGACGCGCCCTCCGGCCCGTCTTCCTTCGCTTTAGGCTCAAAGCGAGGCTTTTCGCTCGTTGGCTACGGAAGCCTGGACTTATGTGCGCTCTACGCATTTTTTTGAGGCTCTCCCTGCGGTCGCCCTTGCACCGTCTCCCGACGCTCGCTTCGTTTCCGTCAACAGGACGCACAACGGTGTTCGTTCTGAGGACAGCTTTTCTATCTGAAAGGGGACAAACCATCATGGAACTATCCGCCATCATCGAGGTCATCCGTATCAAACAAGAGGTTCGCGAGGAAATGGTCGCCCTCGAGCACGCCATCATCCACTCGCCGGACAATGCTCGGCAAATCGGGGCATCGTTCATCGGTGACGATGACCGTGAAGTGTTCCTCGTCATCATGCTCAACACGAAGAACCGGGTCATCGGTGTCCATCGGGCGCATGTCGGGAGCGTCAATTCGAGTGTCGTCCACCCACGGGAAATCTTCAAATGCGCCATCTTGAACAATGCCTCGTGCATCATCGCCTGTCACCAACATCCGAGCGGGGACCCGACCCCGAGCCGGGAGGACATCCTCGTCTCCGAACGGTTACATGAAGCAGGCGACCTCATCGGCATCCCGGTGCTCGAACATCTCATCCTCGGTGCGGACGAGTCGTACGTCAGCATGAAACAGCGAGGTTACATGGGTTAAATGGAATGGAGTGGGGCCGGGGGACCGGTCCCGGTCCGTCCGGTAAGGGCAAGGACGAAAAACGTACGTTTTTCTATGTCGGGATGGGCGACTCGCGGTGCTCTCGCCTGGATCCATAGAGCGGGATCCGGAAAAGGGTCGTTTTCGTATGACGAAAATGGAGTGGTTCGTATGAGGATATGGGACCATGTTTTGGTCTGTCTCGTAAGAAGATTGTTTGATGAAATGTCAGGAGTGAAAACACAGTTTGTTTATTGAAAACGAGCATGTTTTCTAAACAAGCCCTAGGGCTTGTTTGAAACAACACCAGGGCTTACGTGAAATATCCTGAGATGTTGCTTACGTGGATGCGAGGTATCATGAGGCTATCAACAGGAGAGGATGATTCAGGAGGACAGCTACCAACTAGATCAACAGACTATGGACGAGATGACGGAGGTATTACTTCGACGCCTTCCTGACCGGCTCCAAGAAGATTTTGAGGACTTAAAACTTGTGAGCATGGATATTCTTTGTGATGTGAAGGAAGGAGAAAGCTTGACCCACCTCACCGTCTTTTTCAATACCAATATGATTCGACGGAATCGTCGTACATAAGAAAAAGGGATGATTGTATACATGTATCTGTGTATACAATTTTTAAAAGTCTTCATTTCTGTAGCTTCATGAACAAAGACTGAATTGGCTCTGGACAGGGAATCGTTCTATAGAGAACCGGAAGGGGGGAGACGTAATGGACGAGGGGCTGCTTGATGACTATGCGTTCGGGAGATTGGATCCGTTCGTCCGGACCGTGTTCTCAGAACTGATGGAACATCCTGAGTGGATGCGTGTCGTCGACAGGGCACATTGCGTTGAGAAGGTCGTCCGGTTCGATGAAGGGCGGAACTCGCCTTACTTCCGCGTGGTGATTTATCTGGATGCAGAAGAGCGTCCGGTCAAGATAATGTATCTATACGGGACATGGGTGGTGGCGGATGGGGACGTCAGTTTCGTCGTCTCAGAGCTATCCAAGGGTGTAGAAGTGATGCATGTCCATTGGCTCATCAAGTATCGTTTCGAGGATTGGGGAGTCTCTGAAGACGGAGCATGGGAGAAGGAATGGTAATCCGGGCTCATGCGTGAGCGTCTAACGCTTCTTGGCGAAGTGGCTCATCGCAACGCTCCCCCTTAAAAACCATCATTCCACTTTCATAAAGACAAGTGATGATTCAGCCCTGATAATATCTTCTGCATACCTCACTTTAGGAGTACTCGAATAGGGTTACTTTTAGAACGGATGTAAATAGCTCTTTCAAAGCCTCCAATGGGAAAGACGGTGGATATGTCATCACTGTTTCAACTTGGATTGTCTGTTCCGCCACATCATCGACGTCATAAACGCTGTCCATCCACCGAGTACTAGGATATAAATTCCTAAAAATAATACGAATGCCCCATAGTCTTCGAGTTCCTCAAATGGATTCTGAATGATCATCGGTTCAAATCGTATGCCGACCATCATCAATGGAATGAAGAATAGAAAGAAACGTTTCCAAAAATAGTGTTTGTAAGTTTGTGGCACAGGCTGCTCCATAATCGTACCTCCTCAATTGAATTACACTTATTTACATATATGATAGCATGTTCTCATTTGAGGTTGGATGAGAAATCATTCTTTTTAAGCCGATTTCAAATGAAAAGAGGGTGGCCGATTCATTCAGCCACCCTCAAGTCTGTTATTCACTTGAACCAGTCAGTTCTCCCGTCCCGAACGTCGCGCTGAACGCACGGCACCAGATGACGACGGTGTTGTACTCTTCTAGATTCACATCCTTAGGGATCAAATAGTTTTGATTGCCGATGTTTCCTTTTAAGGCCCCTAGACTGACGCCTTCGGTCGTCTCCTGTCCTGGTTTCGTCAAATAGACGAATAAATCAGGACCGTTTGTCGTCTCAAATTCTTCAAATCGGAGGTACGTCCCGTCTTCTGCCTCGACCGAGCGGATTGTGCCGGTCGTCTTATAGTTTTTCTCCCCGTCCATGAACACACCCGCTACTTCGGTTGGACTCGGTTGTGCTTCCGGTGTCTCGGACGTCTCTTGATCTGATTCCTCTTCCTCTGGAGCTGGTGATTCGACTGCTGTCGACTGCAATCCTTCATCGACCGTCCCGGTTAAGAATAGTGGGGAGATGAGCCATCAGGCAACAGCGATTACGGCTACGCCAATCACACCGATGATGAGTTTCGTACTTGTTTTCATATATGAGTCCTCCTTTTCGGTTGTATGAACCGTTATTTCCCGTTTCCCGATTAATGTGCTAATTAAAAGACGCGAATGCTAACATTCGCGTCTGATGACCGTTATACGGTTTCCGTCCAGTTTTCCTCGATGAACTCGTCGCGTCCCGAGATGGCCCGGTCTTCCTTATAATGGTTCGGATTCTTTTTATGATAATCCTGATGGTAGTCTTCTGCAGCGAAGAACGTCGTCGCCGGAATGATTTTCGTGACGATCGGAGCCGTGAAACGTCCGCTCGCCGCCAACACATCGCGACTCGCCTCAGCCGCGACTCGTTGTTCTTCCGTGTGATAGAAAATGGCTGGGGCATACTGAGGTCCCCGATCTTGGAATTGACCACCATCGTCCGTCGGGTCTGTCTGAATCCAATACAGCTCAAGAAGACGTTCATACGAGAATAATGCTGGATCATATGTGATTTGAACGACCTCGAGGTGCCCCGTCGTCCCGGTTTTCACTTGTTCATACGTCGGATTGTCGACCTGTCCGCCCATATAGCCGGATACGATGCCTTCAATCCCTGGTAATTCTTCAAATGGTGTCACCATGCACCAAAAACAGCCGCCTGCGAATGTTGCTTTTTCCATACTGTCGTTCCCTCCAAATCGTCATTCAACAAAAAAGCGCTCACGTCGGATGACATGAGCGCTTTCGTCATATCGTCCAAGGTTTCCCTTGCTGGTCGTAGCACCTTGCCTAAGGCAGGTTGCTGTGAAGTCGCGGAGCCAGATCTCTCGTTCACTCTTGATATCGATATGTAGTTGGTGAGAGCATCATACCACCCTCAAAATACATTCGTCAATGATTCGGTTTTCGTTTCAACCGAAAAACCGTCAAGACGATGATGAATCCGATCAACCCGATGGAAATGAGCGTACCATACGGCACATTCTCCCCGTATAGCTGTAAGAAAAATAGACCGAATACGGTAAGCAACACAAAGATATAGGAGCGAGTCATTGGGACCTCCTGTTTTTTCTTAAGTGTATCAAGAACACATCGACTTGGCGATACGAAAAGGAAATCAGACGTAGAGCACGAATAAAGGGAGAGAGGTAAAGGAGGAATGTAGGATGGAACAAATCCAATTACATGAACTGACGATTGAGCGTGCGCGTCGTGGGTATAAAGAAGGAGAATTCACGGCGAGAGACGTGACCGCCTACTATTTAGAACGGATTGCGAAGTATAATGAACGGCTTCACGCCGTCATTCAAGTCAATCCGGACGCCCTGTTCGAGGCAGAGGCAGCAGACAGGGCGTACCGAAAAGGGGTACGCAAACCGCTACTCGGCATTCCCGTCTTAATCAAAGACAATATCGAGACAAGCGGTCTGATGCGAACGACAGCGGGCGCTGCCGCGATGCGACATCATTTTGCCGCTCGAGATGCCGAGCTCGTCAAACGCTTGCGGGTTGACGGGGCCATCATCTTGGGGAAAGCGAACCTGTCCGAGTGGGCGAACTTTTTAACGGAAGATATGCCGAATGGTTGGAGTGCCGTCGGTGGACAGACGATGAACCCATATGGCGACGGGTTGGATGTGGGGGGATCAAGCTCAGGGTCGGCTTCTGCGGTTGCGGCAAACCTCACGCTTCTCGCAGTCGGATCAGAGACGAGCGGTTCAATCGTCCATCCGAGCGTCCATAACAGCATCGTCGGGATCAAGCCGACCGTCGGATTGATCAGTCGCTCCGGAATCATCCCGATCTCACGTTCTCAAGATACGGCGGGACCGATGGCGCGTACGCTTCGTGATGCGGTCATCGCCTTACAATCGATGTGCGGTGAGGATGAATCAGACCCGGCGACGTGGGAAACTCCAGTCGGACCGCCTTATGTGACATGTCTCGATGTGAGGCAAGCGGTCGGGATGCGTGTCGGATTTATCAAGCCAAATATTTCAGACGAAGAAGTCGGATTGTATGAGGGGGCGCTCCGATTGCTACGGCAAGCCGAGGTCGAACTCGTCGAGGTCACGCTACCAAAGCATGAGGCGCTAGGGCAGGCGGACATCCTGTTCGACGAATTCAAGCTCGGGGTCGAGGCGTATCTTGCCAATACGACCGTGCCGTTTAAAACGCTATCCGACCTGATCGAGTGGAATGCCGAACATCCCGAATCGATTCCGCACGGCCAGACCATCTTTGAAGAAGCGAACGCTAAATCTGGGAAACTGACTGAAGCGAGCTATCTCGATCGTCGCATCGAGGACGTCCGTCTCGCGAAAACGGAAGGGATTGACGCATTGCTTGCGTCGCATAAACTCGATGCACTCGTCCTTCCACATGACATGAACTATGACATGGCTGCAAAAGCAGGTCATCCGACCATTACAATCCCATATCATTTGAAAAAGAGCGGTGCCCCATTCGGTCTCTCGTTCACGGGGACGTGCTATGCGGAGCGTGATTTAATCCGAGTCGCTTATGCGTTCGAACAGTTCGTCACACGACCGACGCCTCCAGATTATTCGTAAGTTGCACCCGTCTCTCACGTCCGCTACAATGGTACGTATGCGGATTAGAGAAAGGACAGATTACAATGAAATCATCTATATACGGGTTGACGTTCGATCAACTCACAAACGAGTGTACGGAAGCGGGATACGGTGCCTTCCACGCACGTCAAGTTTGGGACTCGCTCTACATCGACCGGGTCAAATCGATGGACGACCTCAACGTACGTGACGAGGTGCGCGATTACTTAACAGAAAAATATGTCATCTCGACACAAGAACTGTTCGTCAAACAAGAAGCGGGCGACGGGACGGTCAAATTCTTACTTAAATTACATGACGGGCACTACATCGAGACGGTGCTCATGCGTCACAAATACGGACGTTCGGTCTGTGTGACGACTCAGGTCGGTTGTAACATCGGCTGTAGCTTCTGTGCGAGCGGCTTGTTGAAAAAGACGCGTGACTTGACGGCGGGTGAGGTCGTCGAGCAGATCATGACCGTCCAACACTTCCTCGATGAAGAGGGTGAAGGGGACCGCGTCAGCCATATCGTCGTTATGGGAATCGGTGAACCGTTCGATAACTTCGAGAACTTGGTCGACTTCTTGCGTGTCGTCAAAGATGAGCGTGGACTTGCGATCGCTCCGCGTAAGATCAACGTGTCGACGAGTGGTCTCGCGGATAAGATCTACAAGTTCGCAGACCTTGATCTACGCATCAACTTGGCGCTCTCTCTACACGCGCCAAACGATGAATTACGTACTCGCATCATGAAAATCAACCGGGCGTTCCCGCTTGATAAACTCATGCCGTCGATTCGCTATTACGTCGAGAAGACGAACAAACGAATCACATTCGAATATATCCTGCTCTCGAAAGTGAACGATTTGCCGGAACATGCGGAAGAACTCGCCGACTTGATCGAAGACATCAAAGACAAGTCATACGTCAACTTGATTCCATATAACCCGGTCAACGAGCACATCCAATATGAGCGAAGCACGCCTGAGGACATCATGGCGTTCTACGACATCTTGAAAAAGCGTGGCGTCAACACTGGTGTCCGTCTCGAGCACGGGACAGACATCGATGCGGCATGTGGACAACTCCGCAGTAAGCATATGAACGTCGAAGGCGCGAAGTAAACAAATGGCCTCTCCGAATCTCGGGGAGGCCATTCGTTTATCGTTTTTGCCCGACGTATTGAATCACAGCGGATTCGCCGTGATGGAGCGTGCCTTCTTCTCGCCAGACGACCGTCTCATGTAAGACGAGCGGTACGAAATCGTCCCCTAGTTGGTGGAACATCTCTTCGGTGTAAAGGAATGAGGCGTCGTTTGGTCCACCTGTCCCGTAAGCGAGTTGATGTGTAGCGTAGACTTCACTCAGGAACAAACCACCAGGTCGAAGCGTTTGTTGAATACCCGTAAACACCTTTTCTCTGACGTGTGGAGGAAAGTGGCCAAAGATACAGATGACCATGTCATACGCCTTGTTTGGCCAATCGGCTTCATTCAAGTCGATCTGTTTCGTCTGAATGGACACGTTTCGTGACGTCGCCAAGCGTTTCGCTTTGTCGATCCCTGCTATAGAAACGTCCCATATCTCGACTTCAAAGCCGAGCGTGGCGAGCCACACCGCGTTTCGCGCCCTCCGCGATGGCCAATACACGTTTTCTTTCAGGTTGATGAGACGTGACCCATTCGCGTAAAAATTCGTTTGGCTCTGTCCCATACACATACTCTTCCGAACTAAATCGTTCATCCCATTTCGACAAGCCATTCACTCCCTCGCTACGTTTCTTTCACTATAGCAAAACGAACAGACGACGGTGAAAATCCATCACGATTTTCTGGATTCATGCATAGTCCCGATGCGAGAGGGGAATAGATTTCTGAACTAATGGATAGAGTGGAGGCTAAGTGATGGAGAAAGTAGATGCGTCGTTGTGGATTCGTGTACGAAATACGCTTGGTGAAGGTCCGTGTTGGGATGCTGAGTTAAAGCGGTTTTATTGGGTAGATATCGAAGATCATACATTGTGGTGGTATGATGAACGTGAGGATGAAATCTCGTCGTTTGAAGTCAGGAAACAAGTCGGTTTCGTTATTCCAAAAGTGACGGATGGCGTTGTCCTCGGCTTGAAGGATGGCATTTATGAATGGGATGAGATCAATCGGGACTTGAAGAAGATTGTCGAGTTGGATGATCCGGACGGTCAATTGCGGTTCAATGACGGAAAAGCCGATCCATACGGTCGAATTTTCGCCGGAACACTTCATCTCGAAGACAAAGAGAATCAAGCGACATTGTATCGTGTCGATCGGGATGGTACGACGACGACACTTATGGATGAGCTCACACTTTCGAACGGGTTGACGTGGTCTCCTGACCATTCCGTTTTTTATCATATCGATACACCGACTGAAACGATTCGCCAATATGATTTCGATTTGAAGGCGGGTACGTTATCAAATGGAAAGGTCGTCATCGATTTCGCGGACGAGGATGGCTTCCCAGACGGTATGACATCAGATACGGAAGGATGTTTATGGATTGCGCATTACGCCGGAAGCAAAGTATCTCGCTGGAATCCATCAACCGGTGAAAAGCTGTTAGAAGTTCACGTTCCTGCACCGAATGTCACATCCTGCGCCTTCATCGGGGATGGGCTCAATCGATTGGCCATCACGACGGCTCGTGAGGGGATGGATGAGGAAGCGTTAGCCGAATATCCGGATGCTGGATCGGTATTTATCATCGATACAGAGGTGAAAGGGATGCCGCTTTATCGCTTTGGGCGTTGAGGAGGACATGCAATGGTGAAACGACTGTTAGTTCGAGCGGGTATTGGGTTGGCAGTTGCGGCAGCGGTCAAGATGGGAATTCAAAAGTTGCAAGAAAATCGAGCGCGGGAAGAAGATCATTCTTATCTCGACCCGAAATGGGACGAGGTGCCGAGTGTCGATTCTGACAAGGACGTGGATGAGGTCGGGTTGACGCAACTCGACTCCATCTATCGGGCGGAGTGGCAAGCGAACGCCTATCCCCGCTCGGAAGCAGAACGAAAAGCGTTGGAAGAATAAAAGCATGTTTTTCAAAACACGTCCGTGTGGCGTGTTTTTTTTGTTGACAAATCGAATCAGTCGTTACAGTATATAAAAAGTAATGATTACGATTTAAAGGAGGTTCATCAATATGAAACGAATTCCAATTACCGTACTCTCGGGTTATCTGGGTAGCGGAAAGACGACACTGCTCAACCACATCTTACATAACCGGTAAGATAAAAAATATGCGGTCATCGTGAACGATATGAGCGAGTTGAACATCGATGAGAAATTGATTGAACAGGGTGGTTTCTCCCGTACCGATGAAAAATTAGTCGAACTCTCGAACGGGTGCATCTGTTGTACCCTACGTGAGGATTTGCTGACAGCGGTCTATGAGTTGACAAACGATCGTGACCTCGATGGCATCATCATCGAGTCTTCTGGGATTTCAGAACCGATTCCCGTTGCGCAGACGTTCACGTATGCCGATGATGCGCTCGGAATCGATTTGACGAGCCGTGTCTATATCGATGCGATGGTCACTGTCGTCGATGCGTACCGCTTCTTCAAAGATTTCAATTCTGGTGAATCGCTCATGGAACGTCAACAAGCCGTCGATACAGGTGACGTACGTGAAGTCGTCGACCTACTCGTCGATCAAGTCGAATTTGCGGATATCATCGTGTTGAATAAGGCAGACCGGGTGTCTGGAGCGGAACTGCAGGAGATGAAGGGGCTACTTAAGACACTCAACCCGAGCGCGCGATTATTGACTTCAACATACTCCGACGTAGCGTTAGACGATCTACTCGACGTCCAGTTGTTCGATTTCGATCAGGCGATGCGTGCGGCGGGATGGATTCAAGAACTTGAGGCAGAAGAACATACGCCGGAAACGGAGGAGTATGGCATCAGCTCGTTCGTCTACCGTCGTCGTCGACCGTTCCACCCTGAGCGCTTGATGAATTGGATGGAGCACTATCCTGAAGAAATCGTCCGTGCCAAAGGCTTCTTGTGGATCGCGTCACGGAACGACCTTGCCTGTCTCTTCTCCCAGGCCGGATACGCATCGACGCTCGAACATGCCGGTCGTTGGTTAGCGACCCTTCCCGAGAGTGAACGAGAGGCCATGTTCGTCTCAGAACCTGAGCTGCGTGAAGATTACATCGAGCCGTACGGAGACCGACAGAACGAATTGGTCCTTATCGGTCAACGGATGGACCGGGAGGCGGTCGAGCAATCACTTGACGCCTGCTTGTTGACGGATGAGGAGATGGTAGCGGAGTGGGATTCGTTCCATGACCCACTTCCTGGTACTGGCCAACTCGTCACCTATTCAGATTGACCGTTTACAAACTGACGAAACATCGCTATACTGTGACTGCATAAGTAACCGCATATCAATGACTGCACTAGGGGTGCTTCGGCTGAGATGTGAGCATGGCTCCGATCCCTTATAACTCGATCCAGGTAATACTGGCGTGAGGAAGTGCGGCACTTTCTCTATGCAAGTTTGTATAGATTTTGTTGCTGCATTCTCATGAATGCGGCTTTTTTTTATGCAAACACATATAGAGGGGGAGACAAGATGAATGAATCATGTGGCACGAGTCCGATTGTCGGATTTCGCTTCACGCTTAGCCCGATGACAGATGACTTTGTCGGGACGATCAAAGGGGCATTGAAAGGAACGAATATGACGGGTGTGTGGCGACATACGGATGACGTGTCGACCGTGATCCGAGGTCGCGCCGAGCACGTGTTCGACGTCGCACGGACCGTCTTAAGCCTGGCTTCGGAGGAAGGACGCCATGTCTCGATGAGCGGAACCTTCTCTGTCGGATGTCCGGGAGATTCGGCAGGGGATGAGGTGCTCGAGGCACCACCACAACCACTGAATGGAATTTCAAGAGAACAGTATGTCTCGTCACAGTTCGCGCTTTATCCGATGGGGGCGGAGAACTATATGGATCTCATCTATGATGAAATCGAGCAAGCGAAACAGGCGGGTGTCTATAATGACTCCATGCACTACGCGTCAGGCATTCATGGGAACTTGGATGATGTGTTCTCGTATTACGAGTCGGCGTTCAACCGGACACGCGAGAAGAATCGACACGTCGTCATGACGGTGACGTTCAGTGTGAACAGTCCGTCACATGGAGGACAACATGCTTAAATCGTGGAAATTGAAAGAGGTCGTCCTCGTCTCCGTATTGTCTGTCGTCTTTGCCGTCGTCTACTTATTGTTTGTTCATATCGGGAACTTATGGGCAGGGTTGATTGGACCGATCGCCTATGAATGGATCTTCGGTATCTGGTTCATCGTGTCAATCATCTCGGCGTATATCATTCGGAAGCCGGGTGCGGCCTTCATCTCGGAGGTGATGGCAGCGACGATTGAAATGTTGATTGGGAATGCGATCGGACCGCGCATCATCTTGGTCGGTATCGTCCAAGGTCTTGGGGCGGAAGCAGTCTTTGCGATGACAGGTTATCGTCGATACGAGCTTTGGGTTCTCATGCTTGCTGGATTTGGCTCGGCCGTCACGAGTTTCGTGTACACTTACTTCATGAGCGGATTTGCGATGCTCGAACCGGGATATGTAGCGACGATGTTCGGGCTGCGGGCGGTCAGTGGCATGGTCATCGCAGGAATCGGTGGGAAGTTGCTCAGTGACCTGTTGCTCAAGACGGGGTCGCTTCGTGGCTATGCGATTGCTCGGAGTGGGAACGTCCATGGTTGAGACAGGATCGCTTTCATTCCGATTCCCCGAAAGTCTGGACACCATCTTAAAAGATGTGACACTATCCATAAAACCTGGACGCACGATTTTGACAGGAGCGAGCGGAAGCGGGAAGTCGACCCTGCTCGCGCTGTTCAACCGTCTCTATCCAGAGAATTGTGATGGGATCCTGGAAGGCAAACTCGAACTACTGGGACGCTCACACGACGACTACGCACCAGGCGAGATCAATCAGCGGGTCGGGACGGTATTCCAAGACCCGGACACGCAGTTCGTGATGGAACGGGTGGAAGAGGAACTCGTCTTCACACTCGAAAATTTGCAGACGCCGGTCGAGGTCATCGATCAGCGCGTGACGGAGATTCTCGAGTCACTCCAACTGACCGATTACCGAAATCGTCACATCGATTCCTTGTCAGGAGGGGAGAAACAGCGGATCGCCGTCGCTTGCGCCATGGTCGGACAACCGGAATGGTTGCTTCTCGATGAGCCGTTGACACACCTTGACCCAGTGACCGCGAATCGATTCGTCGACTGGCTCGATCACTTGGACAACGTGAACGTCATCGTTGTCGAACATCGCGCGCACTTGTGGGGAGACTTTTTTGATTGGCACATCGAACTCGATCAAGGACGGATTGTACGGAACGAGCCGTTTCAACCGGTCGATGATTTTTCATTCACACGATCGTCATTACCACGACAAGCAGTCGAACACTATGTGGTCGACGAGGTGGAGCGTGACACATTTCGATTAAAAGGAGTGACCCTAACAGCTCGTATCGGGGAAGTGATTGCCATATTAGGACCAAATGGGAGTGGAAAGTCGACGTTATTACGAAGTTTGACGGAGTCTGACCGTCGGGTCGGACTCGTCCCTCAATCTCCGGAACACTTATTTTTCATGAACTCGGTCGAGCAAGAGCTACAGTTTGGTCATGAGGAATCGATCGATAACGTACTAGAGGAGCTATCCCTCGAGGATAAACGAGTCCTCCATCCACTGTCGCTCAGTCACGGTCAGAAGCGACGACTCGCCGTCGGGATTCAGTTACTATCTAACAAACAGTTGCTTGCCTTCGATGAACCGACGGCTGGCCAAGATGAACCGTCACTCCATGCACTAGAGATTTTGATGAAGCGGCATGCGGCAAAGGGACAGACGATCTTGTTCGTGACCCATGACTTATCGTTCGCCAATATCGCCCATACGTTCTATTTGATGAAGGACGGGGAACTCTCAGGACCATTCGGAGATGAGCTCTGGCAGGACACGGAGAGACTTCGTCATTATCGACTCACGGGAGGTCGAAAGCGATGTCACTCCATGATATGAATCCGACGATCAAGTTTGTGACGATGACGATCATCATGTTCGGTCTTGCCTTGTTTTATAACCCGTGGACCCCGCTCGTCATCATCGTCGGTACGTTGACGATTCAATTGCTGGCGACGGACGTGTCCTGGAAGAAGTGGAGCCTGTTTTTGATTCCTTTTCTCGTCACGGCGCTCGGGACGTTTTGGACGACGCTCGTGTTTGGGAAGGAGCTCGGGGGAGAGACGTGGGTGACGCTTCTCGGTCAAGGCATTTCAAAAGAAGAGGCACGTATCGCCATGTCTCTTAGTCTACGTGTGTTGGCATTCACCGTACTGTCGCTCCTCTTTATGTTGACGACCGATTCGAAACGTTTCGTCATGAGTTTGATGCAACAGGCAAGGCTTTCTCCGACGATTGCCTATAGTGCGCTCGTCGGATTCCGCTTCCTTCCGTTAATGCATCGGGAGATGCATCAGCTACAATACGCGCATCGTCTTCGCGGCGTTCCGCTCGATACGAAATGGGAACGGATTCGACATGTACCGAAACTCCTTCTCCCGCTGTTGGCAGGTTCGATCCGACGTGCGGAACGGGTCGCCTTCTCTATGGAGGCGAGGGGGTTCACGAGTGGGAAACGGACCGTCTATGAGCGGATTGACGTCAAACCGTCCGATTACATATGGTCCGGTATATTCTTCACACTGTTCGGTCTTTCCATTTGGATTGGCATATGAAAAGACGACTCACGGAGAGTCGTCTTTTTTCGTTTCTTTCACGATGCGAAACTTCGGTTTGACCGATTCGTTGTTGAACGCCTCGAGAACGGTATTCTCGTTTGCCATTCGAATCTGTTGTGGCTCGCCTTTTGCTGTCGTACCGATGCAATACATGTTCGCTTCATAATCCGCAAAGAGCGATTTGTAAGATGTCGCGTGGTGCATCAAGCGACCTGGAGACCCCCAACCGACGATGATCATCCCGCCGCTTGCTTCCACCTCTTGTAACGTCTCTTCGACGTAATGGTAGTTCGTCTCATCGAGTTGAGACTCCACGTATGGAAGGTTGTCATTGATGGCGAGTGTCGGGACGAGACTGATGACCCGCATTTCTCGAATCGGTTGTGACAAATGATTTTGCATCAACATATAAGCACGCTGTGTCGTCGTGCCAGACAAAAAGGCATCGCTCATCCGCGGCGAGTAAATAATGACGGCGCAGATGACGCCATCCTCCACATCGGTGAACTCATACGTTCGCATATAGCGTTTCGTTTTATCTTCATTGAAGATTGATTTGACGCGGATGGTTACTTCTTCTACATGCGTGTTCATTTCCATTCCTCACTTTTTCATGTAAGCATCAGCCGAGCGATTTAAACCACTCGATATATCGAATCGTGTAATAAGCAACTCGTTGACTAAGCGTATCACGCTCATCCGGCATGAACGTCACGCTTGATTCATAGTTCTCGAAGTACGTCATGACATCATTGACATATTGCTCACTTCGATTGTATTCGAAGATAGCGTTTCGGACGGATGTGACTGAATCTGTTTTTTTTCCACCGTGTTCACTTAAATAATACGCCGCCGTGTGCGCAGAATCAACTAGACTGTGTGGGTCAGCTTTTCCATCGCCGTTTCCGTCGCGACCGAGTCCACCATACTGCTCAATCAAGGCAAGGTCCGTCAAATCTACTTCGTCTTCTGGGACATCGCCTTTTTGGTCATCGGTGTCATATTCCCAACCGAGCCAAGTGCGGGGCATGAATTGAAATGGTCCAATCGCACCGACAGACGAACGCATCGAAGAACTGTGCGAGAAGATGGTCTCTACCCGATGAACGGCAGCCAGTAGGCGCCAGTCCACGTCATACGTGTCAGCAGCGTCTTGATAGACGGCCAGATGCGTGTTCGGGACACCGTTCTCTCCATAATAGGTTCGATACAATCCATTGTTCACTTTATCATGTTGACCGAGCCAGCCGACTGCCCCGAGCAAAAGCACGAGCACAATGATGAAACCGGTCAGTCGCAGCATCATACGTTTCAAGATACCGCCTCCTAGCTTTTAGACAATACCCGAATAGTGTAGCATATAGCTAAGAGGAAGGACAGGAGTGGATATGGATGCTCGAACGTTTGATTTTTACAGCCATCATCGGCTACATGCTGATCGTTCAGATCTTTAATGCCAAATTGATTCGTCCCTTGATTGAAACGAGAGGACGGGCATGGGTGTACGAACAAACCGTGAAGTCGGCATGGGGACTGACCTTGTTGATTGTCGCCCTCATCTTTTTATTTCAAGTACCGTCAGCAGAAGTTGGATTGACATTCGCACCAGAAGCGGGGAACGAACAGGCTTGGCAAGTCTTTTACTTGTCATGCATCCTAGTCACCGTGACACTCGTCTTTTATCTCTTGGTCAAAACTTCAGCACGTCTCCGACATGTGTTACGCCCTTACTATGAGCTCGATTTAGAGAAGTTGCTACTACCCCGGACAAAAGCAGAAGAACAGGCGTGGAACGCCGTCTCGGTCACGGCTGGCGTGACCGAGGAATTCATATTCAGAGGTGTCCTGCTATACACGATTTCCCTCTATATCGAGGTGCCAGATGTGACTCTCGCCCTAATCGGGGGCGCCCTTTTCGGCGTGGCCCACGCCTATCAAGGGATAAAGGGAGTATTTACGACAGGGATTGTTGGATTCGGATTAGGCATCCTCTATTTAGGGATGGGAGTCCTTTGGCCGGTCATGGTGTTACATGTACTTCTAGATTTGATTGCCGGTCCAATCCATGTCGATGCAAAAAGCGAGTGACCGCCTCCTCATAGGCGAGAGCGTCCTTGATCATGCAATCGGTATGTTCTGCCCCATCAATTAACAACAAATCGTTCTTTCGGTTCAAGGCATTCATTTCGACCGACATCCACGTCGGCACGAAATCATCTTTTGAACCATGCACGAATAGGATTGGGGTCGTCGTTTCCGTGACGGCCTTTTTCGGTTGGACTTGTCGCATCGTGAAGCCGGCACGAGACCAAAGGAAATAGTCGATTCCTGGTAAAATGAGTTCGGCTGGGATGTGGTGTAACTCTCTCAGTTGATAACGCATCAATTGTTTCATATCGTCAAACGGACATTCAGCGATGACGAAGTCGACGTCTGTGAGCGGAGTCGTCTGCAAGACGGTGGCCGCTCCCATTGAGACGCCGTGAAGCCCGACTTGATCGACTGTTTCCTCTTTCTTCAACCAGTCCACCCAGTCGATCATATCGACTTTTTCATGGAAACCGTATGAGGCATAAATCCCTTCAGACTCCCCGTGTGAGCGCAAGTCGACGGCAAGCAGGTTGTAGCCGAGTCGATGGAACATGGCGAGGTGAGGGGCCATGAAACTATGTGATGCGGTATATCCATGTACGAACACAATCCACTTTGTTGACCCTTCATTCCGATAGATACGCCCGTAGAGGCGAAAGTCATCACGCGATTGAATCGAGACATGCTCGAACGGTACGTCATGATAAAAGGTGCGATCTTCGTCCGTATATGGAGCGAGTAACATCTCCGGAGTCTTTCGTTTGCCTCGCGTCATTCGTTTGAAGGCATAGTAGCTGATTGCGTAATAACCTGTGAAAAGTGATGCTAATCCAATTTTCCATTTTCGTTGCATTGATACCGACTCCTTTCAACGTTATTGTACCCGAAACGACTCGATACGGTCCTGTTTTCTTACATAAGGGGAGGGCATACGTAACATAAGCAGGTGAATTAGATGAATGACGGCACATCGAAAGATTAGGTAGAGAACGGTATGATGAAGTGACAATAGCAGGAGGGCGGGGGGCATCTACATGGAGAGGTCAGAGATTTATCGAATGATTCAAAGGGTGTTGAGCGACAGAGAGGGAACGCTTGAGCGAGGAGTAACGTTCTCGTGGACACTTGAAGGTGATGAACGGATTGTCGGACTCGTATTTGATGTTATACTCGACCGGTATTTTCTATACAACAAAACAAGCCTCCTCACCGAGGTGCAAGAGATTGCGCGTCTAGTCGAGTGTCGACCAGAGGAAATCGTCCGCGCTTTCTCCTGTCTCTCGGGGATTCGACTCGAATCGAATCATATCATCGAACGACTGATGACCATCGAAGAGGCGACCATTTTAGAAAATGGATCAATCCGTGTTGCCATTCGCTTTGGAGGATGGCTCACTCATCAGCTGCATCAAATTGGTTGTGATGCCCTTCTCCCTTGTTGAGCTCGGTCAAGGTACCGTCAATCACGCGAAGGACACGATCACACACATCGAGCATGCGTTCATCATGTGTGATGACGACGACACGTCTTCCTTCCTCATGCGCTTGTTTGGCCAAGAGTTCCATTACAAGACGTCCATTCTCATAATCCAAACTCGCCGTCGGTTCATCTGCCAAAATGAGTTGCGGGGAGTTGATGAGGGCCCTAGCGACGGCCACGCGTTGCTTTTCACCTCCTGACAAGGTCGCCGGGAGATGGTGCAGACGGTGCCCTAAGCCGAGGTCGATCAACAGTTGCTTCGCATCCAACTTTTTCTTCTCTTGAATCAGCTCTAGTTGTTCGAGCACCGTCAAGTAGGGAATGAGGTGGGCCTGTTGAAACACGAACCCAACTTCATGCAGGCGTAACAGACGACGTTGTTCCTCATCTAATTCGAATACGTCTCGCTCGTTCATCAAAAATGCTCCTTGATCCGGTTTTCGCAACAGACCGAGGATGTATAACAACGTACTCTTCCCGCTACCGCTCGGACCGACGATGGCGACGCATTCCCCCGGTGAGACATGTAACTCGATGTCATTCAATACGAGCTGACCGTCAAACTGATGTGATACATGGCTTAACCTCATGATGCTTTCCCTCCTATGATTTCAATTGCGTCGACTTGACGGAGTTTCCATAACGGCAACAACGCACCAAGAACAGATAAGAAGATGAACATGGATCCGAATAGCGCGACATGACCGAAGTCGACGAGAAACGGCAATGATGATGGAATCAACGCATCGACGACGTACATGACCTCGATCGATGTGGCGACTGCCGCCGACACGATGACGATGACCTGAAAGAGCAGTGCCCGTCCGATGATACGTGGGGAGAGGCCGATTGCCTTCAGAATTCCGAGCTCAGGTAACTTTTGAAGCGTGAACAAATAAAAGAACGCGGTCAAAATAAACGTTCCGATCACGAGCAGAAAGGCACGCATCATAGTGAATGTGCTCTGTTCGGCACTATATCCAGGAACCGACTCAATCAAATCTTGTTGACTCATGACGAGCGCATCGGACATCGTGGATTCCGTTCCAATCTCAGCAGATACATATGGACGTTGTTCGGATTGATTCAAATAATCAAACCACGTCTCGTTCGTCGTGTAAATCACTGGTCCATGACTGTAGCGTCCAGGCGCCTCACCGGCGATCGTAAAACGATATTCGGACGCAAAGTCGGTCAACGTGTCACCTGTTCCAAGCTGTTCTGAGAGACTTGGGTCAAACAAGACTTCACCTGTTTCTAGATAAGTACCTGGGCCAATATTACTTCCACTTGGAAGGGCGAATAGCGTGACCTCTTCTTTTTTTCCATCAATCGTGACCGTGAGCTGTCGGACGCTCATCGTTTCGTTTGAAGTATCCGCTTTGACGTCTATAAACGATCGTGTCAATTGACCTTCTGAGTCCGGATCAAGTTGATACGTCGTAGCATTCAATTCGTGCAACGCAGAACCGTTATCATATGCGAGGCCGTCTGCTAGCCCTGTAATGAGTGTCGTCAACATGACAATCAAAAATGTGATCACGAACAACATGGAGAACTTTCTTTTCTGTCTCCACATCTCTTTCCAACCTAACTGCATAAAAAAACCTCCTTCAAGTGCTGATGAAGGAAGTGTACGCAACCAATATGAACAGAATATGAACGACATCAAAAATGTAGATGGATCGTGGTGCCGATTCCAAGGCTAGACTCGATTGTGATGTTTCCGCCATGTAGGTCGATGATATCTGAGGTGATGGCGAGACCGAGACCTGTCCCTTGACTCGTTCGAGCCGTGTCTCCGCGATAGAAGCGGTCGAAGAGGTGCTCTTTTGTCTCGTCATCCATCCCAATCCCTTCATCTGTAACCGAGATGACGACACCCGGATCAACGGAACAGGTGATGTGGATGGTGCCTCCATCACGTGAGGCATGGACGGCGTTCACCAATACGTTGTTCCAAACTTGTGCGAGTAGAACCGGGTCACTCTTCAAGACTACGTCTTGTGGGATGTCAGTAACGACGGCAATCCCTTTTTGATCAAGAATGAATGCGTTCATTTGAATGACTTCGGATACCGATTGAAGCACATTCACGTTCGTCTCGAGAATCGGTGGATTTTCATCCAATCGTGATAAAAGCAGCAGTTGTTTCGTCAATTGGGATAGACGCTTCGTCTCCTGTTCGATGACACGCGCATATTCCTTCGATTCTCCTTTCGTTCCGTCAGCCAATTTTTCTGCATAGCCAACTAGGGAAGTCAACGGAGATTGGAATTCATGGGAGACATTCGAAACGAATCGTCTTTGTCTCGCTTCTGTCCGATTGATCTCGTTCGACATGTGTTGAAATTGTCGTGCCAACGTCCCAATCTCATCTTGACGCTCGACGGGGAGATGTTCCGGAGCTTTACGCATGGCGACGGATGTGGTCGCTTTCGTGAGCGTCTGCAATGGGCGGACCAAGGACCTTGTCGAAATGGCGATCAAGCCAAATGCCAAGAGGGTCACGAGTGCGAAAAATAGACCGACGAACAGATGTAACTCACGGATTTGGGCACTCAAGTCCGGACGGATAAAAATGACGTCTCCGTTTTCAAGTGTAAATCCATATGTGTTCGTCAATTCATTATCGAACAATCCGAGCAAGAAGAGATGAAACGGAAAGTCACGCATTCCCTGATAGGGAGCTCCGTTCCGTACGGACTGAATCACCGCGTCAGATATGGTCTCGTCTCGAAATGCACCGCCAAAGCGTCGACGTTCGTCTGCGGAGTCCACGACGACCAGTTGGTATCCGGTCGCGGCTAAAAAGGTATAGAAGGCATCATAGTCTAAATCGGTATGGTTCTCGACATACGACTCCGCCATTTTGGCGACCCGTTCCGTCTTCTCGCTATAGGAAGGTTGCCACCACGTATAATAAGCCACATTGCTGATCAACAGAGAGATGGCTCCGGATAGAAGTAAAATCAGGAACATCGTGACGATGATTCGCGTGTAGAGTGTCTTCATCCGTTCACCTCGAGTGCGTATCCGACACCTCGTACCGTTCGAATTGTCAGAGCAGGGTGATCGAACCGATTACGAAGTCGCTTGATATGCACATCAACCGTTCGCTCATCCCCCTCGAAATCAAATCCCCACACCAACTCGATCAACTCCTCACGACGATACACTCTTCCCGGAAAAGAGGCGAGTTGAAATAATAGCTCGAACTCTTTTTTAGGAAGATAGAACAGCTGCCCTTCAAGCGTCACCTCGTACTCTCTTAAATCGAGTCGAAGAGGACCGGCTTGAATTTGTGAAGCGGCCGAGCGTTGATAACGCCGCGAGACGGCTTGCAATCGGAACAATAACTCTTCAGGGATGAAAGGTTTGGTTACATAGTCGTCTGCCCCATGCTCGAACCCTTGGCGCTTATCCTCCCATTCATCGAGAGCGGTTAGTAGGATGACGGGTATATCAAGAGTCGCCTTGAGTCGTCGACACAACTCACGACCGTCAAGCCCTGGGAGCATGATGTCGACGATTGCGGCATCGATTGGTTGCGTTGTAAAACGTTCTTCGCCTGTGTTCCCATCCGTCGCCGTCAACACCTCATGACCCGCATCCTCGAACGTCTCCTTCACAAGGCGTAAAATGGATGGGTCGTCTTCTACGATGAGTATACGCATATCGGTCGTTCCTTTCCAAAATAGGTTCGACACGAAACGAGGTGACCCATGCGGAGTCACCTCGAGTCGTATCAGCTTTATTGTTTCGTCATCTCTTGATGAAGGGCACGGAGGGCGCGGATGAACGCATCCTTAAAATATTTGTCTTCTTGTGTCTCTAATGTTTGGATGGCCTTTTGGTCACCGTTACTCGCTTTGACGAGAAGATTCACGACTGTTCCCCAGCGTTTCACATGTTCTGGGCGAGGGTGGTTCAACGCGGTCGTCAACGTGAACCAATACGGTTGATCGCGTCGCTGTAACGTGCCGATCATCTGTTTGGCAAGGAGTGCTTCTTCTTCAGAAGGGATTGTTGCCGTGGCGAACCAACCGAGCATCGAGGCGCTCATCGATTCAAGTTCTTGTTTCATTGCAGGTTCGATTGGCATCCGTCCGAAGTCTGTCACGTTAACAAATACCAATCGGTCTTTCGGGTCGATATGTGTGATCCATCCTGACACTGACTTCAGCTTTTCACGTTCTTTTGACTGGGCTTTACACGTGTACCCTTGAAGTTTTCCGATGTAGATGCGGAATTGTCCACGGTCGACATGTTTGTCCACCTTGAACTCGATTTCTTGTCCTGCTTGAAACGGTTGATTCCGTTTATTCAACGTCTGACCCTTTTTCAATTCGGGTCGCTTGGAGATATGACGCAGTGCTTCTTGTTCAGTCCTATCATCCAATGTCCAGAGGTTGTGAGGGGTCACGTTTTTGAAGCGATGACGCCGGACGTAGATGTATTGGTCGAGTGCGTCGATCGCGTCTGCGGAAGTGGCAGTTCCATTCAAATAGTCATCAGCGATGTCACGTAAGGTGAGGGATTCGAGACGGTCGATATGTCCTGAATATGGGACGCTTCCGACAACAAATAACGCGGTCGCAATCAACTCACTTTCTCGAGGGGTCAGCGGTCGTTTGGCCATGGTGCACTTCCTCTCTCTCAATTCATATGATTAGTATAACAAAAACAGTTCGACCGTTGTGAACTCAACTGCGATTTGGAAAAAAATGAGGAATGGACAGGATTCCCACCATTTATCTCGAATAATGACTTGTAGAGAATCGGATGAAGGTATGAAAAGTGAGGTGAGGCGATGAAGCTCTCCATTGAACCAGGGGATTATGTCGTATTGATTGAAATCAATAAAGAAGTACTCAAATGTGCCTCCCTCGAGGAAGCCAATCAGGCAGATCGCTTGCGATATGAGCTCGTCGGTCGGATGAGCGAACGCTTGCCGGCAGAAGTCATCGTTCCGTCCATCATCGATTACATCCGCTTCGGAAGCGGATATATCGGAGATCGTATCGTCTGGGACGCCGAAACCGAGTCTTTTTTTTGCCAGCAGTTTGAGACCATTGACGGCTCCCCGCTCGGAGAGGACTTAGAAGGATTTCGTCCCGACCCAAGTCGGGTGGAACTGGCGCGCTACTATACGTACTTGACGATTGGACGGATTGTCGAGTTTGATATGTTACATCCGGATGAGCCAAGCTATTGGTGAATTTGTCGACAACTTTTTATTCAAAAAAAGGGAAATCTAATCCAAAGTTTGAGATAATGGAGTCACTTTATCAGTTTGGAATGGAGCGGAAGGAATGAAAAAGATTGCCCTTTTGACAGCGATTGCCCTTTTACTGCCGGTCGGAGTAGATGCTGCAAAGCCAGTCATCCTTAAGAAACATGGCTACGTCGTTTCAGAACCACAAGTCACGAGTCAATATTATGTGAAGCAAATCGGTACGGATTTGGCCTGGAGTAAGACGAGAGGCGCAAGTGATATCGTTGTGGCGCTGATTGACTCGTCAGCTGACCGGAACCATACGGATTTGAAGAACGTTCCTCGTGTCGTCAATTCCATGAAAGGTCCGTATACTGCGGATATTCACGGTACGCATACCGCCGGAATCATGGCCGGGAAACATAACCGCTTTGGGATTGCAGGACTCGCGCCGAACGTCCGCTACCACTTCTATAATGTGTTTTACGGGGTGAATAAAGATAAAACGGACTCTTGGACGGTCGCTAATGCCGTGGATACGGCTGTGGCGAAAGGGGCGAACATCATCAACCTCTCGCTTGGTGGGGATGATTATGATAGTCGTTTGGCCGCATCAATCAAACGGGCAAGGGCAAAAGGGGTCATTATCGTCGCATCATCTGGAAATGATCGAAAACAGACGATCAATTTTCCTGCAAACATGAAAGAAGTAATCGCGGTCGGTGCAATCGATTCTAGACATCGTCTCGCGAGCTTTAGCAATATGGACGATCGCGTCAAAATCGTGGCGCCAGGTGTGAACATCCTCTCGCTCGGGGTCAACAACCGCTTTATCTATATGGATGGGACGTCGATGGCGGCACCGATGGTCACGGCGAGCCTCGCGCTCGTCAAATCGATCAACCCTTATTTGACACCGGGTGAGATCGACCAGTTAATTGCGAAGATGCCTCGAGCGTCCGGCAAGTCCTATACGGAATTGAATACAATGAAACTATTAGAAGCGACGGCTCGCCCGATTCACATCTCTGCCCCTTCGGTGTGGAAGAGTCGATACGTGAATGATGTCAAGTTAAGTGTCATGAACCATTCGAACTTGAAATCCTCGTTCACACTGTATCAAGGGAACAAGAAAGTCAAGACGCTCACACCAAATCGGTCGTTCACGATGTATTCGAGCGGGGATTGGCTACCGAGCGGACAATATCGCATCGTCGGTCAAGTCACGGATGGAAAACATAAGCGCTACACGAGCCGAACGATTGATTATGTCAACACGTTGAAGACGGCAGTGTCTGTGAAGGTATCGGAAGAAGGGACGTTCTCGATTCACACGACACGAAAAGGCCCGGTCACGGTACTTGATTCAAATGGGAAGGTCTTATACGAAGCGCTCCACATCGCTGGGACATTCCCGGTAAGAGGGGATACGGCGGAAAAGTTGACCGTAATTCTGAAGCCGACGGACCTTCGCGAAAAAGTGGTGACGACATCTTTTGAGCCACCAATCATCGAAGACGAGCCTCCGGTCACAGAGACCTTGTAAGATAAAAAGCCGCCTGCTCCTAACGGAGAGACGGCTTTTTCTATTTAATCGATGGTGATGGCTTCTCCACACCAACGGATACTCGCTTCTAATACGTTCCCTTGGTCATCAATATGCTCGAAACTGAGTTTCCCATCTCGGATGATTTCGCAAAGGCCGACTCGGATGCGGTCGCTCCAAGCACGACGCGTCTCATGCGTTTCATCGAATACTGGAATGGCATCCGGGAAACGCTCCTCGAGGTGTGCTAAATTGTGATGGTCAAAATGATAAGGTCGTTTCGAGAGTTCGTTCGGTGCCTTGATATCGAACGGTTCAAACCCTCGGACGAGACGATTATTTCGGTAGAAGGCGAACACGCCGTTGTTCGGGTGGAGCACTTTAATGTCATCGATTTCTATTACATAAGTCAGACGTTGAATCCAACCGTTTTTTGCATCCTGATGCATCAAAATCCCTCCTTATTCAATGAACACGCCTTATTTTAGCGCTGACTGAACGTAAAATCAAGTTTCGAATTTAAGTTGTCAACCGTTCAAATTTCAGCTACAATGGTTGAAGTGACTATGAGGTCTGGACAATCGCGGGACGCAAGTCTTGAGGAAAGTCCATGCTCGCACAGCCTGTGATGGCTGTAGTGATCGTGCTACACGAAACGATAAGTGTAGGCAACGCAAGTTGACGGCAGAAGAAACACCTAAGTCCTCGGATATGGTGTACGCTTCTTGAAAGTGCCACAGTGACGGAGTCTGATCGGAAACGTTCAGAGTGGAACGAGGTAAACCCCACGAGCGAGAAACCCAAACTATGGTAGGGGAACTTCCAGACCGGAATCGAACGGGACGGAGGGCGCCGATGTGCGCAGATAGATGATTGTCACTCCATCGTGCCAGGGAGACCGCTATGAGCACCGGAGTACAGAACATGGCTTACAGGACAACATAGTCTCAACTGACAACGACAAGGAGTTCAAGCACATATACTTGAGCTCCTTTTTTCATGATTTTTTTACAACTTACAAAATGACTGAAAGATATTTATGTAGAAGGAAGGCGATTTAGATGGCAAAACGTAAACTGATTGCGACGGCAGCGATGGGAATCGAGGCACTTGTGGCAAAAGAAGTAAGGGATTTAGGATACACGTGCGAAGTCGAGAACGGACGGATTTATATCGACGCGGAAATGGAAGACATCCCACGTTTGAACATGTGGTTGCGGACAGCAGACCGGGTCAAACTCGTCGTTGCCGTGTTCAAGGCGACAACGTTTACAGAATTGTTTGACGGGGTCGTAGCGTTACCATGGACCAACCTCATGCCGTGGGACGCGGCGTTCACGGTCGACGGACGCTCGGTCAAATCGAAGCTGTTCTCGATTCGTGACTGTCAGAAGATTACGGAGAAGGCGATTGTTGAAGCGATGCAACGCGGCTATCGTAAAGAGGGAGAATGGTTGCTGAAGTCAGGCGCGAAATTCCCAATCGAAGTCGCCCTATTGAAAGATGTGGCGACCATCACGATCGACACGTCCGGTCCGCTCCATCGTCGTGGCTACCGTGAGCTTCATTCGCAAGCTCCACTCAAAGAGACGATGGCAGCGGCGATGATTCAATTGACAAACTGGCGTCCGGACATGCCGTTTTATGACGTATTTACAGGTTCAGGGACGCTCGCCATCGAGGCGGCGATGATTGGACGAAATATCGCGCCGGGTATCAACCGTGATTACTTCGCTCAAGATTGGACATGCATCCCAAAAAAAGCTTGGTATGCGGCAATTAATGAAGCGAATGAGAAGGCGGAGTGGGATAAACCGCTAAAAATCTATGGAATCGACCTCGATCCGCGGATGGTCAAACTCGCAAAAGACAATGCGGAACTCGCTGACGTCCGCGATGCGATCACGTTCGTCCATAGTGACGCAGCCGCACTGAAGCCGAAAGAAGAGTACGGAGTCATCATCGGTAACCCTCCGTATGGGGAACGACTTCAGTCAGAAGAAGAGATCATCGACTTGTATGAGCGAATCGGAGAACAATATTCGAAATACCCTGGTTACAGCGTCTACATGTTGACGAGTTATGAAGACTTCGAGAAGGCATACGGACGCCCTGCGACGAAGCGTCGGAAGTTGTACAACGGAAATATCGAAACGCAATATTATCAATACTTCGGAAAGCGCCGTCCACGTCCGGACCGTGACGAGAAACCGAAATCAGAATAATGAATCCATGACCGTTCAACTGAGCGGTCATTTTCTATTTTATTAGAGCAAACTCACTTGTTTCATCATCCGTCTAACAGGTTATACATAACATATGTATAATTAGAGGGGGACAGATGATGGAAAAGTATACCGTCGAATATCAGTTACATGCGAAAGAACAAAACACTCGGACGGTCGAGGTGGAAATGGATCGTGTGCCGGACTTAAATAATCAAGAAGAACTACATGCGGCTTATCAGATTGTATCTGACGCGATTCGTGAACCGATCACAAGTTTTGAGATTGTATCTATTACGTGAGCCCGAGGCAGTCGCTTCGGGCTTTCTACATAATATTGGAGGAGTGAGTAGATGAATATTTTGGTAGTAGGCATAGGTGACGTGGCAAAAAAAGCGTATCTGCCAGTATATGCCGGATTAAAGGACGTCGATGTGTATCTTGTCTCTAGAGATGAACAAAAGTTACACGAAGTCATCTCGACCTATCGTTTTAAAGGAGGATATACGGAGCTCGACGCCGTGCCGATGGCAGAAATCGATGCCGTCATGATTCATTCGACGACAGCTGTCCACTATGAGCAAGCCGAGTATTGTCTGCGGCAAAGGAAGCATGTCTTCATCGACAAACCGATCACGTTCACTCTTGAAGAAACGGAGCGACTCGTCGCACTCGCTAACGAGAAAGGTGTACATCTCGTCACGGGCTTCAATCGCCGATTTGCGACGGCCACGCAGGCACTCAAACAAATCGAAGAAAAAAATATGGTCTTCATTCAAAAGAACAGAACGTATAAACCGGCAACGCTCCGTGAATTTGTGATCGAAGATTTCGTGCATGTCGTCGATACGCTCCGTTATTTGACCGATCTTCAGCCTGTCGAGCGGTTGCGCGTGACACCACGATTTGAAGGGGATGTGCTGAAACAAGTGATAATTCATTTCATGGCAGGGGGAATCGAAGCAATCGGTTGGATGAACCGAGACAACGGTTGTACCGAAGAAGTGATGGAGGTCATGTCACCGACCGTGAAGCGGGTCACACGCGATGTGGAGCGGATTACAGACTATGGACGAGACGGTGTGAAGGAATGGTCGCTCGACCCGTGGGAGTCCAATTTAAAGCGTCGAGGCTTTATCGACCTTGTGGAAGACTTCTTACGTTTACTTCGTGGGGAACCGAACGCCTCCGTTGTCGCGGAAGACAGTCTCGAGACACATCGTCTCTGTGAAGAGATTCTAAAGGAAGTGCGGTGAACATACTGTTTCCGTCATATTCAGACCGGGTAAAAACTCGATAAAAGGAGGCGATTTCGTTGGATATTCGTGAACTGATTATGCAAATCAATGACTATTTATGGTCGTACCTTCTCATCTTCGTATTGATTGCAGGAGGTCTTTATTTTACAATTCGGATGGGGTTCGTTCAATTTCGAATGTTACCGGAAATGTTTAAACTTTTATTCGTGAAAGGAATCAAGCATGAGAAAGGACAGGTCTCATCTTTCCAAGCATTCGCCATCGGAACGGCGGCACGAGTCGGTACGGGGAACATCGCCGGCGTATCGACGGCAATCGCTTTAGGCGGACCTGGCGCCGTATTTTGGATGTGGCTCATTGCACTGATTGGAGCGGCGTCGGCATTCGTTGAAAGTACGCTCGCCCAGGTGTATAAAGTGCATGACGGCAAGGCGTGGCGTGGTGGTCCGGCATACTATATTGAGCGCGCTCTCGGTGCACGCTGGTTAGGTATCGTATTTGCCATTTTGATTACGTTCGCCTTCGGTTTTGCCTTCAACTCCGTCCAGGCGAATACAATCGCACTCTCCGTGAATAACGTATTTGAGATCGATACGGTCTGGGTCGGCATCATCTTATCCGTTGTCACCGCTATCGTCATCTTCGGTGGGATTCGTTCCATCTCGACCTTATCGGGAATCATTGTACCAATCATGGCGGGCGGTTATATCTTACTAGCCATTTGGGTCGTCCTTACGAATCTTGATGTCGTGCCACAAGTGTTCTCGGCCATCTTCTCTGAAGGTGTCCTCGGTTTCCAACAGTTGTTCGGTGGAGCGGTCGGTGCAGCTGTCCTCCAAGGTATTCGACGAGGCCTGTTCTCGAACGAGGGGGGGAGGGGTCTGCACCGAACGCCGCAGCTACCGCTGAGGTGAGTCACCCGGTCAAACAAGGATTGATTCAATCGCTTAGTGTATTTGTGGACACATTGTTCATCTGTACCGCAACGGCGATGATTGTCCTCATCTCAGGTGTCGAAGGCTCTGAAGCATTCCAAGGGATTGAGCTTGCCCAAGAGGCGCTTCTCGTCGAAATTGGACCGATTGCGACGACACTCATGACAATCGCCATCTTACTCTTTGCCTTCAGTTCGATTTTGGCCAATTATTATTATGGGGAGACGAACATCGAGTTCATTTCTGAGAAGAAGCGGTATTTGATTATCTATCGGATTGCCGTTGTCGGGATGGTCATGTTCGGGTCAGTACGATCGGCGGGACTCGTCTGGTCGATTGCCGACATCTTTATGGGGCTGATGGCACTCGTCAACATGTATGCGATCTTCCGATTGAGTAAAGTCGCCAAGACGCTCCTCGATGACTATATAGTTCAAAAGAAAGAAGGAAGAGACCCGGAATTCTTTAAAGATGGTGTCGATCTTCCTGGTAAAGAGCACATCGAGGCGTGGGAAACGAAAATAGAAGAAATCAGTTAAAGATCATCATTGGGACGCCCCTGGCATCAGGGGTTTCCTCTTCATTTCAAATTATTTATTTCAAATACCGCTATTATTTTATTAAAAGAAAGTAGAGAGTATAGATGAAACAAGTATTTTTGACAGTCGTCAAGCGATTTTTTACGGAAGGATTTTTTGATCAAGCGGCCATGTTAGCCTATTATTTCATTTTATCCACGTTCCCGTTCTTATTATTCGTATTAGGGATTGTTGGATTTTTACCGTTTACGAGTGGCGATGTGATTCAAGCGTTATCACTCATTATGCCGGAAGCGAGTTACAAGCTATTAGAAGGGAACATTGAAGCCGTATTCGACAACTCCAAATTGAAATTGGCATCATTCAGTATCTTACCAGCACTCTGGATCTCATCTATGGCCGTACAATCTCTCGTGCGAGCATTGAACGATGCCTACCGGGCTGTTCGTAATAAAGCCTTTTGGAGGGGCGTCTTACAGGATATCGCCATCACCTTGGCGCTCATGTTTGTGTTGCCATTTTCATTGCTTGTCCCTGTGATTGAGACGGCACTTCGAGAAATCTCTTCATACGTGTTGTTCATCGATGAGATTGTCACGACATATGCGCAGATTTGGTTTTACTTCAGATGGATCATCGGAACAGGTCTTCTATTCACTGTATTCGTATTTGTATATAAGTGGTTACCAAGTGTGTCCGGAACGTTTAAAAATAGTTGGGCCGGAGCCGCTTTTGCGACAGTTGGGATACTGCTTGTTTCGAATGTGTTTAGTTACTATTCACAATTTGCAAACTATGAACAGTTTTACGGTCAACTCGGTGCGTTCATCGTCTTGTTGATTTGGTTTTATCTTGCTGCCTCTGTCATCTTGCTTGGAGGGCTGTTGAATGCGACGTTAATTGAGAGGAAAGAAAAACTTCGTTAGACGTGTAATTGCTAGTTATCATTCGAAAGAATAGGGAATGGTAACGTAAGGTCACATCATCTAAGCGGAGGTGGGAAACATGGATATGCAACGGCTCGTACACAATCGTCGTTTCATCGATCAATCATTGTTTTACCTCGCCTTACATCTATGGAAATGGATCCTACTGTTACCTGTCTTGTTCTATTTAGACGTCTCGTTCCGCCATACGCCATTCTCTGAGTACTTGATTGTCAGTATCATCTTGTATCTCATGTTTCGTGTAATTCAGTATGTGATAGCCAGTCGGGCATCTCTCATGGAATTAGTAGAGTTCGCGTATGGCGTGCTATCACTTGTTCTCGTCTTCTCGTTCATGATGGAAATCGGCGCGCCACCGATCGCTGTCGCGATAGTTGGAGCTGCATACTTGAGCCATCCGATGCTTTCTCTACATCACTATCAAAACTTTTCAGAGCGCAAATGGTTAAACAAACAGTTTCAATTATTTAGCCCGATGCTTCGCCAGGGTGAGGTACCGGTTCATGTCCTCGTGTTGACGGAAGATGAAATTGTGATTACTGTAGAAAGTGGAAAAGAGTTTACGTACCGTCATATTTACTGGGGCGGTTTTTATGTAGAAAATCCTTCCTAAAAGGTGGTTACTCAGTTGTTTAGTGGATTTGATAATGTGATTGTCATCGTATTCTGGATTGCAACATTCATCGCTTTCTTTAAAGGCGCCTATGATATGTGGCGTGAATACCGAACGTCGAAAGAAAAATCAGTATTGTACTTCTTAATCGTACTGATTCTCACATGGTTTTGGTTCAATCCATACGAATTGGTCGCATTGCATCCGTTCGTACTAATGGCGTACTATTGGAACCGAAATCGGTGGATGCGAAACGCAATGTTCGTGTTGGTTCTCGTACCGTTTGTGATTCGTGTCTGGTTAATCGCAGCATCGATGTAAAACAAAAAACTCGGTCCCTTTATAGGGAACCGAGTTTTTGTGTGAATCGTTACTCTTTCTTCGCAGCTGCCAATTCAGCTTCCATTTCACCGAATTCACGGTTGATACGTTTTTGTTCTTTCTGGCTAGTAAAGTTACTGACAAGCACGATTGCCAACATACTCAAGAAGAAGCCAGGTACCATTTCATAAAGGACTGTCGAAAGTCCAGTGACGATCCAGAGAATGACGGTAATGGCACCGACGAGGATACCAGCGAGGGCACCTTGACGCGTCATCTTGCTCCAGTAAAGTGACAAGAGGATTGCTGGTCCAAATGCAGAACCGAATCCAGCCCATGCATATCCGACGAGTGTGAGGATTGTACTTGATGGGTTGAGTGACATGAGCGTCGCTACAACTCCTACTAGCAAGACACCAACACGTCCGGCAAGGACCATCGTCTTCTCACTTGCATCTTTGTTGAAGAATTTACGATAGAAGTCTTCTGTCAATGCAGATGATGTGACGAGCAATTGCGACGATACCGTCGACATGACCGCAGCAAGGATGGCTGCCAATAAGAAACCAGTGATGAACGGGTGGAACAAGACTTCAGAGAATTGAATGAAGACTGTTTCCGGGTCCCCGAGTGGATTTCCTTGTCCTCGGAAATAAGCGATTCCGACGAACCCTGTCATGACGGCACCGATGATAGATACTGTCATCCAGCTCATCCCGATACGACGAGCCGTTTTCAATGATTTCACATCACGGATTGCCATAAATCGAACAATGATGTGTGGCTGACCGAAGTAACCAAGTCCCCAAGCGAGGAGACCGATAATCCCGAGTGTCGTCGTCCCTTTGAAGAGGTCGAACAAATCGGCATTGATTGTCGTTGCAGAGTTGACAGCAGTGTCTACTCCACCGATATCTGTTAAAGCGACGAATGGTACGAGCACGAGCGCCAAGAACATGATGACACCTTGTGCGAAGTCCGTCCAACTAACTGCCGTGAATCCACCGAAGAGGGTGTATAAGATGACGACACTAATTGTGACAATGACACCTGTCTGATAATTTAATCCGAATGAGCTTTCAAACAACTTCCCGCCGGATACAAGCCCAGCTGACGTGTAGAACGTGAAGAAGATGATGATGACGGATGCAGAAAGGATCCGTAGCCAGTTCGAGTGATCTCGGAACCGATTCTCTAAGAAATCTGGAATCGTAATCGAATCGTTCGCCATCTCTGTGAAGACGCGAAGTCGTGGAGCAACTAACAAGTAGTTCAAGTAAGCTCCGATGACCAATCCAACGGCTAACCAAATTGCTGATAGTCCAGTTGCATACATTGCACCCGGTAGTCCCATTAACATCCAACCACTCATATCCGAAGCTCCGGCTGACATGGCTGTAACACCTGGCCCCATTTTACGGCCACCTAACATATAATCTGATGAATCGGTCGTTCGTTTATAAGCAACGTATCCGATAAGAAGCATCATCACGAGATAAAGCGCGATTGATACCCATTCTTGCCATAGCATTGAATTACCTCCTATTAAGTTAAAAGATCTATTTAATCAACTCGTTCGCGATTGTGTGAAGACATCACACAGTTAAAAACAAAAGTTGAAAATGCGAACTTGTGCTTTACCTTACAGAACCTTTGAAATGATTGCAAACTTACACTTTTTCATAAAATCGGCTCTAAAGCCCATTATACCAACGGATGAAGGCTAAAATTTTCAAATAAAAAGTTTAAATATTCTGAATATTTGAAATGCTGAGGACTTTCCTGTGTAACATGAATGTAATATTTATGGGAAAATTTTCAGAAAACATATTTTTAATCATAAGAAAAAGAGCATCTTTAAATGCTCTTGAGTTCCTTATTTGAATGCTTTTTCTTCAACAAGTCGCATCGTCGGGAACGTTTGTCCAGATTTCGCCTGCATCGTAACCAAGATATATGTTTCGCCATTATGTTTCATGATGAATACCATCGTATATCCGGATTCGTCCGTATAACCCGTCTTCGTGGCGGTCACAAACTTCGAGTAGTTGACACTTCGTTCATTGACGGATGAACCGAGGTGATACCACCAACGACGCTTGCCGTTACCGTCTTTATCTTTAAATTCGGCTTTAAATTCATAAGTCCCGGCAATTTCAATCAACTCCGGGTATGTACTGAATGCGAAGGCGATTTTAGCCATGTCGTTCGCCGTCGTATAATGATTCGGATCCGAGTAGCCATGCGCATTTACGAAATGCGTTCCAGTCAATCCTAAAACCTTTGCTCGATCATTCATCAATTGAACGAAGGCCTCGGTCGACCCGCTCGTGTATTCCGCAAGGCTGTTCGCAGCATCGTTTCCGGATTCAAGTAGCGTGGCGTAAAGTGCTTGACGAACTGTCAATGTATCCCCGATGGCAAGATGCGCGATATGGCTGTCCCATGGAATATCGAGTGTCGACTGTTGAATCGTAATGATTGGTTGGTCGAGTTCATTCGCTGCAGATGCCTTCTCATAAGCAAGCAGTGCCGTCATCAATTTGGTCGTACTGGCTGGAAACACACGATCATTGGCGTTTTTATCGATTAATATCTCTTGTTTGGTCACATTGACGAAAGTTAGTGCACCAACAGAGATTTCCTCATCCGAAATCATCTTCGTCTCACTCGGACTCCATGAACCCATGTCGATATCCGGGAAAAGCGGACCTATCTTCATCGGTTCAGCTTTTGGTGTGGACGCTTCTGCTAATGTCGGTGCTTCTTTATCTTGTTTAAATCCGACCAACGTCGGGATCAGTGCGATGATTCCGAGTAGAACGACCGCGGCAATCATTCTTCGCATGATGTACGTTCTTCTTCGGTGTCTCCTTCTACGGGTCAACAAAAGTCCCTCCTTTTTTGGTTACTCTATAAACATAATAGAAAACGCTTATTTTTTTCGCTGATAAAATAAAGAACTAGGTCAATGATTGATCGGCGGTGAAAGAATTGTGTTTCGGGTATAAGGGTAAAGATGTCACTTTTTGAGAGGAGAATGCGTTATGCATCGTTATCCGTTCACGAACTCCATTTGGCGTCAACATGATACTGGGACGCCGTACCCATCCCTTTCCGTTTCGGAATCGACCGAAGTCGTCGTCATCGGGGCAGGGATTGCCGGACTCGTCTGCGCCTATGAACTCCAAAAACGAGGGAGGCAAGTGACGCTTTTAGAAGCATTAGAGATTGGACATGGGACGACGGGACATACAACGGCAAAATGTTCCGTTCAACATGGGACGATTTATCATAAGTTGATTCGTCATTTTGATGAATCCATCGCGCGTTTATATTACGAGTTCAACTCAGAAGCGCTCGTCTATTTGAAAAATCAAATCGAAGAAGGGTTTGACTGCGATTACGCGAATGAACAATCGTTTCTTTATTCTAGGGAACCGAACGAAGAACTTACGAAAGAACTGGATGCGTATCGTCGCTTAAAGATTGACGGGGGAGAAGCGACGGAAGAAGTGAGAAAAGCGCTCCCGTTTTCAATCGAGCAGGCGTTGGTGATTCATAACCAAGCCCAATTCCACCCCATGAAATATCTACGTGAATTAGCGAATCGTTTTGTTCAACACGGTGGGAAGATTTATGAAAACTCTAGAGCGACGGAAGTGAGTCAAGGACCGCGTCCTGTAGTCACTACTTCTACCGGTAGAAGAGTACAAGGAAATCAAGTCGTGATTGCGACCCATTATCCATTCAATGACCTGCGCGGGTTATATGTGTCGAAATTTTCTGTTGAGCGATCGTATATTGTCGCCTGTGAATCGCTGAGTCGACCACTTAAAGGGATGTACTTAGAGGTAGGAGAGCGCAAACGCTCGTTTCGGTCCTATGAGGAAAACGGAAAGACCTATTTACTAGTTGGCGGTGAAGGGCATACGGCGGGGCAAGTCACTGACACGCGTAGCCGATATGATCGATTAGAGCATGATGCCCAGGCACATTTCGAAACGAATCGGGCATCCTATCGGTGGTCATCTCAAGATCTTATCACCTTAGACGGACTTCCTTACGTAGGGCAAATGTTCAAGAGAGAACCAGATCTCTTTGTGGCGACTGGATTTTCGAAATGGGGGATGACGAACGGAATCGCTGCCGGCACCTTGCTCGCGGATCAACTCACAGGTCGTCCGAACCGATTCGTCAATCTGGTCTCACCGCTCCGTCAAACGGTTAAATCTAGTGATATCAGTGCATTTCTTAAAACGAACTTAGATACTGCCACTCAATTTGCGAAAGGGACAGTCGATCGGCTATTTGAACGAAAAGATGTAAAAGACCTACAGCTAGACGAGGGTGGGGTCGTGCAAGTTGATGGCAAGACGAGTGGCGTTTATCGAGATTTGGATAACCAATGCCATGTCGTCAACCTGACCTGTACGCACCTCGGCTGTACAGTGAAATGGAACAATGCCGAGCGGTCATGGGATTGTCCATGCCACGGCTCTCGTTTCGATGCAAAAGGCAACGTCTTAGAAGGTCCTGCCACAAAACCACTTTCCTACAGCAAGCGAGAAGATTTGTAAACTGGTGTAGGCAAAGGTTGACATCTATAATAAAGTAGAAAGGGAACAGAATAACACATAGGGGTGAAAGACAGATGGAAGTTACAAAAGAATGGCGTGAACATTTTAAGCAACTGCGTTCCTTCGATGAGGCGATCTCGCTCTTGTATTGGGACATGCGTACACAAATGCCGGAACAGTCGGCACCGCTTCGGGCAGAAACGATCGGTTATTTATCGACTGAGGCGTTCAAACGACAGACGAGTGAGTCGTTCGCTTCTTTACTAGAACGGATGGCAGATGAAAAGGATTTATCTGACGTCGAGGCGCGGTCACTTGAAATCGCGAAGACGCAATACGAACGGAATGCCAAGATTCCACACAATGAATATCAAGCATATGTAACACTCGTTTCGGAAGCCGAGACGGCATGGGAAAAGGCGAAAGAACAGGACGACTGGGACATGTTCGCTCCATACCTTAAACAGATTATCGAATTCCAGCAAAAATTTGCGGAATATTTCGGCTATGAGAAACATCCGTACGATGCATTGCTCTATGATTTCGAACCGGGCATGACGGTCGAGCTCTTAGACGAATTGTTCGCCTCGCTCCGAGACGAACTTGTTCCTCTCATCCAGCAGCTCCCAAAAGAATCGCTCTCTCTGGACTGGTCGATGCCGGCGGATGTTCAAGAAACCATTTGTCATGACTGGATGAATGTCGTCGCTTACGATTTATCACGTGGTCGATTGGATGCGACAGTACATCCGTTCGAAATCACCATCAACCGCCGCGACGTCCGGATTACGACGAAGTATGATGAAGCAGATTTCAGAAATGCACTGTTCGGTACGATGCATGAAGCGGGTCACGCGACGTATGAGCAGCAAATCGACCCGATGCTCGATGAACTCGGGCTAGGTGGCGGTGCGTCGATGGGGATTCATGAGTCCCAGTCGCTCTTCTTTGAGAACTTCATCGGACGAAGCGAAGCGTTCTTGCGTCGCGTCTATCCGAAACTACAATCGCTTCATCCGGCATACGCTGCAATCGACTTCGACACTTTCTATCGAGGTGTGAATGAAGCGAAATCATCTCTGATTCGGATCGAGGCTGACGAATTGACATACAGTCTACACATCATCATCCGCTATGAGCTCGAGAAGGCACTCATCCAAGGGACGTTGTCCGTCGATGAGCTTCCTGCGGCATGGAATGAAAAGTATAAAGAGTATCTCGGACTCGATGTCCCGTCGAATGCCAAAGGAGTCCTCCAAGACGTCCATTGGGCAGGCGGTTCGTTTGGATACTTCCCGAGCTATGCCCTCGGATTGATTTATGCGGCCCAATTGACGGAAACGTTGAAATCAGCTCTTCCGGAATTCGAGACGTTGATTGCAGAAGGTGAAATTGAACCGGTCAAAGCGTGGCTACAGGAGAACGTTCATCAATATGGAAAACGTCTCACCCCGAACGAACTCATTCAACAAGTGACGGGTCAAGCGATTTCGGTCCAACCGCTCGTTCGATATTTGACGAAGAAATATCAAACAGTTGCCAAATGAAACGATTTGCACATCGTGGCGTGATGGCACATCGTCCGGAGAATACGATGTCGGCATTCAGGCTCGCACTCGAAACCGGAGCAGATGGGATTGAAACGGATGTCCATATGACAAAGGACGGCGTCCTCGTGCTCATCCATGACGAGACGCTCGAACGGACGACCGACGGAAGAGGGCAAGTTTCACTCTATACCTATGATGAGCTTAAACAGTTCAATGCCGGGGTACATCATGGGGTCGAAGAACACATCCCGACGCTCGAGGAGCTGTTCGCCCTGGTGAAAGAGGAATCGGTCATTTTGAACTTAGAGGTGAAGACGGATGTCCTTCGATATGAAGGAATCGAATCTCGCATCATCGAATCCATTGAATCCGCTGGAATTGATGCGTCCCGCATTCTCTTTTCCTCATTCAATCATGAGACCATTCACCGATTGAAACAGATGAGACCGGATATCGAAGCGGCCATTCTGCTTGCACAGCCGCTTTATGACATTTCCGGATATCTTCGATTCGTCGGAGCGGATTCGGTCCACCCACACATCGATCGGATCACAGACGAAGAAGTACGCTCGTTGCAAGGTCGAGGGATTCCGATCAGACCGTATACGATTAAAACACAACATCAACTTGAGCGTTGTATGGCACTTCAAGTCGATGCCATCTTTGTCAATGATATCGAATGGGCAAACGAAACCACTTAGTCGCCGACTGAGTGGTTCTATATTTGGTTGGAAGGGAACTACATTTTATGTAAAGATAGCGCTTTCGTCCGTTAGCATATCGGAGCACATTCAGGGCATAGTGTCCCCTTTACGTCATTGTCGGATTGTCTTAAGTTTAAGATGTCACCGAGCTACATAGCAATCAGATGTAGCACACCATGTAGCACTGCATCACATTTGTTGTATGCATGTTGTGGGTTACCAAAGATCAAAAGGAGGAAATTTCACATGAAGAAGTTGATGTCTTTACTGGGTACTCTAGCACTGGCTTTCGCTTTCGTCTTACCGGTTAGCGCGGATGGACATGAAAACGCGATGGTCCGTGTGCTACATGCTTCACCTGATGCACCGGCAGTTGACGTGTACGTGGATGGGGAAGTCGCGGTCGAGGGAGCAGAATTCAAGGATCTCACAGACTACTTGACACTTCCTGCAGGCGATTACAACGTTGAAATCAAGCCGGCAGGTGACGCTGAAACAGTCGTCGTCGCAGCAGACCTTTCAATCGAGGCAGGCAAGTTCTATACAGCCGCTGCAATCGGTCAACTTGAAAACATCGAAATCGCCGCAATGGAAGACGATGCAAACTTTGAAGATGGTAAATCGAAAGTTCGTGTCGCTCACTTCGCACCAGATGCACCAGCGGTTGATGTCGCACCTAAAGGTGGCGACCCACTCTTCTCAAACCTCGAGTTCAAAGCAGTAAGTGATTACGGCACACTCGATGCTGGAACGTATGACCTTGAAGTCCGCCCCGCTGGAGCGACTGACGTCGTCAAAGCACTTGACGGTGTTGCACTTGAAGGTGGCAAAAACTATACAGCATTCGCAATCGGACTCCTTGAAGGAGAACCAGCGTTTGAAGTCCTTCTCGCCGCTGATGGTGGGGAAATGGCAATGGCTCCTGAAACAGGACAAGGTGGTCTTGCTCAAACAGCTTCAATGAACTGGTTGCTCGCGGCAGCAGTGGTTGGAGCGGCAGCAGCTGGATTCTACGTCTTTCGTCGTCAGAAGCAAGACGCTTAAACTGATTTTCTTAGGAACAATCACATTTCTCGTATGGAGCGCTCAAGCGGAAGCTCCTGACAAACCGTTCGTGATGCCAACGGCTGAATTTGCCGAACCGCAGGTCTTGACCTCGAAGCAGGTCGATCGACAAACGTTTCATTCGAACAGTTTCGTCCCTGCCCGGCTGGTCATAGCTTCAATCGATGTTGATACATCGATTGAAGCGGTCGGGAAGGATGGGGCTGGAAGAATGGACACACCGTCTGACGTGAATCAAGTCGGTTGGTATCAATACGGAGCCAAAGCAGGCGCAACGGGGAATGTCGTCCTATCGGGTCATCTAGATGATCTGAATGGTCCAGCTATCTTTGCGAATCTGGATCAACTTCCGATCGGAGAACTGGTGACGCTCCAACGGAAAGACCAAGTCGCAACGTATGAAGTGGTCAGTGTGAAACAGTATCGCCTCGACCAAGTGCCGCTCGCTTCCATTTTTGCGGCGACTCAGTCAAAGCGTATTCAATTGATCACTTGTGCAGGACCGTATGACGAAAACCTTGGGTATCGGGACCGGATTGTGGTCACGGCACACCTGATTGAAACGTAAAGATGAAGAGATGCTGACCGATGGGTCGCATCTCTTTTTTTCGCAAAAAATAGCCCTTCACCTTTACGGTGAAGGGCTATAGTCGGATTAAGCATCCATACGATCTAATAATTTTGAAAGTACAATGAGTTCGTCATCTGAAAAATCAGTGAAGACATCCATCAAATATTCAATCTTCATGCTCTCTAGCGTCTCAAACAACTCACGACCTTCATCCGTTGCCTGAAGTTCAACGACACGGCGGTCACGCTCGCTACGTTCGCGAGAGATCAATCCTTTTTTCGTCAACTCATCGGCAAGTGCGGTGATCATCGAGGCTGAAAATTGAAACTCATTTGACAGAGCAGAGGCGATTTGAGGACTCTGTTGACAAAGAGAACGTAGAATGAAGAATTCATTGCGGGTCAAATATTGTGAGAACATCGAACGGAGATTTTTTTTCACTCCGCGATAGTTCATCCGGATTCCACGTTCAGCGTCTGCGACGAGCTGACGACGTGAAGCGGTCTGTACGGGTGTTGTCATCCTCGAAACTACCTCCTGGCGATAATATTATTCATATATACTTCAGAACATAGAAACATTCTACATTAAAAACATGTTGTCTGTAAAGTTATAGGGGCTCGTCTTTTGCCCGAATTTGTTGAATGATGTCTTCATAATGTTTCAAGTCCGGATAGAACCGTCTAAAGAAAAATTCAATCTGTGGGTCATCACCTTCCGCTAACAGTTTAGCGAGAACGGCATAAACGACACCCATCCCTTGTCTCGGCAAGAGGGAAGATGGAAGTAATGTCGCACACTGAACTGCCTGTGTGAAGTAAGTGGAGAGCGTATCGCTCAAATCTTTAAACGTACGAATATCGGCGTAATGGAACATTCGGGTCAGTTCGACAATGGCAGAGAGATCGGTCTCGAGCAACCATTCGCTCTGGAAAATCGCGTTGTCTAGCTTCTCAACCGTTTGATCATTTGCGATATAATAATTCAGGTTATCACGTGTGATGGTCACTTTTTCAGGGGAGTCGAGAATTTGTTCAACCGTCTCCTGTTCGAATGTCCGCAATTGTTTTCGAATGTTCACGAACTCGGAGTCGGCAATCTCCAAGAGTCCGGCGACCCGGCTGAAACTTCGTTTAATTTCAGGCGGCACGGCATTCGGATTTTTGTAGCCGAGGTCATGTTCAATCTCTGCCCATGCATGTTGTAAGATGGAGCGGACTTGAATTTCCGCTTCTTTTTCTGCGAAACGGCGATATTCACCGAGCGCAAGGCGTTTCTCACTCAGTTCCACGACATAATGAACGGAAAGATAACCGAATTCATTGGCATCGAGCAATGTCGACTTGTCGATGGACTGTTCACGATCGATGGTGAATTCATCTTCCAAGATTTGCGCGACGGCTCGTACGTCGTCATGAAAGTATGTCACAATCCGTATTCCGGCCAAGTCTTGCACGTCTCGTAATGAACGATATTGATAAGGTTTGCGTGAAAGTTTGGCATATAGACTGTCCGCTTCTTTGGCACGGGCAACGATTGAATGAAACTGGATGCCAGCTTCTGTCAACAATTCACTGAGGAGTGCTTTCAACTTTGTGGCAAACGCTTCATAATCTTCTTTTTCATTCAAATATTCAAGCATGATTGTATTCAAGTCTTGTTTTGGCACAGAACTCACTCCTTTTCTCTATCCATAGTATAGCATCACACACTAGAAACGATATGATAGCATGTAGAAGGAACGAAACAGAAAGAGGTGGGCTGGATGCATACATTCCGTTCAGTTGAGAGAGAAAAAATCGAGATCATCGCTGGATTGTTGCAACAAGCAGGGTATCGCATATCTCGCATACGAGCAATAGATTGCCAGTTCATGGTGACCGCTCGATTAGAGGGGCAGACTCAAATGGAAGGGGAACATGATCGCATCAAGGGGATTGTGCAACATTTCGCCATCGAAGAATGGACGATGAACGAAGAATCGAGTTGATTTGATGTTTACCACCTCATTTTTCGGGAATAACAAAAACAGTGAAAACCATGACTGTGAACGTTTAGGAGGATGGGGCATGTTAGAGACAAGAGTAGTGAATGATATGACGACGGTGGACCATGAAGTGAATGAGATGGTGTCAGGCGGATGTGTGAATGAGCATATCTATTTGTTCGCCAAAGATGAGGAATTGACCGTTCGATTGGCAGCAGAGGCCGGGGTACAACCATATCGAATTCCGGAAAAAGGAATGTTCGAGTCGTTGCTCTCGAAATTCACGAGCAATTCAGAAGATCGCATGGAACAGATGGAGAGTCTTGGACTCACAAAAGAGATGGTGGATTCACTCGAACGTGAAATCAAAGATGGTAAAATCGTGTTAGTTTGCGATAAATAAAAAATGGACCGGAAAAATCGGTCCATTTTTTTATTTTGCTTTGTAATAGGCATTCACGATGCGACGTAACGATTTTTGATCGAGACGGAGCGGAGCGAATCCAGCATCCTGTAGCAATTGTTTCGTGTTGTCGTCACGGAACGTGATATTCCGGTTCAAATACGGATTGAATACTTTCACCATATCGTTGAACGACTGTTCGACTGAGCTGAGTGTCGATGTCGGTGTCTCCGTGATTGTTAAATGCGGGAATGCTAACGACTCTTTCATATAGTCGAGCATCGTTTCATTTTTTGGTGGTGCGTCGTTTGTCACGTTATAGATTGTACCGGCCTTCGCATGCTCGATGGCAGCGAGCAGTACATCCGCGACATAATCGACAGGGACAAGGTTTGATGTACCCGTCGCTGCGCCAATCAATCGAATCGACTCGACGTCATGCCCACGTCGTTCCAATTTCCGTTTGAACAGTTCGAGAGCACGCATATATCCGTACATCGTAAATTTTGAGTCAGCCTCTCCTGTTTTCGAGTCTCCGACGATGATAGCCGGTCGGAAGATTGACACGTCAAGCTCATCCCGTGACTCCCAGACCGCCTGCTCGGCGTGTGCCTTGCTTTCTTCATACGGATTCAAAAAAGATTGCGACACGTCGTACAGTGTTTCCCCGCCAACTTCCTTAGCGCCGAGTGTATAGGCCGTACTCACGTGGAAAAAGCGACGGCAGTCAATTAATTTGGTCAAGCGAAGGGCCTCTTTCGTCCCGGTCAAATTGGTCTCAAACAATTCATCGCGCAATTCTTCATCGAATTTGACGAGTGCTGCCATGTGTAGGAATAAATCAATCTTCCCTCTATGTGTCTCGATAAACGCTTCATTGGCCCCGAGTGCGTGTGACGTCAAATCGCCTGGTAACACATCAATCGCCTTCTGTTCTTCTGGGGTGAATTGTGTCTGTACCTTCTCCGGTGTTCGCGCCAACATGCAGACGCGATGCCCCCGCTGAATCAATTCTTTGGCGAGTCGCCCTCCTAAAAATCCTGTTCCACCAGTCATAAAAATATACAATCGCGTTCTCCCTCTCTGTGACATTCTTTACCCATCATATCAACTCTTGTCGCATGTAGCCACTTTGCCTTTGCTGAAATTCCATGTTTAGAAAAAATCGAACTCGGTTATGAACTATAGAGAAGCGTACGAACGGTGCGTAAAGACAGCTTGCCTGTCAAATCTATTGAAGTGAGGTTTTAACGAATCATGGCAAATCTATTCGGAACAGACAAGGATGACGCAAAAAAGAAGCAACAAGATATTGAGAAAACGGTACAAGAGAAAAACATCACCCAAATCCATCTCTATTTCTCAGATGTTCTCGGTGATTTAAAACTCTTGACGCTTTCGGCAAAATTGTTGCCTGAAGTCTTTGAGGGAAAAACGATGTTTGACGGTTCTTCAATCAACGGGTTCTCTTCCATCAAAAACTCAGACTTATTCTTGAGACCGGATTTAGATCGTCCACGGTATGAGCAAGACGGCGAGGAAAATATTTTGGCATTCTTCTGTGACGTATGCACTCCGGAGGGAGAGCGATATGAATACGACCCACGTAATGTATTGAAGGATGCACTTGAACGTGCAGCACGTGATGGCTACTCGGTATTCGTTGGGGCAGAGCCGGAATTCTTCATCTTTGACGAGAACGGAGAATTTTATGACGAGGCCGGATATTTCTCGACACGTTCAGAGGATAAAGGATATGAAGTGCGACAGCACATCGCGAACCGTCTAAGCGGTGTCGGGTTCAATATTGAGGCTGTTCACCATGAAGTCGCTCCTGCGCAACATGAGATTGGCATCAAGTATGATGACGCACTCCATACGGCGGATAACATTCAGTTCTTTAAAGAAATCGTCAAGATTGCGGCGAAGGAGAAAGGGGCATCCGTCTCATTCTTGCCAAAACCGTTGCGTGATGTGAATGGTTCTGGAATGCACTTGAACATCTCTGTCTGGAAGAATGATGAGTCTGGAAATCCGACGACCAACGCGTTCGACGAAGTCGATGCGGATTACGGATTGTCGAAAACGGCGCGTCATTTCATCGAGGGAATCTTGAAGCATGCCCGTGCCACAGCAATCTTCACGAATCCACTACCGGAATCATACGAGCGTCTCGTTCCTGGATTCGAGGCACCTGTCAATATATGCTGGAGCCCATCGAACCGCAGTTCGATGATTCGAATCCCCGCTTCCCGTGGAAGTGCGACTCGTGTAGAGGTCCGAAATCCTGACCCGAGTGCGAACCCATATTTGGCACTTGCCGCGCTCATTTATGCGGGACTTGAAGGAATCGAGCAACAGCTCGTTCCGTCTTCTCCGAACGAGGATGACTTGTTCGAGTATTCTGCGAAGCAAATCGAGAGCCAAGGAATCGCATCACTGCCTGCGACATTCCATGAATCGATCCAATCACTGAAACAAGATAACTTCCATGACTACTTTAACCACAATATGATCGATCGCTACTTGTCACTCATTCAAGTGCGAAAATAAAAATGACGCCAGCCGATTCGATCGGCTGGCGTTTTTGATGATTAATGGATTCCACGCATATACACTTTGATTTTCGGTGCAAGTGCGAACAGAATCAAGCTTAAGACGATGGCGACGCCACCGATAATCCCGAAGTAGAGCATCTCGTTCTCAGGTGTGTAGAACTTGACCAGCTGTGCGTTGATCCCTTGCGCAGCAGCGTTCGATAAGAACCAGAGCGACATCGTTTGAGCCGAGAAGGCAGCTGGTGCGAGTTTTGTCGTGGCCGACAAACCGACCGGTGACAAACTGAGTTCTCCCAGAACGACGATGAAATAGCTCAAGACGAGCCATAATGGGCTGACGAGGGCATCCGGACCACTGAAGTAAGCAGGGAGTAGGATGACCAAGAAACTGATTCCGGCAAACAAGATCCCGAAAGCAAACTTCGTCGGAATGCTCGGTTCGCGGTCACCAAGTCGGACCCATAACCAAGCGAAGACCGGCGCCAGTAAGATGATGAACAGTGGGTTCAATGATTGGAACCACGCTGGTGACAACGTGAACCCAAAGAACTCTAAGTCAGTCCGTGTATCAGCATAGCTCGCCAAAATCGTTGCACCCTGCTCTTGGATCGCCCAGAACATGACGGAGGCGATGAAGAGCGGAATGTAGGCGATGATTCGCGAGCGCTCGACCTCTGTCGTTTTCGGACTGCGATACATGATGATGAAGTAAATCGTCGGAATCGCGATACCGAATACCCCGACGAGTGAGATGAACGTATTGATCGTGAACCATCCGAGTGGAATCAAAATTGCGAGTAAAACAGCGATTCCAATGGTGACAATGCTGACGATTTTTATCGTTTTCTTCTTCTCATCAGGCGTCAATGGATTCGGTACATACGAACCAGCTAAGCCGAGGTTCGTTTTTCGTGTCAATACGAAGACGACGAGTCCAACGAACATCCCGATTGCCGCGAGCGCAAAGCCCCAGTGGAATCCATAGTCTTTTTGCACTTGACCGACGATGAGTGGTGAAATGAACGCACCCAAGTTGATACCCATGTAGAAGATACTGAATCCAGCGTCACGACGGCGATCCGTCTCGCTGTACATGTCTCCGACGATACTTGATACGTTTGGTTTCAATAATCCGGTACCAATGACGATCAACGCCATGGAGATAAACAGGAAGACGACGCTACCTGGAATCGAGAGGACGATGTGTCCGAGCATGATGAACACACCACCGTAGAATACCGCGCGAGACGTCCCGAAAATCCGGTCTGCAAGCCATCCCCCAATGACCCCAGACATATAAACGAGCGCTCCATAGACGGACATGATTGAGAGTGCGACGTTTCGGTCTAGACCGAGTCCTCCCTCAGAGACTTCATAGTACATATAGAATACGAGGATGGCCCGCATGCCATAGTACGAGAAACGTTCCCAAAACTCAGTGAAGAATAAAGTGAACAACCCTTTCGGTTGTCCGAAGAAGCCTTTTTGTGGAACACTGTCCACGATTGTCTGTTTATCGATCCTTTCCATGAAAGATCCCTCCTTAACCGTTTTATCATAAAAAGGATTATTATGATTGTAAAGTGAATTGAATGATAATTTCAGATTTTAATAAAGAAGAAAAGAATGAAAAGACCACACTTCCGAAATCAGAGAGTGTGGTCAATGAGCGGTTAAGCCGTCTTTTGCTTTGCTTCCGTCGCTTGGACATGACGTCCAAGCTGCCAATAGATGATGCCTGATAAACAACTTGCTCCACCGATGAGGATCAAGGCGATGTGTCCGGCACGATTGTCAAAAAAGACACTTGCGATGATTGGAGCCGTGACACCGCCGATCAGCCATTGGATACTCGCTGCACCGTTATAGGCACCACGCATATTCTCCGGTGCAATCAAGGCGATGAAGGTCTGCTGAACGGGGGACATGATCATCTCACCTAACGTATAAAATGCATAAACGGCGAGTAAGATCCCGACGAGTGGCACGTAAGGGGTATCGAGTGCGAACAAGGTCCTTGGCACAATCGCAATCAAGATCATACCGATACCGAATACGGTCGCTCCGGCCAGCATGACTTTACCGAACGGCTTGTTCCCGAGTTTTGAAGCGATTGGGAACTGGAAAAGGACAACCATGATTCCGTTCAGTGCTAACATATACGGGAATGGGTTCTGTTGTGCGGTATACGTCGGGAGCGATTCTTTTAAAAAGAGCGGCAACATGCTCTCGACGACGGAGAACCCCATTGATATGAAAATACCCGCAAAGATGAAGACAAGAAACACGCGATCGTTATAAAAGACGCGCAACACTTCCCGGTTGCTGGGGGTCTCATCTTCCGTAAACTCGGGCAACGACTCATGTATGAACGTGCCGAGCGCAAACGCATATAGTCCAAAGACGAATGCCGCCGCAAAGAAGATGAGCTCGCGGTCGATGAACAGCACCGCACTACCGAGAAGAGGACCGAATGCAGCGCCGATGTTATGTCCCATCCGTAACAGTCCGAACGCTTCGTTCATATGCTCTGGCTCCGTGACATCGGCGACCATCGCGCTTGCGGCAGGGTGGAAGAGCGAGTTCGTCAGTCCGAGCATGGCGTTCAATAAAAGGAGCGGCCAGAACGAGTCGGCGAACGCAAATCCGATGAGGGCAAGTGCGTCCCCGATGATGGCGATCATCATGATTGGTTTTCGACCATACAGGTCTGCTAGCCGTCCTCCGATCATCGAACCGAGGAGCGCCATGATCGGGCCAGTCGCCATGATGATTCCGACTTGAAGGTAGCTGTCTAACTGGTCACTATAATAGAGAACAAGGAATGGGGCGATCATGAACATCATGATTCCCGTAATCGTCTCCCCTACGAAACGAATCCAAATGTTGCGGTCGAGCCGCTTGAGTGATTGAAACATACAGGTCACCTGCTTTATTTAATTTTTAGACACAAAAGGGACGTCATATGCATGAAGGCATACGACGTCCCACGTTGTTTATGCATGCCTCGATAGGCAGGCGACTTAGATATGAATCAATCGAAGAGGTGCCTGCCAATCAGTATGAACTTGAGTGAATGGTTTCGAAGATACTACTGACATGGGAACCTCTCCTTTCTGTTAATTGTGTTCTTTTCTTCAAATGTATGACGCATTTCCTCAATGTGTCAACAAATTTATGAGGTGAATCAAAGTAATTCGTTTAGATTTTTTCGGGTCAGTCGATAATCGATGAGGCGAGACAAGACGACTTGAATCATGGCCGTGATCGGCACGCTCACGAACATCCCGACGAGGCCGAACAGGCTGCCCCCGATGATAATCGATGTGATGACCCAAAATGGTGTGATGCCGACGCTATCCCCAAGAATCTTCGGTCCGAGCCACAATCCGTCAAACTGCTGTAACAAGAAGATGAACAAGAGTACCAAGACGGCGGTGAACGGATCATAGAAATAAGTGATGATAAACGCCGGGATCATCCCGAGTAGCGGTCCGACATATGGGATGAAGTTTAAGACACCAACGATGACTCCGAGAAGTAGGGCATATAGGCCCCCGATGATCAAAAGTCCGATGACTGCTAGCACTCCAATGATCAGACAGTCGAGCGACTTCCCGATGATGTATCGCTTAAAGATATAATCCATCTCTTGAAAGATATCGATTGTCGTCTTCGCAGTGCCGACGGGTAAAAGCGCATAGAGAAGACGCTTAAACATACGAGCGAAGACTTCTTTGTCCTTTAACAAATAGATGGAGATGACAATCCCAATCAAGAAGTTGATCAATGTCATTGTAAAACTAGAGACATAACTAACGGAAGAGAGGACGGCCGTCTCGACCCATCCAGAGTAACGATCCTCGAAGCGGGCAAAATCAATCGCTTGGGCAATCGTCGCGTTATAGTCTTTCAAGTAATTGTTTACTTCACCTAAAAACACGTCGATTTGACGGATATAAACCGGTAACTCATTGATGAGTGATGACAGACTCGAGTAAATCCGCGGGAACAATGTGACGACCGAAATCGCCAAGATGCCGATGAACGTGATATAGACGATGAGTAGTCCTTGATATCGCTTCAAGTGGAACCGTTCTTCAATATAAGAGAGTACGGTGTTGAGTAACAAGGCGATGGCGATCCCCATGATAATAGGGGTCAGTAACTGAAACGTGTATTGTAAGACACGTGAGATGGTATCCGGTTCACTGATGACCCGCCATAAGACGAGCAAGATCAGTCCGATTGCACTCAGTTTCCAAATAAGTTGACGATTAAGCTCCAATGCTCTATCCCCTCATACAAATATAATTTTTCTACTCTTTTACTATGAATGTTTTTTGAAAAGGATTCAATAGATGTTCTCTTTGAAAAAAATGTTTGACACCGTTTGGAATGTCTGATTAACTTAGGGACATACAAAAATTACATAACGAATGACACTTTCTATCAAGAGAAGCGGAGGGACTGGCCCGATGAAGCTTCAGCAACAGATTGCAAAATACTGTGCTAATTCCAGCAAGGTGACCTTGAGAGATGGAAAGGTGGTTGACTACATACGTCTGTATCGAGCACCCCTTTCCTCAGAAAGGGGTGTTTTTTCGTATGAGGAGGACCCATCATGGCAGACAGACGTTCCAAGTTATTAAAATCGTTACCGACACAACACTTTGTCGGATTAGCAGAAGAAGTCGCGGCAGTCGAGGCGAGTGGCAAGACCGTCATCCGACTCGGACAAGGCACACCCGACTTACCGACACCAGCTCCAATTTGTGAAGCGCTCGAACGTGCCATCACCGACCCAGCCACACACCAATACGGTCCATTTCGAGGACAGACCCGCTTGAAAGAGGCAGTCGCATTATTTTACTCTCGAGAATATGGTGTCGAACTCGACCCTGAACGAGAAGTCGCAATCTTGATCGGTAGCAAATCGGGTCTCATCACGTTGCCTCAGTGTCTTCTTGAGCCGGGTGAAGGCATCTTGCTCCCGAACCCTGGCTATCCCGATTATATCTCGGGAGCGCGTCTCGCCGGAGCGGACATCATCGATTTGACGTTGAAGGAAGAGCACGGCTATCTCCCGGATTACACCACGCTCGATCCGCTTCATGCACGACTCATGTATTTGAACTACCCGAGCAATCCGACCGGCGCTGTCGCGACGCCAGCCTTCTTTGAGGAGACGGTTAAATTCGCCACAAACCATGATTTGATGGTCGTACACGATTTCGCCTATGGAAGTATTGGCTTTGATGGGCATGTCCCGCCAAGTTTTCTCCAAGCAGACGGGGCAAAAGAAATCGGGATTGAGGTGTATACGATGTCGAAGGCGTTCAACATGTCGGGATGGCGTGTCGCGTTCGCAGTCGGAAATGCAGATATCATCGAGGCGATCAATACGTACCAAGATCATGTCCACGTCTCTGTGTTCTCTGCCATTCAAGAGGCAGCCATCGTGGCGTTAGAATCCCCGCGTGACATACGTGACGACCTAGCCTCGCTTTACGAAACAAGACGAAACCGATTGATTGATGGGTTACGCCGGGCAGGGTGGGAGATTGAGGCACCAAAAGGTTCTTTCTTCGTATGGGCGAGAGTGCCTGAAGGCGATGCAAAATCATTCTCGACGAAGTTACTACATGAGGCGGGCGTCGCCGTCACACCGGGCTACTTTTTTGGAACGGAGGGGGAGCACCACATCCGCTTTGGTCTCGTGTCGTCTGAACAGAAGATTGATGAAGCGGTAGAACGGATTGAGAGACTGTTTGCAGCCTATGAGGAGGTCCATCAATGATTCGACAAGCGGTGCTGGAATACGACCATTCGAACGATGCGCTCGATCAACTTTACTCACTGATTGGGAATCGGGATGCACTCGTTTTGAAAGGATTTAACGGATACGGTGAAGCGATTCGCGTGTCTCCTCGTCTAGCAGAAATTCCGAGCGTACGATTCAAGGGGGAATGTTCAGACGAAGAAGTCGAACGACTAAAAGCGCATCGACCTGACGTCTGGATTGCCGTCGGTGGCGGTAAATTGATTGATACGGCGAAGCGGATTGCATTTACCCAGTCGGTCCCGCTCATCGTCATTCCGACACTTGTGTCAAACTGTACCGCCTTCACCCCGCTCAGCGTGATCTATGGAGAAGACGGTACATATTTACGATATGATACGTTCCCCGTCGTCATCGAGCGCGTCATCGCGGATGAACGACTGTTACGTGATTCACCTTACGACTATTTTAAGGCTGGTGTCATCGATACGGTCGCAAAGTGGTTCGAGGCTCGATATATTAGCGGAACAACATCAAGGGTCGCAGGGATTCAGTCGGGGCTCTCACTTGCGGCGCAATGCGGAGCGTTGATGGATTTGTCCATTCGTGAAGATGATTTTCGCCATTATGGCACGGACATCCGATCTATCGTCGATCATGTCCTCGCCATCGGTGGTGCCGTCGGTGGATTCGGTGACGCCGGCACCCGAGTCGCCGTCGCCCATGCGGTGCATAACGCACTCAGTCGTTTTGATTCGACGCATCATTGGTTGCACGGGGACAAGGTAGGCTTCGGGCTGATCGTTCAAGAACGATTGACCTCATCCGAAGACGCCTCACTCCTTGAGAATTGGCTACAAGCGATTGCCGCTCCGACGTCACTTGACCAACTTGGGATTCGATTTGACCAAATCGATGAGTTGGTCGATTATGTCGTCGAAGAAATGACGATTCAAGGCATTCACAAGGTTGAAGATGCTGAACGATTAAAAGAAATTTTAAGAAATCTTCAAGAAATAGTTTACAAATAATTCTTTTATCAGTAATATAATAACAAAATAATAGAACCGATTGCTTATCAAGAGTGGTGGAGGGACTGGCCCGATGAAACCCGGCAACCAGATCAGTTATGATCATGGTGCTAATTCCAACAGACGAAACGTCTGGGAGATGAGCGTGTCCGACTTTCACGTGTCGTGCCCGCCGCTCTTTTTGAGTAGCGGGCTTTTCATTTGGAGGAGGAATCATTCATGAACATTAAACAAAAATCCATTTTGGCAGGTACATCTATCCTTGCGGCCATCGCACTCTCGGCGTGCGGACAATCCGAGGCGAGCGAGACGCTAAGCACGAAAGAGCTAACGATCGGCGTGACTGGTGGACCACACGAGCAAATCGCCGAGAAAGTACAGGAGCTCGCAAAAGAAGATGGGCTCGAAATCGATATCAAAGTATTTAATGATTACAACACCCCGAACACCGCTCTCGACGAAGGAAGTCTCGACGTGAACAGCTATCAGACGCTCTCGTTCCTCGAACTGCAAAAAGCGGACAAGGGATATAAGATTGACGACGTCTTCAAGACGGTCGCTTTCCCGATGGGGCTCTATTCAGAGAAGTTGACGGATATCAAGGACTTAAGGGAGGGCGATAAAGTAGCCGTCCCGAATGACCCGGCGAACGAACTCCGTGCGCTACGATTATACGAAACGGCCGGACTCATCACGTTAAAAGAAGGATTGACGGATAAAGCAACGAAGCGCGACATTGCTGAGAATCCGCTCAACCTCGAATTTATTGAACTTGAAGCATCCCAACTGCCGACGCAACTCCCGGAAGTGGCACTCGCAGCCATCAACACGAACTTCGCGATGGGAGCGGGTCTATCCATTAACGAAGATGCCCTCTTCCATGAAGATACGGTCGATAATCCGTATCCGAACTATGTCGTCGTCCGTTCAGCCAATAAAGAAGATGAAGTCGTGAAGACGCTGAAGTCTTACTATCATTCAGAGGAAGTACGTGCCTTCATCGAAGAAGAGTTCAATGGTTCGGTCGTGCCGGCGTTTTAAGGAGGGGTCTTATGATTGAACTGAAACAAATCACCAAGGAGTTCAAGGTAAACGGAGACACGATCACGGCACTCGATGATGTCTCCCTCACGATTGAGAGAGGGGAAATCTTCGGAATCATCGGACGAAGTGGTGCCGGTAAGAGTACGCTCATCCGGATGATCAATCTTTTGGAGCGCCCGACATCAGGGGTCGTCGAGATTGAGGGACAAGATATCACGCTCCTCAAAAAGAAAGGGTTGTCGACGTTACGCCAGCGAATCGGTATGATCTTTCAGCACTACAACCTGCTGAAGACTGCGACCGTCGAAGAGAATGTCGCCATCCCGCTTCGTCTCGAAGGTCTCGGGAAGCAGGTCATCCGTGAACGGGTCGACCGCTATCTCCAAATCGTCGGACTGAGCGAACATCGGAACCATTACCCTGAACAATTGTCAGGTGGACAGAAACAACGTGTCGCCATTGCGCGAGCGCTCGCCCACGAGCCTGATATTCTCCTCAGTGATGAGGCGACAAGTGCACTCGACCCTGAGACGACCGAGTCGATTTTAGAGTTACTGCTCGAAATCAATCGCGAGCTCGGATTGACGATTTTCTTGATCACACATGAGATGGAAGTCATCGAACGAATCTGTGACCGGGTCGCCGTCATCGATCGTGGCCAAATCGTTGAACAAGGACACGTACTAGACGTCTTCTCCAATCCGTCACACGAGACGACCCAGAAGTTTCTTAAGACAAACCTCGACGTGCCGGAAGAAGTCGTCTCGGAACTCCAGACTCGGGGAACGCTCGTCCACTTGTCGTTCATCGGCAGTCAGACAGAACAAGCAGTCCTGGCACAATTGACCAAGCGGTTCGGCATCCTACCGAACATCATCGGAGGCGGAATCAAGAAGTTAAAGGCGGGGCTTGTCGGAAATTTGCTCGTCCATCTTGACGGGGATCATGATCAAACGGAACTCGCCGTCCGTTATTTGAAGACGAGCGGCGTACATGTGAGGGAGGTGTCAAACCATGCAACAGTTTTGGACAGACTGGGGTGACTTAATCTGGACAGGAACGGTTCAAACGTTGACGATGACGAGCATCGCGCTTTTGATCTCGACCTTGATCGGATTGCCGCTCGGGACGTTGCTCGTTTTGACGAGACCGAATGGCAGACTCGCAAACCGATTCGTCTATGGTAGCTTATCGAGCGTTATCAACGTCATCCGTTCCATCCCGTTCATCATTCTGTTGTTCTTCATCTTGCCGTTCACACGGTTCATCATGGGGACGACAATCGGCGTGCAGGGCGTCTTGCTCCCCTTGATTGTCTTCACCGCCCCGTATATTGCGCGACTCATGGAGTCGGCACTACTCGAAGTCGACCGCGGGGTCATCGAGGCGTATGAAGCGATGGGCATCTCGACGAGAAAAATCATCTGGTATGTATTAATCCGTGAAGCACGTTCTTCTATCGTTCTCGGATTGACGATTGCGACGATCGGGTTGATTGGAGCGACGGCGATGGCGGGACTCGTCGGGGCAGGTGGGCTAGGGGATATTGCCTATCAATACGGACACCTTCGTTTCGAACCGGAAGTCATGTACGTGACCATTTTCGTCCTCATCCTCCTCGTTCAGTCCATCCAATCCTTCGGGAATCGACTGGCGGCAAAATTGAAAAAGGCATAAAAAGAATCGTGTCGCGAAAGCGACACGATTTATGCGTTATGGAGCAGACGTTTCAGTTCAGCGATGCGGTCATGTCTCGGGATGAACGTCCTAATCTCTTTTTCACTGAAACCGACCTGGATGCGATGATGGTCGAAGACGATCGGACTTTTCAGGATTTGAGGATTCGAGGCGACGAAGCTATATAGCTCACGAATCGACATCTCATCTAGTTTCTCTGCCGCTTGTTTATAGACACTCTTTTGGACCGACAACAAGTCCGTCGTCCCATTTTCCGTCAGGCTCAACATCTCTTTGAATTCTCCGAAGGATAAACCTTGGTCTGTCAATTTCTTTTCGATGAAGGGAATCTTTTGTTCCCGTAACCAATCAATCGTTTTTCTGGAAGAACTGCAGCTCGTATGCGTGAATACTGTGACCGTCACGACAACCACTTCTCCTTTACATCAGTTTGGTTCTAACTATTATCTCCTTTTATACGTTCGAGTGCGTGATTATGTTTCAAATCACATACAGTTTCTTTTTGATTGAGGACGATTTCGTTCGGGTTCAGATTTCATGAGTATCGAACAAAGTGTATGATTGTTCTACCATCCGCTCATGAAACGTGAGCGAATTTTTTTCGTATAAGATAGTTAGATAATGGTAAAATTGGATGGTGAGATTATAGGAGGGGATATTTTGTACAAAAGAGGAATCATGATGGTACTTAGTGCTTCATTTTTAAGCGCATGTGGTGCATCTAATATAGAAGTCATTCAACTAGATTACATAGAGGATCAATGGAACGTGGAAAGCTATTCAAAAGAAGGAGAGATGATTGAAGTCCAGGAGTCAAAAGAAGTATTGGCTGCATGCGATGGGGAGCGTGCAACCGAATTAAAGGGTGACATCACGGTATATCAAACGGCGATTGCAGGGAGAACCGAGCCTGTTTCAGCCATGACCCCATATACGATGAAAGTCGTGACGTACTTAGAAGGTGACGAACGGTACGTCGTATGTCGTGAAAGTTACACCAATCAATTGAAGGCGGAAGCGATTGAATCGTTTCCAGACTTTGTGAATACAAGTGACGGTATTCGACTTCCACGACTCCCTCGTATTCATCAGACATCTTCAGAGTTACAAGACAAGTTGGTGGAAGCAGAAGGATTGGATTTTGAGGGGAATTCCATCACCCCGTTCCCGCATACGTTACTGGAAATCGAACCGGCGCTCTACGGCGAACTTGAAATGAAACTCGGTGGCAAGGTGATCCGTTATCCGATTGCGCAGTTCGAGCCGCGAGGATTTGAGATGCCGAATCAACAGATTGCCATCGGATATGATAAAAAGACGTTTCGTCCATATATTCTCTACTCGTTTGACGGTCAATTTTTCATGCCTCAACCGATTGAGTTTGATGAGTTAGAGGACCCGGAGTCAAAAGAGAATACCGTCTTTTCCGAGTTAGAGATCAAGACTGTCGCGACAGCTCGTGAACTGAACGAAGAAGAGGAAACTCCGTTCTATACTTTCTCGTATCTGAAAAACGGGAAACGTGTGACCGAAACGATGACGATTCGATTCGCTCCTGGCTTGTTGTTAAAAGAAGGAGAAGAACCAGATCCGATGTTTGAGGATTGGTTGCCTGTTGAAGAAGCCGGGCCAAGGGTCATCGTCCATCGCAAACCATACGATGGAGGGGCGATGGAATTCGCAGAATATAGTGATGCCACGATAGAGGAAGCGAAAGAATTGTTCGACATCGTCAATGAGGCAGACCCCGTCGATCGCCGCGGAGAAGATTCAGAATATCGATATTTGACTTTAACAGACGGTTGGAAGGGTCAAGTATTCGAAATCAGCTATCAAAAGCGTTCGAAAAAAGTTGATATTTATTTAACGGACCCGCTCCGCGATCAAACATTTAAATTATCGAGCGAAGGAGCGGAAGCGTTCTTAGACATATTTCCGCGCCTAAGAGAAACATTATGAAGCGAATTCTTTTACTCATTTGCTGTATTGGTTTGATGACAGGTTGTGATGATGAACAGATGGATGTCGTAAAGATAGACTACCTCCCGGAACACTGGAATGTGAAAGATCTTCAATCAGGTCATATGGATGCCAAGTCGGTGAAGTGGACTCCTGATTTACTCGATGCGTGTTCCGGGAATGCAATTTCACGAATCGAAGAGGACGTCACCGTCTATCGCTCGTATGAATTGAATCGAAAATTCGATGATGTATACAAAATCGTGATGTATATGGAAGGAGATCGACCATACGCCGTTTGCTATGACAGTGCTTCTGAACAAATAAAGGCGGAAAAGATAAATGAATTCCCTTACTTCGTTCATACGGAAGAAGGAATCGACATCTTGAGTACGCCGACGATTCGCACGGGTACACATGAAGAATTAAAAGAAATGGAACAGAAAGACGAAGGTCATTTCTATCCTATGCCCGTCTCTCTCCTCGAAGGGACGATGATTCATGTGACACCTTCATTATATGGCCAAATCGATTTAACGATTGGAGATCAACAAGGACTGTTCCCCATTTCACATTTAGAGCCATTTAGTGCCCAATCGGAAGAAGTGGGAATCGCGCTCGGGTATGACGAACAATCGAAAGAAACGTATTTTTATTATGAGAAAGATGATGGATTGACGACCATACTTCCTTTAGTCGTGTGGAATGAAAAAGAGCATAAACACGAGCCGATTCAATTCGAAGGGTTACAAGTAGAACAGGTACTTCGGGAAGACATTCTTGAACCGGGTGTCAAGACGCCTCTCTACACGTTCTCCTTCATTGAAGATGGAAAACGCGTGAATGAGGAGATCAGTTTAACTTATTTGAATGGTGAATTTTCGACACAAGATCCTGTTCAAAACGCGAGCGATTCAAATGGTCCATTCGTTTATGTTCATGAGAAGCCATTAAACGGCGCGCTCGACATTCAGTACCCTAACGTTCTAATGGCTGAAGGGAACGACATATCAGATCTGATGAATGCGATTGATGGCGCAATACCTGTCAAACGTGCTGGAGATGTGACTGACTATTCGCGTCTTACGATCGTCGATGGTTGGGATGGTCAAGAATTTCAGTTAAGTTTCAAGGAACGATCTCAAAAAATCGATGTTTATCTGACGGATCCGCTTCGCGATCAAACATTCAAACTATCAAGCAAAGGAGCGGAACGATTCTTGGATCTATTTCCGGAGGTGAAAGAGTCACGATGAAACGAATGCTATTGATGTTAAGCACAGTCGGGATTTTGTCGGGTTGTGCTGGGGAACAGATGGAAGTCGTAAAGTTGGACTATATGCCTGAGCAATGGAACGTGGGCGATTTGTATTCGAATCAGATGGATGCGGACTCGGAGACGTGGTCGACTGCAATTCTCGGCGCTTGTATGGGTGAACCGCTCACTCAGATCGAGGGGGATGTAACGGTTTTCAATTCATATGCGGTGAATCGGAAAGTCATGATATCAGATTATGATCCAAGCTCATATAAATTGGTGACTTTCTTGAAAGGAAAAGAAAACTACACCATTTGCTATGACGGAGACTATTCCAACATGAAATTAGGGAAGATTGATGAATTACCGGACTTCCTTGATTTATCAGCAGGTATCGAAGTTCCGAACGTCCCGGAATTGAAAGCGGGTACGAAAGAGGAAGAAGAAGTCGCAGAACAGAGTGACCCATCCGAGTACCTGGGGATGCCCATCAACCTGTTCAAAGACACGATGGTTCATTTGACTTCTCCCTTGAATGGAGCGATTGCATTAACAGTAGGTGATCAGGAAGGTATCTTTCCCATCTCAACCATTGAACCATATAATGCGCAAATGGGAACCGCAAAGATTGCACTCGGATATAATGACAAATTGGAAGCCGCTCACTTTTACTTCGAAACTACGAACGGAACGACATCTATTCAACCGTTCCTTGTATGGGATGAGAAAGAGAGCGCACATGTCCCCATCCAGTTCGAAGGATTACAAGTCGAACGGGTCCTCCAGACGGATACGTTAGAGCCGGGGGTTAAGACACCGCTTTACATATTCTCATACATGAAAAATGGAAAGCGTGTGAAAGAAGAAGTCAGCTTGACGTACACGAAGGGCGAATTTGCCACGAAAGAGTCCATTAAAGAATCTACTGAAGCAGGACTCATTGCAAATCCTTCCGTTCCGCGAGGTCCGTTTTTCTTTCTCCATAAAAACCCGTTAGATTTGGAGGCCACATGGAATTATCCGGATACATTGCGTGCGGCTGGCATCGACATGTCTGATTTGATGAACGCATTTAAGGAGGCAGAACCGGTGGATCAAGCTGGAGAAGTGGGGGACTATCCCCTTCTCACCATCATAGATGGATGGAAAGGGCAAGAGTTTCAGTTAAGCTTCCAGAAACGGTCTAAAAAAGTAGATGTCTATGTGACGGACGAAACACGAAACCAAACGTTCAAATTGAGCAGTGCGGGAGCGGAGACGTTTTTCTCCTATTTCCCTGATTTAGATGAGTGAAAGGCGCCCCTTGGCGTCCTTTTATTTGGTAAATACTTCAAATCCAAGATATTGACCTTCTGTATAAAAAGAGAGTAATGGAATGTTATGGGATACGTTACACTGAAATTCACGATTTAGTACGAACATCCTAAGAATAAGAAAGGTTGCTATCTATAATGAGTACTTTGAACCAAAAAGGAATTCAATCTGCAGACGTTTTTCAATCCATTGAAATGAATATGGCGATGATTCGATTCGACCGTCAACGCCGGGTCGTCGATGTGAATGATACGTTCGCGAAAGCAATGAAATACAGACGCGAGGAGATGATTGGCATGCAGCATCACTTGTTCTGCCCTTCTTCCTTTGTCAATAGTCCAGAGTATTCGGCATTTTGGGAGAAATTATGGAGTGGTTTCAGTTTCTCGGATAAAGTGGAGCGCGAGAATGCAAAAGGGGAAACCATTTGGCTCGAGGCGACGTATATGCCGATTTTTGAAGGAGATGATGTCGTCGGTGTCGTCAAGATCGCATCGGACATCACCGCACGGCAACAAGTGATTGAGGATTATGCGTATCGCTTTAAATCGATGACCGATGTGCTCGATGAACGGGCGAAGACAGGCATGCAAGACACGAAATTATTGAATGAGACGATTGAAAAGCTTGCGAAAGATGCTGCGGACAACCTCCATGCCCTTCAGAACTTGCGTCGTCAAGCCGCTGACATCGCGAAAATTGCCTCGTCGATCAAAGAGATTGCGGCACAAACGAATCTGTTGTCCCTGAATGCTGCCATCGAAGCGGCACGAGCCGGTGAACACGGGCTTGGATTTAATGTGGTTGCGACAGAGGTCCGCAACCTCTCTCGTATGGTTGAACGTGCGGTGATCGACGTCAACTCGAACACGGAAGGGATGAACGTCGAGCTTCGGAAAATTGTAGAAGGTGTCACTGCGTCCAATCAAGAGATTCAGTTAAGTGCAAAAACGATGGAGCAGACGATGGAGCGATTCCATTCGTTCGAGAAGGCCGCAGCCGAGTTACATGATACGGCCGACACATTTACTTCCAACCTGTGAACCGATTGACCCGACACCGGGTCAGTCGGTCTTTTTGAGTTGTAACGTATGTCCGTGTCGTTTCAACCAATCTTTCGCTGTAGCGGTATTCGGATAAATCGTTTGTAACGTTCTCCAAAAAGAAGGGGAGTGATCGAAGTGAACGAGATGCACCCATTCGTGGGCGATGACGTAGTCCATCATTTCTTTCGGCGCCAGCATGAGGCGGACATTGATGGAGATGGTTCCATTCGAACTACATGATCCCCACCGTGTCTTTTGATGACCGATACGAATCTTTTTCGCTTTAACATCCAATAATCTTTCGTAAGTCGGTGCCTGGTTGATTACATATTCTAGCGCGCGTTCACGTAGCCATGCCTCATAATGTTTAGCTAGGGCGTTTTCGTCCCATGTCCTCGGAACGAAAAATGAGGAGCCGTCATATCGGAGAGTCGTGCCATCATCTATCTTGGTCGGATAGTTTTTCCCATGAAAAACGAGCCCCTTATCGAGAACGGACGTCTGTCGAGGGAGCTTTTGCGATATCTCACGAATCCATGTGTCATGCTCTTCTAGTATGCGATCGACGACTCGTTTTGACAAACGTGCTGGAATACGTAGCTCGATGCCGTTTGGCGTGACATAAAATGCGGCTTTTTTTCTTCGATTGTTGCGAATGACGGTAACATGCATTGACGTGCCTCCTTTCTTATCTCGATCGAGTATAACGAAGTCGGCAAGAAACTGCCATGCTTTTTTGGCACGCAGTCGAATCAACTTTGATACAGTAAGAGCAGGAGGGATGAACATGAAATCAATTTTACAACAACAACTGAAACGTAAAGGTACGAATTCGGTGAAATGGGATGGGTTGGAACGATGGTTCCGTTCATCTGAGGATGTGTTACCGCTTTGGGTAGCGGATATCGACATCCGTACTGCGCCGTCCATCTCCGAGGCGCTCGCCGCAAAAGCCGCTCAAGGGGAATTCGGGTATACACTGTTCGCACCTGAAGCGCAGAAGGCGGTCAGTGATTGGTACGGCCGACGTCACGATTTGATTGTAGACCCGAACCATGTGTTATTCTCTAGCGGTGTTGTGCCTGCGTTGACTCATATCGTCGAGGCGTTGACTGAAGTCGGAGATGGCGTCGTAATCCAGTCACCTGTCTATCCACCATTCCACGAACTCGTTGTCGGTTCCAAGCGACAAGTGTTCGATGCCCCGTTGAAAAAAATTGACGAACGCTACGAGATGGATTTTGTCGCACTCGAGGAAGCGATGAAACAAGCGAAACTCTTCTTACTCTGTTCCCCACATAATCCAGTTGGACGTGTCTGGACGAGAGCGGAACTAGAGAAGGTCGTAGCACTCGCGAATCAATACGAGGTGATCGTCATCGTTGACGAGATTCATGCAGACTTGACGTTCCCGTCTCATCAACATACCGCAATCGGCACACTCGACCCACGTGTCATCACGGTGAGTGCGCCCTCAAAAGCATTTAACGTCGCCGGATTATTTGCGTCCTACATCATTTGTCCGGTCGATGAGTGGCGGAAGCAAATCACGAAAGTACAGAACAAACATCACGTTCTCCCGACACCGTTCGCAAACACGGCCATCATCGCCGCCTATACCGACAGCCGCGCGGAACGTTGGCTCGACCAGTTACGGGAAGAATTGGAGCAACAAATGAATGACGTGATCGATTCCATCGAATCAAACCTCCCGATGCTCCATACGACCCGTCCGGAAGCGAGTTATCTGCTTTGGATTGACTTCTCAGAGTTACCGATGTCAGCCGAGGAGCGGAAGTCTTGGCTGCATCAAGACGTCCGAATCTTCTTGTCACCGGGTAGTCCGTTCGGTCCTCAAGGTGAATCATTCGAACGGATGAATATTGGGACACGTCGTGAACTATTGGACGAGGCGATTCAGCGACTGAGCGCGCAAATGGAACGAAAAGCGTTTGTGTAAAACGAGAATCGGGAAAAATTCACAATGAGATGATGAGAGAAAGTGAGTGAATGGGATGGAGACGATCAACTGGAAGAAAAAGATGGAGGAACAGTTAAGACGTAGCGGCTTCACCTTGCAAGTCGAAAATATGTCCAATATCCGCTTGACTGAGATTCATGCGAGTTCTTCTCCGTTGATCTCTTATCCGCTCCGAGTTCGTCTATATGAGCGGATGGGTTGGCTCATGTGTACGGTCGATTCGCCAACGCTCAATCGGAATGAAGATCATCCGTTATTTGAACGCATGGTGACCGCCGTCTTTGAACGAATTGTGCGTCACCTGTATAACGGGTATGGTTTTCACATTTTGACGTTCATCGGAGATACCGGAAATTACATCGCCCCAAAAGATTCGGAGACAGGGGAGGTCGTACGCCTCGTCGCCCACCTTTGGAATGACCGCTCGTACATTCACCTCGACACCTTCGAGGAGTATCCCGCCTTATACGTGACGCCACCGTGGGCACATCAAGCCTATGCCATCGAAAGCACAGACGATGAGTGGGTCATCTACGCGGGGAGAGGGGGGAGGCCGTCGACCGATTATCGTGCTGACGGCGTCGAATTGAAATCTCATCGTCTATCGGATGGTGAGCTCTTCTTCCCGGTCGATCGGATTTCGAAAGAGAAAGGAACCCTCGCCTTGGCCGAATGGCTTCGACTCGAACGACGAGAAGTCGAGGACTTTATGATGTCCTTCATGCAGACAATCCGGAAGTTCGATCCGTCATTTGGATTCGCATGGGGCGGAACGGAAACATTTTTTCATGGTGTCCCGGTTGAACCATACGCGCAGGTGCTCAGGCTCGAGAGCGGGAAACGTCGCTATCGCGTCATGAACAACACGGCAAAACGACTATTTGCCGTCTCGGACGACCCGAACGAGTGTCTGAAGGAAGTGAGTCGAACACTAGGGACAATCACGCTCCCTGAACGGCGTGTCTCAGCCCTCGGCCAATTGATCATGGGGATCTGGCAACAGTTTGAGACCGATGAAGAGACGTACATTCAAGAAGTCGCGTTTCGAGACATCTCCAAATTCCAAATGGAAGAAAAGATTGGGCATGCTCTCGCGAATCAACAACGGATTCGCTGGATCGACAAGAATCATCCGCATCAGGATGTGATTGAATATGCTCATCTACGGATCACGTTCCCGAAACGACCACCTGGGCTTGTTACAGTTGAACCCGCTGAATCCGGACAAGAGAGAGGTACTTTATGAAAATCGTTGACGCACGTGCCATGTCAATCGATCATGAAGATGTGATCGCCGTTACCCCTACCTCGGTCTACTATCGAGAGAAGAAAGATCGCACGACATTCTCGCTCTATCGCTTTGACGAAGAGGATGGCGTGATTACACAATTGAACCGGAGGGAGTACGCGGATTACGGTTATCCTAAGCTATTCGTCGATGGAGACATCGTCTACTTTATAAATGAGGTTCCAGACGGTGAAGGGGTGGTCAAGACAGAATTGATCGCCTTCTCATACAAGGCAGGCACCGAAGAAGTAGTCACGACGTTTGAGAAGCGTGGGAATAGCACATTGTTCTGGGTATTGGATCATCGTTACTTCCTCTTTTTGACGGCGTTTGAATCATCGGATGAAGCATGGCTTTATGACCGGGTGACCATTCAACGGGAGCGTATTCGAGATGAGCACCTCGTCGGTAAGACGGAACGATTCCGAGAATTATATTTGTTTACGACCACATTCGCCGGTGTTCCATACATCGTCTGTAACGCAAGACTCGATGAGTTTGACTATTATAATGCACTCGATGATGGGCGCATCTCTCCTGACGACCCGATTGACCATTCCGAGGCACTATTGATTTCCCACTTGAAGAGGCGGTCAAGGCGATGTGGGATCATCGGGGCGAATTGCCATTCGATGATGTCCTTCGTCTACAAGGGGAAGGGGACACGGTCCAATATCTAGGAGAAAATGAAGGGACGCTTCGATTCTCCGCGTTTGTTGACTCGTTGAATGAGGAGGTCGTCTATGATTTGACGGCTCCCGATGTCTTGCATGAAGTATCGGTCGTCGATTGGGGTGCTTATGAACCGATTGATTTCACGTACGACGATATTAGTTCGACGATTTTCATCAAAGTTGATGAGACAGATATGCACTCAGAAGTCATCGACCTCGCAACCGGTGCGCGTTATATCGATGTGGAACCGTTCGAACGCGTCATCGGTCGCCGCTATCTCGTCCATGAATATACGGAAGGACTTACGAGCGGTGTCGTGATTTTCGATTTAGAATCGGAAGAACGTCTCACTTATGACAATGCCTATTTTATGGTCATCGATGATGCCATTTTGATTTTGTCAATGTCCAGCACATAAATATAACCACCACCCATTATATAGGCGGTGGTTATATTTGGATATATAGTTTACATAACATATTATTGTAAACCTGATATTGCGTGTTTTTTCCGTTCGTCTCCGATATGGGCATAGACTTGTGTCGTTGCCACAGATTCATGCCCGAGAAGCTGTTGAATCGTGAGCACATCGACGCCCCCCATGGCGAGACGTGATGCGAACGTGTGACGGAGCTTATGTGGCGTTACCTGTTTATGGCTCAAGAACGGCAGGTAAGGCTTTAAGCGGTCAATATGCCCTTTTAACATATGCTGAACCGTCCGTACAGCGATTCGTTGTCCCTTCTCATTTTGGAACACCGCCCCTTCACTCGACGTGTCGCGATACTCAGAGAGGAGCGGAAGAAGTGGTCCTGCGATGGGGATCAAGCGTTCCTTGTTGCCTTTACCGATGACCCGAATCGTTCCGGTCTCAAGATTGATATCGGACCAATTGAGTCCGACCAGCTCGGATACGCGCATTCCTGTCAGTCCGAGTAATTGTATGATCAAAAAGTCTCGCGCGCGATTCATTTCGTACCAACTCGCCTCGCGATTCGTCATGCCGACATTGCTACGTACGAGCGTCGAGAAATCGAGCCACTCCGATTCCGTCAAATAGACGGGGTTCCGTTTGCCGCGTTTCGGACGTTCTACGGTTTGAAAGGGATTCACCGTCGCTTGATCGGTCTCGATTAAGTAATTGAAGAGTGACTGTAACGTTGAAAGCTTCCGATTGATGACGCTCGGAGCGTTTTCGAGCTCGAGGGCAAGATAAGTCGCGTACGCTTCTGCTCCGGCATGGTCAATCTCTGTGAATGATGGCAAGTCAATCGTTTCAGGTTCTAACTCCGTTCCACTCACGTGCTCGACCCAACGAAAGAAATCTAAAACGTCATACACATAGCGCTGGGCCGTCTGTTTGGAATAATGCTTCGCTGCTAAATGATGAAAAAACTGTTGGATGAATGCGGGTAGTCGGTGCAACCCGTTCAACTCGAAGCGTTTCGTCGTCGTCGGTGTCTGCCGCTGTCCAAGTTGACGGAAAATACTCATAGAATGCCCCTTTCTTCATGTAGTTCTCACTTGATTCTTTCCGCTACGCTTCCCTTCACGAAGGAAGTTGTCCGCTTCTTTGACGATCTCTTCGACCGTATCGTGACCAACACGAACCGCAAGTCCGAATGTCATTGTGACATGAAGACGTTCTCCTGCGTAATGGAGAGGAGTCGACTCGATTTGTCGTCTCAATTGCTCGACGATTGGAAGGAAGTCACCGGACGGACTCGATAGGAAGACCAGGAACTCCTCTCCTCCCCAGCGGACGGCCATGCCGTCGATATCGGATAATATGGAGGCCACTTGTTGAAGCACCCGGTCCCCACAATCATGACCGTACGTCTCGTTAAACGATTTGAATCGATCGATGTCACCGAGAACGATTGCATACGGAACGCCTTCATGAGCGGCTTTGTCGATTGCTTTAGAAACTTGTTCATGCCCAACTTTTCGGTTCAATAGTCCGGTCAATCCATCCGTAGACGCTAGGATCTGCAATCGCTCATTGGATCGTTCGAGTTCATCTGTCACTTCGACAACGGCTGACTCGAAGATGAAGGAGAGCCCTGCGATCATCACCACGGTCGATAGGATGCAAAAGAGTCCGAGCGCTTGTTCCACCTGAATCGGTAGGGTCTCGATGCCGTCGGACACATAGATGAACAGAAGGCTATAAATCAACATCGCGATGGCCGTGGTCAAGATGCGTTGGCTTCTGGATACGCTTGGCATGAAAAAGACACCATAGGCCATCATGAGGATGAAATAATGCATGTTGATCTCCCAACCGAGAATGACGGTCGAGATGACGGCGTTGTAAACGACTTCGATAAAAAGTCCGGTAAAGAAGATGCCGTACCACCGCCTATGTACAAAGTAGAATGAAATCGTGTAATAGATCACACTCAAGCCATTTGATAGGAATAAGAGAGTCATATCCAAACGATAAAACAAGATGCAAAATAGGAAGTGGACCAACCAAGCGATGACATTGCCGTAAAAAGTAATTCGTTCGTTATATAGTGTTCCTCGACGAGTTTCATAGGTTGTTCCCATCACACACCTCCTTTCTTTTAGTATAACGAAACAATGATTAAATTTGTATAGAAGTCCGTAAAATGACTTTAAAAAACGTCCTAATTTCGTATGTATCATTGCGTGAAATAGATATTTCACGCAATGTACATGAATTGCGTGATTGTATCTCAATCGAGTGGTTAATCAACTGATTGATTTTATAGCAAAATAAATGGTAGACAATAATTTGTTATGTAAACCATATTGGTTTGTTTTGAAATTGTAATGTTGAGTCATTATACCTTATGATGAAAATAAGACTTGAAACAGGAAGGAAGGTAACGTTACACTGTAAACGTAAACCAAAGGGGGATTTTGGATGGATGATCAGCGTTTGAAGCAACTTTTGTCTGAAGCGAAGACCATCGCGGTCGTCGGTGTGTCCGACAACCCGAACAAGACGGCCAACCAGATTGCGGAGTATTTGCTTCGTGTCGGGTATACCGTCATCCCTGTCAACCCGATGCTCGAGGAGTGGAACGGCCGTAAGGCGTATCCGTCCGTCGAGAGCATCCCGGGTAGAATCGATATCGTCGATGTGTTCCGTCGCAACGAATTTTTAGCGGGTGTCGCGGAAGATGCGGTACGACATGGGGATGTCGGGCTCGTCTTCAATCAGCTCGGTCTCTCAAGTCCTGAGGCGGAGCAAATCGTTCGTGATGCCGGGCTCGATTATATCGAGAACCGCTGCCTGTACGTGGAGCATGCTCGTCTACTCGGATAAGACCTACCTCCTTGGTAGGTCTCCTTTTTTTCAGCGATGGCTGACAAGGGAGGCTTGCCAGAATCGATGAACAGCTATACAATAGGAAAGAAAAACGAACGTGTGTTCGAAATTGAGGTGACTGCTATGTCAACAGATCTATTTAATTACAATGAAGACGCCATCCAGGTGCTCGAAGGACTCACGGCCGTAAGGAAACGTCCGGGGATGTACATCGGGTCAACCGACCATCGCGGACTTCACCATCTCGTCTATGAGATCGTCGACAACGCGATCGATGAGGCGCTCGCTGGGTTCGGTGGTCAAATCGATGTGACGATTCATAAGAATGATGCCATCACGGTCCGTGACCACGGACGTGGGATGCCGACAGGAATGCATGCCTCTGGAAAGCCTACCCCAGAAGTCATCTTCACAGTCCTCCACGCCGGCGGAAAGTTTGGCCAAGGCGGCTACAAGACGTCTGGCGGACTTCACGGCGTCGGCGCCTCGGTCGTCAACGCCCTCTCGAGCAAGGTCGTCGTGACGATTCACCGTGACGGCAAAGTGTTTGAACAGACTTTCGCGGATGGCGGTGTGCCTCAAACGACACTGATTGAGACAGGCAAGACACGCCAAACCGGCACGAGTGTCTATTTCAAACCGGATGCGACCATCTTCTCGACGACGACGTATAACTATGACACGCTCGCCGAACGCCTCCGTGAATCGGCCTTCCTCTTAAAAGGATTGACGATCACACTCACGGACGAACGTACCGAGAAGCAAGAGACGTTCCATTACGAGGAAGGGATCGCCGAGTTCGTCCAATATTTGAACGACGACAAGGCGACGCTTCATCCGATCGTCTATTTCGAAGGGACGGAGAACGAGATCGAGATCGAACTCGCGTTCCAGTTCACGGACGCCTATTCTGAGAACGTCCTCTCATTCGTCAACAATGTCCGGACACGCGATGGAGGGACGCATGAGGTCGGCGCGAAGACGGCGATGACCCGGATCATGAATGAGTATGCCCGTAAGAACGGTTTGCTCAAAGAGAAAGATAAGAACCTAGACGGCGGTGATGTCCGTGAAGGACTCACGCTCATCGTCTCGGTGCGGATTCCGGAGGAGTTCCTCCAGTTCGAGGGGCAGACAAAGTCGAAACTCGGTTCCCCGGAGGCGCGTGCGAGTGCCGATAGCGTCATGGCGAAGCAGCTGACGATCTTCCTAGAGGAGAACCCACAGATGGCCACGATGCTTATCAAAAAGGCGATTCGCGCGGCACAAGCGCGCGAGGCGGCGCGTAAGGCCCGGGAAGAGGCACGTAACGGGAAGAAAAAGAAACGTTCGAGCATCTTGAACGGGAAATTGACGCCGGCGACGTCGAAGAATGCCGCCAAGAACGAACTGTTCCTCGTCGAGGGTGACTCGGCCGGTGGTTCCGCCAAACAAGGGCGCGACCGGACGTTCCAAGCCATCCTCCCATTACGCGGGAAGGTCATCAACTCGGAGAAGTCGAAACTCCAGGACATCATGAAGAATGAAGAAATCAATACGATCATCCACGCGATCGGTGCCGGGGTCGGTCACGATTTCGACTTGGATGACTGCAACTTCGACAAGATCATCATCATGACGGATGCCGACACGGACGGTGCACACATCCAGGTGCTCCTCCTCACGTTCTTCTTCCGTTATATGCGACCGCTCGTCGAGGCAGGCCGTGTGTTCGTCGCCTTGCCACCGCTCTATCGCATCTCGAAAGGGAAAGGCAAGTCCGAACAGTTCGACTATGCCTGGGACGAAGAGGCACTCGAGAAGCTCGTCAAAGTGTATAAGAAAGGCTATATCCTCCAACGCTACAAAGGTCTCGGTGAGATGAACGCGGACCAGTTATGGGAGACGACGATGAACCCGGACACGCGCACACTCATCCGTGTCACAGTCGACGATGCGGCTGTCGCGGACAAGCGTGTATCGGTCTTGATGGGTGACAACGTCACGCATCGCCGTGAGTGGATCGAGGAGAACGTCGCCTTCGGACTCCAGGAAGATGATTCGATCATCGCCAATGAACATGTGACTAAAGCGATTGAGGAAGTGATGTAACAATGTCGACGATTCAACACATTTTAAACCTATCTCTCGAACAGGTCGTTGGAGACCGGTTCGGGCGTTACTCAAAATATATCATCCAAGACCGCGCCTTACCGGACGCACGTGACGGACTCAAGCCTGTACAGCGCCGGATTCTATATGCGATGCACCACGAGGGGAATACGAACGATAAGCCCTATCGGAAGTCCGCCAAGACGGTCGGGAACGTCATCGGGAACTATCACCCGCACGGTGACTCGTCCGTCTATGAGGCGATGGTACGTCTCTCGCAAGATTGGAAACTCCGGTATCCGCTCATCGATATGCATGGGAACAACGGGTCGATGGACGGTGACCCAGCAGCGGCCATGCGTTATACGGAAGCCCGTCTCTCGAAGATTGCCGGTGTCATGCTGACGTCGATTGCGAAAAATACGGTCGATTATACACCGAACTTTGATGATTCTACGGAAGAACCGCTCGTCTTGCCGTCGCTCCTTCCGAACCTTCTCATGAACGGAACGACAGGGATTTCGGCCGGTTATGCGACGGAAATCCCACCGCATAACTTGACAGAAGTCCTCAACCTCGCCATCGCACGCTTGAAGGGCCAGGTCGATACGGCGAAAGACGCACTCGAGTACGTCACGGGTCCTGATTTCCCTACTGGTGGGACAGTCATGGGCAAAGACGGTATCTTAAAGGCGTTCGAGACCGGTAAAGGGAAGGTCATCATCCGGGCGAAGTCCGACATTGAGCAATTAAAAGGTGGCCGTGAACAGATCACGATTACCGAACTTCCGTATGAAGTGAATAAGGCGAACCTCGTCAAAAAGATGGAAGAGCTCCGTCTCGATAAAAAAGTCGAAGGTGTCGCGGAAGTCCGTGATGAGACGGATCGGACGGGCCTTCGGGTCGTCATCGAATTGAAGAAAGAAGCGGACGCGGAAGGTGTCCTTCACTTCTTCTTGAAGCATACGGACCTACAGCTCGCCTATAACTACAATATGGTCTCCATCGTGAACCGGACGCCGAAACAGATGGGAATTATCCCAATCATTGACGCCTATTTGAAACACGTCGAAGAAGTAGTGACACGCCGAACGACGTTCGAGCTCGAACAGGCGAAGAAACGTGCCGAAATCGTCGATGCCTTAGAACAAGCCATCTCGGTCCTCGATGAGACACTCGAATTGATCCGTTCCGCCAAAGACAAGGCGGACGCGAAGAAGAAACTGATGGAGCGGTTCTCATTCACGGAACGACAAGCCGAAGCCGTCGTCATGCTCCAATTGTATCGACTCACGAATACGGACATCGTCGAGTTGCAAAAAGAAGCAAAGGCGCTCCAGAAAGAGATTGCCCGCCTCTCAAACATCCTCGACGTGGACGCGACAAAACGGAAGTTGATCGTGAAAGAACTTACGGCATTGCGTGACGAGTTCGGAGATGACCGTCGTTCGGTGATCGAGTCGGAAGTTGAGGAATTAAAACTGAAGACGGAAGTTATGATTGCTGTCGAAGAGACGATGGTATTCGTCAGCCGTGACGGGTACGTCAAACGTGCCTCGATGCGTTCGTATGGAGCGTCGAGTGACGTTTTACCGGAGATGAAAGAAAAGGATCGTCCACTCCTTACGACACAAGCCATGACGACGGACCACTTGCTCGTTTGGACGAACAAGGGTAGTTACCTCCTCATCCCGATCCATCAGATCCCTGAATCGAAGTGGAAGGATGCCGGACAACATGTCGCCAACCTCGTCCCGATTGAAGGGGAACAGGTCATCTCGGCAGACGTCGTCTCGACGTTCGATACGGACGCCCATTGCCTCTTCGTGACGAAAGACGGGATGGTCAAACGTACACCGTTACGCGACTACGACGCGCAGCGGAAATCGAAACCACTCATGGCCTTGAAGCTGAAAGGTGACGACGAGGTCGTCTTCGCCGGAATCAGTGACGGTCCAGGGCAGTTGTTCCTCGTCTCAGAGCGTGGATACGGTCTCTGGTTCAAAGAGGATGATGTCCCTGTCGTCGGACAGCGGGCAGCCGGTGTGAAGGCGATGAACCTGAAAGACGGTGACCTCGTCGCCGATGCCTTCTCCTTCTTCACGCCACCGTTGTTCGTTCTCGTGACGCAACGGGGAGCGGTCAAGAAGATGAAACTCGACGACCAGTTCGACTGTACGAACCGCAACCTTCGTGGGACGATGCTCATTCGTGAGGTCAAATCAAAACCACACCAAATCCGTCGTGTGCTTCCAGTACATGGGGATGAGACGCTTCATATCGTCGGGAAAGAAAAAGCAAAACAAGTGAAGACAAAAACCCTTACGCTACTCGATCGCTATGCCAACGGCTCGTTCGTCTTTGACGAAGACTCGTTCGGTGAAATCGAGGACGTGTATCTCAATTAATCAAAAGACCTGTGATTTGGCTGATTCGCCGTTCACAGGTCTTTTTGTCGTAGCCATGTCTCTAAATCGCGTTGTTGTCGTCGATGGTGCCGCGTGTGCATCTCGACCAATTGTTATTCGTATACGTGATGGAAAGCTGACATCAGAGAATGTGGGTTCTGAAAAGGAAGAATGCATCGATTTGCCGAAAAAGACATGTAGGACAAAAGATAGGGGGATCTATATGTCTCAATGGCTGACATGGGCGAAACGAATTCAGGCGCTGTCTCAGGCCGGTCTGACGTTCACGCGTGATCAATATGACCGAGAACGGTACGAAGAGTTACAAGAAATCGCAAGAGAGATGTATGAACGGCACTCGGACTTATCGAACGAGGCCATCTTACAACTCGTTCATGTGGACGGTTATCCGACTCCGAAACTTGATGTGCGAGGCGTCATCTTCAAAGATGACCGAATCCTGCTCGTGAAGGAGCGATCAGATGGTTTGTGGACCTTACCCGGCGGTTTCTGTGAAGTGAATCGCTCTCCTGCCTCGAATATCATCAAAGAAGTAGAGGAAGAGGCTGGCCTGGATGTGATTCCAGTACGGTTGCTCGCCTTGTTCGATATGCATGAACATCCACACCCACCTCTCTCGGAGCATTATTACAAACTTTTCATCGAGTGTGCACTGATTGGTGACGGGGAGGGGAGCGCCGGCGTGGAGACGAGTGACGTCGGTTTCTTTGAACGAGACGATTTACCTGAGCTCTCCCTTGCCCGAAATACGATCGAACAGATTCATATGTGCTTTGACGCGCATTGGCAAGAAGAAGACTGGACCACTTTATTCGACTAGGAGGCTCAATGATGCAAGTAAGACGATATGGACATATCCATCAACTGACCTTTTACGCTCCCGTACTGCCAATCAACGTTCAACTGTTTGAGCATGAGCTCGGACTCGTCTTGATCGACACGGCGCTGGAGCGGAACGCGACCGATATCCTATCGTATATCGCCGAGCTAGACAAGCCACTCCTCGCGATATTGTTAACGCATGCTCATGGGGATCATGTCGGTGGGGTGGACACCATCAAAGCAGAGCATCCGCTCGCTGAACTCTTCATCTCCCGACGTGATGCCCGCCTCTTATTGGGAGATCGGTCGCTAGAGGAAGAAGAGCAGAACAAGATTCGTGGTTCTTTGCCGACGATTCGTTCTACACCGGATGCGGTACTAGATATTGGTGAGCGGTTATTCGGTTTACGTGTCCTCGATGCAGCGGGTCATACACCAGGGTCAATTGCGTACTATGACGAGGTAAATCGGGTATTATTTGCAGGTGACGCTTTTCAAACTCAGGGAGGGGCAGCGGTAGCGGGAGATGTTCGGCCGTTATTCCCATTACCAGGACTCGCGACATGGAATCGGTCCGTTGCCGTCGAGAGTGCGGAGCGGCTAGTGGACTTGTCACCACTCCTTACTTTCGTAGGGCACGGTCCGCCACTCAAAGGGACACACCGGCTCTATTTGGCGTTGAAACGGGCGAAACGGAAGCAGGCGAGAAAGTTTATCCGTTAACGGGAGGGTTGCACCATGCAACTGAAAGAAGTTGCCATTCATCAATTTGAGCAAGCCCAACAGATGCTCGAGATTCAACGTAACGCTTATGCGGTCGAAGCGGAACTGCTCGGGTTTGACGAAATCCCAGCGCGCTATGAGACGATTGATGTCATTCAAAACTTACCAGGCACGAGTTATGGCTTATATATCGAGGAGCGGTTGATTGGGTTTGTCACGGTGGAAGCATCTGAGAAAACTGTTGAAATCACGAAACTATGTATCGACCCGACATACTTTCGGGCGAGACTGGCGACGACGTTACTCGAACACATATTGAGCATTCACAAAGGAAAGTTGATTTACGTGCATACGGGCAAGCATAACGGACCGGCGAAGCGTCTGTATACGAAACTTGGATTTGAACCGAGTGCCGAATTCGAACCAGAACATGGCGTCACATTGATCCGGTATACGCATACGTCTTAAATTCAAATCTCATCTCACTATCATAAGTATACTAAGATAATGAGATGAGATATTATTTTTACTGATAATATATGTTATGTAAACTAATAAAAAATAGAGTAATTTTTTCTCTATTTTAAAGCTCCCTATTCCTTAAAAATCTTGTACCAATACAAGGTCAACTCGATTTGTGGATTCGCGTATTGTTTGATCGTGTCGACGCCTCCGAGTTGAAATCCCTCTTTTCTATAAAAGCGACATGCAATCAAGTTATCGTTCTGCGCTTCAAGCGATAAGCCGATCAGCTGTTTTTCTTTTGCCCACTGTTCGGCTGTTTCAAGCAACAGTTTTCCGATTCCACGCTTACGATGTGTTTGACGGACCGCGATATTTTCAATGTATGCAAATCGATTCCAATCCTTCACGAGTCGGATTTGTCCGACACATTCATCTGCATCCATCGCTAAAAACAGGATGCGACTGTCATGTTCGATATATTGTTTCCAGTCTAATCGATCGTCCGGAAATGTTATCTCTCTGACTTCTTCATCTAATTCTTCGACATATGTCCATTTTCCATCCATATAACTTGGCATGATTCGTCCGATGATCGGAAAAGGATCATTTGCATCGTTTACAATATGAATATGCGACTCATCTAAGGCAATGATTTGAATTAAACTCATACGCTCTGCCTCCTCAATATCGATTCTGTCTCACTTAATTTTTACTTCTGTATCATTCGTGTGAATTTAGCATTCATAGGAATGATAACGCTTTATGAATAAACGTTTCAAATTTTAATTTCACCTGTTTAATACATGCTTCACAGTTGCTAGACCGCTGAAGTCATGCTATTTTTAGACAGATGAACCATCTAAGGAGGAATTCTTGTGAAACGAACGACTAAAGGTTTGGCAGCAACTTTATTTTTAGCAATCCCACTTGCTGCTTGTGGTAATGATAGCACGGATCAAGCAGATACGACACGCTGGGAAGAGATTCAAGAAGAAGGCACATTGACGGTCGGTACGGCCGGTACCCTCTACCCCGCTTCTTTCCGTGAAGAAGAGAGTGACACGTTGACAGGATTTGATGTCGAACTCATGAAAGAAGTCGCCAAGCGTCTTGACCTCGAGATCGAATTCAAAGAAACGGCATTTGACAACATGTTGACGAGTGTACAGAACGGTCAAATCGACGTGGCAGCGAATGATATCTCGGTAACAGAAGACCGTAAAGAGAAGTTTGCCTTCTCAAAACCGTATAAATACACGTACGGGACGGCCATCGTTCGCAAGAGCGACCTCTCTGGAATCGAATCACTCGAGGATTTGAAAGGTAAGAAAGCCGCTGGTGAGGCGACGACTGTCTTCATGGACGTGGCTCGAGAATATGGTGCAGAAGAAGTCATCTATGACAACGCGACGAACGATCAGTACTTGCGCGACGTTTCAACAGGACGGACCGATGTCATCTTGAATGACTATTACCTTCAGACGTTGGCCCTTGCCTTCTTCCCTGAGTTTGATATCACGATTCACCCGGATATCGCCTATAACCCACAAGAAGTCGCTTTCTTGATGGACAAAGAAAATGACGAGCTCCAGGAGAATATCGACCGTGTACTAGATGAGATGCTTGAAGATGGTACGGTCAAGAAACTATCTGAGCAATTCTACAATGGCGCGGATGTTTCGGTAGAACCAGACGTAGACGCAACAATCGTCGAAACGAAGTAATGACGGCATGACGTTCTCAGATATTAAATGGGACGCCATCTTTGACGTAGACCTGGCGATTCAATCATTTCCTTATCTATTGGGTGGATTACCGAATACGCTTTGGATTTCGTTCGTCAGTATGTTTTTTGGTCTCTTGCTCGGTCTTTTGTTGGCGCTCGGGAAGTTGTCTCCGACACGACTCCTTCGATACCCGTCAACTTTCTATATCTCGTTCATGCGTGGCGTACCCATCTTGATCATTCTGTTCATCCTCTATTCGGGATTCCCGTTCATCGGGATCGAGTTCGCCGCTTTGACGGCAGCCATTCTCGGATTCAGTTTGAATTCCGCCGCCTATATCGCTGAGATCATCCGCTCCTCGATTCGTGCGGTCGATGACGGACAGGTGGAGGCGGCTCGTTCACTCGGGATGGGGAAATGGCTAACATTGAAGGGGGTCGTCTTACCACAGGCGACACGGATCGCCCTTCCGCCGCTCTCGAACGTTTTTCTCGATTTGATTAAAGCCAGTTCGCTCGCCGCGATGATCACGGTACCTGAGATCTTCAACAAGGCCAAGATCGTCGGTGGTCGGGAGTTTGACTACATGACAGTGTATATCGTCGTGGCGTTGATCTACTGGGCAATCTGTACGTTCATGTCCTTCTTCCAAGAATGGCTCGAACGTCATTTTGAACGATATTTAGATACTCCGAAACGTTGACTGACTGGCTTATGCCGGTCGGTCTTTTTTAGTGAATTTGATTTTTGATACATCTCCTGAACCGATTATGCTATGATTTTCTTAATTATCAGAAAAATATAGGGGGATTTTGAATGAACCATCCATGGGTTTCACATTTGAATGATCAAGTCATTGGTCAATCGAAAGCCATCAAGCTCGCTTCGATTGCGCTACTCTCGGGAGGTCACGTTTTACTCGAGGACCGTCCCGGCACAGGCAAAACTACACTCGCCCGTAGTTTAGCAAGCTCCATCTCGGCGACATTCCAGCGTGTACAATGTACTCCGGATACATTGCCGAGTGACATATTAGGAATGGAGTTGTTCAATCCGACGACCGGGGCGTTCGAACGCCGGACGGGTCCGATTTTCACGTCGATTCTACTTGTCGATGAGATCAACCGGACGACACCACGTACACAATCCGCGTTGCTCGAGGCGATGCAGGAACGTCAAGTGACACTCGGGGAAGTGTCGCTCAAGTTACCGGAACCATTCTTTATGATTGCTACACAAAACCCGTTCGACGGGCAAGGGACGTTCCCGCTCCCGCAGGCTCAATTGGACCGTTTCTTATTCAAATTGACACTTGCTCCCCTCTCACGAGATTCCGAACGACGACTGATTCGCAATGAGCATCTCGCTTCAGAATCCTTCTCTCTGCAACAGGACGAATTGTTAAAGATGCAGCAAGAGGTACGAGATGTCCGATTCCACGAGGCGATGGAAGATTACTTGCTGGATTTGATGGAATCGCTCCGTCACCATCGCGACATCGAGGTCGGACCAAGTCCACGAGCGACGCTCGCATATACGATGGCGGCTCGGGCTCATGCCTATATGGAAGGACGGGACTATGTCTCACCGGAGGATATTCGGGCACTCGCACTTCCGATTTTAGGGCATCGAATCGTCTTGACGGTCGAAGCGTCGCTGAAGACGAAGCCGTCAAAGTTGATCAAATCTGTACTCGAGACCATCCCGGTCCCTTCAGAGGTGTAAGATGCAGTTAGTCAGCCCACGCTATCTCGAGTCCGGCTATATGTGGCTCCTGTTCGTCGTCGGGGTCTTCACGGCACTTTATGGAAACGTCTTGATTGCGAGTCTATTGATCGGTTTTAGTCTCTATGCACTGGTCATGCCATCTTTCATGTTTCGATTGGCAGAACAAATCCATGTCGACCTCACAGAAGAGATGAAACTCTTTCCGAACGACGAGGCCGTCTATGTTTTAAAGCTCGTGTCGACGGCAAAAGTGCCGCTTGGCGTTGTCCGCCTATCCGGCTATTTGCATCCGACCGTGGAATCAGAGGGACATGCGTTTTGGCGTCAGGAGAACTTTGTCGAGACGAATGCGACCGTGGACTTCACAATCCCACTCTATGCGAAGAAACGTGGTCCCATCCGCCTTGAAGCCATCGGGATGGAAATCCGGGATCCGTTGCGCATGTTCTCGCTCTATAAAGAGGACTCACTCCCGCGCATCGGCTACGTCTTCCCTGAGTTTTCGCCCTATCCGATCCCGAAACGTCCCCCTACTCTCCCGGGTGAGGAGATGGTCCGTCATAGTGCCTATCGTGACCCGGAGACGTTCCAGTCGGTCACCCCATATCACGGGCAACCGATGCGACAGCTATATTGGTCTGCCTATGCGAAGACGGGCGAACTGCTGGCCCGTACCGAGCAACCGGTACAAGCGAATGAATATGTCATCGTGCTCGACTTGTTGACGAAGGATGGGCGTGCCCTCACCTATCAGATGGAGCGCCTCATCTCGCAAGCGGCCGCATTATGTCGCGATTTCGAGAAAGAAAATGCGAGTTACGGTCTGATTGTCCCGACGCTCACGAAGGATGGAATCACGTATGACCTTCAACCGGGAAGTGGCGAGGTACATTTCCGGAAGATCATGACGACATTCGCTTGTCTGTCCGAGAGTGATTTTCCACTCGCTCGCTCCTTGTTTGAGCGAAAGGTCGCCAAATATAGTGGGAATCAATCGATTCTCCGCTTGGGAGGTGACGGTCAATGAGATGGTTGTGGTGGGTATTCGCATCCTTTTACATCGGACATGTGTTTCCGTTGCTCTTCTTATTGACACTTCGTCTCCCTCGGAACACACAACTGATTGTACAGACGATCATGAGCGTCGGTGCCCTCTATTTCTCTTATGAAATGAGCATCTTGTTGTTGATTTTCACATACGTTCATGCGTTCATTCGGACGTTGGATTGGACGGACCGTTATGCGATGGCGAGCGTTTTGTTTTTGGTGGCAGACTGGTTATTCCCACCGGCATCGCAACCGCTCGCGATGGTCCTCTTCCCGTTCATCTTTTTGATTTGGCAACGAAACCTGTATTACCGTCGCGACTACAAGCGGATGGTGACGATGTTGACCGTCGGCCTAGGCATCGGACTGACTGTCTCCCTCGTCATTCGTACAATCAAAGAGCTGTTGTTTGGCAATGTCGTCGCCTGGATTACTCCGTTCTTTCTGTGGATTGGGAGCTGGTTTGATGGCATCGTGCTCGACCCGAACGATCGCGTGAACCGGTTCCTCGTTCCGGACAACCCGAACCTCGATGCGGAGACGGTGGCACAGGAGACGTTACTCGAGTCGGCATCGAACAACTCGTTGTTCTACATCGGAGTGTTCGCGATGATCTTGCTGCTTGGGGTAGGATTATTCTTCTACTTGCAGAAACGAAAAGACATCCAGGAAGACGGGATGATTCCGAGGAGTATTCACCACCCGACACTTTCAGATAAGCGGATTGTCCGCTCGCCTCGCCAGATTCGCCTTCTTGAGACGGGACGAAAGTTAGAACAGCAGCACCCACGTCTTCGGGAAGAGACGGTAGCTGATTGGCTTCAGCGAATCGAGTTCACGGACCACAGGCTCTATGCAGATTGGTTAGAGGCCGCAGAGTATGGAGACAAGGAAGCGCCACAAGCAATCAGCGATTCCTTCGAACGACTCGTTGAACAAGTTAATAAACGCTAAAAAACATCCGGCAGAGGAGTTCCTTCTGACCGGATGTTTTTCATTATAAAATTGGACTGAGAAGGCGGGACACGCTCTCTTTGAAGCGAATCCAACGTGTCCTCGATTCATATCGTTCGATGGTTAGCCGCTCAGCGCGTGCCTCGTCTCGCTCGAACGCATCGATGACGGACTGAGCGATGGCTTTGTCGAAGACAAGCGCTGAAATTTCAAAGTTGAGGCGGAAACTTCGGGCGTCGATGTTCGTCGTCCCAATTGATGCGACTTCTCCGTCAATGACGAGCGTTTTCGCATGAAGGAATCCTTCCTCATACGTGAACACTTCTGCCCCGTAACGTACGAGCTCCGCAGCGTTCGCATAGGTCGCCCAGTAGACAAACATATGGTCGGGCTTTTCGGGATCATCAGTTTGATCTTAGTACCCGCCATCAGGGCGATGCGACAGGCATCAAGGAAACTTGCATCCGGGATGAAGTAGGGAGTCTGGATATAGATACATTCTTTCGACTGGGTGATCATTTTGACGAGCATATTCTTTAAATGCTCCGTCGACGAGTTTGGACCCGATGTCACGATTTGAACCGGGGACGCATGACGAGCAATTCCTTCGATTGGCCAAACAAAGTCGTCTTTCTGTGCCTTCGTTCGTGTCGGGACAGAGCGATTCCAATCCAGGATGAATCGTTCGAGCAATTCCTTAACGGCGTCGCCTGAAATTCGTAAGTGAACATCTCGCCAATAACCGAAATGCTCATCCTTTCCAAGATACTCATCCCCGACGTTGAAGCCGCCGATATAACCAAGTTCTCCGTCAACGACGCAGAGCTTTCGGTGATTTCGATTGTTGACGCGGAAGTTGATGCCGAGTTTGGACGGAAAGAACGATTTGACTTCCCCACCGTGGGCCAGCAGGTCCTTAAAGTGTTTGTGCCTCAGTCCCCTCGAGCCTACCGCATCGTAGAGGAGTCGGACACGTAATCCTTGTTTTGCCTTTTCGGTCAATAAGCGAATTAACGATTGACCCAGCGCATCGTTTTGGATGATGTAATACTGAATGTTCACTTCTTTCGTCGCCTGTTCAATATCTCTAAACAGTAGATCAAACTTCTCTTTTCCGTCGTGAAGGACGTCGATATCGTTCTGGAAAGACATCATCGCATTCGTCGATACGAGATTCAATCGTGCGAGTCGTCGGTGCTTCAATAGAAGTGGATGATTGAACGGTGCCATGGATTGGTCCAATTGGTCAAGTTGCTCCGCCACATGATGATGATACGCTTCACGTTTCTCTTCTTCGACTTCATAAAAGTTTTGAGATTTGATCAATCGACCGAAGAAGATGTAGACGAAGAATCCGATGAGAGGCAAGAAGAAGAGGACGAGTAACCACGCCCAAGTCGTTCCAATGTCACGCCTTTCAAAAAAGATAATGGTGATTGCAAACGTGAGGTTAAGCAATAAGATGAGCCAAGTCATGATGACGATAATGAGTCCGATAGTCACTTCCATGGTATCCCTCCCTTTTTTCAATTCTTACCCGAAATCAGACTATCTTAGCAAATGTTTTTCCTGATTTGGGTATACATTAATGAAGAAGTGAAGAAACGGGGGAAGCTTATGGAAGACATGATGATTGGGTTCAGCTTACTTGTCCTCATCGGTGCACTTTCGCAGTTACTCGCTTGGCGTTTTGACTTCCCAGCCATCTTGATTATGACGGTTGCAGGGATGCAAATTCAAAGCATGGACATATGCATATTCTGAAACAGCTTCGTGAGTTTAAAGAGAACATTTCGATTTTACTGGTTTCGACAGTCTTCATCATTCTGACGGCAAGTTTGACACGTGATAGTTTACTCGCCATTTTCGACTGGCCTCTCCTCTTGTCGATTCTCGGAATCTTATTTTTTGTCCGACCGATCTCGGTGCAGACGTCGCTCCTCGGTTCTCCACTATCCGCGCAAGAACGGGCACTCATCAGCTGGATTGCCCCTCGAGGTATTGTTGCGATGACGGTGACCGGTTTCTTTGCACAAGAGATTGCCGAACTGGGAATTGAAGATGCGGAACGGATGTTGCCAATCACACTCGGTTTAGTCGTAACCTCTGTCGCCCTACATGGATTGACGATTAAACCACTCGCGAAGCGACTCGGACTGACGAAAGTGAAGAATCCTTGGGAGAAGATATAGACAAAAAAAGACACCGCCCGATGGCAGTGTCTTTAATCAGCTTGAATTAGTTCAAGACTTTGATTGTGATTGATTGGCGACCGAAAGCAAGTGCTTGCTCTTGTGTCGGCATCAAGATATCGATTTTGTTTCCTTTGATGGCACCACCAGTGTCTCCTGCGATGGCTTCTCCGTATCCTTCAACCCATACTTTAGAGCCGAGCGGAATGACAGAAGGGTCAACCGCGATGACTTTTTGGTTCGGGTTCGAACGAACGTCGATTCCTGTCGCTGTGATACCAGAACATCCTGCACAATATGGTGTATAAGCTGTCGCTTCCACTGTCATTGTCTGACCTGAAGCCGGAGCTTGGGTTTGCGTTGTAGACGATGCAGTTTTCGTAACTGGTGCTGATGTCGATGTCTTCGGTGTTGTTGTCTTCGCATCATTCGCTACAGATGCAGCGGCTGCACCTTTCACGGCGAACTCTTGTCCAGGGAAAATAAGATCTGAATTAAGACCGTTCCAAGTCATCAATTGATTGACAGAGACCCCGTGGTTCAATGCGATACGATAAAGTGTATCACCTGATTTAACTGTATACGTTTTAGATGCAGTAGAAGCTTGTGATTTCGCTTCTGCCTTTCCAAGTTTCAAGACTTGGTTCGGATAAATCATATTTGAGTTTAAGCCGTTCGCTTGTTTGATGTCATTTACAGAGACGTTGTTGTTCACGGCGATACGATAGAGTGTATCTCCAGACTGAACTGTGTGTGTTGATGCTGCCGAAGCTGGAGCAGCGACTCCTAAACTAAGGCCAGCGAGTGCCGTTAGTGTCAATAGTGGTTTTTTCATAAGAATATTCCTCCCTTTTCTAACGCCCCCTTACTGTAACACCTGTATATTTCACAGCGATTACAGGACGATATGAGAGTGTTATCAGTTCATTTACAGAACAATTCACGAGGATGAGAGGATTCAGAAAATTGTTTTAATCCATAAAAACGGCTTTCTAGAGCCATTCTAAGATATAATAAGGAGAGAAATAAGGAGGTTTTGGTCTTTGGAACTATTACTGCTATATTACATTGTGACTAATTTACTAGCGTTTGTGTCATATTTTGTCGATAAACGACGGTCTCGCGTGGGAGCTTGGCGTATTTCGGAGCGAACATTGCTGACGATGGCTTGGATTGGTGGGGCGTTCGGTGCTTATGTGGCGATGCGCATCTTCCGACATAAGACATTGAAGCCGAAATTCCGGATTGGGGTACCTGTCGCGATTCTCGTGCATGCTGCGTTCACAGGATGGTTGATCTTTTAATCCTTATATAGAAGAAACTTGATCACATCTATTATTGGATGGTGATGAGAAATATCGGGTTCGTCCCATTTCATGCTCGTTCTAAAGTGTTTCTCCGTGAACAATCGAAATGAAATGTCGGGAAAATTCCGAAATGAGGAGGAAGACTATTTTGAATAGTATCGAGATGATTCGTCACGGCCCATTGACTCTACGGGTGACGGATCGCTTCACTGTTCTTTTGTGCGAGTCTGGGACGTCCGTGATTTTGGTGAACGGAATGCGCCTTACTCTTCATTCAAGAGAAGCCCTTCTCTTGGCTCAAGGACAAAGTGTGATGGTGGAGAAAATCGAGGAATCGTCGCAGATGAGGCTTCTTGAGTTTGATCCGGACGAATTGTTCCATCCCGAGTTGGTGAAACGATATGTAACACCGTATCTTACTTCCGAAAAATCCATACATATGTTAAAGCAGGAACGCGTGAATCAATCGATCATTCAGACGATTGAACGCGCTGTGCAACATCTATCTGCGGACGGACCACTCGCATTGATGGATGCCACACTGCAGTGTACGGTCATCTGGCGCTATTGGATTCAGCAAGAGGGTGAAGTGATGAAGAATGAGAGCAAACGGCAGAGCCTTCGTCTGATGCTCGCTTATATCGAGTCTCATCTAGAAGATAAGCCCACGTTAGCTCGAATCGCGACTGCGGGTAATGTAAGTCGCAGTGAATGTTGTCGGTTGTTTACTACGTTCGGGAACACCTCTCCACTTGCGTATGTCCAAGTTAAAAGGATGGACCGGGCCGCAACTCTATTAATGGATTCGATTGAATCGGTTGCTGACATCGCCAATCGCCTGAGCTACTCAAGCGTCAGTCACTCCGTACAGACATTCAAAGCACATCATTCGATCACCCCGCTCGCCTATCGAAAACAATACCAAAGGAAAAGAGCCGAGTAATTTCGGCTCTTTTCCTTTATCTTGCGGTCCATCCACCATCTGCCTTCAAAACATCACCATTCACGAAGCTCGAATCATCCGATGCTAAAAAGAGGGCGACGTTCGCGATTTGTTCGGGCTCACCCATCGGCGCTTCCCCCGCACCTTGGATGGCACGCATCCCGAGTTCGCTCGGTGCCGTGATCGTTGACCCGATATTCGTATTGACCCCACCCGGTGCGATGGCGTTGGCTCGAATCTTACCGAGCGTGCCATAGGTCGCCGCGATGTTCTTCGTCAATCCGATTAACGCATGTTTCGATGCGACATACGCCGCACCACCGCGAGTGCCGAACAATCCTCCGACGGATGCATTGTTGATGATGACGCCACCACGATCCTGTTTCTCCATCACTTGGATGGCGGCACGTGAAAGTTTCATCGGTCCGGTCAAATTGACGCCAAGGACACGGTCCCATAATTCATCCGTCACTTCTCCCACCGTCATGAAGTTGTCCATGATTCCCGCGTTATTGACGAGAATGTCGACCGAGCCGAACGTGTCTTTCGCCGCATCGACGAGTTTGTCAATATCCGTTTGATTCGTCACGTTACCAGCAATGCCAAGAACTTCCCCACCCACTGCTTTGATTTCATCAACTACCGCCTGCACAGCATCTTCATTCAAGTCGAAGGCGACGACTCGTGCGCCTTCTTCCGCAAACAGTTTGGCGATGGCTCGCCCCATGCCTGAACCTGCGCCAGTGACAATTGCCGTTTTTCCTGAAAGCTTCATTCCTCATTCCTCCTTTGGAAAGTCAGAACGTATACGATGTGTGATGACAGTAATCTGCCTGTCACTATGTTATACCCACATTTGGTCGGGAGCCTCCTGAGAAACATGGCGATTTTTCTTCAATTGACTCCCAGCAATCTTTATACTTGAATGGAAAGCACTCCATTTTATAAAGGAGAGATGACGTGAGACAATTCCATGCAACCGTCCATGGTCGAGGTGAACCTGTACTTTTCCTTCCCGGTGGAGGATTCACTGGGTCACAAGGCCAATTATTTGCCGAAGCATTACATAACGATTTCGAAGTTCACCTGTTAGATCTACCTGGATTTGGTGAAAGTGAGGGACTACATACATATGCGACCTCAAAAATACTCGCGGACTGGATCGAAGCATACCGAACTTCACGACAACTGGAGTCCATTCGTTTGATCGGACACTCGATGGGGGGTGCCATCGCCCTGGCGTATGCGGTCCATTACCCAGACCAGGTCAGACGTTTGATTCTCCTCGACCAAGGACATAAGCCGAATGCCATGATTCCGTTTCGTGAATATGGCATCTTCGGATTCGCTTTGCCGCTTTTGCGACTGCTGTATCACAACGTACCACTGAGCTTCTTGAATTGGATCGAAACGCAGGCGAGCCAACGTGTCTCTATCTTTTCCGAAGAACAGTTCCAACTGTTCTGTCAACGGATCGGAGTCGAGCCGACGTCATCGATTCGTTCTGCTGTCGAGCAATCGGCCCGTCTTTCGACCGGTGGCTTACATTTGTTGTTTGGTTATGATGGATTGGATTTTAAGGACTTGCTACGACGCGTCCAAGTCCCGACGCACCTGTATTATGCGGATTTCACGGGGATTGATTTGAAGGAGGCGAAGCGAACGCTCCATCATGTCAAACGAGCGGAACGACACCTTCACCCCTCTGTACAATTGATTGCCATACCAGGTGGACACTTCGTTCAGTGGAGCCGTCATTTCTCGATGGAAAACGTTCTGCGGTTCTTACATACATAAAAACAAGACAGCGGAGAGGTTTCCGCTGTCTTGTTCGTCATGATACCCAGTCGTGGCACTTTAGCCATTCATGAAGTTGGTGGTGAAGCTCGGGATGGAGTGGTTCACTGAGTTGTGAACGATATTGCTTTTTCACGTCCAGAATGCTCATCTCACCATCGAAATGTTTCAACATATGGTCCATGTCCTTAATCTTTTGAACCTCGATATGCTCAACGTGAAGTGCATCGAGCTCATCTAGATGTTCGACGGCCGTTTGAACGTCCCGATTTCCTGTCAGTGCGAACGTCGGAATGTTCAATCGAACTAATCGTTCCCGAAGTGACACGTCTGCGTGTGCAAGATGCTCCCGTAACCATTTGGCAGGGAACTTCATCAGCTGGATCCGCATCGTATCCTGATCCGTTGCTGTGACGCGCTCGAACAGTTTTTGTTGTTTCCCGACGACCGACTTCTCATTCAAGCTAAAGCGAAGCAGTTTACCCTTGATCCCTTTCGTACGTTTCACTTCATCGAGTAAGGCATGCGCCTGTTCCTGCATGCTCGTCTTCAAGGCGACACCGGCACCAGACAACAGGATGAGACCAGAAACGGATTCACGTTCTGCTGCGAGTGTCGCGACGATACATCCTTCGCTATGGCCGAGCAATAAAACGTCTTGTGAGACATGCTCATGAGATTTCAGATAACGGACGACCGCCGACACGTCATCAACGAGTCCTGTCAGACCGACGCTATGTCGATTGCCACCACTCTTGCCAATCCCCCGTTTGTCATAGCGTAATGTGATGAATCCTTGTATCGTCAGCCATTCTGCTAAGTCTTTATACAAGTTTGACTTGAAGCCGGTACCGTTTCCGTCACGGTCCAATCCTCCCGTCCCTCCGATGAGGACGATAGCTGGAAAGGACGACCGTTCCTGATCGGGTGTCGTTATGGTGGCAGCAATGGTTGTTTTTCCTTGAATCAACACCTCTTCTTGTTTAAACATCATCCATCTCCTCCTTTTCTTCGACCGGCATGAACGCGTACGAGAATTTTCGTAACTTCCGTTTTTCGGACGGTTCATGCTCGAGCACTCCCTCTAAGAGATCATAGAGACCTTTTAGGAATCGATCACTTTCGGTATCAGACAGATAAAGCGGGATACTTCGGAACCCAATTTTGTCTTTCTGGAGGTCAATCGAGTCTCGCTTCAGATAGTTCCCAAAATCCATCAGTAGTGACATCGTGAACGTATAACAGACCATGTACAGTTGCTCTCGGTCTTCCTCCTCAACAATCTTGTTGATACTAGTTAAAGGATTGTTTTGAATCGCATACACTTTCTCATACACCCCGCGAACTTTATTTTCGCTCATGACAGATAAAATCTCGTCTTGTACCATTTTGTTGATATGGCGATAGAGGCTCGCTTGAGGAACATCGGGAAGTGCTTTTGCTAAGTCTCCGGTCGTGACTCCTTCATTCATCAGAACGTGTTGAAAGATTTTCATACGAATCGGGTTCAATAAACTTTTTAAGACATCTTGATTCATTGATTCCACCTCGATGTTATCATATTTGATAATATTATTATTTATGATAATATCATGTGGTCGAATCGTTGTCTATGTCCATACAAAAAGCCGCCCTCGTATGGCGGCTGATTCGATGCATGATATATGATCACCGTTCACAGGCGATTCCGTCTTTGTCGCGGTCTTTTGATTGATTCGCGTCATATAAGGCTTTATTGACATAAGGTTTATAACGCGTCTTTCCACCTTTGTTTTTGGTCGTCTTCGATTTGGCCACGCCCCCTTTATACACTTTGTTCATCTCCGTGCAGTTTTTGAAGCGTTTCGCCGCAGCATCGACCGAGTCTGTCGGTGTTGCCGTCAATCCAATCATAAGAATGAACGTCGATAATGCCAGTGAGACTTTTTTCATCAAACCCCTCCTCTTACAAGTTATATCGGGTAAATTTGTGTGATATTTATCATTGAATGAGTGGATAAAAAATTCTTTCCGACACTGATGAAGTTCATAAGAGATATTTGATGTTAATTTTTCTCTACGACACGTCGCACGATAGAGAAGAATACTTGGTTCGGCAGATAACGCTTCAGCGCGATCAACAGTCCTGCTTGTTTACCCGATGGATAGCGGAGACGCTTCTTCCGGTCGGTCGCTGCACGCCAAATCGTCTCGGCGACGACGTCCGGACCTTCAGCGTTCGCACAAGCGGCATTCGTGTTATGGAGTGCGACTTCTGTATAGTCATCATATACATCGAGCGGTTGGTCACGCACGAGTTCTTGGGAACGACCGTAAAAGTCTGTTTTAATCGGCCCCGGCTCAATCAATTTCATGCCGATATTGAACGGTGCCAACTCGAACTGAAGCGATTCGATGAATCCTTCAATCGCCCATTTTGAACTGTGATACAAGCTATAGATTGGGAATGTGATCTGTCCACCGACGGAAGAAACGGTTATGATTCGACCGCTCCGCTGTTTGCGGAATTATGGGAGTGCTGCCCGAATCACATTCATGACCCCGAATACGTTCGTATCAAATTGCCGCTGAATCTGTTCGGGAGAGGCTTCCTCGAAAATTCCGACCGCTCCGTATCCAGCATTTTTCAACAACACATCCATCGTTCCATGATCCGAGACGATTCGTTCAAATGCCTCTCGGATACTCGTCTCGTTCGTCACATCTAGCTGATAGAGCGACACCCTTTTCAGGTTAGACAGTTCTTGATGGTCTTCAGGTCTTCGCATCGTCGCGGCGACATGCCAGCCTCGTTTGCTGAACAGTTCGACCGTTGCCCGACCGATTCCGCTCGATGCTCCTGTGATGACGATGGTTTGTTTTTGCTACATATCCATTCTCCTTTAATGTTTATATGTTTAAACCTTTGAACGTATTAGTGGGAAAGAAGCCTTTCTCTCTGTTTCCAAAAAGAAAGGTTATAAGATACATTCATCTTCAATCGCACGTGTCAGTGCCTTCAGCAGTCCGACCGCGTTCTCGAGCGTCAGGAAGTAAAAGTTCTCTGTCCCGACTTTCTCTGATGAGACGATGCCCGCTTGTCGAAGTAGTTTGAGATGATGCGAGATGGCCGGTCGAGACAACTCAATCTTCTCATCAATCTGATTGACGTTTAAGCGTTCATGTTTGGCGATCTCGACGATGATGCGTTGACGATTGACATCGGCTAATACTTGGAACAATGGAATCGCATCTTCAAATAAAGATAACGAGACTTCGGGTGTGGCATCTGGTTGTTTCATATTCATCACTCCGTTTAAAAGTTTAAACGTTTAATCCTGCACTAAGAATACTAGGTGTTTTACCTTCTGTCAACGAATTTGTTCGTAGATTTCTCGAAGAATGCTTGCAATCATGTGTCTCGAGTCATAATCCCGCTTGGAGATTTTGACGAGCGGCGATGGTTCGGGGAAGAGCTGGGCATTGATGTCGTCAATGTTGTAGCCCGCTGCAGTTTTTGTTATCACGTTATCAGTCAAACGTTCTAGATAATCGAGCTTTTTGGTCAGTTGCTCCCTTCCCTGTTCGAGATGCCCGGCGTGTTGGCAATAAACTTCCTCGAAATTAAGACTCAGAACACGTTTGAGAGAACGAATCTGTTCAGGTACCGACTCCTCCGGAATCATCACCTTCGGATAAGGATGGACGAACAAATCACCCGAGAACAGCCGACCGTTCTCCTCGTCGTATAAGACGACGTGATTCGGTTCATGACCAGGTGTATGGATTACCTGATAAGTATGATGTTCTGATGTGATCTGATTGTCATAATAGGCAATCGGCTGAAACGGTTCCGGGTCTCCTGAGAAGTGTGCCCGATAATCTGGGATATCTAGCCCCGTCCGGCACATGTCCCTGGCGGATTCTCGTATGTAAATTGGGACACCGTATGACCGTTCAAGCCAGGCTGCCGTTCCGATATGGTCTTCATGGGGGTGCGTGATGCTGACAAGATCGATTGGAACCGACTCATAAAACGGTTGAAGTTCGGGTAGCATCGTGCGTGTTCCCGTATCGATGAGCATCCCGTCGATATAATACACATACATCGACATCTCGAATGGACCGTTCTTTACGTTGGCACAAACAGCCGTCACCGGTCCATAGTTCTTTATTTGCATCATGCGTCCCTCCAATTTTTCACTTTTCTTCATTATATCGAAAAAAAGCAAAGACCTGCAGACATTTCACAGTTCTTTGCTCACCCTTATTTAGAGATTCTCTCCATTCGTCGCAATGACCTGTTTGTACCAGTCGAACGAGTCTTTCTTCATCCGCTCCATCGATCCGTTCCCTTCATTGTCACGGTCGACGTAAATCATTCCGTACCGCTTCTTCATTTCTCCTGTCGTAAACGAGACGATGTCGATGATGCCCCAAGGTGTGTAACCAATCAAGTCGACCCCGTCATAGAGGACGGCTTGCTTCAATTGTTCGATATGGGCCTTCAAGTAATCGATTCGGGCTTTGTCATGAATCTTTCCGTCGACAATCTCATCGACGGCACCGAATCCATTCTCGACGATGAAGAGCGGAATTTGGTACCGGTCATAGAGTCGGTTGAGTACATAACGGAGTCCGACCGGGTCAATCGCCCATCCCCAGTCACTCGACTGGATATACGGGTTCTCGACCCCATTCGGCAGACCACCGTTGACGATATCGCCACTGTTGTCCGCGACGACGTCACTCTTCACGGTCGTCGACATATAGTAACTGAAACCGAGATAATCGACCTTTCCGTTCTGTAGGATTTCTTCGTCCCCTTCAAGGATTGGGATGTTATAGCCTTCCCGCTCGAACTCGTTCAAGGCGTAGCTCGGATAGAAGCCGCGTACTTGTACGTCCGGGAAGAAATAGCGTTGACGCATCATCTCTTCGGCGAGCATGACGTCATCTGGGTTTGATGAATACGGATAAATCGGTACGTGAGAGACCATCGCTCCAATCTCGAAGTCAGGATTGATGGCTTTCCCTTTGGCAACGGCGAGAGCGCTCGCAATCAGTTCATGGTGTCCGGTCTGATACATGACTTCGCGGGCGTTCTCCCCTTCTTCTAAGAGGACTCCCGAATTCGTCCATAAGAAGAGTGGATTGTTGACGTCCATCTTGTTGTTGATTTCGTTGAACGTCATCCAGTATTTGACCTTGTCTTTGTAACGGTCAAAGCAGACCTCAGCGAAGCGGACGAAATGCTCGACGACTTCACGATTTCGGAATCCCCCGTATTCACGGGCAAGATGGAGCGGCATCTCAAAATGCGACAGTGTGATGATCGGTTCGATGTCGTGTTTGAGTAGCTCATCGAACAAGTCATCATAAAATTGGAGACCCGCCTCGTTCGGTTCTGCATCATCACCATTCGGGAAGATGCGGCTCCATCCGATGGAAGTACGTAAACATTTCAATCCCATCTCAGCAAAGAGGGCCACATCTTCTTTATAACGATGGTAAAAGTCAATCGCCTCATGGTTCGGATAGAATTCATTCGGTTCGACCTTGTCTGTGATCCGGCGAGCGACGCCGTGTGCACCTGCCGTCAAGACATCGACGACACTCGGTCCTTTGCCATCAGCGTCCCAACCGCCCTCGAATTGATGAGCGGCAAGCGCGCCTCCCCATAGAAAATCGTTCGGTAATGTCTTCATTGTAAGTCCTCCTTCACATGAATCGTACACGTCAAGTATAATTGTACCGGTACAATTTAACAAGGTCGATACACTTAAACATTTTTTGTTTTCTCATGATATAATGAAATCAGTGACGAAAAAGTGAGGAATGACGATGCTAAAATACCAACAAATCGCAAATGAAATCGAACAATACATCCACGAACAAAACTTAAAACAAGGCGATAAGCTCCCTGTCCTTGAGCAGATGATGAATCAATATGCGGTGAGCAAAAGCACCATCACGAAAGCTTTAGAGCTGCTTGAACGAAAGGGTGTCATTTTTCAACTGCGGGGAAGCGGCATTTTCGTCAGACGACATAATCGACCTGGCTATATGAGCCTCTTCTCCACCCAAGGGTTCAAGAGCAATCTCGGAGACCGTATCTTGACATCTGATGTGATTGATGTGTCTGTCGTGAAGCCAGACTCGACCGTTGCAGAGAATCTCGGGATTGCCGTGTCGGACGATGTATATCGGGTCGAACGGGTAAGGTATGTGGATGGAGAGGTGCTCTGTCACGAGGAATCCTATTATGTGAAAGCTATCGTCCCCTATTTGAATCGTGAAATTGTGGCAGACTCTATTTTCGATTATGTCCAAAGCGCGCTCGGCGTCACGATTGGATTTTCTGACATGTATCTACAGGTCGGGCGATTGACGGAAAGTGAAGCGGAACACCTCGGATTGCAAGAGAATGACCCGACACTTCGCATCGAAACGATCTTCCATCTCACGAATGGGAAACCATTTGACTATTCCCGCATCACCTATCATTACACACATTCACAGTTCGTCATTCAGGCGAACGGGCCCTATATGTAAAGACAACCCCTCATGCGCGCATGAGGGGTTGTTTGTCGCAAGATGAATATCACTTCACGACCGGGAGATTAACCTGTTCGACCCAATCGTCAATGAACCGACGTTGATGTTGATGTAATCGTGGTAGGTCTTCTCTTGAGAAAAATCGATGTTCGTGACTTTCGTCTGTCAATTGAGCAATTTCTCCTGAGAATGAATGGGTGTAAAAGATGACTTGAACACTATAGACGCGATCACCGTTTTCATAATTGGCATATCCCTCATCACCGGAATAGATTCCGAACAGTTTCAAATTATCCACGGAGAGCCCCGTCTCTTCGAGAGTTTCACGGATGGCTGTCTATTCAAATGATTCCCCAGGCTCCATAACGCCACCGGGGATTCCCCAAACATGATGATCTTTTCGGTGTTGCAACAGAATTTGATTGTCCTGTTCGATGAGGACTCCACATCCTACAGTGATTAATAGATTCGATCCGATTAATTGACGCATATGCTGTATGTAACTCACTACACTACCCCTCTGTATTTAGAATTTAAAAAATCTTGATCTCCCCATTCACATGATCAATGAAATAGTACGTATCGTTAGCATCATGTGCGAGTATGAAATTTCCTAGTATATTTGGATGAAATTCAATAGTGAACGTCTCAAGCGTCTGCTCGTATGTCGGATATGAGAGGGACTGCCACACATTCTTCGCCTTCGGAATCTGAAGCTGAGGCAATAATTCGTCTTCAATCAATCCCTTCCAATCTGGGTTATGCAATATAAAGCGAAACACGTTTTCAAATGGAGCAAACGTCCCACATAAACCAAACGCCAATTTGATGGGAAACGCACCTCTAACCACATGTTCAAAAAATGTCTCAATTTGGACAATACCAGTTGTCGCGACACGTCTCACTTGGTTTCCTTGAAGCGTCAACCCGTCTTCGGAATAGCTCAGAATCCAATCACTCTCTCCTCTTAAGACGATGACCTCATTTGAAGAAAGCGTCAATTCCGACTCTAACACCTCACGATTTTTGATGGTTTTGGTCGTCACATGCTCTTCTTCCTGACTTTTAAAAGAGAAGCGACGTTTTCTCGCATCCCTTACAGTCCGCTTACGTTCTATAAGTAATGGAAACTGTTCATTCTCCAAATGGCGAAAAATCAAGTAGGTTGCTTCTCTGTCTCTCAATGCATGACTCGGTATGACCACTAAGTCTAGTGGATTATGATGATTGGATAAGTCTTTTGACATCATGTTGCTTTTCGTCTCTTGAGGAACCAATATCCGAATGGCAATATCGCTAACACAGTAAAGCCAATCAATCGGTTGGTATTCGATGTTGGCTTATTTGACTCTGTCTCATCCGAATGGACTGATGATGAGTCGCCTGCTCCACCTATCATTCCTTCTTCGGCATCCCCTTCAATCCTTTTATTCTCTTCAACCAAAAATACTTGAAACGCCTCAGTTGAAATCTCATCTCCGCTAATCATCTGTTTTGTATTAGATGTCAACGCCGTCAACATGTCCCCTTCGTAATCAAACCACGTCGACGCTTCTGAGTATTTCACGAGATTGCCTTTTACGTCCGTCAACGCTTTCGGAGTTTCTTTGTCAGAACCGAACGTTGAGAACGCATATGTACCCGCTGATCGTTCATATGTTCCGATCACGTTGACCGGTTCATCATCTTGAAAGACGGTCGCCACAAATTCTTTTGTTGGGACGAACGTACACGTTTCCCCCGTTTTGTAGCAAGAGGATGACGGGATATACGTCTCCAACAACGGACCGAACGTGATGTTCTCACTATCCGTCATATGATAATTAACCGGATCATCTCCCTGAATATGATCCATCACGATGTCATAAAAATATGCATCCGCAAAACGTTCCGCCGAGGACTCAGTCATCTCGGCTGATACGGTTGTCGTGCTTGCAAGTAGTCCGACACAACATATGAGTAAGCCCGTCATTCGTCGCATGTGTTTCTCCCTTCATCACCCTGAAGATTTCAGCAGCATCGCGTGATTGATGTGAATCAATTCAGCGTGAGGCTGTTTGTGACGACTGACATATGACGTGAATCGCGATGACGCAACAAACGCGTTCGATTCATGAATCATCGCCAGTCGGACGAGAATGAGCCGTAATTGTTTTCTTCCTTCTCCCAGTGTAACACGGTCGACTTGGTTGTTTTTGTCGAGTCGGTTGATTAACAGCTCCACTTTACAATCTTCTTTGATCAAGTAAGAGACCCAATACGCCGTCTGTTGAATCAAGTCTTCATATTGCGCATGGAGCCCGTTCCCGAGCGGACCGCTCAAATCAAGGGAAATCGTGAACGTGTCGAGATTTTGTCGTTCGAACACTTTTGCCTGTACATGACCGACCTTTGAAGTGGCGACCCAGTCAATCTGTTTAGCCGGTTCCTTCTCATATCGTTTTGCACTCTGAATCATCAACGGATCGTTCAGCGGGGAGTGCTTGACGATACGGTCACCCATCCGAATCATGCGAGATTCGGTGATTGGTGACTTCGTGATGGTAGGTAACACAACCCATGAGGGCATATCCATCTCCTCATCCGTGAAAAAAAGAGTACCTAAATAAAACGGTAAGGTGACACGCATCACACACATATGAATCGAAGCAGGTCCACGCTTCACAGCCGAGACGCTCACATGATGTATGTCCTGTTCGATCCTGGTGTCGTATGCCTGTGACCCGTCCTCGAATACCATCCGTTCATTACCCTCTAGTCGAATCAATAGCGGAACACCAAGGGCAATGATTCGCTCATACCCATCAATACGGACGATACATGATGTCTCATCGTCGATGAACAAGAGATCTTCTTTCTGCCGAATGGAAAATGAGACTTCGTTTGAAAGTGTTCGAATGATTCGTTTCCGGATGAACATGACGATTAATAATGCTCCGCATACATAAGCGATGGGCCATACATAAGGCATCCACATGGTGAGGAGACCGAGACTGACATAAGCCGGCCAAAGTTGGTCCTGAAGAATGGACGGTGTACTGATTTCGACCTGTCGCATCGTTACACCTTTTCGACGGGGACAGTTACGGACTCGAGTACGTCCACCAACACTTGTCGCTTCGTCGATTTGATATCCCCTTCAAGGGTGAGGGTCAATCGGTGCGAGAGGACATGTGGCGCAACGGCTTGAACATCTTCAGGCGTGACAAACTGACGGTCGTTCAAGTACGCATAAGCTTGTGAGGCCTTGACGAGCGCGAGCGTCGCCCGTGGGCTCGCCCCGACTTCGACTAACGGGTGTTGCCTCGTCTCGTGGATGAGTGCGAGCAAATACGTGACGACATCTTCATGAATCCGGATATTCTCGACTTCTTCTTGTGCTTCTAAAAAAGCTTCATTCGTCATCAAGGCATGCACTGTCTGTCTCGTCTTTGAAATCGTCTGCAGAATCAAGTTCCGCTCTTCGTCTGCCCCAGGATATCCGACTTGAAGAGACATGAGGAAGCGGTCGAGTTGGGCGTCCGGTAGCGTGAACGTTCCTGCCGACTCGATCGGATTTTGCGTCGCGATGACGAAGAATGGTTTCGGTAGTTGATAGGTGACGCCACCGATAGAAACTTGGCGTTCTTCCATCGCTTCAAGCAAGGCGGATTGCGTTCTCGGGACGGCACGGTTTACTTCATCGATGAGTAAAATATTCGTGAAGATCGGTCCGGTGCGGTTCTCGAACGTCTGGGTCTGCATATTGAAGAAGTCTGAACCGATGATGTCAGAGGGCAACAGGTCGGCTGTGAATTGAATTCGGGAGAAGTCTGCCTCAAAGCTTTTGGCGATGCTTTTTGCGAGTAACGTCTTCCCCGTCCCAGGTACATCCTCTAGCAAGATATGGCCGTTCGCCAATAGGGCTGTGCAACATAATTTTGTGATTTCTGGTTTACCGAGGTAAATGCGGTCTAATTGGTCCAATACGTGTCGGATGGTCATGAGTTCGACTCCTTTTGTGTGCGTAGTAGGTATTCATCAAGTTGTTGGGTGAACGCTCGCTCACGTTGTGGTGAGATGTTTCCATCATCATAACGTGTCTCTAAATAGGTAAGTAGGGATGCATCGAGCTCGATTCGTTTCGCCCAAGTCGACAACGTCTCAGTTGGGCGACGACGTTTATATGGAGGTAACGCTGCTTCGAATTGAATCAACTGCTTTCGGATAGCCGATGCTGGTAATGGATGAACCGTTCGGTTTATCTGCATCGACGCGTTGTCAGAAGTCACTAGCGAGTGATCCTCGATATCTAACTCTCCCGCCTCGCTTTGTTTCTTCGAATGGCGTCGTCTTTTCCAGAGCCACCATCCGAGCAAGATAATCATTCCGGTAATAATGAACGGGAGGTAGGAGACTCTGTTCGACTCTTCTGATGAGGGATTGCCGTAAGAAGGTGACTCGTCATTAATCTTTTCTCTTGGAGTTCCACCTTTATCGTCTGGAGCTTCACTAGAAGAGCCAAGCTCAACCCCTCGCCAGTCTTCTTCAATAATTTTGTCTTCCCCACACCAAAAATCAACATCCATCACTTCGAAAATCCCTAAAAACTTTCGTTTGTCATGACAGTCGGTGATCCAACTTGTCATCTCGCTCCCTGAGATATCTAATGATTGGTAGTAACGGTATCCCAGTTGACCGGAATAGGAGATGAGGGCGACAAGTAGCAAGGAGAAAAGAATTCCTGACACAAAAATCGTTTTGGCTTGTTTCATCGGTGTTTCCGCTTATGTATATTCAGTTTGATCGTTTTCATCTGACGTGACGGCTCCTCTCATAGTCTAAATCCTTTTTTTGGAAATAGGATTAAATGGATTATACCATGAACTTTTACGGAATATTCAGTTATTTTTAGACAAAAGAAAAATGCCCGTTCATTGAATGAGCATCCACACTTCTCTACCTTCACTCTCTTCATCGAATATCCACTCTTCAAATCCGTACACGCGAATATCTCGGTCACTACGGATGACCCATTGGTTGATAAACGTTTTTACATGTGGAATCGAGATCCATTTTTGGTGGGGTAAATCACGCCGCATAAACGATTATAACACCTCTTCATCTTGAACACGAGAAGCTCAGAGTTCCAGAATGTAGGAAAATCTAGCAGCACGGCAACTCGCATTCGCTCATCCACACGCAACTCTACTAGTCGTTTCGCTTCATCGAGCAGAGTATGGATGAGTGACTGTTTGATTTGGGCATTGTGTTGAATATCCATTAAAAAAGTTTGTCCGACCGGAATCTTGGCATACCAATACCCATTATGAAACTCCGTTGTAAAATCCTCATGATTTTCTTGTATATTGCGCTGAAGACGACTTAATTTTCGTTTTAGACCACGCACTTTCCGATGTCTCATTTCAGGATCGACTCGACTTGCTTCATATGGTGTCGGTCATGCTCGATGAACTCCCCGATGATTACATGTAACGAGTAGGGGACACCTTGATGCGGATCATGTGAGACGCCATTCGCTGTCGTTTTAAAAGTCAGCGCTTCTTCACTTAAGGACTCGAGCATGGTGATGAGTGTTCGTCGACTGTTGAGGGATTCTTTCAAAACCGCGTCACATGTCAATTTTTCCGCCCTTTTCGTCGCCCGTGCGTTGAACGAGTCAAAGTCAGGGAAGATCATTCCTTCACCGTTCTTCACCGATGGGATGATGACATTCAACAGATGATTGTCCCAATGGGCGATATGTAAGACGATTTGCTTTATGGACCATTTCTCAGAGTGAATCTGTTTATTCCACTCAGATTCACTCAGCTTTTCTAACGACTTGAGCCATTCTGTGTACGATGCGAATTCTTGAATAACTTGCATCCAATCTCCTCCCCGTTCTCTTCAAATTACTGCGATTATAGCACGAACGAGTCTTTTTCAAATCAAAAAAACGGCACCGTTCTTCATGAACGATGCCGTGCGTGTCTCTATAACCAGACTGGTAATGAGAAGAAAACTAAGAACAATACGGTCAAGACACCGATGACTGGACTGAGTGATCGGTAGCCCTTCTTGAACAAGATAATCATCGTGTACGCGATGAATCCGAGTCCGATCCCATCGACGATGGAATACGTGAACGGAATCATGATGATGACAAGGATTGCTGGGAAGGCATGTTCCCAGTTATCGAGTGGCAGATGCTTCACGTTCTGGAACATCATCATTCCGATGATGATCAACACCGGAGCGATCGCCGTCACCGGGATGATGGCAAAGAGCGGTAGCAATAAGAGTGATACCACATACAATCCAGACGTGACGAACGAAGCGATACCGCCTCGCGCCCCGACCGATATTCCGGCAGCCACTTCGACCGTCGAGACGGTCGGGCTTGACCCGAACATGGCCCCGGCCATCGTCGAGAGACCTTGTGCGACGAGACCTTTCGGCGCCTCTTCTTCTTTGCCGATTGCCCGTGTCTGATTCTGAATCAAGCTGATGTTTTCAATCAACAAGACGAGCGTCAGCACACCGACCGCGACGAAGAAGAGTGGAGACGCAGATTCCGCGAACGAGATGTTCCCAAATACCGTGCCGAACGATTCGAAGAACGGTGTCAACGCGAAGCTTCCCGTCCAATCGAGTGTTCCCATCACGGCACTGAGTCCGACACCGAAACCGATCGTCCAAAGGAAGCTACTCGGCCCCATCTTCAAGAACAGTAAGATGGCGACGAAGAGTGATAAAAAGGCCACCTGGACGTTACGCTCTCCGAGGTCACCGATGTGAAGCAATGCCCCACCCCCACCTGAGACAATTCCTGCCGCCTCAAGACCAATCAAAATGAGGAAGAGACCGAGACCGACCGTCAATCCGTCATGAATGATCGGTGGAAACGCGTTCGCCAATTTCCTAGCCACTTTGGTGACCGTCAACAATACGACGAGTACACCTGAGACGAACGAGACGGCGAGCGCGCTTTGCCAACTCAATCCCATCTGTAGGACGAGCGTGTACGTGAAGAGCGCATTAATCCCCATTCCCGGTAACAAGAGAAGCGGCAGATTGAAGAATCCCGCAATCAATGTCCCGATGATGCTTGTCAAAATCGCTCCGACGAGCGCCCCCTCGAACGGGAGTCCGGCTTGTGTCAAGATTGCCGCATGCACGGCCGGGATGTATGCTGTCGCCAGAAAGTTCAGCACGCCCCCGTATGTTTCTGTTTTCCATTCTGTTTGTTTTGCCATAGGAATCAATCCTTTATTGGCACCCTCACCCACCCGTGTATACACACGAGATTGATTATATCCTGTCAGACATCTAACAAGCAAGAGTGATTCGACTCAATTCCTTCTTTGGACCCATTCATGAGACCGTTTCCATCAAAAGATTCATTTTATAAAACAGGAACGTTTGTTCTTGTTTTCAGCGCATTTTTGCGAACAAATCTGTTATAATGAAGAAGCAGGTTAACGCAGCAATAGTGGGGTCAGCCGCCAAGTCCACAATGGAGGAAGGCGGTGGTGCGGATGGAACAACTTTGGACCTGGGTTGGGGATTATGTCATGATCCCAATCCTCGCTCCGATCATCGTTCACTTGGTGATTCACCGAACATCCGATCGTGCAACGTCTGAACGCACAAAAAAATGACCCCCTCGGCGCAATGAGATGGGTCACTTTCTGATTCACTAACCATTGTGGCGGCTGGGACCACTCTTAAAGTGGTAGCCTGTAAGCCAGAGGCCGGTGTGTCCAGCACCGGTCTCTTTCTACTTGCATCATATCATACTTGTTCCCATTTTTCAGTAACAGAAACACAAAAACGGTGAAGTTGACGTGACGAATGATAGCTGTCCGTCCGACATCATTCAGAGACCACGTTTCTAAGCCCGTTGTTCAACAGTTCGAGGCAGAGCAAAGCGCTTTGCCTTTTTTAGATTTCATTTATGACTCCTTTAAGAATTCTTTAAATCTGCCATCTACAATGAAGACAGTTCAAATTCTTAGGAGGTTCATTCCCATGTATAATCAGAATTATTCAGTTATGTTCACAATCGAATCAAGGGTCGTTCTCATCCCACTCGCCATCCTCGGACTCATCACGTTACTCGTCTGGTCGTTTCGCAAGAAACATGTAAAAGCCGCACAAACTATTTTACTTCTATCATTCGGGATATACTTATTAGGCGTCCTTCACTTCGTGTTTTTCCCGATTGACGTCAATTTAGGAAAGTATGCGAATCAAGTTCCGTGGTGGAGAACGATTAATTTTATTCCGATTTTGACCATCGATGTGTATTCATTTGTGCTGAATGTCGTGATGTTCCTCCCGTTCGGCTGTTATCTTCCATTTTTGAAACCGTCGATCACGAAAAAAGAAGTACTTAAATTAGGATTACAGTTTAGTCTGATCCTTGAATTGATTCAATTATTGGTGCGCACGACACTAGGCAGTGGACGAAGCACGGATGTGAATGATTTATTGGCAAATGCGTTCGGGGCGCTCTTAGGGTTCTTACTCGTTCGCTTCGTCGTCCAATACGCCCCGTTCCGACGTTTGTATCAGAATTTCCAACTTTAATTCGCGAGGGAGTTTCAGCATGACAAAAATCTTGTTAGTGGATGATGATGTCCAAATCGCAGAACTGATTGATGTGTATGTAAAAAATGACGGGTATCACACGACGATGGCAACCGACGGGGAAATGGCGCTTGACTTGTTCAACCAAGAATCGTTTGACTTAATCATTTTAGATTGGATGATGCCTCGGATGGATGGGCTTGAATTTTGTAAGCGGGTGCGCCAGACGAGCCAAATTCCGATCTTAATGGTCAGTGCCAAAGTGGGTGATATGGATAAGATATTGGGATTGACGACGGGAGTCGATGACTACATCATCAAACCGTTCAATCCGCTCGAGTTGATGGCACGTATTAAAGCATTGCTGCGCCGTTCAAACTATAACCGACCAAGCGAGTCCTCAAGTGTACAAGCTGGCCCTTTCCTCATCGATCGAGCCAGCCACACCGTCATGATACAAGAGCAGACGATTCGATTGACTGCACGTGAATTTGAGATTTTGTATTTACTGGCGAAACATAAAGGCCGGGTGTATAGCTCTGAAGAAATATTTGAGGCTGTCTGGCAAGAGCATGGGGTCGGGTCGAACCAGACGGTGATGGTTCATATCAGTAACATCCGCGAGAAATTACATGCTGTCGTGCCACATGAGGTCATCATTCATACGGTGTGGGGAGTGGGATATAAAATTGAGACATAATATCTGGCGCGTCATCACGTTCATCCCGATGTGGAAACGTCTGCTGTATGTAGTTATTGCTTTCGGGGTCGCCACATTGAGCGGTATGCTGTTACTGCCTGTCGTCTGGTACTTTGAAGAGTCATCACGATTTATGGAGAGTCTGATCATCGTGTTGTCGTATTTCCGTGAAGGTGTGTTCTTCCTATTTTATAGTTTGATGGTCGCCGTTTGTCTTGTGTTGATTTATCAATATGAGCGTAAACGATATTTACAGTTTCACATTGAGCGGATGACTTCACTTGTCGAAGAACTCCACGCCGACCGTGATTCGGTTGAACCATCTGTCCCGCCAGAGCTAGAACGATTGATGGCAACCGTACGCGCCATCTCGGACAGTGCGGCAAAAGCGGAGCAGGAAGTGCTTCAAGCGGATCGGTTGAAACATGAGCTCGTGACGAACGTCGCCCACGACTTGCGCTCCCCCCTCACGTCAATCACGGGTTATCTTGACTTGATTCACAGCGACCGTTACCGGGACGAGGTGGAGTTGCGTCATTACATCCAAGTCATCCATGAGAACGCGACCCATCTGAAAGGCTTGATTAACGATATCTTTGACTATACATTTCTGCAAAACGACCGGATCGCCCTCCAGACAAGCGAGGTCCGTCTCGATGAATTGCTCAATCAGCTCATCATGCAGTCGACGTTACGTCTCTCGGAAGTTGGAATGGAAGCTCGATTCAGCTCCTCAGCCGAACGTCCCATCGTGGAAGGGGATGCGTTGAAGCTCGTCCGTGTGTTTGAGAATATACTCGAGAATGCGATTCGTTACGGGCGTGACGGAACGTATATCGATATGTTCATCGATGATACGGATGAAGCGGTCCTTATCAACATGACGAACTATGGCGAGGAGGCCATCCCCTCCCGTGATATCCCTTACGTGTTTGAGCGATTTTTTAGAGTGGAACAGTCACGTGCGCATTACACCGGTGGATCAGGTCTCGGTCTCGCCATCGCCAAGTCCATCATCGATTTACACGAGGGCGAGATTCACGTAACGAGCCAACCAAGAGAAACAACGTTCACAATCATTCTCCCAAAAGTCTCTCCTCATGCTGTTCATGAGAAAGCATGACCCGTGTGACCTACACGCGCAATGCTTTTTTTCGTGCTCACGCAAAAGATGATCAACTTCAAGCTCATGATTGTGCGATTGCATGAAGACGATATAAAAAGACAAGCCCAATCGCACTACGCGACTGGGCTCGTCGATAATCGGGCGTTAACCCGGTGTTTTCATATCTTCCTCTACCGTATAGCGAGAGAACCAGTGCAACATGGCTTCTGCCTCTTGCTTCGGGATGTCCTCGATCATCTCATTCGACAACAAGCCACCCCGTGTCGAGAACAGGACGTTACATACATCGAAACGGCGTTGGAGCGGTGTCTGAGTCACTTGGACCTGTTCGATTCGCGGCTTGTCCGTCAAGAATGAACTGACGTTGAAGGCCCCGGTCCGCAACTCAATGAACTGACCATTACGAGCGTAACGCGTCGTCACATAGCTCAACAGTCGACCGCCGATGATGATGGCCCACAACAGGACGAGCCACCAGGCGTAATCGCGGAAGAAGTACAGAACGACACCCGAGACGAGGATTCCGACCCAGCTGATGCGTAGCAGTTTGACCCAGAGCGAACGTTTTGGCAAGCGATGAAGCGTGTCAGACCACACGAACTGGTCGAAGTGCTCGTTTAACACGGTCATCGCCCGCTCCCGTTTCACGAACGGGAGGATGGTTGACGACTCGTCTTTCAAGTCGTCCATCGTCCCGGCCGCGACGAGTTCGACACCTACGATGTTGAACCAGCGCCGGATGAACGTCTCTTTGACCCGGACCGCTTGAATCTTCTCGTATGGGATCTCTTTGGCGGAACGGTTGAGCAGTCCTTTCTCAACGCGGATGCGGTCCCCGCGTCGTTCGAGCCGGAAATTCCCGTACTTCAAGAAGTTGATGACCATGCCGATGACGACCGACAACATCAGGACCGACAAGACGAGCAGACCGATCGCGATGATTGACGCGTGGACGACCCAATCGCCGATCGTATCGAACGTGCCATCGAGATTGATGAAGTCATCGATCGACGAGATGATTGTCGAAGCGACCGGGAAGATGGCGAATACCGATAGTGACGTCAACGAGGCGATGATGATCTCTCTGGTCGAGAGGGCGTACAGTAAACGGCTCGCCGGTTTTTCAATCACCACCTGTGTTTCGGTCGCGTCTGTCTCCCCTTCTGCCGGTACGTCGGTTTCGGTCTTCCGGTGACGGACCTGGTCGAGGATGTCCTCGAGCCGTTTTGCCTCATTCGGGAAGACGCCCGACAATTTGAACGAGGCGTCGTCACTGTTCGCGTTCGTATCGAACGTCAATTCGACGACCCCGAGCAGCCGGTACAGGAATGGGCTGTTCGAGTGGACGCTCTGAATCTTATAGAGCGGCAACGACTTCTCTTTCTTGATCCAGTTACCGTCGATGACATATACCGTCTTCTCGTCGAGCGCATAACGGAAGTTGAGCCAGCCGAAGAACTTCTGCAAAATATCGAGCAAGAGGAACAGCAGAATCCCGACGCGCAGGATGATACCGAACGTCGAACTCCAGTCATTGTTGATGACGAACAACAACACGAGCGGGATGATGAACGACTTGATGACCTCTAAGACACGCAACAGCAAGACGCGACTCGGCAGGCGATGCCATGTGAGGGCGGCTTCCGTCATATGACATCCTCCTCCTCGATGCGGGCATAGACCGCAATCTGTTCACGGAGCGACTTCGCGAACGATTCTTCAATCGCGTAGATGTCATGTGACCCGGCGGCCGTACCGATTGTGATCGTCTGCAGACCGTACTTTCGAAGCAGCGGTCCTTGTTGGGCGTGGACGTATTGTACTTTCGTCATCGGGATCAACACATCGTGCGTCGTGATGATGCCGTGATGCAGGCGAATCTCGAGTGGTTTCACGTCATACGTGAACTGCTCTTGCTTCCACTTTTGGAACCAGATGAGATCAATCAGGCTATAGACGACATCGATGACAAGTAGCACGATCAAACCAATCTGTATCCAAGTCGACCAGTCGAACCAGTAAGCGGCCGCCACGAGAGCTCCTGTGACGAGAAGTCCGATGAGATAAAAAATCGCACTTGATAACCGAAAGACCGACCGTGCCTCAATCGGAAGCGTTCCGCTGATTCGTTGTGGTGTGACACCTTCTTCAGGTGTCGGTGTTGTTTCTGACATGGTGAATCCCCCTATCGTTCATATGTATCTGTCTCTATTGTATACGTGTTTCTTCTCGAAAAGTTTCAGGATTCGGTCGGGAATGTACTTAAGCGTGCGTATAACTCATCAAATATAGACTGATCCTCTATTTCGAAAGCTTGTTTTAATCGATGGATGGCTGCTAACCCTGCCACTTTCAAATCATCCGTCAGCTTTCCCGTCATTTTTATGGAAGCAAACGCACCCGCGACGATGACTTGATCACATGTATAGGCATATTCATACGTTGACCAATCTTCTGGACCGGAAACATCTCGATCAATCCAACTTTCAATTAAGGCGTAAGCGTATGAAAGATAACAAAGGTCTCTATCCTTTCGGAGCACTTCTTCGTACATAGCCAATGCATCGGCTCCAGCATCATTCCCGAACGGAGCATATTCTTCCGTACAATCCACATAGAATTCATCGTTGAAACATTCCTGATATTTCGGATGAGAGGTCAGAAAACTCGGTCCAACTTCCGGGTCATCCACATACATATGTTTGTTCCAATCAAAAGGGGATTCAACATATCCTTTTCTCAATTTTTGACGAATGAGTTTTTCCGCTTCTTTCATACATTCCGAATCGGATTCAAAAGATTTTACTTGTACCTTTCCGATTGTCCCAATTTTTCCGTAGTTTACAGCAAATTCATCACCTATAACGATGATGTTCCAATACTTTGTGATGTGTTGAAAAGACTTCTTCATCCTCAATGCCCTCTCTTCTATACGAAAAATAACTCTCTTAAAAAACGAGCCGAATATCGGCCCGATTCTCAGTCTTCAAAAAACCATTTCTTACGTGGTTCCACTTTTAGGTTGTCTCCATGTTTCTTCATTTCAGTGACAAGGTAGCGTTCGAGTTCATTCATTGCTTTGACCCAGTCAGTCATCGTCGCCACGAGCGGCACGACGATGAGAATGAGTTCTTCCTCTTCTTCTCTCATCTTCTCAATCATTAACTTCGCAAAGTCAAAGTTCTCATGGATGAGATCCTCTTCTCGATCGATGAGGTGCTCGTTCTCGAGCTCGTAGGCTGAAAACAGACGCTCATGTCGCCGCAACAAGTGACGAATGTGGCGATACAGCTCTTCGCTCAATTGTGGAGGAAGTTGTTCAATCGTATGAAAATCATGATCGAGCTTCTCGATGACATGGAGCGCGGCACGGTTCGTCTCAATCATTTTAGACTTCAGGACAGCTCGACGGAAGATCGGGGTCTTCTTCTCAAGCCATCGATTCGCTTTAATTTCTTCTTCAAAATAGGCATACGTTTGTTTTGAGTCGCTATGCAACTTTTTCGCCTCTGGTAACGAGTCGAATGAGGAGCGGCCGCCTTCCGTCTCCGCAAACAAGCGTGCGATCCGAACAACCATTTGAAATGTGTCGGTGATTTGGGCTTCGAGTTTCCGTTCGTAGCGAGGTGGGAACAACAGTGCATTCACAATCAATGCGACTGTAATCCCCATCATAATGAGTAGATAACGTTCACCCGCAAACACCCACACTGGCATATCCGACTGGCTCGCCCCTTCCATGATGAGAATCGTCGTCAAGATGACGGTCCGTGTCGTCGATTCTAAATTTAAAAAGAGAAGAATGGAGATGGCGATGATGATGACGAATCCGATAGCGATTGGTGTCGGATTCGGAGTGAGTAGCAGAAATAAGACGGAGAGTAATGCTCCAATCAGGTTCCCTTTCATCTCTTCAATTAATCGTAGTCCGGTCTGATAGACAGACGGAAGCAGTGCGAGCGATGCGGCCAGTGCCGGGACGACGATTTGTTGGAATTGAAATGCCTCGGCAATCAGCAAGACGATTGCGACCGATAGTCCGGTCTTAATAGTTCTAGCCCCAAATTTCATGTAGTGGTGCCTTCCTCTCTTACACCTGTCATATGTATTTTTTGCCTTCTTCTTCAATTCTAAAACGTACCATATTCTTTTCAAGTGGAAATGAACCATTTCAGGCAGTTTTGTGAACGCTTCCGTGTTATGATGGCGTTGGATATTTCTTTCATCTTGATGGGGAGGGGTTTACTTGTCAACAATTGCTTTATTCGGCGGAAGTGGCCGTACAGGGGAACGGATACTTGAGCGTTTATTAAATCAAGGACATGACGTCAAACTTTTAACAAGACATTCGATGGATTCTAAGGAGGGTGTCAACCAAATCATCGGAGACGCGACGGACCAAGCAGCAGTACGAGAAACGGTTCAATCTGCAGACGTCGTCATCTCGGCGTTAGGGACGGACAAACAGAACGTATTGTCTACATTCACACCACTCGTGATCGAAGCGATGAAACAATTTAAGGTAACACGCATCATCACGGTCGGGACCGCCGGCATCTTACAGGCTCATGATAGCGACAACTATCGCTTTGAAACGAAAGAATCGAAGCGTACGATGACAACCGCAGCCGAAGATCATGCCCGTGCTTATGAGTTATTACGGGATTCAGGTTTAGCCTTCACAATCATATGTCCGACTCAACTGATCGATGAGCAATCGGACGGAGACATCATCATCTCAAAAAAGGTATTAGGCACGAAACAATCAGGTCCAATCTCGAGGAACGATGTCGCCGATTTAGCAATGGATTGTTTAACGAATGATGCATATGTCGGACACCGTGTCGGCATCACGACGGAATCATAATTAGGGGATGGGAAACATGCACGAACAACGAGAACAATTAGCACGACTCGCTTTAACGTTTGAACAAGAGGAGATGACGGACGCTGCACGACTCGCTCGGACAGCCCTACAAAAAGTAACGAATGAAGAAGTATGGATTGCCGTCTGTGGTCACTTCTCAGCCGGGAAGTCGACATTGCTCAACGACTGGCTAGAGGACGGATTCCTTCCGACAAGTCCGATTCCGACAAGTGCCAATATCGTCACGTTGCGGGGTGGAGAATCAGCGGCAGCCGTCGCGATCAATGATACGGATTGGATTTCATTAGACGCTTCTTCCCTATCAAACATCAGTGACTATTGCAAAGTCGAGGAAATTAAGGAAGTCGAGTATACGATTGACCGATTCCCGTTTGATGAACACGTCGTGTTGATGGATACGCCAGGGATTGACTCAACGGATGAACGACATCGCCAAGCGACGGAGCGCTCGCTCTTCTTGGCCGATCACTTGTTCTTCATGATGGACTACAACCATGTCCAATCGGAACAAAACATCGGGCTGATGAAACAATTTAGCCGGGAAGGTCGTCCCTATTCCATCATCATTAACCAAATCGACAAGCATGATGAGGATGAGCTTTCCTTTGTGGACTTCAAAGCCTCATTGACGAAGGCGTTCCGTCATCATGACATCATACCAAATGACACGTTCTACATCTCACTTCGTGATTTGAAGCATCCACATAACGAAGTCGAGCGCTTGCGGTCGTATGTGCGACAAGTCATCACGGACTCGAGACAGCAGCAAGTCAAGCATGCGGATGCATTGATTCATACGCTAGTCCACCGCAACGAAACATCGATTCAATCGACGTTGGATCAATTGCCAACTTATGAAAAGAGTCCGAAGGAAATGCAGTCACGTCTACATCGCCTTGAAAAGAAACGGGCATGGTGGACATCATTCCGTCGCGAATTTTTCAAACATCAGGCACCAATCGTCGAAAGTGCACCGATCATGACTTATGAGTTCCGTGAGTTATTACGCTCTTATCTCGAGAGTTGTTCTCCTTCTTTCAAGGTCGGACTATTGTTCTCGAAAGAGAAGACGAAGCAGGAACGAGCTCGTCGTGAGGAAGTGGCCGCCAAAGAGTTCAACCGTCTGATTGATATGAACTTACGACCGCACCTCGTGAAGTACGCGGAAGACATCATCCGAGATTTGAAACTTCCAGAGACCTTGCTACCGAAAGGCGATGTCCTCCCGATTGCACCGAGCTCACTCATCACCGAACAAGTGAAATCCGGCGCATCCCTAAGTGGTGACACGGTGTTACAGTTCAGTCGTGACATCGAGACGGCCCTTGCGTCATGGGTGACGAAAGTATCTGAACCTTGGGTCCATTCGACGGATACGTACATGAAAGCGGAAGTCGACATGCGCTTGGAACAATTTACGACTGAAGAGGAAGCGTTGTATGAAGCGCTCGATACGGAAGCGTTACGGATTCGTCTTTCGAACCGTCTGAATGCTATCGGTCAATATGAAGTGTTGCAACTTGATTCAAATCAGTTAGATCAGTTGGCCGTTCGAAACTATGTCGACGCGACGTACCTTCCTGAAAAACAGTCGAATGTTGTTGAATCAGAGGTTGCATCGACGTTGATTTTAGATGATGATCAGGACTTGTTTGATTTTAATTTTTCTTATGAGAATGCGGTATGTGAAATATTAGAGAGTCACCCATTGTTCCGCTCCCGAGTCTCGACATTACGTAAGAAAATCGAACGTGCGAAGCATGAGCAATATACGTTCGCCATCTTCGGTGCGTTTTCGGCCGGAAAATCGTCGACCCTCAATGCCCTTCTCGGGGAGACGGTATTACCGACGTCCCCTAACCCATTGACGGCATCCATCACAAAGATCGTCCCGCCGAACGGACGGACGAATCGAACGGCATCGATCACCTTCAAATCACACGATGAACTCGAAGAAGAGTTACAAGGTTATGGGACTTCCCTCACCTCGCTCGATGTCGACCACCCGTTCGTCAATGCGGTAAAAGCGGCACCGCTCGATTATCTCGGACAAACGGAAATCGTCGACTATGACACGTTCTGCGCGTTCGTCGCACAAGAAGAGAAAAGCTGTATCGTGAAAGAAATCGAACTATATCTCGACTCCCCTTGGGCACGACGTGGTATCGTCTTCGTCGATACGCCAGGTGCCGATTCACAGTTCAACCGACATAGCGAGGTACAGTTCGGCTACATGCGTGACGCGGACGCCGTCTTGTTCGTCACGTATTATAATCATGCGTTCACGGAAGCGGACCGGGAGCTCGTCATTCAGCTCGGACGGGTCCAAGGGACGGGAGATCACGAGATGTTCTTCCTCGTGAACGCCTCTGATCTTGCGACAGATGACGAGGAGCGGGATGCGGTCACAAGCTATGTCTCACAACAGTTGACCGCGCTCGGTGTTCGGAGACCAAGCGTTCTCCCCATCTCAAGCCGAAACGCCATGCAGGGGGATGACGAAGGATTCGATCGATTCGTCTCAACACTTGAACGCTATGTCGACAAAGACCTTCGTCTCGCCAACGCGATGCGTATACAGGAAGAAACGACAGCGCTACTCGCTGCATTTGATCGTGTTTTGAATGAAGCGAAAGAAGACGCGTCGGCGAAAGAACATCGTCGCCAGCAGTTAATCGCTTTACTCGAGAACCCACCGGCACTCGATGTGTCAGCACTCATCGATTTGTTTGACCGGGAAGCGAAAGAACTCCTCGCCCATCTCGAGACGCGTTCGCTCCTCCGCCTCTCGGACTTCGTCAAGGAAACGTTCCATCCGGTCGAGGTCGATGGGTCAAGGAAGAGCTTGGAGCGTGCCCTCGGACGGACACTCGATAAGTATGCCTATGACATCCAGCAAGAGCTCCAAGTGTTCCAATATCGGTTGGAGCGATACGTTAAACGCGAGTTCGTCGCCTTGGTCGAACGATTGACAGAACGTCAAGCGTCTCTCCTTCCGACGCTTGAATTCGACCGAGATCTCGGCGTGGCATGGCTACGAGAGGCTATCGAACCGATTCATCTCGAGACATCACCCTATCAGTCGGTGTTGAAGCGCTATAAGAATGCGAGTCAATTTTTCGAGGGAGACGGACGGACACAACTGAAAGATGAGTTGACCTCACTGCTTCGCGATATGATTCGGTCGCGTCTTGAAACGATTCACTCGAAACAAGTCGAGCGGGCCAACGAAGAAATCAAGAAATCCGAAATCGAGATTGAACGAGAATGGTCGACTCAAGTGACGGAAATCGCAGATGCAGAGCTCAGCATGTTGACGGACAACCATTCCTTTGATGAGATGCATGAACGTCTCGAGTCGCTCAGAAAGGAAACCGTATGAGTACGTTACTACTAATCGGACTCATTCCCGCTGTCGTTATGACGATTGTCTTGGGACTCTTCCTGAGATATCTCTATTTGAACAATGAATAACAGGAACGGTCCTTGATGTTCACATGACATCAAGGACCGTTTTGTACTTATTTGTCCGCCGGATAGACCACGCCAAGCTGTGTTCGAACGTTCGTCATCACATCAGCAAGACGAACCATGTCTGTTGCTGAATGCGCAACTGTCTCTAAATTCCTAGCTTCGATTGCTCGCACAAACGTTTCGATCTCATAGGACATCGAAGCATTCTGTGATTCTGATACGATTTCTGACGTGCCCTCCCGTAACTCTAGACGGACTTCATCGCACGTCGCGATATCATTGATGACGATACGCCCTTTTTCTCCGATGATCTCAGAAGGCGTCGATGTCGCATGAATCTTCGAGTGCATGACAATCACATCAAGGTCATCATAGGAGAGAATGACCGTTCCGCTCCCGTCCACTCCCGATTCTAACGTAACCCCGCTCGCCTGGACTTCATTCGGCTGACCGAACAGTTTTAAGGCAGGTCCGAGGAGATAGACACCGAGGTCCATCAACGAGCCGTTCGAAAACTCAGGATTGAACGTGTTTGGATTTTCCCCGTTCTTGTACAGGTCGTATCGTGAAGAATACTGTGATTTATTGAAAACGGCCCGACGCACCGGAGCAATTCGCTCCATCGCCTGTTGAACCCGTTCAAGGTTCGGCATGAACAGATTTCGTAGTGCTTCAAGTAAGACGACCTCGTTCTCCTTCGCGACTTCAATCATACGAGTGACTTCCTGGACGTTCGAGGCGAGCGGTTTTTCACAGAGGACGTGTTTGCCATGCTGCATGAATAAGATGCTCTGTTCGGCGTGAAGTGAGTTCGGGCTCGCAATATAGATGGCATCGATGACATCACTCTGAGCCATTTCTTCAAGTGACGTGAACGTATGTAAGATGGAGTGATTTTCTGCGTATTCTTTAACACGTAATTCCGTGCGCGAGTAGAGTGCTGTCACTTCTACGTCATCCAACTGATTGATTGTGTCAATAAACCAGTCTGTGATGAAATTTGTACCAATGATGCCGAAACGAATCATGTGAATTCCTCATTTCTGTTCTTTCAGTTTTTTGATGAGTAAAATTTCATCCAATAATGGAATCTTATCATATCCGACATGTGGGATTGTCGCTTTCAGTTTTCTTGCCCGCGTCACCGCATCATGAATGATTCGTTCTAGACGATAGCCACGACGTTGATAAAAGCCAAGCGCTCTCAAATTATCATTGGTTGTGATGACGATTAATTGCTTAACTCCGTGCTGCATACCAATTTCTTCAACAGCATGGAGTAAGTGAGAGCCGATCCCACTATTCTCTATCAGACTATCAAGAGATATGATTTCTACTTCTTCATCCCGAATAACATACGTAACAAGACCGTGAATTTGATTTGTTTTCATGTAGACAAATCCTTCGAGCTCTGCACAATCGTATGTTCCCGAAGAAACGACCATTTGAGTTGAACCCCAATGTTTAACAAAAAAATAGCGGATATCTTCTTGCATACAAGTATTGATTGGTACAATCATTTAGTTCATCCCTGTCTATATATGATTAAAAATACGGTATTCGAAATATATTTCAAGCTAATATACTCTCTTATTATTTGGTTTCATTCTGAAAGACTTCGGCACGTCTCCTCTCCTTAATCAGCCAACGATAAGTCTTTTCCTCATTTCCGACATAGGCTACACCGTTTTCAATAGTCAACGAGGAACAGTCAAGGAGATGACGTGGCATCGGATAAGAGTCAATCCGTCCGTCCACTTGGACATGAACGAGACGACCGTCGATTGAAGAGATGACCCACACCCCCTTCTTTGATGCACACATCACGTCACAATCATGAAGGACCGGGGCATTTCTGACTTCTTGATTATAGTGAAAACGTACGGTTCCCTCTGTTGAGAAGCAGACGAGTGCCTCGGTCGAGATCCCTTCTCCAAAGATACCCTCGTCCCCATACCCGATCCAGATTCCCGTTTCATTTATAACGACTACTGCAATCGCGTTACCTGCGTGAAATGAATGTTTGATGTCTCCGTATGCATCTAACACCCACGCATTGATCGGTTCTCCTTCTAACGTAAACGCCCAGATGAACAAGTGATTCTCGTCAATGATTCGAATACCTGCCACATATTCATGCCGTTTGAAGTCTATGTTCAACCCATTCCAATGGATGTAGAATTGATGATTGGTCTTGACCAAACGAGCGGAACCCATCGGCTTCCGCGTATCGGAATCAACCACCTCTATTTCATCGTTCATACACAATCACCCCTTACCGTCTTCGAATCGCTTAAACTCCAACGCTGCTCGAAATTGTCTAGATTCTTCATCACTCACCACTTCATCTATATATCTCGATTTCCAATAAGGCGAAAGGTCCAACTCTTCCACTCCGATTCGCTTGAACCAATCCAACACCGTCTCATTCGATTGATGTCTTGATGCAATCGGCAAGTCCAGATTGAACTGGATGAGCGCATTCCGAACCGCATTATCGGTCCATTGAACCTCTTTGGATTCCACAAATCCATTTGCTTTAGCCTTACGCCCTTTTCGTTTTACGGTGCCACTCGAGAAATCAATAGTCGAGACGACACGCTTTCTTTTCCGTAGCATGCTGAGCGTCAAAATCAGGAGAACAATCAAACCCCCAATAAGGAACCATAACCAGTATGAATTTCCCGACTCGGTTACTGTCCCTCCTGTTTCGAACGTATAGTCTAAAAAGTCATTCTTCAAGAATTGAAAACCCTCATCATCTTTCAGACGAAACTTCCCTCCATATTCATCACTGCTGGCTCCGTCCTCTCCAGAAAAAAGAAGCACGATTCCACCTTTTGTCGGGTCGTGAAACCATTCCCAAAACAGTCGGACCAGATAGATGGATCCAGTCACCAACATCAAACTACTTAACATGACCATCAATAATCGGATTGAAAATCGCATCGTAACCTCCGTCACACATTATGTATGATCGTATCATGTATGATAAGAGATTGTCAGAAAAATCCAAACGAAAAGACCGAGAACTCTCGGTCCACTGCTTTACAAAATTGCTTCTGCGAGTAATCTGTCGAACTTACGCACATCCACTTTTTTATTTAGATTGATTTTGATCGTTCCGGCTCGAGTGAACAGTTGAACTTCTGAGTTCAAGTCGAACATTCTTCCCGCATTCTCCGTCGAGTACATATTGATTGAGTCGTACGGAAGCGAGTACACCTCTATCTTCTTCCCTGTGAGCCCTTGCGCATCGCGGACAATCAGACGTTTGTTCGTGAAGACGGCGATGTCACGTACCGTCTTGTAGGCAGCGACGGCCCGCTCCCCATCGATGAATGACTCCGTGATATCATTCGGCACCTCACACTCTGAATAAAACGTCCACGACAAATCACCAATCGGGTTTCCCATATCGATTCCTCCCTATATGAAATGAATGTACTATCCCTATATTCCACAATTCTCGTTTGATTAGACCTTGAATGGGAAGATAGTGTATAGCAACTTGATTGTAGAGGAGGACGTCGTCATGATTGCGCAACAAATCATCACATTGCTACTGATTGGCTATCTCATTTATTTGATTGATTCAAAACGAAATTACTTCCCTGTCCCGGTCATCTTGGTCTTGATTGGGATTGGTCTTTCATATATCGCCTTTTTTGATTCGGTATTCATTTCAAAAGATATGATCTTCGAGGTGTTCCTACCAGCACTTCTGTTTACATCGGCTTATCAGTTCAAATACAAAGATTTGAAAGACAATATCGGGATCATCACGATATTGAGTACGGTTGGTCTTGTCTTGACCGCCATCCTAATGGGATATGGCACGTTTTGGATCAGCGAGCTCTTCACCCCGCTCAGCCTGACCGCCTCTTTCTTATTGGCGTCCATCTTGATTCCTACCGATCCCGTTTCCGTGACGGCCATTTTAAAGCGGAGTAAAGGTGAGAAGCGGATTGCGGATGTTGTCGAAGGTGAATCGATGGTGAACGATGGGACAAGTGTCGTCATCTTCACGATCTTTCTCAGTATGTTCGCGACAGGAGAACAGTTCTCCACGCTCAACTTTTTAACTGAATTTTTAATTGTGTCAGCCGGAGGAATCGGCATCGGCTTCATTTTTGGATTATTACTTAAAAAATTGATGATTGTCAGCTTTAAAAAGCATGAGCTCGTCATGTTGACGATCGTCATCGCATACGGGGCATTTTATCTCGCCGACGCGCTAGAAGTATCGGGTGTCCTTGCGACCGTCACAGCCGGAATGATGCTTTCTCATGAGCTCGGCATGAAAGAGGACTACGAATCGGTCCACCGTCACTTGAATGGATTTTGGGACATCGTCATTCCGATATTGCTCGCTCTCCTGTTCTTATTGATTGGAATCGAGGCGACCAGCTATTTGTCTGTATCGCTCTGGACGCTCGCTGTTCTTTTATTCTTGCTTTCGCTTCTGACCCGTTTCATCGTCGTCGGCGGTCTCGTTTATACCGTTCCTGTATGGCGTAGAGAATTTAAAGACGATTTAACGGCGACTTCATTACTCACGTGGTCAGGAATTAAAGGAACGATGTCGATTGCCCTCGTCCTCTGGCTAGAGGCAGAGAACATTAACGGCTCGAGCGAAATGATATCTCTCGCGTTTGCCGTCATTTTACTCTCTCTGATCTTACAAAGCATCGGTGTCTACCCATTAACGACCTATTTAACGAATAAACATGACGAGTGACGAGACCCTTCCTTAGAGAAGGGTTTTTTTACATTCTGAAATTGACATCGCCCACTTTTAGTGTAAAATTACACTTGTAATATACTGGGAGGTGATTCGTTGGAAAACACTTCAACACCATCCGCTGCCATCTCTACGGGGATTGTGACCGTCCTGCTTGCACTCATCGCTTCGTTTCTGACTCCATCGTTCTTGAAGGTTGGCATCATCTGGGATATTGTTGCGTTCTTAGTCATCGGGATTTCGACATTCAGTTTTACATACCATTATTATCAATCAAAACGATTGACCTACTGGCAATACATTTGCTGTTATATCATCGTCTGCCTGCTCTTATTTATCGTATTTCTCGGAATCTCGTGGATTTTGATTTTCATAAGCTCAGCGACGCTGTAAATCAGACAAACAAGAAGGAGCACTTATGCAAAAATCCGAATTTATTGAACAAGTCTCTCGAAAAATGAAATTGATTCGTATCGAATCTCAGTATTCACAGGAAGAGATGGCGAACTTACTCGGTATTTCAAAAAAAACGCTTATCCAAATCGAGAAGGAGCGGAATGAAGCGAGTTGGTCGACGATTGTGACGCTATGCGCCTTGTTTAACGAAAGTGAGATTCTCATACACTTGATTGGTGACGACCCCGTCGAATTCGTCAAACTGATTGCGACCGAGAACACTTATGAGCCGAAAGAAAAAACACTCGGCGGACGCGTCTTTTGGCATGCAATCGAGTCAGGTCCACATTACACCCTTCAACAAAATATCATCAGCGGACATTATCGGATCATCGATCTCAACCATGTGAGGTGGTACAGCACGTTTGATGCAGAGGATGCCGAACAGGTAAGGTCGAAGTTGGAACATCAACGAGAGGGATTAAATGACTAAAAAACGTAAAGATTTAATGATAGCTTTAATCCTCATCATCTTCACAATCAATTATTTTTGGTACGTTCCAAGCGTGACAAGTGGCACGATTGGATTCATCGGCACAATCATTTTACTCGTCCTCTCGTCGATTTTTACCACACGCTTGATTCAATCATACGTTTCACTTTCTTTGATGAAATTCGTCCTAATTAGCGTGATTTCTTTCTTTGTACTTTGCTGCTTGTTGATCATTTTATTTTATGTTGTGGCTCTTTACCAGATGAATCATCTATAACGAATTGGAGGTTTTCACATGCGATTTTATGTCGGTTCAAGCTTTTCAAATATCGAAGAAGTACGGTTCATGCGTAATGAGCTGATTGCGCTCGGTCACACCCATACATATGATTGGACTCAAAACGAACGTGCCACATCGATTGATGCATTACGCTCGATTGGCGAAGAAGAGGTTTCTGGAATTCAATCAGCGGACTTTGTCGTCATCCTATTGCCTGGAGGTAAAGGCGCACATGTTGAACTCGGGATTGCTATCGGGACGAATAAACACGTTTTCCTATACGATTTGGGGGATCAGATGATGAATATGGAGGAGACGAGCACGTTTTATCATGTGAATGCGGTACAACGCTTGGAGAGACCGTTCAACGCCCTCCCCTACCAAATTCAAGATCGATTGAAGCTCTCTAATCACGTTTGAGCTGATGCCCTCTGTTCTCACGAAATCGAGCCGGGTTGTAGCCTACCCATTCCGTGAAATGCTTGTTGAGTTAATCTATATTTAATAGGTACTTAGATTAATCAATTCTACCCAATTGCATCGCCAAATGTTGAATTTCAGCATTTAAGAAATCAGTCAACTCGACTAATTCTTCCTCAGATGGAAACAAGGATACGCCTGCTACTCGATAAGTATCAGGAATCGAAGCAGTACCACCTAAAGCTAATGCATTCTTATATTTGTTCAGAGTGTCCACTGGATGTTGCCTATACTGCATATACATGCGAAGTGCAGCAATCTGAGCAAGCGCATATTCTATGTAATAGAAAGGTGTTTCAAAAAGATGAATCACGCGCAGCCACTCTTTTCCTTTCAAATCACTCACATCGCTCCAATCAATCAAATCAGTCTCATATTGATCGACTAAGCATTTGAATATTTCATCAAATGTGTCCACGTTCTTTTCTAAATCATATAGATTATGTTGAAATTGGTCCACGATGAAAACACTTGGTAAAAATTCGATGATTAATCGAAACTGTTCTAGTTTAACTTGAATGAAAGCTCGTTCATCTGAAAAGATTTTTGTCCATTGGTCCATCGAAAATAGCTCTAGGGACATGGCTGCGAATTCACCGACTTCAAACGAAATGGTCTGCGCTTCGAAAAATAGGTGTTGCTGTGAGAGATCATGGTGGATGGCGTGACCCATTTCATGTATTAACACAATGTAGTCATCAAATCCACCGAATCGGTTCATAAAAATGAAAGATGACCTTGAGTCGGGTAAAGATTCACAAAATCCACCTTCCGCTTTATTCGGTCGAGGCGTTAAATCGAGATGGCCCTTCGCACAGATGTCCCTAAAAAGCTTTTCAAAGTAGGGATCGATTTCATTCAAGATTCGTTCCGTTCCACTGATTAAGTCATGCAACGAAACGGATAAATCGTGATGATTCGAAAAGGGAGAAATGAATGAATCCCATGGCGAAAGTTTCGATTTCTTCAATTCCTTTGTCTGTAGTTGCTGGAACGAGCGGCGAAGTGGCTCAAAATGTCTACTCACTTGATTCGCAAATCGTATACAATCCTCGGCATCATAATCCAGACGACCTAGCTTCATAAAGGCTAGTTCACGATAACTCTTAGCGTTTAATCGTTGTGCCTGATGTTCCCGATTTTGAATAAGACTTCTCAAGCATTCAGTGATGTCAGCTTCTGTTGAGACATACGCTTTATAAATGAGCGTAAAAGCCTGTTTTCGGATGGATTCGTCAGCATCGTATAGGTCTCCATGAAGTTCCGCAATCGACTTAGAATGATCTGTCGGGTCAGTCAATTGACCGATTATTTGCAAATACTTCTGTATAAGTTGATCCTCTTCGATCAATAAATCAACATTCTCTTCATGATAAAGATTCATCCGATTTCGCATTAGGCGCGTCACGTGATCCTCATCCTTAATAGACTGTAATATAATTCGTGAAACATGTCTTTTCAGCTCATTGAGTGCAGGTTTTATTACGGTTTGAACATGATGTTGTCTTTGATTTGCTTCTTCACAATCGCTGTGTCGCTGTACGTCAATGTAACTCTTTGTGACGTATTCATCATATCTCCCGATCAATATCGAATGTTTCGATATGAAGCCATCTAACTGATTGGAATCAATTTTATGAAAAGTCGCAAGTACTTGGTTCGTCTCTTTTATCTCTTTATAGTCGATCAACACTGCACCTCGATTCTTCGTTAGCTTTCTATATTATAGATGAATTATAAAATTAAGTGCGACACCCAAACGTGAACACAAAAAAGCCCATGACGCTCTCCTCGTGTAGAATGAAGTCACCACAACACACATTCAAACGGAGGAAATCGCATGAGCTACACCCATCTTACCACAACGGAACGCGTGAAAATAGAGACCTATCTGGAGCTCGGGATGTCCATCCGGTCCATCGCGAGACGGCTCGGGCGACAGCCCTCGACCGTCTCGCGGGAGATCAGACGGAACCCAGACTACGTGGCTGAACGTGCCCAGAAACGCTACGAGAAGACGAAGACCAACTGCGGCGCCAAAACGAAACTCGATGACACGATGCGCCGGACGATCGTCGAGAAGCTGCGTGCGACCTGGTCCCCGGAACAGATCGTCGGCCGTCTCTACACAGAGAAAATTGCCTTCTCCACCATCTACCGATGGATCTACGCGGGACGGATCGACGTGCCCCTGACCGTGCTCCGCCAGAAGGGGAAACGTCAAAAGCCGACCGAGACGCGCGGGCGCATCAACATCGGACTCCCCATCTCGAAACGGCCGCCAGAGGTCAGGGGGCGCCGGACGTTCGGGCACTGGGAGCTCGACACCGTCGTCTCCGGACGAGGGAAATCGAAGGCGTGCGTCGCGACGTTCATCGAGCGGAAGAGCCGGTTCTATCTCGCCCTGCCGATCGCGGACCGCACCGCGGCCTCGATGGAGGGGGCGATCCATGCGGTGCACGTCGCCCTCCCGGACGGCACGTTCGAGACGGCGACGACGGACCGTGGCAAAGAGTTCAGCGGTCACGAACGCATCCAGGCGTCGCTCGGCGTGCCGATGTATTTCGCCGACCCGTACGCATCGTGGCAACGGGGGAGCAACGAGAACGCCAACGGGCTCCTGCGCGAGTTCTTCCCGAAAGGAACAGACTTCGCGCAGGTGGCGCACGACGCACTCGCGGATGCGCTCACCAAGATCAACGGGCGGCTGAGAAAATGCCTGAACTGGAAAACCGCACACGAGGCCTTTACCGAGGAAGTGTTGCGCTTAATTTGACAAACCGTCTATTAAATAAAACTAGGGAAGACAAAATACCGATTTTTAGGGTTCAGAACAATCGTATCTTCATGGTTCCCTTCTTTATCTTCCCACTGAATAGTCAATTCCACTTTTTCATCCTCACTTTTAAACATTGGTTCCCAAGTGTGAATGAAGATGGTGGAATTCTTTTCCCCCGTCAGGTGTTCGCTGGTATTCTCAAGCTCATGGATCAGCTCACCGTCTTTAGTGAGTTCAACCCCAACTAATGTAGCATCGTTTTCACCAAGCCAGTACACGTAACCTGTCCAGTCACCTTTTGGAGCATTCGACTCTCTATTATATTCTGCTTCCCATTGTTTAGAATTCCCGATCCATTTAGGAGGTTGATTTATAGATAAAATGATCCAGATTGCTAAGATCGAAACAATAGATAAAATAGTGTAGGTGATCTTTTTATAGTTCATATAGTCTCCTCAAATTATCAAAGTCCTTATAAGACTTTATTTAATTTTAATTACTCTAAAACTAAGGGGATCATTGCCTCGGTTTTTGAAGTCTTGGTTATAATAATTGGCTGTATTAGAAGAAATATATACAGTTCCATTAGCTTTTCTATTTACGACAACCGAGTGAAACCATCCATTTTTACTTTTAAATTGAATGACATCTCCAACGTTTGCATTACTAATGATGGTGTTTTGTTAGTACTAGTTGTGGCGCTCATGCCTTTCTTTGTCCAATACGAGTAGAAATCCGTCACTCTTACCCATGAGGTAGATGTCTTATCTCGCATATAGCAACTATTAGACCCTGTGCAATCCATGTAGTTGTCATTAAACCAATACGTGGTCGTTTCAAGCATACCATTTTTTACAGGCGATGGTTTTACTTCCGCTTTTCCACCAGCGTGAATCGCATGTGAAACAAAATTAGTACAGTTTAAATTATAACGTTTATAGTTGGGATTGGTTTTGGTTACATATTGCCTTGCATAATCAGCCACTTTAGTTCTGTTGTATGTAGCCATGATGAAGAACTGAGGAATTTTTAGCGCTTCCTGTTCTTCTAATTCTTGTTCAAATTCTTCATTGGCAATATCACGAAGCTTAATATCTTCCTTTAAATTTTAATTATCCTAAATCTCTTTGATTTTTCATTCATGCAGGAAAACTTTTGTTTTTATACGATGAATTGTTGTTTCCAATTTTTTCATAATGTGCTATCCTTTTAAAAATGATCTTACAAACGCGATGAAGAGAACAGTACATCAATGAATCTTTCGTAGAGAGCTCCGTTTGGTGAAAAGGAGTAAAGAACGTTGATCGAAACAAGCCTCTGAGCAGCGCTATGGAACTCACCCCGAGGGATGTGGCGACGGGAACTCCCGTTATAGAGTTGAGGTATAGTCCGATTCATTCGGCAGTACCGAATAAGGTTCGTGCGGTGACGTGCGGACGAACAGGGGTGGCACCACGATGAGAATCTCGTCCCCAAGAATTCGTTCTTGGGGGTGGGATTTTTTTGCGTTCCGAAAGTGATCAAAAATAGAAGGAGTGATTGACTTGAATTCGTTTCGAAAAACCTCTGCGCTACTGCTCGTTAGTGTCGGAATCTCAAACCTTGGTGCCTGGATATACTTCATTGCGCTCAACTTGATTATCTTAGAGATGACTAAATCCCCTTTCGCCGTCTCGATTCTCTATGTATTAGTCCCGCTCGCCTCGCTCGTCTCGAATCTTTGGTCAGGTAGCCTGATTGACCGGGTCGATACGAGACGACTGATGATGTTACTGGATGGTCTGCGTGCGTTCCTCGTATTCAGCTTAGGCTGGATTGATTCACTGTGGCTCATCTACGGGATCGTCTTTCTTCTCAATGTGATGAGCTCGTTATTCGAATCATCGAGTCTGGTCTACATGACGCAACTCGTACCTGCCTCGAACCGACAAAAGTTCAATGCGATGAAGAACTTTGTACAGTCATCCGGGTTTATTCTAGGTCCGACGATTGCAGGACTGCTCTTTCTAGTCGGGAGCCCAACATTTGCGATTTTCGTGAATGCGTTCGCACTCATCGTCTCGGTCAGTATGTTGTCGCGCCTTCCGTCTCATCATCGAACAGAAGCGTCGATTGAACCATTCTCTGTAAGTTTCATTATCGAGGATTGGAAAATGGTCGTACGATTTGCATCAAATGCCAAATACGTGACGCTCATCTATGGATTGTTCTGTGTCATGACCATCTTCATGTCTGGGCTCGATTCCTTGGAGGCGTCATTCGCGACCCAAGTTCTTCACTTGTCTGAGAGCCGATATGGGTTTCTCGTCAGTATCGCTGGGATTGGGATCATCTTTGGATCACTCATCAATTCAAGATGGAGTCACCGCTTGTCCTTATCGTTTTGTATCGGATTCGGGGCGATCATGACACCAGTCGGCTATCTCCTATTCGCAAGTTCATCCTCGTTCACAATGGCTTCCATCGGATTTTTTGTCCTGACATTCGCGCTTGCCTTTGCAAATACAGGATTCTTATCATTCTATCAACACCATGTCCCGGTCGAAATCATGGGTAGGTTCTCTGGCGCTATCAATGTGGCAGAGTCGCTACTCGTCATCCTACTCACATTTGGGATTGGACTCCTTGCCGAAATGATTGGGATTCGCCCGGTCTATCTCGCATTCTCGATTATCTTCTTTCTTGTTGGTTGTTACACCATACATGTCATGCGCGACCGTTCGAAACGGGAGTATTTCAATCACAATCAAATCGAAGAAGTGTCTTAAGTCATGAGCCGGTCGTTTTTATGCGACCGGCTTGTTCGATTCGATGAATCGCTTCGATGATTTTTCATCTTACACTCCACTGTTTAATCAGCTCAAAATCCTCTGGAAATGCAAGTTCCAATCGCTCTATTTCATGGTTCGACCACCAATCGACTTTATCGATGTCCGAGTCGATAGTTGCGGTAGCCAACCGCTCCTTACACGTTGCCAAAAAATAGTGCGTTTCGACTTGATAACTTGAGATGATGGCTCGTTTGATATGTAATCTTTGATTAATCGAAATGCGATAGCCCGTTTCTTCGAACACTTCACGCTGGCAACATTGTTCCGGCGTTTCTCCTTCTTCTAGACCGCCTGATGGTAAACTCCATTGTTGTACGTCACGATTCTTTACGAACAAGACTTTTTTTCTTCGTTGATGCATAAAGCAGCTGATCCAATCCACTGTTTCATAGTCTTATTTCCCCCTTTTCATTTTTCTGCTTGCAGGTGACGTTACGTCACCCGATATGATGGGGCTACAACCACATAAGGAGGAAATACGATGTTGAATCAAATGCAAAAGAAAACAACTCCCATTTGGACATGGAATCAGTTTGCAATTACGATGGTTCTTCTATTCGGAGTGACGCCTCTACTCATCGAGCGACACTTACACAACTTTTTAGAGCGGGCATGGGGGAACACCCTTTATTCAGGAACAAGTATCGGCCTGTTATTAGCCATAATATTTATGACCGTCCTCTATATCGTCGCAATACGTCCTCAAACCCTATCGCTGGAAACGTTAGGACTTCGCCGAATCTCATGGAAAGAGTCGGGGATGATTTTTCTATGGACAATTGTGTTAATTGTACTCAGTATCATCATCGTCGTAGTCCAATCATATTTCGGCATCGGTACGTCGAATACAAAAACAGAGAGTTTGCAAAGTGACTTGTCGATTATCTCCATTCTAATTGCGTTTGGATCGGCGGCCATCATATCACCAATCTATGAAGAAATCTTTTATCGTGGGTTCTTATACCGCTTCTTTCAAGAACGATTTGGGGTTTGGATCGGGATGATAATAAGTGCTGGAATATTCACTCTCGCTCATTTACCAACGACAAACACGTTACTCGTCAATTTTGTATCGGGACTAGTATTCGCTTGGGTATATGAACGGACCAACTCTATATATTCCAGCATGCTCATCCATGGAACCTTTAATGGGCTAGCCGTTCTATTGACTGCATTGGCGTGAGGGAATCAGTCTTGATATAGTGAATCAATATAGGCAAGAATCGATGCATCGATTGGATACAGTCCTAATTCATTCGATGCATCAGTTGATTTTCGAATCATCCAAAATGATTCAATCAATTGTTGATCTTGTCCAAATGTCTCGTCTGTTAACCATGTCAAATCTTCTTTAAGAATTTGAGCTTCTTTTGAGGAAGGGGCGACCCCACGTTCCAATAAAATTTCAATTCTCCGAATCAAGTTGATCCACTTTTTCGTATCATGCTCACCGTCTTCTAATTTAGGTAAACTTGCTTTCAATGAATCAGACTCTTCTTCCGTAAAATAGTCCGTCCATTGTCCCCGGTCATTTGATTTAGCTTGAATAGTTTGTAGTTTCGTCCAATCGATTTTTTCATTTTCAAGCTTCATGGATTGAAGGAGTGTGACCGTATGGTTCTGCGCCTGCTTCAATTCCTCTATCTTTCCTTCTAACGAGGACAGATGTGCGGACAAGATGCTTGTAAGTGATTGCTCATCTAAGATTCTCCGAATCTCATCAAGCGGCACGGCCATCGATTTTAAAAGCATGATTTTTTGAAGGCGAAACATTTCGTCGTCACTATAAAATCGTTTCTGTACATCGTTCGTATACGAGGGGGTGACCAAATTGATTTGGTCATAGTATCGAAGCGTACGCACAGACACGTTCAGTTTTCTCGCGACCTCTCCCGTTGAATAGTGTCTGGTCAATTTTTGACCCTCCTAACTACATATGACGTGTATGTATGAATATCTTTTGAACTGATGAATCCCTTCATCCTAATCTGAAAATGAAATTCGTGGTACATCCCCATCCATTCACTAATCATTTCTCGAGTGAACATCTACGTCATCCTTTCGTGTCCCAATCAATCGATAGTCGTCTTGATTCTGAATGGCATCGTGAACACCTTTCACAATCTCGTCGTGTGTCAACCAACGGACAGATGCCAACTCATGCATTTCACCTAATTGGACTTGTCGATACGTTTGTTGTTCATTGAAACATAGACACCTCTTCTCATATTCCGGATTCGCCCGGCTACCTAAAATATGTATCACCTCTGCAGTTTCCGAATGATTCAAAATGAGTTGCATCGCTTTCCCTGAGCCTCGGTGCACCCACGCGATGACTCGATCAAATGGACCGTTTTTTTGCACTGCTCGCTGTAGTGCGTTTGAAAGTAGTTCCTCATCGCAATAATCAACAATCAGCGGATGACACCTTTCAGGATTTCTTTGTACGACGCTCGCCATTTTTTCTTTATTTCGCCCAATGACCGTGACATTATGTTCGATTGCCAAATAAGATGCGAGTCCTGCCAACATCCCCGTCCCTCCGACGAGCAATATATGTTTTCGATTCATGCTACCACCTCTTTTTCCATTATATACCAATCATTCGTACTTCTTTTTCTAAAGAAGTGTTCGCAAACATTCACGTCTTTTCAAAAATAAGCCTTTTAAAATAGAGTGAATCACTTATAATGAATCAAGTGTTCAAATCGGTTTGAACAATCACTATTTCGGAAAATGGATAATAGTGTTATCATTGCAATTTATTTCTTTTAAGAGGAGGATATCTATGAGACATTGGACAACGATGTCCATACAACTAATCGCACTCATCGTTGTATCGTTGGCATGTAGTATTCTATTTTCCTCTCTGCTGATCATGAATCATCTACCTGTTTGGTGGATGATCTGTATTCCGATTCTTTATCTTTCAACGTTGCTCATTTATCGCGGGTCTGGTGTACTCATTCTGTTAGGATTCGCTGCTTACTTTTTAATCACGATGCCTGTGTATAAGACTGCCGCTACTGCGCAACTATACATTTTATTACTATTAGCGATTTTGACGGGGTTGTCTTACTGGCTCCAAGTCAAGCTGTTTCATGCCCAGTTTGCACTAAAGGTTGCGGAAGCGAGAGTCAGTCAGTTGATTGCGGTCGACCCAGAGACTGGTTTTGATAACCGAGATCGGTTTTTGATGGATATAGAGGCTGAACGGAATCGGTTGATTCGCCACGGGGAAACGTTCGTGGTGTCATTCATCACATTACCGATTCTTGATGATTTTGAAAAACGGTATGGTTCATCCGAGTATGAATGGTTCTTGAACTACTTTAGTGATGAACTTCACGAAGCGACTCGACGAACAGACAAGAAATATCGAGTTGCGCAAGACACATTCGCTATGATTTTCCCTCAAACGTCAATCGAAAATGCACAAATTGTACATGAACGAATCAGACCACTACTCCTAGAGTATTCACGTCAGAGCGGAGATTCGCTCACAGTTGAATGCTCAGACAAATCGTTTGAAGTGAACTTAGAGAACGCAGTCATACGATTAGAGGAAATTCATCGGTATATAGAATCTAAAGACTAAAAAATGAGTTCATTCGTGAACTCATTTTTTGATGGAGTGAATATGAAATTCGTGTTTCTCATCCATTTCGACGATATATTGTTGATCAAGTACCATCTGAATCGGCCTCGGAATCGACAGTTTTGGTGAGAAGAGCCATACACGCCCTCGAGGTACGAGGAGAATGTAAGTATTGTGATTTGGAGGACCTATGAAGTTCAAATGACGAGGGTCAATTGAGTTTCCATCTCTCCGTCTTACTCCAATTGTTTCAAGCTCCTGTGCGACGAGAGACGGGTCTTCTACCGTCAAACTCATCTCGCCGATTCCAAGAAACTCATTTGACGAAAAAGATTCGATGTTACTTTCCGGATTAATCGAATGTCGAGCAATCAACTCGATGACATTCTCGTCCGCGTCGTAAAAATAAAGCGATGATGCATCGATCCCTTCGAAATAGATTTCATCCTCCCCTTCCTCGGTCAAAAGCGGGACACGTGACATGATCCATTCCTTCGCTTGTTTGAACCGGTTAGCCTGAATATTGATCGCGAAATGGTATTGTCGCTCTTGCTCCGTTTTAGCCTCTTGAAATACCAACGCATCTTCACCTAGATTGATTCGAAAACTGGTCAGGCCTTCTTCACTGACTGATAATCCAACTCGTTCCGTATAGAAACGTTTCATTTCGTCAAGTCGGTTCGTGTAGAGTGTAACTTCTGTGATTCTTATAAAAGCCTCCTTATATTTTCAAATTATTGTTTAAAATACAGTATGCGAAATAAAAAATCGCTATATATAATTCATTTTTATTTAAGGATGTCACAGTTTATTAGACGAATATTGTAACCCTTGAATCAGTCTCTAACACTCGCGTCCTCGTATCATTTTTCGATAGAAACACCTCTTCCCCCTTTTCATCAAAGCAGTATGCGATCGGAAGCGAGATTCCACAATTTCGATACGATCCATCTGCGTGACTCGTTCCGATAATCATCGCTTTACGTTCCATCGCAATCTTTCTCGCTTCTTCCGTCCACTCCATGAATTGTTCCTCACTAAACATCCCGACTCCGATTGGATTAAATATGATCGACAGATGCTCATGCGTTTTCAAGCCTTCACACCCCATAAAAATCTCCCAGCAAAGTAAATAACCGTATTCTTCCGCTCCATCCGTGACACTTGATTGCATGAACAAGAGCTCATTCTCTGGAGTTTTCCGTCGCGTTAACAACGTGTCACCTTGCTTGTTTATGATGAGGACCCGATCTTTATTCGTGTCATCTCGATACCCTAAAACAATCGATGTGTTGAATTGGATAGCTAAGTCACTTAGCCCATCTAATTCTGTATATGTACAATATCCCTCTGGATAGAGAATCAAGTCCACCGTCGGGTTCGACTCAATCTCTCGCTTCAGTTGCTCGAGATTTCGCTCTATCTCCGGTTGCCCAATCAATATATTCATGACTATTCGCCCCCTCTCATGATTTGTCTAGTTGGTAAATCCATTCATATGTAAGTGAGGTTGTCGACCAAACCCCACGATAAAGCAAGAATTTGATACTTCTCTTTATACTATCATTTAATTTATTCTGCATTGATGCTCACCATCACATTTCCAACCTTTTTCCCTTGGTCCACATATCGGTGCGCTTCGACAATCTTATCGAGTGGATATACCGTATCAATGACGGGTTGCAATGCTCCTGACTCAAACAATTCGTTCAAAAATATCAAATCCTCTTTACGTTCACTGGCTGGTCCTTGCCCCGCGACAGAACTGAAGGCCCCGTTATCGCTCACATGGGCTTTCGCTAATCGTTTATCGATTTTCCCTGAGGCATCAAAGACCACATCATACGTATTTAATTCAAGATCGTACCCCTCTTTCGTGTAATCGACGACCACATCAGCCCCAAGTCGCTTCACAAGTTCAACGTTTCGCTCGTGGCAAACTGCTGTGACATGCACGCCGTAATGCTTCGCAATCTGTACGGCAGTCGAACCGACAGCACCCGCTCCACCATAAATGAGAACGTTCGTCGCTCGCTCGATACGTGCCTTCCGTAAAAAATGTAGTGCAGTCGTCCCACCAAATGGTAGCGCCGCTGCCTCGATAAAGCTGGCATGCGCGGGCATCTGAAACACACATTTCGATTCGTTCACGCATGCAAACTCCGCATAACCACCAAAACGCATCCCAGTAAGGGCATAGACGTTTTCTCCGACCTGAAAGTTTTTCACACTGTTGCCTGTTTCTACGACGGTACCTGCCAACACGACACCGAGAATCGGTTGACGTGGAGCCTTAAACCCAACAACTAATCGCATCGGTAGTTTTCCTAATGCTGGAACGTCTAGTGCGCGGAGGCGTCGGTCTCCCGAGTGGACGGCCGATGCATGGACTTGAATCAGGATCTCATTACTTTTCGGCTTCGGTTGATGCACTTCTTGAATGACGAGTACTTCCGGTGGCCCATACGTGGTACAAATCGCAGCTTTCATATCGATTCACTCCATTCATGAATTGTCACCTCAATCTGTTATACACGTTCCCTCAAACAAGACCGTTCAGTCCATTCGACATAGAAAAACCGGATCATATCATACGATATCATCCGGTTCCTTCCTTAATGACACAGTCGAATCAACAAGGGTGAACGGATTCGAAAGGGAAGCAGCTGCCGCTTCCGATTGTGCTAGACTTGCCTCGGTCACCACCGGTTCCTGACGTCTGAGCTTAAATGCTCGCTCGAGACGGCTCGTCAACAAATTGAAAATAAAGATAAGCGCAGCAAGTGACATGGCCGGGACGAGAAATAGATGATTCGTCATCCACGTCATCGCAGTGAACTGTCTGAAATAATACCCGAACATCGAAGACCATTCATAGACGGTCGGCATGATCCCTTCATGTAACATGACCGTTCCTCCGAAGAAAATCCCAAACAGCGAGAGATGAATGAGCAACATGAGCGTTTGGACAAACTGTTGCATGAAGACGATCACGAGGGTTGGGACGAGATGCGGGAAAAGGTGCAATCTCACACGGTGCCAGACACTTCCACCAAGCGTCTGAGCCACGATCATGAACTCTTGTTGAAGCAATTGTCGAATCTCCGTGATGAGATATAACGTGACGGCAGGTAATCCGAGAACGACTAAGACGATTAGTTCAATCTTTACTCGATCAAATAATGGAGGCACTTGTGTCGAATCAAAAAAGGTCAGTGTTCCTACTAACATCATCAATGCGATCAATGAAATCGGCAGAATCAAAAAGCCGTCCAATAACGTTTTAAAGAATTGATTTAAGCGAGCTCCCCTGAAAGCAAGAGGGATGCCAATCAATAGACCGATGACCATCCGTCCGAATGCGACGAGCGCACAGATGCTAACGGTCCACTTAAATCCTTCCACGAGCATTTGGAATAAATCATATCCAGCATTGTCCGTTCCGAGCCATTGATATTTTGACGGTTCTAATGGTGGTATTCCAATGAGTCTCCCTTCATCAGAGTAGAGCATGAGGGTTTGATCAACATTCCCATCACGAAACACGGTATTTCCAAAACTCATCAACAATAGCCCCGCTACGATAACAAAGCAGAAGATGAAAATCGGGTCACGTATTAATACTCGGCGCATCAAATCCCTCCTTTCCATGCATTCGGAATAATCCATTCAATCAGTAAATCCAACAGAAAAATCGGGATATAGATGACGAATAAGATAACCAGTAATATCTCCATCTGCGGGTTGTAGACGGCGAATCGAAATAACCCTTGAACGTTAAATAAGTATTCGACAATCAAAAGTGTCGATAAGATGGTAATGATGTTCGAACGGAAAAAGAGGTAAAACCGATAGATGATATTCGGTAATAAGTGTTTCCAAACCAGTCCACTCGGTCGAATCCCTTTCGCTTGCGCGAGTTCGAGATACGGAATGGCTTCTTGTTCATGAATATGAATCGTCAACCATTTGATAAAGAAGAATAATGTCGTCAGCGTCAATGTGACGATTGGGAGAAACCGTATATATTCTGCGAATCCTCCGGCAACTTCAATGCGATCGAACCCTGTCGACTTATGGATTGTAATCGCAAGAAATTGAGAAAAAATTAACCAGAACAAATCTGGTACCATCTCGAGCGTCTGACTCGTTTGGTGTAAAACGGTACGAACGCGTCTCCCGCTCCGATAGTAGAGGTACGCATACATTAATCCTAGCGAGGTCGATACCGCGAGTGCCGTGGTAAAAATGATGACCGATTCTTTGACGAGCGGTCCAAGTGCCGGCAAGAGTGGCAAGTAACGTTGCGCGGTGATGTTGTAATATGTAATGTCCTCTAGTTTCTGTAATTGGTCCATCTGTTGTTGAATGCCGTTCCAATAATTCGTCAGATTAAAATCCGTCTGAACGACGAGCGACGGTAGCGCACTAATCGCAATCAAGATGAAAAATGCGATTATCAGATGAACTGATTTCCGAGCAAAATACGTCATAGTTCGATCTCCTTTTGAATGCAAATCTCTCAATCAAAAGTGTGAAAGGATGTCCGGTTGATTGTTCATTTTCTAAAGGGAATAATATCCAAAGACACTTTCCACTGATTCTAGCATAATTATTATGTAAATAGAAACAATTTTCTGAAATTTATCTGGGTTAATTTGTATGATACAATGTATAGATAGAAATATTTAGGGGGTTAAAGGATGTGGATTATTTTTGGATTGGCGGCGATCGGGGCGACGCTCATCAATTTGACCGTATTTATGATGGAGAAGGACTATAAGCTGCCGATGGCGATTGCCCTATCATTAGTTGCTCTCACGTTATGCGCCGAATATAGCTTGCTCAACATGTGGGTCGAAGCTAAGGACTGGGGTGCCATAACAGATGTCGTACCCGGTATGTCGCGTGCGCTATGGTTCTTGACGGTTGCGGCAATCTTTTTGAATATCCTTCCGATCTTTTTAGAGAGAAAACGAAACAAGATGAAGGAATCGAAATGATTGGTATGGCGTTCAAGAAATTCCGGTCATTTAGTGAATGACAATGAATCATAAACTTATTGCGATTCTCGCTAATCCATTTGGTGTTTTCATTTTTGTCGTAATTTCACTGTCTTTGATATGGCAGGCCATACTCCGTCTCTTATCGTCTCAGCACATCTTGTTCATAACCAATTTAGTCGGAGGACTGGGTTTTATCGTCATGATGTTGCTTTTATGGCATACGTACAGGAGTCAATCATAGTAAAACGTGTTCGAAGCTATAAAATTAGCTTTGAACACGTTTTGTTTTTGAGTTTCACGCAATCAATCATCTGAACGAGTTGAATATAATAGCTCACCGTCAAGTGATCGCAACTCATAATCGATTCCTGATTGCATCTGCTTTGTCATTATTGCGCGACACGTAAACACATATCCTGGACCATATGCAACGTCCGGAATTTCCTTGAAGCCGTATGACCGCTCTCCGAACCATAGCGTCACGTTCGATGAACCCTTCGATGATCGGTCATCGACGACATAACATTCTCCCGTCTCGACGATGTGATTCGTCGTCATGCGGTCGTACGTTTCCATGCCTGCCATTCCAAGTACAAGAAACGAACAAAACATTGCGAGACAAGCTTGTCCTAGTTTGACTCGATTCCGAGTCTTTCGCCACTCTCTCCAATAGATGACAAGAGATCCTAGACACAATAATCCAATCAACCAAGTAAGTACAATTTCCAACAACCGAATCACCTCGTTTTACAATACGACTTTCTTCAAAAAAGGATTCGTGTCCCCTCACAAAAAAACTCGACACATGTCGAGTTTAAGGTAATTCATACTCCAATTTTCGCTTTTGCCAAGCGACAAGGAGGATACTGATGATGACGAGTAGGAACCAGGACGACAGTTTTCCTAAATCAACGATGGCCCAACCGTTCAATTGGTCCGGATACGCCCAGCCGTTGTAGAACGTGACAATATTTTCAGCAAGCCAGATAAAGCAGGCAATCAAGAAGAATGACAGGACGACCGGCATCTCAAATCGTCGATCGTCGAGTTTATACGAGACAACCGAGCGACCGAACGCCAAAAAGATGAATGCGATCAACAGCCACCGTAGGTCTAACCAAACATGGTGCCAAAAAAAGTTGAAGTAAATGGCGATGCCAAGTCCGAAGGCGATGATTGGGTGCGGCATCTTCGTAAATCGTAAATCGAGACGACGCCATGCCTGGACGACGTAACTACCAACGCTCGCATACATAAATCCGGCATAGAGCGGGACGCCCCACACTTTTGTGAACGCCTCATCCGGATAACTCCATGACCCCATCTGCACCTTGAATAATTCAAGTCCAAGACCGATGACATGGAACCAGCTGATGACCTTCACTTCTTCCATCGTCTCGAGCCCCGTCTTCACAAGGACGACTTGAACGAACAAACACCAGATGAGTAAAACGTCATATCGTGGGAGTGGTAACTCTACAAACTTTGTGACGGCAAGCGCTCCGAAGATGGCGACCGGAAAGATACAACTAAGTGCCTGTTCGTAAGCGAAGATAAAGAGATAACGTATACGTCCCATCCGTTATCCTACCTTTCGATGTATTCATATAAAAATGAGGATTCGCCATCATAAAACCGCGGGTCAAAGACGCCGAGCCGTTCTTCGTTTGCTACGATGACGACGAACGGCGACCATTTGGTCAATGTGCGCGCCTCATGATTCGCTTCAAACAATGGTTCAAGACTCGCCTTTTCGGCACTCGTCAATTCGTATTGCAAGGTCGCTTCTTGATATATCGAATCTTGAAAGAGCGATACGTCCTCGTCAGTCTTCGTAATGACCGTGAACTGAGTCGGGATAAATGAAGCCGAGAGCGCCACTTCGTCATATTCCTTTGAATAAGACTGATATAAATAGGCGCCCTGCGCACTTTGAAGCGCGACATAAAGAACGAGGGCAGCCCACGCATACCGATACGTCTTATAACGGACTTCTTGTTTACGTGCGACGAGCCAGGCGACCAAGAAGATTCCCCAATAGACAAAATCGACAATCGGGATCACACCGAATGTGATCCTCACGTCCGAGATCGGTTCGAAATACCCTGTCCCCCATGCATTGAACAAATCGGATGTATTGTGTACGAAGACTGACAATAATGCCCACCAAAAATAGCGGATGTCCGTCACTCGAAAGAGAAGGCGAACCAGTATGTAGATGAGCAGTGCAAAGAGCGGAACGAGGAAGATCGAGTGAGTGATGCCGCGATGCCACATCTGATACATGCCTTCCGTGTCCCATAGCCGTGAAATTACATCACTGTCAGGGATTTGGCTCCCGACGAGTGTCGTGACGAATAAGGCTCGTTTTTCATGTTGTTGTAAATCACGTTTATCGGCTGCACCATATAACGTCAAACCGAATAACGTATGTGTAATCGTATCCACGTTCTACCTCCATAGCGAAAGAGACATCTCCCAATCCTGGACGATGTCTCTTCCTATTAGTTCTCTTTATCCATTTTCATGGCGCGTCTTGCGACGATCGTTACGAAAATGACAGCGACAATCGGAATGATCAATGGCATCCAATTCAACATCCGCCTGTCCCCCTTCATCTAGTGTCGCAAGCAGTATAGCACATCTGCTTACTCGATGGCGGAATGAATGCTTGTATGTTCATAAGTAATTGCCATCTTCTCAATCGTTGCTTTCATATGATCACGAAGCGTGAGTGGTTCAACCACTTCTACTTGTGAACCCAAAGATAGCAACCAGTAAATAAATCCGTCAGAAACGGCCGCATCGAAGCGGATGAGGAATCGTTCTCCATGTTCAGAAACAGAAACGTCTTCCCCTAACTTGTCAAAGATGACCGGGAGAACGCGTTCGTCGACGGACAAAACGATTTGTTCATCAGATCCGTTATACATATTGAATGATTTTTGATAGTAATCATCAGGTAAATGATGCTTCGGACGAATGGTGCCATCTTCCACAATCTCCGAATTGACGATGCGGTCAACCCGGTAGTTCCGCACCTCTCCGATTGATTCGTCGATCCCAATCAAGTAGTACTGCTCGTGATTCCAATGCAAATCGATGGGATTAACGACGTATCGCTCTCCGTCACGGCGGAGCGGGAACGTTCGTTTCGTCACATCAAATCCGACGACGTCTGTATATTGGAACGAGATAGCTTTTCGTTCATGAATGGCCCGTTGGATACGATCGATATGGTAAGGAATGTGTCCGTGTTTTTTCTTCGGCGTCTTGATGATCGATTGTAGCGTCTTCGCTTCAGGGATACTCGTCAGCATTTGAAGTTTCTCTACAATTTCCTCGGTCACGTCTTCCGAGATAAATTTCGCTGCGACAATCGCATCGACCATCATCCGGAGTTCATGAATCTCAAATAAGCGGGCCGAATGCCAATACTTTTTAGCGAGACCATTCTTCTCCAATTCATCCTGCACTTCAAACCCCGAATTATTCAGTGCCTGGATATCGTCTTTCACCGATTTTTTTGCTAACTTAGAAGTATCTCCTATCGTTGACAAGTACTCGAGCAAATCTTCTAGTGTCTTTGGATTCGCTTCGTCCGTGTAACGTTCGAAGAAACGTCGAACTTCAAGTAACCGCTCTCGGTTATTCACGGTTCTATCCCCTTTCGTTTCTCTATCTAAATTATGTATAAACAGACATTATCATTTTATTTCCACGAAATAAAGGTATTTTCCATTACAAAACGTTTAAGGAGGCGCCATCTAAGTTGAAATATTATGCACACGTCGACGGCTCAAAAATCGAATATATAGACCGCGGTCACGGTCCCGTCATCGTACTGATCCATGGGACCCAATCCTCGAGTCTAGAACCATACCATGTGGACCAACTCGTTTTATCCGGTTTCCGGGTCATTGTCCCATCTAGACCCGGATATGGAGAAACACCATACTCTTTTTCAGCATCTCCTCAATTGTTTGCATCCCGACTCTCTCACTTGATGCAAATGCTAGATATTGATCGATATCATGTCTATGGCATCTCTGCCGGAGGACCGACCGCGATTGAGCTCGCTTCACAGAATCAGTGTGTCCTTAGTTTGACCCTCGCTGCCGCCGTGACGAGTGTCGTTGATTTCCCGTATCGGGACACGGTCAGCCGAAATGTCGTCCAACCCGCATTTATCGCACTTCAATACATCATGAAACAGTTTATTGCTCGTGCCATTCATAAACATCCATTCGAAGCGACGGCCCGTATGATTCAATCGACAAGCGTGTTGGCACTCGAGACGATTCGAGAAGAGGTGTCTCCTTATGATATTTTCCTCCTGAAACGCGTCGCGAATCAGATGGCGTTTGGACTTGGCGCACAGTTCGATTTGAAACAACGTGTCTCGAGTGAGGTGTTACTCGGTGTGTCGTGCCCAACCTATATCATTCACTCGAAAAACGACAAAGCAGTTCCTGTTCGACATGCCCATTACGCGAAGCGCTTGATCCCACATGCGCAGCTTACGATTCTGAACAGTCCCGGTCACTTGATTTGGGTCGGACGACAAGCAAGAAAATCAGAGCGACAAATCGAACGGTTTATCCGATTCAACTCGTAAGCATCTCAAAAAGAGGTGCTTTTTTACTTATCTAACCCGAGGGCATCAATCAATTGATTCGTCGAATGTTCCGGTAGTCGCCAGACAACGTCCGTTCGCTCAAGATGCGTGATGACACTCGGACGGTACGGTTGACCGAGCCACAGCTGATATCGTTCATGCTCGCCACCTTTAAATTGCAGCAAGAGATCAAAATCGGGTGCCACTTCAATTTCGACGTCTTCGATTTCTTCTGAACTACGTAGCATTTCCGCGAACACCCGCACCTGGCTCAATTCATGAAACTCTAACTTCACTTCTGGATTCATTATTCCACGCACCGTCGACTCCGCCACCATCACGCATTCAACTTCTTCATTCTCAATTTCTTCAATCGGATCTCCAAATGGTGCGGTAATCGTTCGAATCGCATCAACCCACTTCATCATTTTATTCATTCTCTCACCTCTCTCTTCTCTTCATCTATACGTAGATCCAATCGAAACGGTTTCAACATTTGGAAAAATTAAAAAGCCGAGCAAACGCTCAGCTTTTACATTCATTCATATTTCCAACCGACTAAACTTGCCTCGTCTCCGACGTAGCGGACTCGTTTCTCACCATCACTTGGGAAGACGCGAAGGGTTGCCACAGCGTCACCGTCATTGACGAAACATTCGACACTCGACGAGTCGACATACAGATGAAGGGACGTGACCTCAATCACTTTTGTCCGGATCGTCCCAAACTCCGTCGCGAACGGTTCACCCGCGTTTGTCCGATCGATGGTCAATTCGTTTGTATCTTTCTCGTACCGAATCACGAGCGACTCATCTTCTGTCTTCACTAGTTCAAGTTTGAAGTCTTCTCCAGCTGTCGACAGTTCCAATTCAAAACGTTCGGGTGAGATCACGTCAAGCCGTGTCCCTGATTCGTTTACGAACTGATTAGATCGGAGTTGCTTCATTTCAGAGATTGGTCGTTGTTTTAATACGCCATCTTCAAGCGAGAGTTCTCGAGGGAGCGTCAACGCATGGGCCCAACCGTAGCGGTCTGTCGGATATTCGATCTCCGGTAGGCCCATCCAACCGACTAGAATGCGACGACCGTCATGCTCCGTCGATTGCGGGGCGTAAAAGTCGAAACCGAAGTCGAGCTCTTCAAACGACTCGTGCGTGAAGACGAGCGTCTCTAAATCAAGAGTGCCTGTGACGTATCCAGATTGATAGATGTTGTGATAGCGATGACCTTCAGGCTCAATCCCTTGCGGAGAAAAAATGAGGACATGCCTTCCATTCAGTTCAAACACGTCAGGACATTCCCACATGTAACCGAACTGCTCGAGCTCCGTCTTCACTTCACCTAAAAACGTCCAATCATTCAAGTCGGTCGAACGATATAAGACGACACATCCTGTCTCATCCGTTCGCTGTGCACCGACAATCGCATAATATGATCCATCTTCTTCCCATACTTTCGGATCGCGGAAATGTTCCGTGTAACCGGCCGGAATATCCGGGATGGCCACGTTGCGCCGCTCGACCATCCCGTCACGTAAGACACCGATAATTTGCGAGGCGTGACGCGTCCAATCGTCCGTACGATGATTCCCGGTATACATGACGTGAAGGGTGTCGTTTACGACGAACCCACTTCCAGAATAGGCACCGTGGGAATCCTCCTTCGTTTCAGGGACTAACGCCACCCCGCGGTCGGTCCAATGGACGAGATTTTTCGAACTGACATGATACCAATGTTTGAGACCGTGAACTGGCCCGAGCGGGAACCATTGATAGAATAGATGGTACTCTCCATCGTAATATGCGAAGCCGTTCGGGTCATTGAGGAGGCCCGTCGGCGGCTGGATGTGGTACCCAAACCGCCACGGGGATGCGGCCGTCTTTGCACGGAGCACCTCCATTTCGAGGGCGCTCACGTCACGGAGTGAACGATAACGTTCGGCCTTCGTCCAATTCATAGTGTCACTTCCTTTTTCGTTACGCGGCTTGTTTGACCGCTTCTTTTTTTGCTTGTCGTTTCGCAAGGATGAATGTCAATCCGAATGTCACGGCGAATGCGATCGCCATACCAATGATATACGAGATGATCGAACCCGGTGCGATTGAAATAATACCTGGTAATCCGGCAGCACCGAGCGCTACTGCCAATACGTCGTTTCCAACGATGAATGCAGACGCAACGGCTGAACCAACGATGGCTGCGATGAATGGATAACGAAGTTTTAAGTTGACGCCGAACATGGCAGGCTCTGTGATTCCAAGTAATGCAGAGATTCCTGATGCTGAGGCGACACCTTTCATCTTCTTATCAGCAGTCAAGAAGAAGACGGCAAGGGTAGCAGCCCCTTGTGCAACGTTTGACATCGCAGCAATCGGGAAGATGAACGATCCACCTGTTTCAGCGATATCGGCGAGAAGTTGTGTCTCAATTGCGATGAAGCTATGGTGCATCCCCGTGATAACGATTGGAGCGTAGAGAAGACCCATGATCAAGCCACCGACGAACCCGAGTGAATCGTACGTCCATACCAACCCATCAATGATCAAGTTCCCTGCTTCACGAGTGATCGGTCCGACGAAAGCGAACGTGATGAACGCTGTGAAGAGGAGTGAGAGCAATGGCGTAAGCAAGATATCTAGTGACGCCGGCATAAACTTCCGAATGTTAATTTCAAGCTTCGATAAAATATACGTCGAGACGAGGACTGGTAAGACTTGTCCTTGGTATCCTAACTTCTCAATCTCGAGTCCGAAAATGTTCCAAACCGGAATCTCTTCAACACTTGCCTGAGCGTATGCATTGATCAAGTCCGGGTGGACCATGATCATCCCGAGCGCTGCACCTAGGTACGGGTTACCACCGAACCGTTTGGCTGCGGAGAACCCTATGAGTACAGGAAGGAAGACGAAGGCGGCGTTTGCGAACGTATTGATCATCGCTGCGAGGTCGGCCATGCCTGGATACTGGTCAATCAACGAACGTCCATCAAAGAACAAATCCGGTGCCGTCAATAAGTTGTTGATTCCCATCAAGAGACCGCCGGCGACGATGGCCGGGATGATTGGAACGAAGATATCCGATAACATTTTGACGAACTGTTGGAGCGGGTTCATTTTTTTCGCTCCGGCTGACTTCACGTCTGTCGTCGACATGTCTCCAAGGCCAGTCAATTGTGAAAATTCCGCATAGACCTTGTTGACCGTACCTTGTCCGATGATGATTTGATATTGTCCGCCTGTAGAGAATGTTCCCTTAACCACATCAAGTTGTTCGAGTGCTTTCTCATCGACCTTTGACTCATCGTTCAATACGAGTCGAAGGCGAGTCGCACAGTGCGCGGCTGCCGCAACGTTTTCTTTCCCACCAATCGCCTCTAGGATCGATGCTGCTTCTTTTTTGTAATCCATCTTCATTTCCCTCCTAACGTTTCATTCACAAGTTGTCGTGATGGAATTGCTGGAATGGCGCCATAAGCTGTACATGTCAATGCACCCGTTACGTTCGCATATTCAATGTCGGAACGTAAGCGCTCCGGGTCAAACCCGAGTGTTGCCAACCGATATAAGTAAGCTCCGACGAACGCATCTCCCGCTCCCGTCGAATCGATACTGTCGATTGAGATTGAAGGAACGATTTCATGATGCGTGCTTGTCGCAATCAACGTCCCACGAGACCCTAGTGTGATGGCAATCTGTTTTGCCCCTAATTCAAGCAGTGCACGAACAGCGTCTTCTAGTTGTTCTTCTCCGGTTAACAAGTATGCTTCTTCTTCGCTCAGTTTAATGAAGTCCGATTCCGCGATGAAGTGTCTCGCATCTTGTTTAAATTGCTCGAGGTCCGTGATCAATGCATCTCGATAGTTCGGGTCGAACGAGATAAACAAGCCATCCCGCTTTGCAAATTGCAATAACTTGAAGTACGAGTCTTTCAATTTTCCATCAAGTAGTGCTGTCGCCGAGCCGAAATGAATGATGTCCCCTGACTCGATCACCGATAAGTCGATCGACTCGAAGGCATACTCCCCGTCACTTCCGCGACGGAATGTGAAGTCCCGCTCTCCGTCCTCTTGAATCGATACGAATGCGAACGTCGTGTCTCCAGACTCCACAAGGTTTTCTGTTCGGACGCCGTTCTCGACCAACGTCTGTTTCAAGAAGAGACCAAACGGGTCATCTCCAACCTGTCCGAGGAAACTAGATTGCCCCCCGTGCTTACTGACGACTGCCGCGACATTCGCAGGTGCGCCTCCCGCCTTCTTGACGAACGTCGTCCCGTTCACGAGATCGCTAGACGCATCCTCGCATACCCAATCAATCAATAATTCGCCGATACAATGTACGGTGTTCATATCGTCCACCTCCATAAATCATATGAGTTCTTTATACAATTGGTACCGGTTCCATTTTAGAATAAAAAATGTTGCGGAACCGGTTCCGCAACACAAATGTAAACGATTTAATTTAACTTGTCAACGCTTTCGCGCACTTTTAGTTCAAAAATTGTGAACGTTTTCATTGAGACGTGTTCACCTTGCAACAGCTGTAGCATCATGTCGGCAGCTTTCGCACCAGTTCGGCGATAAGGAAGGTGTACCGTCGTGATGGATGGATGCAGGACTTCCGTGAAATCATATCCTCCAAATCCACTGACAGAGACATCTCTTGGGACAGAGACCCCTTGATTCGCTAATCCTTTCAGGACGCCTAAGGCAATGTTGTCGGTCGCACAAACGATTAAGGAAACAGAGCCAACATTATCCGCCAACTGTTCACCGATTGGAATGGCATCCTCAATCTTAAACGTCGTTTGAATGACTTTGACATTTGCCTCCGACTCTTGAAACGCCCGCAAAAATCCGTCACGGCGTGCTTGACCGACCGCGATATCCGATTCATACACCCCGACATAGACCACGTTTCGATGACCCCACTCCGTGAACTGTTTACCGAGCGCATAGGCCGCATCATAGTCAGGATAGACGAGACTATGGACATTGTCATGTTGCTGACCAATCAACAAGACCGGGATTTGAATCGCCTCAATCGCCTCAAGATGACGTTCCGTGACCGTCGTCCCGAGCCAGATGATTCCGGCAACTTTTTGTTTGGCCAAATTATATAGCTGTTCGATTTCTCGTTCCGTCTGTTGTGCTGTATTGACGACGAGCATTTGATATCCTCGTTCCGTGAGCTGTTCATCAATCCCCATCATCGTCCGTGAGGCGGCATACGAATCGAGCCGTGGAACGATGACCCCAATCATCTTCGTCTGTTTCGACTTGAGACTTTGAGCGAACTGATTCGGCTCATAGTTCGTATCTCGAATGACCCGGTCGAGTTTTTCCCTTGTTGCCTTTCCGACCGATCCACCGTTCAGATAGCGTGAGACCGTACTTTTGGCGACACCAGCGAGCTCCGCAATGTCTTTAATGGTGACTTGCTTCATCCTTACCCCTCCATATGAAAAAAGCTGACGTGCGAGACGCCGTCAGCTTAATGGTTTACCACATATCGTTTCTTGAAATTTAAATAATACAAACCGTTCCGCTTTTCGAACCCGTTCTGAATGAGAATATGATGCATCTCTTGTTGATGTGGGCTCGTCGGTGGGATGCCAGCCCGGACTGTTTGTCCATCCATCAATTTTGAGTCCAGTAAGGCAAGTCGCAAACCTTCCGTCGCATATCCTTTGTTTTTGTACGCATCGAACACCATCAGGTCGAGTTGGTATACGCGGGCAAGCTTGAGTAACAAGACTTTACCAACCAGTTTGTCATCGACCATCAAGTCGTAATAGAAGTCTTCTCCATAACTATGCTCTTCTGCGTGATAAAGTTGCTCGGACCCCATTTCTTCGAGAATCCCTTTCAACTCTTCAGCAGAAACGCCATATGCGTTTTCTCCATACTTCTGAAAATGTTCATATTCAATCTCATCAATCTGGCGAATAGGTTGACGCACGATGTTCATCCCGTGCCCTCCTTAACTAGTAGTTCAATATCTGTCTGCGCTTATTATAAACGAATCCCTTCATGAAGCGCAAAAGATAACCGAACGTCAAATCGGTTCGATATGAATATGCACCGAATCGACCGCATGCTGTTCATCTAATTTCCGTTCGATGTCATCACATAATTCATGGGCCGCGTCCACGGTCAAATCGCCATCGACTGCAATCGTCACGTCGAGCATCACGTGATTCCCTAGATGACGCCCTTTGATTTCCCGAACTTCTTTCACCCGCTCAAATTGTTCAATCGTCTCCTCATAGGACTCGACGAGGTGCGGAGGGAACCCGTCAGAAAGCTGATGGGTGGCATCTAAAAAGATTTGGATCGCTGTCCGGATGATCATGCCGGCAATCACAATTGCTAAGACCGTGTCCATCCAAGACAGTTGAAAATAAGCAAATAGCACACCAAGCGTGGCTCCGACTGAAATCATCGCATCGGCCAAATTGTCTTTCGCTGCCGCCTTAAGTGCCAATGACTTTGTCTTCTTCGCGAGGTTCAAGTTGAACCGATACACCCCGAACATGACGAGCGCACTGACGAAGGCGACGACCGCCGCCAACGGGTTCGGCTCTGTATACTCGCCCCCGATTAAATTCGACAGACTGTTAAAGAAGACGAAAATACCGACCCCAATCATAATCAATGAAGCGATGAGTGCAGAGATCGTCTCCATCTTCGCATGACCATATTTATGCTCGGCATCCCGTGGCAATGTAGCCACCCGAATGCCAATATAGACCGCGACTGATGCAATTATATCCGTCGTATTGTTGAATCCATCGGCTAGGACCGCCTCAGATTCATATAAGTATCCGAAGAATACCTTTAGTATAGATAAGATCAAATATGCCGTAATCGACACAATCGCTCCTTTGAGCGCTTTTGGTGGATGATTTGTTGTTTCCATCCGCCCACCTCCTTAATTAGCTCAGTTAGTATAGCAGGTGAACTTCGTGTGGGGATAGAGAAACAATGTTTCTTACAGCCAAAATAAATGGAATATATTCCCGGTAGTTTCGTTTAACAAATTTTATGGTAAAGTAAACAGGAAGAGACCTTAGGGTTAAACCGCAAAAAGAGGTGAAGCAGATGTTTACAGAACGTGATGGGATCAAATTACGACTGGAACAAATTGACAGATTGTTAATCGATTTGAATCGCGAGGCAAAGCAATTGATGGCACGTCTCCGCGAATTAGATGCTTCTGGTGAAAATCCGCACGAAGTATCTTTGAAACCTGAAGAACGCGATACGTTGAAATCGTCAATCGATGAAACGCTTGAAGCGCTACAAAGCCGTTCAAAACGTCCGATGAACGTGAACGACGAGAAGAAGAAAGAACTCGCTTCTCATAAAGCACTCATCGATGAATTATCAGACTTACTCAGCAAGAAAAAATGAGACGCACCTGCGTCTCATTTTTTATGAAGGAGCCCGAATCATGTATATTGTAACCACTTGTTTACGTCCGACAGATGATGTCTTATCTCGAGCGCATACACATGCCACAGAATACAAGATGAAATTTGTCGACCGGCGCAAACTTTCCATCGACGAGTTGAAGAAACGTCATCAACGAGATGTACTTGTATTTGATAAACGACGTGTCGAGTTCACACCTCTGCATAGTACAGAACCGTTCTTTTTCCACCCATCGAGCTCCGTCTTTCGGGTGAAGCAACTGAGCCGAGGTGGATCAGATCCACTCATTGACGCCATGCAAGCAACTCCGGGTGATCATATTTTAGATTGTACACTCGGACTCGGCTCGGACAGTATCGTCATGAGCCATGTCGCCGGTTCAAACGGTAAAGTAATTGGCCTTGAGAGTCAATTCATTACGGCACAACTCGTCCGAGAAGGCATGTCCGTATGGGTCGAAAAAGATGAGCAGGTCAATGAGGCGATGCGACGCATTGAGGTCGTTCACTCCAACTCTCTTGACTATTTGAAAACGTGTGCGGAAAATTCGTTTGATTGTATCTACTTTGATCCGATGTTTGAAAAGACGATTTCAGAATCGGTTCATCTGAACCCACTTCGCACAATCGCCGACACTTCCCCTCTCACGCAAGAATTGATTACCGAAGCAACACGAGTAGCCAAGAAACGAATTGTCTTGAAGGCGCATTTTGAGAGCGATACCTTTGAACGGTACGGTTTCGCTCACATAAAACGTAAAACGTCGAAGTTCCATTACGGATATATCGACCTTGAGTCTAAGTCTATTTAGTCAAATTGAACTAAATAGGTCTTTAGACTCCTTTTCGTTTATTATTTTCTGAATATTGACATTAATCAGACACAAAGAGTACATTTACAACAAGCTCACACATTTTCCCATTATTTTTTAACAGGAGGTTCATACAAATGAAAAAACGTTCCATCCGTCGAACGACTCTAGCGGCTCTCATGACATCTGCCATGACAGTCAGTATCGTTCCGGCAGCTGGTGCCGCTCCCCTCTCGGTTGCGCCATCGGTACCGACAACGAGCGAGCTCGCTCCGTTCGACCACAACATCATCGATGAAGAGCGTCTCGCGAAAGCTCTCGAGAAACGCGGCGTCATCAAAAAAGGTTTGTCTGCATCTGAACGCATGAAAGCAGTCGATGCATATATCTCGAAAAAGCAAGGTGAAGCGAAAGATCCACATAAGCACGACGACAAAGTGAACGAGAAGGCTTCAAAAGCAAAAGAGAAGATACATACTCAATTCGAAAAGGAATCAAAACGAATTCTTGATAAAGCGAAAAAAGGGCAAGGAAATTACCGTAAAGGGAAACCGAACGGTCAAGTGAAGGTTTCTCCTGCCCGGCAATCTGCATACAACGGTTCGGTACGTGAAGATAAAGTCCTCGTTCTCCTCGTCGAGTACAGCGATTTCAAACACAATAACATCATCCAAGAGCCGGGCTATATGTACAGCGATAACTTCAGTAAAGAACATTATGAAAAGTATATGTTCGGTGATCAACAATTTGAACTCTTTAACGGTGAAAAGGTTCAAACGTTCAAACAATACTATGAAGAACAATCAGGCGGAAGTTATACTGTCGATGGTGAGGTTTCGGAGTGGTTGACCGTTCCGGGAACCGCAAAAGACTACGGTGCGGACAAAGGCGATGGCGGACATGATAACGTCGGACCGGGACCACGTCAACTCGTCAAAGATGCGTTGAATGCTGCGGTCGCATCTGGAATCGATTTGAAAGAACATGACCAATACGATCTATACGATTTGGATGGAGACGGTGACTTCAATGAGCCGGACGGTCTCGTTGACCACTTGATGATCATCCACGCTGGGACTGGCCAAGAAGCGGGTGGCGGTGCGCTCGGTGACGATGCGGTATGGTCACATCGCTGGGTTCTTGATGGTGTTTACCCAGTAGCCAATACAGAAGCTGCAGTTCCTTACTGGGGCGGAAAAATGGCTGCGTACGATTACACGATTCAACCAGAAGATGGTGCGGTCGGCGTTTTCGCACACGAATTCGGACATGACCTCGGTCTTCCAGATGAGTACGATACGCAGTACACAGGTCAAGGCGAACCGATTCAATCATGGTCAATCATGAGTGGCGGTAGCTGGGCCGGTAAAGTCGCAGGTACGGAGCCAACAAGCTTCTCACCACAAAACAAAGAATACTTCCAAAAAATCATGGGTGGAAACTGGGCAAACATCACAGAAGTCGACCTTGAAGACCTCAACTCTCAAGGGTTCGTCGCACAACTCGACCAATCTGTGACGAAATCAAACAACCCAGGCATCGTCAAAGTCAACCTTCCTGATAAGAAGATTAAAGGAATCGAACCAGTTTATGGCGATCGCTACTATTACTCGACAAAAGGTGACGACATCCATACTGAGATGGCAACACCAGCTGTGAAACTTGGTGCGGACGGAGTCCTCGCATTCGATTCATTCTATGAAGTCGAATCGGACTATGATTACTTGTACATCAAAGCCCTCAGCGGTGGTCAAGAAGTCGTTCTCGATGTATTCGGTGACGACGTCAACGGCGCAAACGAAGCGGGCTACCCTGCTGAGACGACGAACGGTGCATGGGTCAACAAATCATACGACCTCTCACAATTCGCTGGTCAAGATGTTCAAATCGTCTTTGAATACGTGACAGACGGCGGCGTCGCTATGAAAGGCTTCGCAGTCGACAACTTGTCAATCAAATCAGAATCCGCAACACTCTTCGCAGATGATGCAGAAGGCGCTGAAGCCGTGACGCTCGATGGATTCGTCTCTTCAGACGGATACGATTCAAAACCACACTATTACTACCTCGAATGGCGTAACCACGCTGGGTCGGATATGGGTCTTCTCAACGGCCGCGGCGTGAAATACAACACTGGTCTTGTCGTGTGGTATGGTGATGACTCGTTCACAGATAACTGGGTCGGTGTTCACCCTGGTGAAGGATTCCTCGGTGTCGTCGATTCACATCCACAAGCGCTGATCGGTAACTTGAACGGTCAACAGACAGTCGCAGGTAGCACACGTTACCAAATTGCTGATGCGGCATTCAGTCTCGATAAGACGCTCGCTTGGTATATCGATTCACCGAGTCGTGGCGTGTACGATTACAAAGCACAGCCTGGCGTGAAGCAGTTCAATGATGCAAACTCTTACATCAACTCGCTCATTCCAGATGCAGGACGCAAACTTCCGCAATACGGTCTCGTCATTGACGTAGTCGGTGAAGCGAAAGACAACTCTGCAGGTGCCGTTTGGATCCGTACAAAATAAACATGTAGCATTCGACCTCCAGTCTTCCTCTATCGAAGATTGGAGGTCTTATTATTCTAAAAAAGCTTGAAAATGACGAATAATCTGTGTAACATAGTTGGTATAACGCCTCTGTAGGTTAGTGGCAGACCTCAGCAATGGTAATGCTGCAGCACGAGTTCGATTCTCGTCGGAGGCATCAACAATACCGCTCAACCAAGCGGTTCAGAGCACTTCCTGTTTATGACAGGAGGTGCTTTCTTTTTGCCCGTTCCCACTTTGTTCCCACTTTCTTATTTTTCATGTCGCGAATCACGGTTTGTCGAATCGATTTTTAGTTTGTCGAACGATTGCACTTAGCAGGGAGTTTCCAGAAGCACTTTTGATATAGAAGAGGGTTTTATAATTTTACGGTGTTTACCTGAGTGGACCTCCCCCCTCTCCTTGACATCATTTCCGTTCCTCTATAAACTTGAAAAGTTGAAATCATTGAATAGTTAGAGGAAGGAGCATGATTCATGCTAAACGAATGGTTATGGATTCCTTCTGCCATCCTTACACTCGGACTACTCGTCCTCAGTTACAAGTTATTCGGACGAGTCGGCTTATATGCTTGGATTGCGATGGCTTCGGTCGTAGCAAACATCCAAGTCACGCAACAGATTGTAATTGGCGGATATATTTTCACGCTCGGTAACATCGTTTACGGTTCGCTCTACTTGGCAACCGATATTTTGAACGAAAAACATGGGCGAGTGGCTGCCCGTAAAGGCGTATGGCTCGGATTTTTCATCTTGATCGTCTCAACGGTACTCATGCAATATGCACTTTTATATGAGCCGTTTGAAGAGGCACTGTTCATGCATGAAAGCTTCGAGGCACTCTTCTCGATGCTGCCATTGATCACACTCGGTAGCCTTGCTGCCTATTTGGTCTCTCAATTGTTCGATGTCTTCGTCTATTCAAAGATCCGTGCAAAAACGGGCGAGAAGAAGCTTTGGCTTCGTACGACAGGTTCGACCGTCTTATCTCAACTGATTGATACATTCACGTTCTGCATCATCGCATTCTGGGGAATGGAATGGGACATTTGGTGGAACATCTTTATCACGACATACGTGGCAAAGTTTGTGATCGCTTGGATGGCGACACCGTTTATGTATTACGCAAAACGAACAAATCCACAAGACGAAACCGAACAGGATGCAGCATAAAGAAAAGCCGTAACTTCAACATGAAGTTACGGCTTTTCTTATGGTCGTTCAATCAGGATACGCACAGCATACGGACGGGCTTCTTCAATCGACGCCGACTCTCGACAGACGGTAATCGCTTTGAATGCATCAATCGCGACCGCCTCGATGGTATGATCGTTCGTTTCGACTTCAAGAATGGTATAAGCAGGTAAGCGCTCGAGTTTAACCCACTCCCCGTTACGTTTTTTTTCATAGATGACTGGTGTTTGAATCGAGTAACGTCGGAGTAAATCATGGACATTCATCTGATCTCCTCCCTATTCAAATCGTACATCCATTATAGAAAGCGCTTTCAAATTTGTAAAGCGAGTACACTATAATTTTATACAATCTTCCACTTCATTTTAAATTCAATTTTGCCGATAAAAGAAGTAAAGAAATGGGGTGAATTGATGCGTTATCGCCGCCAGGAGACGTTCCGCTATATCCTACCGAATCCCCGTACCATCCCTTATCGACTTGTATGGGAAGAAAAAGAACTCTATGATGGGGAAGGATTGCTCCTCAATGTGAGTTCTCATGGATTAAAATTGCGTTCGGACTACCTCTTCCCGCTCTCTGATGATTTACAGGTCCATTTTCTTTTCGACCTCGTTCCGACACTTCAACCGATCGAACTCATGGGACATGTCAGACACCGTGGCCAAACGGGCTCGCTGTATGATTATGGAATCATGCTTGATGTGAAAGCTGACGAAACTCAGCAACTCGTCACGATGATTAAAACGTATGCACGTGAAAATAAATGAGAACATGCGTCAGGCATCTTCTCATTTTTTCGTGTCTCCAAAAGAGGGTATACTACAACTATCAACCATTGACGAGGTGTTCGTATGACAAGAAAATTCTTATTGATTCCTTGGGGACTGGCAATTGCATTCGCCGTCATCGGTCCAAATGTCCCGTTCGACGGACGCTTTCTTCTCGATTTTGTGACTTATAATACCGAGGCGTACGAAGGCTATTCTCTATCGCTCTTTAGTATCTTAGGGGTGTTTCCCCTGGCGATGTTTCCACTTCTTTGGTCAGAAGTGAATCAGCTCAAACCGAATCCACTCATCGCCGCTGTCACCAGTTTTTTCGTTGGGGGATTTCTACTCGCTCCTTATTTGGCTTTTGCGAGACAGTCACCTTATCCGACCCCGGTCAAACCGCTGCCGACCCGTATCCTCGGCGTTGTGCTTTTACTGGTGACAATCGGGTTGTTCATCGCTGCAGCCAATACTGGAAATGTTGCAGAATACTGGTCCTATGTGGAGAACAATCAATTTGTTCGAACGATGACCGTCGATTTCTTTTTGTTGGCATTCATTCAAATTACGTTAATGAATCGGGACGCGAAACGCTATAAGATGAGCTTATGGCCGCTCCCCTATATCCCGTTGTTCGGTCTCATTTTTTGGCTCATGATTCGCCATCAAAAACCGTTCAACGAAGCACCTCCGAAGCGTGAACGTGCTGAAATGAAACATTGAGTACCCGTTTTCATCAGAAACGGCTATACTAGAAGTTAGTTTTTAATGAAGGAGACCATCACATGCGTTATTTCCAAGTCACTTCTTACGTGACTGTCAAGAATGAAGAGCTCGAATTCAATGAATATGTAAAAGTTCCAAACCAAAAAGTCGATCAATTTTTGAAAGACACATTGGAACTAGATTTATACGATGACCAAGTGACATTGCGCGAATGTGTTGTCGAAAAAGGGAAATGGGAATGCCCAGTCGGTGATTTTGTCATCACGGAACATATGAACGAGAAATCATTCAATCGGCTACAAAATAGCCGCTCTGTAAAGTCAACATCATAAACCAACTCAAAAAGATCCTCCTAGCTTATTTCAGCTAGGAGGATCTTTTACCTGTTACACGCTTTATTCGTTCGATTCTTCCTCTGGATCAGGGTCAGGATGCTGTGTCGGAGCCGGTTTTTTCGCCGGGTTCGATTCATCATCCGGTAGCGGATCCGGGTGAACCCCTGGTTGTGATTCGTCACGCTTCATCGTATCCCTCCTTCATGTTTACTCCACTTGTTTAACCTTTTTTCACATGAATGAAACGTATCAGTGTATATTCCGGTTGCCGATGACACGTCTGGAGATCGCCTTCTCAATTTCAACAATGATAAAGACGACGGCACCAAATGCCACTGGATAAATCCAATCTTCCCACGTTAATGGAGCGGTACCGAATAACGTGTGCATAAACGGTACGTACGTGATGAACAATTGTAGGGCAATGAGTAAGGCCGATACGAGAAACGCAATCTTATTGTCAAAGAAATGTCGGTTGAATGCAGGTGCCAACTCCGTACGGCAGTTGTACAAGTGGAAGAGCTGGGCCATGACGATGGCATTCAAGGTAATCGTTTGTAATTTCTCGGTCGAGTAGTCGAAATCTCCGAGCATATAGTTGATCCATAAACTACCGCCCCCGATAATAATTGAAACGAAGGTGACGCGGAAAATATAGTATCGGCTGAGTAGCGGCACATTGGCCGGACGTGGCGGTCGTTTCATCGTACTCTCTTCGAGTGGTTCGAAAGCGATTGCTAAAGAGAGAGTAATCGCGACAACCATGTTGACCCATAAAATCTGCACAGGACTGAGCGGTGCAGCCGCTCCGAGCAAGATACTCATTGCCACAAGCAACGCTTGACCTCCGTTTGTCGGAAGCAAGAAGAGAATGGTTTTCTTCAGGTTATCGTACACCCGTCGTCCTTCTCGTACGGCGTTATAGATCGTTTTGAAGTTGTCATCGACAAGAACCATCTGAGATGCTTCTTTCGCTACTTCCGTCCCTTTAATCCCCATTGCCACACCAATGTCAGCACGTTTTAAGGCAGGTGCGTCGTTCACACCATCTCCTGTCATCGATGTAATCAGACCGTTCTCTTGCAATCCTTTGACGAGACGAAGCTTGTCGTTAGGGCTGGTCCGTGCGAATACATCGTTATGAACGGAAGCCTCTTTGATTTCTTCATCTGTCATATCTGTCAATTCACGACCTTCGAGGGCGCCTTCCACTTCCATGCCCAGTTCTTTTGCAATCGCGACAGCGGTATCTTTATGGTCTCCCGTGATCATTTTAATTCGAATCCCAGCATCACGACACGCGGCGACCGCATCGATGGCTTCTTGTCGAGGTGGATCGACGATTCCGAACAATCCGAGGAAAGTTAGACCATCTTCAACATCTTCATGGTCGATTGACGCTTTTGAACTGTCGACACGTTTCAAGCCTGCACCGAGAACGCGTTGACCGCGGTCTGCGATCTCTTTTCGTTTTTCATCCCAATAGTCTTGTTTAAAGTCTTCAGACAATGCCATATCAAAGAGTCGGTCCGGGGCACCTTTGACGAAAATCATTCGCTCTCCTTTGTAATCGACGAGCGTCGCCATGTATTTATATTCAGAATCGAACGGGATCTTCGAAATGACTTTTAAACGTTCGATCGGGCGCTCGGCCTTCTCAGCGACGGTCAACAGACAAGCCTCGGTTGGATCACCGTTAATGACCCAGTCCCCGTCTTCTTCATTCAACTGCGCATCGTTACATGTTTTCCCAACGGTTAACAGGTCGATCATCGACTCGTCATCGTCCAAGTCAAACGGTTGACCATTCAATTCGAGATCTCCATTCGGAGCATATCCGCTACCCGAGACTTCGATATCATGGTTCGCTGTCACGATTTGTTTGACGGTCATCTCATTCTTTGTCAATGTACCCGTCTTATCCGTACAAATGACAGATACAGCACCAAGCGTTTCGACAGATGGTAGACTTCGCACAATCGCTTTTTGTTCGGCCATATTTCGTACACCGAGCGCCAAAATGATGGAGATGACGGCAGGCAATCCTTCAGGAATTGCCGCAACGGCAAGACCGATTGTCGTCAGCATCAATTCGACCGGCTCATAATCCCGTAAAAAGTAGCCGAACGCATAAATCACGACGGAGATGATCAAGATGGCGATGGACACCGTTTGACCAAACTTGGTCGTCTGTCGAATCAGAGGGGTTTTGACGGTCTGCACTTCTGAGATTGAAGCGTTGATTTGGCCGAGCTCCGTCCCTTCACCGATGGCTGTCACGATAGCTTTTGCACTTCCCGTCGCGACACTCGTTCCTGAGTACACCATGTTTTTCCGGTCGGCCAACACCGATTCTTCTTTCACGACGTCTGATTTTTTCTCGACAGTCGTCGCCTCTCCCGTTAAGGCCGATTCCTCGACCTTAAACTTTTCGGCTTGCACGACACGGGCATCGGCCGGCACTTTATCACCGGCAGCAAGCACAAGCACATCCCCGACGACCAGGTCACTCGAGTCGATTTCGGATTGCTTGCCGTTTCGAACGACGGTCGCCTTTGTTTCTAACAATTTTTTGATTCCTTCTAGCGCCTCTTCGGCCTTATTCTCTTGAAGATATCCGACGACGCCGATAATCGTGACGACTAAAACGATGACGATCGTATCGATGTACTCCCCTAAGAATCCTGTGACGACGGCAGCCGCTAACAAGACGTACACGAGAACATCATTGAATTGTCTTAGAAATTTTATAATTTCAGGGGTTTTCTCTTTCTCCGGCAATACGTTTTTGCCGAATTCGTCTTGACGACTTGTGACACTTTCTGTTGTAAGACCTGATTCAAGATCAGTCTCCACATGGGTTCGCACCTCATCTACTTCGAGCGCATGCCACGGTCTGTCTTCCTTCTGCATAATTCATCCTCCTCGACCAATACTTTTTGAAAAGTCTTTCCCCTATCTGTTCCCAATCTCATGCGGCTCGACACGTGCAAACTTGTAGAATTGATGTCATTTTTCAAAGAAAACGCTTTCTTGGTTTGGAATTTCTAATTGTAACCGGTATCATTGTTCAATTTTAATTTTTCTTTTGAATATGGCTTTACAGAAGTCTTTCTATGCATGAATATAGAATAAATTATGAATAAATAGAGATAGAAAGAAGGAAGAGTTTATGGTCATTATTCAAGGAATCGCACTTTTACTGCTCATCCTCGCCTTGTTCACATTATTTAGTTATAAGGCGCCTTTTGGAATGAAGGCGATGGGAGCATTGGCCGGTGCTGCAATCGCGAGTTTCCTCGTCGAAGCGTTCAACGCGTATGCAATCGGCGGATTGCTGCCACTTCCTCTTTATGAAGAAGTAGGTCAAGCGGCTGGCGCTTTGTCAGGTCCTGCCGCTGCGGCTCTTGTCGCCATCGCACTTGGAATCAACCCCGTCTATAGTTTGATGATCGGGTTGTCTGTATCGGGATTCGGAATCCTTCCTGGCTTTTTTGCAGGATATCTTTTGGCTTTGGCTGGCACTCGAATCAATCGCTATCTGCCGACCGGCGTCGATATGATTTTCTACGTCATCGTGATGGCACCGCTCGCCCGTCTCGTCGCGACAGGGGTAGACCCACTCGTGACAAACACACTTGAACAGATTGGAGCTGTCATCGAACTGGCAGCAACACAAAATCCGGTCGTCATGGGTCTCGTCTTAGGAGGGATCGTCACGGTCGTATCAACGTCGCCTCTCAGTTCGATGGCCTTGACGGCGATGCTCGGTTTGACCGGGGTCCCGATGGCGATTGCCGCGCTCGCGTTGACCGCGTCCATCTCAATGAATTACTTGTTGTTCCGTCAATTGAAAATCGGAACAAAGAAAGATCAACTCTCTGTCGCCATCGAACCGTTGACGCAAGCTGACCTCATTTCTGCTAACCCGATTCCGATTTACAGTGTCAACTTTGTCGGTGGAGCCATCGCCGGATTGATTGTCGCCATGACCGGTATGATCAACGATGCGCCAGGTTCGGCAGCCGGGATTCCGGGACTTCTAGTCATGTATGGTTTCAACGATTGGCAAACGGTCACCTTCACAGCCGTCGTGCTATTCATCCTTGGGATCGGTTTCGGCTTGATCGGAAGCCGTTTGTTCAAAAATTTCCCGATTGTCCGTCATACGGAAAAAGTCGAATCGACAGAAGAAGATGCGGCCTAATTAAAAAATCGATGCACGCTCGAACGAATTATTCGGTGGCATCGATTTTTTATTATGACTCGTATGATTGTTCTTACAATAGAGAAGTGTCGACACGTTCACAAAGAAATCATCGCACGTTCTTTCCAATTGTGAATTGATCACCGGTTTAGTAAATCAACGAAAAAGCGTGTCAATCTACCGTGATGACTGTTCCTGTCTCACTGGATTTACGAGCAAGTTCAATCAAGTAGGTTGTCAATGTTGCATCTTTTAATGAAACGACGGGTTGCCGTACCTCATAACTATAAGCTAACTGTTGATAATACGCCAAATAACTACCTTTCTCGATTTGAATGGACGAAACCTCTTCTTTGGATAATACGCCAGTCTCTATAAGGTCACTTTCTAACTTTCCTTGCTTCAGAGCATCTTCTTGAGGATCAAGTCCATATTTCAAGAAACTTCCTTGCGTACCATGCACTTCAAACCGAGGTGTTTCTCCGGCGATGAATGGGTTCGAACGAAGGTATACTCGCTTCTCACCGTAATAGAATGTCAGATGAAACCCATCATCGGATTGGCCACCATCTCGTTGAATCATCACATCTGCTTGAATACGATCTGGCTTTCCAAACAAGGCTAGAGTCTGGTCAATCAGATGACTTCCTAAGTCGAATAAAATACCGGAACCTGGTCCTCCATTTTCACGCCACCGGTCACGTACATTCGGACGGAAACGATCAAATCGAGATTCAACGACCTTCCAGTCTCCTAACTCGTTCGAGTTAAGAAACGATTTAACCGTCAAGAAGTCTCCATCATAACGACGATTCTGATAAACGTTGACGATGCCCTTCGATTTCGCTTCAAGTTCCATCAACTCATATCCTTCTTCCGTTGTCAGGAATGCGGGTTTTTCGACGAGCACATCTTTTCCTGCCTCAAGACATGCGACGATCATCTCTTTATGTAAATGCGATGGTGTCGTAATGACATAGAGAGAAGCATCCGATTGAATCGCCTCGTCTAATGTCGCATATACCGTGACACCAGGTAATTCAGCCTGCACTTCTTCCGGGCGCGATGACACGACACCACTCACTTCAAATGAATCGATTGCCTTTAAGAACGGCAAATGGAACGTGTTTGCCGAGAATCCGAATCCCACCAAAATGGTTTTAGTCATATAAAACCCCTCCTTTTCGCTGTTGATAGTATAACAAAAAAAGGGTCAAATGACCCTTATGCACTCATGCTCTCATCCAATCTGTATTCGAACGTATTGTACCCGTTTCGTGAATCGACAAAGACGAAACCGAAACGTGGATAATAATCATTTAAAAATTCATTGTCAGCGACACAATCAAGACGAATTGGTTCATCTTCATCGGCTTCCTCTAAGACATGCTCCATGAGCTGCTGTCCGACGCCTTGCCCTTTTAGCTTTTCGCTGACGACGATTCGATGGATATATTGTCCACGCTCACTGTCGTCCCATAAGTTATCATCCCACTCATCTGGAGGTAACAATGCGATTGAAGCTAAAATTTGTTCGCCATCTTCAAAGACATATACACTGCCTTCTACAATGTCAGTGCGCACACGCTTTACGAGGTCCTGTTCCAAATATTCGGTCCATTGGTCGCTTCCTTGTTCATTTAGCGCTACGGCTCGTTGTTCGATTAGGTTCGCGATGTGTTGGGCATCGCGCTTCCTCGCGAGTCGAATCATAACGTCCTCCTTTAGTTATACAGTATTTGAAATACAAATATAACGGAGAACCGCATGCCTTTCAACCATCCTGCTCACTCGTGAAAATCAAACGGAGTGACGTCTCCATCGTTCAATTGATAACTATACGTCAACGTCGCATTGAGGCTATGCGATACAGAACAATAACGCTCAACGGACAATTCGATGGCACGCCGAACTCGTTCTTCCGATAACTCGCCTTTCAGGATATACAAGATGTGAATGGCTGTAAAGCGTTTCGGGTGATCGGTCGCCCGCACCCCATCGATTTTCATTTCGAATGCTTCAATTGGCTGGCGCATCTTATGCAGAATCGACACGATATCGATTCCTGTGCAGGATGCGGTCGCGTGAAGCAACATTTCTGTCGGACGAGGTCCTGTATCGAGCCCACCGACATCATCCGCCGCATCAAGGATCACCGTGTGTCCTGATGGCGTATGTGTTTCAAACGCCATCCCTTTCTTCCATACGACTTCCATGTTCATCATCTTCTCCCCCTATTTCATTTGATAGCATCCTATTCCCTCATTTGATGTATGATTAAGCTATGAATCGTTTATAAAGGGGTGTATGTCGTTGGATTGGTCTATGATTTTCAGTTGGGGACTTTATATCGTCCTCGGGTTAAACATGTTGTTCGCACTCGCCGTCATCTTCGCCGAAAGACGTGACGTCGGCGCGACCTGGGCCTGGCTTCTTGTCCTGTTTTTCTTACCAGTGCTCGGTTTCATTGTCTATCTCTTCCTAGGGCGACAACTTAAGAAGGATAACTTCTATAATTTAAGTGTAGAAGAACGTTCCTTCCATTCGCTTCAAGTCGAAGCGCAACTTGAACAAATTCATACGCGCCAAACCCAGCTCGCGCAGCCGCTGTTTGAAAAGTATGACCAACTGCTTCAAATGAACTTACGATCTTCTAAATCGTTGATCAGTGTACATAACCGTTCCCTCATCTTGCACGACGGCGAACAAAAGTTCAAAGCGTTGATGGATGACATTCGCTCGGCCGAAACGGAAATCAATATTCAATATTACATCATCCAGCGTGACGCTCTCGGTCAGGCACTGTTGAAAGAGTTGATCGAGCGTGCGAAAGCCGGTGTCAAAGTTCGACTCCTCTACGATGCGGTCGGCTCACGTAGTCTTCGGAACTCGGACTTTAAAGAGTTGATTGCGAACGATGGCGAGGTGCGTGTCTTCTTCCCACCGACACTCGGGATCATCAACTTCAAGTTGAACAACCGAAATCACCGAAAGGTCGTCATCATCGATGGGAAAATCGGCTATGTCGGTGGATTCAATGTCGGTACCGAGTATTTAGGTTTAGTCGAAAAATTTGGCTATTGGCGTGACACGCACCTGCGTGTCGAAGGAGATGTCGTTTACAATTTACAACACCGATTCATATTGGACTGGAACTATTCTGGTCACCGTAAACATGATCCTGAAAATGCCTTCTGCTTTGCGCGACATGACATTAAAGAAAATTCTCCGATGCAAATCGTCACGAGTGGACCAAACTCGGATACGGAACATTTGAAGAATATGATGATCAAGATGATCATGTCCGCCAAACGACGGGTCGTCATTCAAACGCCATACTTCATTCCAGACACGAGTTTTATGGACGCTTGCAAAATGGCACTATATTCTGGCGTTCAGATGGATATCATGATCCCTGGAAAACCGGACCATCCATTCGTCATGTGGGCGTCCCTCTCGTTCCTTGGGGAACTCCTCGACTACGGGGCAAACGTCTATCTGTATGATGAAGGGTTTCTCCACGCGAAGACGCTCGTCGTCGATGATGAGATCGCGACCGTCGGGACGACGAACTTGGACGCTCGAAGCTTCCGTCTCAATTTTGAAGTGAACGCACTTATCTATGATGAGCGGGTCGCACTCGAACTCGTTTCTTTATTCGAGACCGATACGGCGGTCAGTCGCACGTATACGATGGAAGACTATGAAAAGCGGAAATGGACAGTACGTGCTCGGGAGGGTGTCTCACGACTCCTCAGTCCGATTTTATAACGAAAGAAGCAGAGCTCGGCGCTCTGCTTCTTTTTCATTTTACAGTTTGAACCGCGAGACGAGGTCTTGTAACTCCTCGGCCATGGTCGCGAGTGCTTTTGCTGACTGCGATACTTCTTCAATCGATTTCAATTGATCATCGGTCGTTGCCGCCACTTGCTTCGAGACACTCGAATTCTCATCGGCGATGTCGGCGATTTGTGATGCCGTCGCTGCCACTTCCTGAACGTTTGCTGCAATCTCCTCGACGGTTGCGGTCACGTCTTCAATCCGTGGTGTCATCGCGACTGTCCGCTCTTTGATTTTCTCGAAACGGTCTGCTGTCATTTCAGATGACGCCAATCCGGCCTTCGTATGAGTAGATACTTCCTGCATCAACTGTACAGACTGTTCCGTCTCATGCTTGATTCGATCAATCAACGCTGCAATTTGTTTCGTCGACTGTTGCGATTGTTCTGCGAGTTTACGCACCTCGCTCGCAACGACCGCGAACCCTTTGCCGTTCTCACCTGCACGTGCTGCTTCAATGGCAGCGTTCAAGGCTAACAGGTTCGTCTGTTCAGCGATTCCATTGATGACCGTGACGATTTCTCCAATCTCGTTAGAGCGATGTGCCAATGAGTGAATGACGCCCTCGAATGTCACGACAGACGCATCGATTGCCTTCATCTGCTTCACGTTCTCCTTCACGGTCGTCGAACCGTCTTCCGCTTCTTTTGAGGTTTCGCGTGAAAGTTCAGACACGTCCATAGAACTTTCTGAGATTCGCATGATTCCTGACGTAATCGCTTGGAGCGATGTCGCATTGTCGTCGAGTTGTCGCTTCGAGCCATCGGCACTGACTGCCATTTGATCAACTGCACGGGCAATCTGTTCTGATGAGGCGGTATTGTGTGCCGAGTTGGCCATCAATTCTTGAGACGAGGCGGCAACTTGACTGATTGAATCATCGAGACGGAGTAATACCATACGAAGTGAATCGCTCATTTCATTAAAACTCTCTGAGACAAGCCCGATTTCGTCGTTCGATAAGACGGTAATCGGCTCCGTTAAATCTCCTGATTTGATTCGTTCTGCTCCTTCTGTCAATAAACGCAACGGACGCAAGATTGAACGGAGAACGAAGTAGAGAAGAATGGCTGCAATCCCGAACATTCCGATGATGACGAATCCAGTCGTCCAAAGAATGCCGACCGTCTCGTCTTGAATCTCACCGTCATATAACGTACCGGCAATCTTCCATCCGGTGATTGGGTTTGTCACGAATGCTTTCTCCACGCCTTCCCCATTCTCCGATGCAGACAGGGTCCCTTCTTCCTTGGAAAAGAGCGAATCTGTCCAAGATTCATCAATCTTTTCACCGACAGCCGTCGACGGATGAATGACGACTTGTTCTGCCTGGTCGAAGATGGCAACGTATCCTTCTTTCCCGATTTGAATGGTGGATGCCACTTCAGCGATATCGTTCACATCGACGTCAACGGCGACCACACCACGACCGTCTGAAGTCTTCTTCGAAACCGTGATCATCATTTTTTGAGAAGCGGCATCGACGTACGGATTCGTGATGGCAACCTCTTGTCCACTTGCTTCAGCCGCTTCATACCATGGACGAGTGCGTGGGTCATATCCTTCTGGCAATTCCTGCTCAGGATAGATCGTCATCGCACCTTCTGCTGAAGCGAAGTAAATGTTCGTCACTTTTGGATGTGTCTCTAAATACTCAGTAAACTTCTCTGCTAACGCTTGATTCGCTTCTCCCTCTTCATAAATGGAACTATCAATCCGATTCGCAAAAAACGAGATGTCCGTTTGAATCGGTTCGATGAGGTTCGTGACCTCATTGTTCATCCGGTCTACCCCCGAATTGGCGGACTGGATCATTTGAAACTCGATTTTACCTTTCGCCTGCGAATAGGCGACGATTCCAATCAATGTGGCTGGAATAATCAATAATAGAACGGATAAGACAATCAATTTTTGCTTGATACTAATCGTGCGCTTCTGTTTCATAAAACATCTCCTAACCCGAATAAAATGTTCAAGCGAGTTCGGTGAGTCGAATCCCCCTTGGGTTATTCATCATATCGGTCAAAAGTCATTAGATCTGAAGAATTGATTGAATTATTCGAAAATTATTTTTCGGAAACTGAAATGGAGTTTCACCGTTGTGTTCGATTGAACAAATCATACTATTCGTATTTAGTTAAAATTTGAGTCACCATATCGGAAGAGGGAGTCAAATGATGAATTCATTATTGGAAGAGATCAAATCCTATAAAGATCAGTTCAAACAAAATGCACCTGCCGAGAAGCAACGATTGATGGCTCAGGCGACTCAAGAATTGAAAGATTCAGGCATCGCATCAGGGTTAACAGTTGGAGATCAAGCGCCGTCGTTTGAATTGCCTCACGCGGACGGGACAACCGTCAATTTGAAAACGCTCCTTGAAAATGGACCAGTCATCGTCACATTTTACCGAGGTGGATGGTGCCCATACTGTAACCTCGAGCTCCGCGCTTACCAGCGCGAGTTGGCAACGATTCAAGAAAAAGGCGCGACTCTTGTCGCGATCAGTCCGGAAACGCCGGATTATTCCCTTTCGACGAAAGAAAAGAATGAACTTGATTTTTATGTATTGAGTGATGTTGATAATATTGTCGCACGTCAATTCGACCTCGTCTTTGACATGCCAGGTTATTTGATTGATATTTATAAAGCATCTGGACTAAATGTCGATGCACATAACGGGAACGAAGATTGGCAGTTGCCGAAACCGGCCACGTTCATCATCCAATCTGATGGAACGATTTCGTTCAGTGATGTGCCTGCTGACTATACAGAACGTGTCGACCCGAAAACGGTTATTGAAAAATTGTAAATTAAAGGAGATGACGCGCATCATCTCCTTTTCTATTCACTTATTTCGTTTATTGTCTTACAAACTCCTCGTGCAATATCGCGTACACCATGCTATCGGTCCATTCATTCTTATTCCAATAGTCTCTCAAGAAATGAGCTTCTTTTCTCATTCCAACCCGTTCGCATAATTTTTGGGAAGCTACATTTCTGGCGTCGAGATTAGCTTGTACCCTATGTAGATTGAGCTTTGTGAACAACTCCCCTAGCAATCCGCTCACTGCCTCCGTCGCATATCCTTTTCCTGAATGTGAATCAGAAAAACAATACCCAATCTCTACCGTGTCTTTCATACCCGTGTACCAAACTGTGAGATCCCCAATCACTTCATCTTGATGTACGACTGCTAAATTCAACGTACTAGTCTCGGTAAGAATAGAATTTGTTAGTTTTTTATCAAATTCTTTCTTCCTATTTTCAGACGTCCATGGCTCATGCAAAAGATATCTGCATACTTCTGGTTTTGTATACATTTCGAATGTAGCATGCAAGTCTTTCTCCATAAATGGTCTGATTTCTAAACGCTCAGTGGTAAATTTCACGTCGACTCCTCCCTTACATTTGATCGCGCAACTCTCCTCCGGTTCACGACCTATGAGGACATGATAAATTGCTCCACTCGCTTGAGAAGTGTTTCAAGTAACCGTAGTGACCGGTATGTCTCTCCTGTGTACTCGAGGCTATGATTCATCTCCTTGACAATCTCGAGTTCGGTCAAGGCCAGATGTTCAAGACGCTTCATTCTCTCATCTACATAATGTTGGTCCGCCGTTCCTATGAGAATCATCTGTTGTCCTTTATGAGACTGGATCGCTTCATATATGTCGTCTTGTTTCAACAAAGGTGTCAACCAAACGAGTTTGGCATCATGAAACACGTTTCGGGTGAGTTCACTTGCCATCGCAACCGTACCGAGCGATTTTCCGACGATGATGTATTGTTGAACGGAATCAGTATGTAGGATTTGATCGATGACGAGTCGAACATCATCAACAATTGCTTTATTTACATCGACTGAATCGTACCGCTCGTCGCGATAGTGATAGTTGACTTCGAGAACGTTCAACCCATTCTCTATGCACAATCCAGTCGTATAGCGAAACATTGGAGAATCATTTGTATATCCGTATCCGGGCAACAAAATCACGAGTGTGTCGGATGACGAATCAGGCGGCAGGTACGAATACGGGACGGGTATTCCGTTTTTCCCAATGACGTGACCATCTGTTACTTCATACATGCTGTCTCCTCAATTCTGCAAGAGCTGCGTTTCATGGTGATGAATCATCGTTCCAATGCTCTCTCCTTCGAGAATACGATGAATGGCGTTCCGCTCCTTGAAGTCGAACAAGTGAATCGGCAAACCGTGATCTCTCGCGAGAAGCAATGCCGATTGATCCATCACTTTCAAATCATTCGAAATGACATCGTTATAGTGAAGAGTTTCAAATTGACGAGCGTCCGAATCCAAACGAGGATCGCGGTCATATACGCCGGAGACACCGTTCTTTGCCACGAACAAGGCATCACATCCCACTTCGATGGCACGCTGAACAGCAGGATAGTCTGAAGAAACGAACGGTTGACCGTTACCGCCTGCAAAAATGACGATATATCCTTTTTTCAAATGATTGATGGCTCGAAGTTGAATGTACGGTTCGGCTACGCTCGGCATTGGAATCGATGTCATGACGCGCACTTCTCGAGTCGTATCTCGTTTCAAGATTCCACGTAGCATCAATGAGTTCATGACTGTCCCGAGCGTTCCGATACTGTCAGCCTCCACTCGATTGATCCCCCACGCTTCTGCTTGATTCCCGCGAAAGAGATTTCCCCCGCCGACCATGACACACACTTCAACCCCGCTATTTGCGAGTGATAATATTTCTTCTGCAATCAGGCTGAGGCTCATTTCGTCAAAGTTATCCGTTCCATCACCAGCTAGAGCGGCTCCACTTAACTTGATACAAATTTTTCGGTGCTTCAATGTCTCCCAACCCTTCATTTGGAATTTTTTGTTCAATTCAGTATAGAAGAGTTTATATAATGGAACAACACTATTTTTAATTGATTCATAAGGACATTTCTTTATATTTCTTGTAAAACTCATCGAACATATAAAGTCCACCGATTTCTTCATCGATAAACGTATATAAAGAAATTTCAAATTCTAGAGGCGATGCTTCATTGAAACACTCTTTTACTCTAAGTAAGCCTTCTTTTATATACAGCTTTCCCTTTTCGATATTCTCGTTTGAGATATAGTACCGTCCAAGATTAAGATGGTAACGAGGAAATTCTGGGTACTCTGCAATTGCCTTTAACAGATACGGTTCATACTGATCTGGACGTTCGAATTGATGTAGATGAGCCATTGAATAGTAGAGGATCCCTTTTTTATTTAGCATCCATTTCACTCAACAAAAAAAGACCGTAGAACATTCTACAGTCTCTAAGCTCAGGCTCCCATGATGGAGTCGTGACGGGTCGTTTCCCAACCGTACGCCACTTCGCGGAGCATCAATTCACCAAACTCTCGATCTTTCTGGTCGATGACCTGCCCTTGTTTTCGTTCATAAAACGTGCGGAACGGATTCATCTCAAGCGCCCAGATCAAGAGTCCTGCCTCACACATCGATTGCACGGCATGCTCAAGGAGAGCGGACCCGATTCCGTTCCCTTGATGGTTCTCTAAAATATAAATAGCATACACTTCATTCGTGTGGTCTGGATACTCTCCTGTCCGCTCTTCTCCGTAAAGAACAAAGCCCACAATCTCGTCCTCGACAATCGCCACAAAGCCGGCTACTTCTTGCCGACGAAGGGCGGTCCGCAAGCGTTCTGCCCATTCGATGGAGCCGGATGATACTTTTAGCAAATACTCAGTCGGTACGATCCCCCGATAGGTCGTACGCCACCCGTTCACACGCACTCTCGCAATCCCATACACATCATCTGGTTTGGCGACCCGAATGTCCAATGTGACCCCCTCCTCACCCGAAGCTTTACAAATAGTTTACCACAAATCCCCAACTTGCAATCCGAGATTATGTGAATTTTGCACAGACATCGACAACAATAAAGACGTCACCTCTGGATAAAGGCGACGTCTCTTCTTACGTTATGCAACTTCTTTAGATTGGACTGGTGTCGATGTTGTTAACGGTTTTTTCAAGAACGAGAGGAGCAATGCTCCGACCACCGCACCTGCCAAGATGGCGAGTGCATAGAGACCCATACTCACAGCGACGTTTCCAGCTCCTTCAAGAAGTGGGAAGACGAAGATCCCACCGTGTGGCGCTGGTAATTGAATCGTGAAGAATGCGGATAATCCTCCTGCAATGGCAGATCCGAGAATCGCTGATGGAAGAACGCGAATCGGGTCCGCAGCCGCGAATGGGATTGCCGCTTCCGTGATGAACGAGGCTCCCATAATATAAGCAGTTTTTCCTGCTTCGCGCTCTTGTTTCGAGAACTTTTGACGAGCGAAGACTGTTGATGCGAGTGCGACGAGGAGTGGTGGTACCATCCCTCCAGCCATGACGGCTGCCATGACTTCTTGGTTACCCGCTGTAAGTGCTGCCGTACCGAAGACGTACGCTGTCTTGTTGATCGGACCACCCATATCGACTGCCATCATCCCACCGACGATGACTCCTAAAAGGATAGCGTTCGCGCCACTCATGCTGTTCAACGTATCCATCAACCATGTCATAAGTGCTGCGATCGGTTCGTTGACGACGAGTAACATGACCATCCCGGAGATGAACGAGCCGAGTAACGGATACAAGAGGACTGGCTTGATTCCTTCAAGTGAAGCAGGCAACTTCGCGAGTGCCTTTTTCAAGAAAAGGACGACATAACCGGCCAAGAAACCGGCGATGAGACCACCGAGGAATCCGGCGTTCCCTTGACTTGCAAGTACCCCTGCCACGAGACCTGGTGCGAGACCTGGGCGATCGGCAATCGACATCGCGATGAAACCGGCGAGAATCGGAACGAGGAAGCCGAATGCAGCTCCACCTATCGTCATCAACTGTGCTGCAAATTCATTGTAAGACGGGTCATCCGGGTTAGCAGAGTTGATGCCCCAGAAGAAGCTGATGGCAATCAAGAGTCCACCTGCGACAACGAGTGGAAGCATCGCAGATACACCGCTCATCAAGTGCTTGTACACGCCTGTACGTTGTTCTTTCGAAGCACCACCTGATGTTTTCGAAGCCTCATATACCGGCGCATCTTGTTTCACCGCACGATTGATGAGTTCTTCAGGTTTCCGAATCCCTTGTGCGACCGGAACTTCGATGACTCGCTTACCAGCGAAACGATCCATTTCAACAGCCTTGTCCGCTGCGACGATGATCGCTGTCGCCCGGTCGATATCCGCACGTGTCAATTCATTTTTTACACCAGTCGATCCGTTCGTTTCGACTTTAATATCGACTCCCATCGCTTCCGCTTTTTGCTTCAAGCTATCTGCTGCCATATACGTATGAGCGATTCCTGTCGGGCAAGCCGTGACCGCTAAAATGAACGGTGCATCTTCATTCGTCAGTTTGACGACTTCCGGCTTCGCTTCTGCCGCTTCTTTTTCTTCGATGGCACGAATGACATCGCTTTCAGAAGTGGCTGCATAGAGACGCTCTTGGAATGCAGGGTCCATCAAGTAAACTGAAAGTTTAGAGAGTGTTTCAAGGTGTTCATTATTCGCATTTTCTCCTGCCGCAATCATAAAGAAGAGGCGGCTCGGTTGTCCGTCTAACGCTTCGTAGTCGACGCCTTCCGAGCGACCGAATGCGATTGCTGGCGTTTTGACCGCACTCGTTTTCGCATGAGGAATGGCAATCCCTTCTCCGAGGCCGGTCGTGCTCTCGCTTTCACGTTTTAGAATCGCATCGCGATAACCGTTGCGGTCGGATAGTTTACCAGCGCGATCGAGGACATCGACAAGTTCTTCGATGACCTCACGCTTAGAACTCGCGCGTAGATTCAATTGAATCGTGTCGCGTTGGAGCAAGTCCGTGATTTTCATGTTGTTTCCTCCATTCGTTTCAGTGGCGTGAGTTGTACTTGATCGATCAATCGATCGATCTCTTGTTTTGAACATAGGCCGAACGTATAAGCAGATGCGCTTCCTGTCGTGACCGCGTATCGAAATGCTTCTTGTTCACCTTTTTCTTTCACATTCGCGACAAATCCGGCAACGAGTGAATCTCCTGCACCAACCGAGTTCACGAGTTTCCCGACCGGTGTGTTCGCTGTGACGGCTCCGTCCTTGTTAACAAGTAGTGCCCCGTCTCCCGCAAAGGAGATGATGACGTTTTTCGCCCCGCGTTTGACGAGCTGTTCGGCATATGGAAGAGCTTCTTCAAACGTTTCGATCTCGGTATCAAACAATTCACCTAATTCATGGTGGTTCGGTTTGATCATGAGTGGTTCGAGGGCGAGCACCTCGAGCATGGCATCTTTCGTTGTATCGACGACAAAGTCGGCACCTTTTTCGCGAATCGATTCAGCAATGGTCCGATATAGCGAGTCTGGTAGGTTGCTCGGGATACTACCCGCGAGGACGACAATATCGCCTTCTTGAACTTGATCGAACTTGGCCGTCAACAGTTCGAGCTCGCGCTCTGTGATATTCGGTCCGCTCGCATTCAGTTCTGTTTCCTCTTTCGCCCGAATCTTGACATTGATCCGGGTGTTCCCATTCACCTCTACGAAATCGGTGTGTACACCGTGGTCGACGAGTGACTTTTTAATGAAGTCACCGGTCGTCCCACCGATGAAACCAAACGCCTTCGTCTCTTGTGCATATTCCCGAAGAACGATGGAGACGTTGATTCCTTTACCGCCTGCGCGCTCCGTCGTCTCTTCGATTCGGTTCACTTCTCCTAGATGTACTTCAGGTAATGTTACGTAGTAATCAATAGAAGGGTTGAGTGTTAACGTGTAAATCATTTCGCATTCACCACCTTTGTGATTGTTTGGATGGAACTCATTGACTCACTGCTTGATGTGATCAACTGTGCGGCATCTAACGTCGCGACTCGGCTGAACGTTCGTTTCCCGATCTTCGATGCGTCCGCGAGTACGAACGAGGTTTGTGCCAATTCGATTGCCGTTTTTTTGACAAGCGCTTCTTCTGGGTCCGGGGTCGTGTAACCCGCTTCAAGGTCGATTCCATTCATTCCGAGAAAGGCGAGGTCGACACGATAATTCATCATGCTCTCGCGTGCATTATACCCAACCAATGCCTGGGTGGAACGCTTTAATTCTCCGCCAATCACAAACGTCTTAATATCAAGATCAAATAATTCATTCGCAATCGGTAGACTGTTTGTGACGACAACAATCTTTTTCCCTTCTAAAAACGGAACCATCGCCTGAGTGGTTGTACCGGCATCTAAATAAATCGACATCCCGTCTTCGATGAACGTTGCGGCCTTCCGTGCAATCGCAACTTTTTCATCTACGAACCGGTCTCGCTTTTCTTCAAATGTCGGTTCCTCATCTGGAGTCGCAATGAGCGTTGCGCCTCCGTGAACCCTTGCCAGATACCCTTCCGCTTCAAGGTCCGTCAAATCTCGACGAATCGTCGACTCGGATGAATCCGTTAAATCAACCAATTCTTTTAATTTGACGACCTTCTGTTCAGATAAGCGTTGCAAAATCAACTGATGTCGTTGTTTCGTTAACATCTTGTTCCCTCCATACGTCTAATATAAAGCGTTTTCATTATAAAAACAACTAAAATCATTCAAAAACCTTCAGTTTCATTCAATTCGTCACAATTATAACATAAAAAACGGTCAATATATGACCGTTTTCGAGTTTATGACTGTTTTTTTAACCATTCATCCAATTCTTGAACGAGTTTTGGATGAATCGGCGCATCGATCGCTTCTCGATACTCTTTATGCAACGTGAGAAGCGAATGGGGTGACTCCCGTTTCACGAGCAGATGATTCATATCATCGATGATCGAAGAGGTGACCTCCCCTTTTGTTTGAATCATATGGACGTGTTCGGGTGGGACTTGGACATCACGTCCCCCCGTAATCGCAAGAACCGAGACGGTAACATGCTCCAACCGCTCTCGGACGTCATAGGATGCATGTTCTCGAATCCATTTCGCATTTACGACTTGACCTCGATATTTGAAAGACGAGACGTTTGTCCGTAAAGAGCGCTCTAACAAATCGTCCTGTCGTTGTCTGACCTTTTTGGCAACGCCCGTCAACTGATAGAAGAGACCTTTTATTCCCTTCACATGTTCGATGTCTTTAGCGAGTGCATCTGCTTGGTATAAGAACATCTGCTTGGACGATTCATGGAAACCGGAAAGTAAGATCAGTCCATCCGCCTTTGTCTCAAGTTGAACGGCAGGAGCAAGGACGGCCCCTTCACTATGACCAAGTAGATATAAGCGATTCACATCGGCCAATTGTCGAATGGTGCGTACGACAAGAATCGCATCGTTAATCAAGTCATGTAATCCGACTTTGTTGAAGTCTCCATCTGACTTCCCGATTCCTTGTTTGTCATATCGGAACACGTTATATCCATGGTCATACAACGCTTCTGCCAGCTTGGCATACGTGTTAAATCCGACACCACCCATATTGCCGTCACGGTCACTCGGCCCACTTCCGCTCAACATGACAATCGTCGTCCGAGGCTCCTCATGGGAAAGAAAAGTTCCTGCAATCGTTCCATATGTTGTCGTAATTGTCATCTCTTGTTTCATCGTATCGCCTCCATTACTATCATACCCGAAACCGACATCTAAAAAAATATGTCGCCGTCTTCTCAGACAGCGACAATGATTAGGTCAGTCAGTTAGCCAATTGTGCATCCAATCGACCGCACCCGTTACTCCATCTTCCGACAGCCGTTCGAACGTATCTTTCTCCGTGAACACATGCCAACTTCCTTCTAATGAATCACTCAACATCAAATAAGGGATTCCTGCTTCATCGTAAGCGTCACCCGGTGAACTTGCTAACGAACGTACTTCTAGTTCAGCGAATGGCGCCCGTTCTAGTACTGGATAGGATTTCATCCCTTTCGTCCGAACGTATAGTGGACCATCACCAGTCCCAAGAATATCGAGCATGACGACCGTTTCCACTTTTTCTTTTTGCTCCCCTAGCCGTTCAAGGAAATCGTCACTCGCTTCTCTAGAGTCGCCGTTTCCATTCAAAAAGACATATCGAATCGTATAGTCTGGCATTTCCTCGTTCATCACCTGCATCAGATGATATAAGACCGTAGACGGACCGACGGCAGACAAATAATGGGCTCCGTGCCAGGAAGAATCGAGTCGTGACATGAGAATGATCTCCCGTTCCGATTTTCCTTGTTGGACAAACTCGACATATGGGATCTCTTCACGATAAGGTTTGACTCGAATCATTTCCCCATCCTTCAGTTGTTCAGCCGTATCCAAGTCTACCCCTGTACCATCTAACTTCATATAGGATGACGTGAAAACGAAACCCGTCTCATATGGGTCGTCTTCATAAGGGGTGATCAGGTATCCTGCAGCTCCTGCAGATACGAGCTCTGACAAGTACGCGTTCGCTTCCTGGTCATTCAAAACCTCACCTGCGTAATCGACGGTATACGCATCCTCGATGTTGTCATATGAAAACTTTGTTGTCGGTAAGACGACCACTTTTTCTTTCACATCCGGAATGTCTTGTCCCCACGTCATATGTAGAATCGTACCTTTGAACGGTTGATCAAACGTCATCGATGAAAACCCCTCATACGTTTCGTCCCCCACTTCAATCTCAGTCCAGCCGGTTATCCGTTCTGTGTAAAGGAGGTTTCGATCCATGTCGATAGGTAACTCGGTTCCGAATGATTCAAAAAAGTCGGCACTCTCCCAACTATCCGCATTTCGATCAACTGATGAAATATATTCCGCGGTCTCGAGCGGCGTCGAATAAATTGGATTGAAGAAAAGAACAACTGTCGCGATTGAACGCAACAAACTAAACACAATGATCATGACACGATCTCCATTCATCAATAAATTGCTATGTATACCATTTTTTATTATATACAGCTATTTATGGTCTGACTATTCAATTTTTTATAAATTTAAATATAATTTTAGAAACTGAATGTCATATTCCGACCACAAGAAAAGCCCGTTCGAGTTGAACGGGCCCCTTGTAAATTTTGAAGCTTATACGCCTTCGTATGCTGCGTACATGATCTCTTTCAATTCTTCAACGAGCGGCATTTTCGGGTTGGCCGTCGTACATTGGTCTTCGAATGCGTCGACTGCCATCTTGTCGATCTTCGCATCGAGTTCTGCTTTCTTGATGCCTTGCGCCTTGAACGAAAGTTTGATGTTCAAGCGTTGACCGAGCTCGATGATCGCTTGGACGAGTGACTCGACACCTTCAGCTGTCGTGCTTGCTGGAAGTCCGAGGTAACGCGCGATTTCTGCATAACGTTCGTCTGCGATGAATGACTCATATTTCGGGAACGCCGCAAGTTTCGATGGGCGTGTCGCGTTGTAACGGATGACGTGTGGCATGAGAATCGCGTTCGTACGACCGTGTGGGACGTGGAACTCTCCACCGATTTTGTGAGCGATCGAGTGGTTGATACCGAGGAATGCGTTCGCAAACGCCATACCCGCCATCGTTGAAGCGTTGTGTACTTTCTGACGAGCTTCCGCATCGCTACCGTTTTCATACGCTTTTGGTAGGTAGTCGAAGATCATCTTGATGGCGCGGAGGCAAAGTCCGTCTGTGTAATCATTCGCCATGACGGAAACATATGCTTCGATTGCGTGTGTCATGACGTCCATTCCTGTATCAGCCGTGATTGAAGCTGGAACGGTCATGACGAACTCAGGGTCGACGATGGCGACGTCTGGTGTGATCGCATAGTCAGCAATCGGATATTTCACGTTACGTTTTTTATCTGTGATGACAGTGAACGGTGTCACTTCAGAACCTGTACCAGACGTTGTCGGGATGGCGATAAACATTGACTTGTTACCGAGTGTCGGGAACTTATATGTCCGTTTGCGAATATCCATAAATTTCTGGCGTAGATTCGAGAACTTCTCTTCTGGACGTTCGTAGAAGAGCCACATGCCTTTCGCAGCATCCATCGGTGAACCACCACCAAGTGCGATGATCATGTCTGGTTGGAAGTGACGCATTGCTTCGGCACCGTTCATGACCGTTTCAACAGATGGATCCGGTTCGACTTGGTCGAAGATGCGGTACTCGACACCAGCCGGCAAGTTTTTGATGACTTTGTCAGCGAATCCGAGTTTGACCATCATTTCATCCGTGACGATCATCGCCCGTTTTTTCGTTGTGAGCGATTGAAGATATTGTACTGAGTTTTTCTCGAAATAGATTTTTTCAGGTACTTTGAACCATTGCATATTCACGCGACGTCTCGCCACCTTTTTCACGTTGAGTAGATGTTTCGCCGTCACGTTTTCTGAGACGGAGTTTTTACCGTAAGACCCACAACCGAGCGTAAGGGATGGTGTCATTTCGTTATAAAGGTCACCGATTCCACCGTGTGCTGAAGGTGAGTTGACGATGATGCGGCAAGCTTTCATACGGAGACCGAACTCAAGGATGGCATCGTCATCTGTTGAGTGGATGACAGCCGTATGACCGAGACCACCAATCTCGAGCATTTTTTCAGCGATTGCGAATCCTTCTTCACGTGATTGAACTTTATACGCACCGAGAACCGGGCTTAATTTTTCGTGAGAGAGAAGTTCCGTTGCGCCAACTGTTTCAAGCTCTGCAATCAAGATCTTCGTGTCCGCTGGTACTTTGAGACCTGCCTGTTCAGCGATCCATGCTGCCGGCTTCCCGACGATTTCAGGGTTGACCGCACATGTATCTGTTCGAATGACGAGTGTTTCAAGTTTTGCTTTTTCTTCTGGTGAGCAGAAGTAGCAACCTAGTGCCGTCATCTCTGCTTTCACTTCTTCATATACTTCTTGATCGACGATGATCGCTTGTTCAGACGCACAGATCATTCCGTTGTCGAACGTTTTTGAAAGGATGACGTCTGAGATGGCACGTTTCACTTTCGCAGTCTTATCGATATAGGCTGGTACGTTACCAGGTCCGACACCGAGTGCTGGTTTACCAGTCGAGTAAGCCGATTTGACCATCGCTGCCCCACCCGTCGCAAGGACCATCGCTACACCAGGGTGGTTCATGAGCGCTTTCGTCGCATCGAGTGACGGAACTTCAACCCATTGAATCAAGTTTTCAGGAGCACCTGCCGCCACTGCTGCGTCACGGAGGACACGAGCCGCTTCGCTTGAACATTGTTGCGCTGATGGATGGAACGCGAAGATAATCGGGTTACGTGTCTTGATGGCGATGATCGCTTTGAACATCGTTGTCGATGTTGGGTTTGTGACCGGTGTGACCCCAGCGACGACACCGACTGGTTCCGCGATGTATGTGATTCCGTTTTGAACGTCATCTTCAAGGACGCCTACCGTTTTCTCACCACGGAGTGAGTTATAGATATATTCTGTCGCGAAGATATTTTTGATCATCTTGTCTTCAAAAACACCGCGACCTGTTTCTGTATGTGCTAATTTCGCGAGTGTGACGTGTTGCTCGAGTCCCGCAAGCGCCATCGCCTGTACGATGTGATCAATTTTCTCTTGGTCGAACGTCATCAACGTATCGAGTGCCTTATGCGCACTTGCTACGAGCGTGTCCACCATTTGTTCTGCCGTTGTTTCCACTTTTGCTTTCTCTTTGACTGCCATGTTAGGTTCCTCCTCATAAGTGAGAGCTTTTTATGAACATATTGACTTGATGGAAGCACATTGTGATGACTGTTTTTAGAGATTGTGCTTTCCTTCACATTCATAGAATACAATGTTTTTCAGGTTTTGTGGGTGACAAGAATGTGAACTCTTTCACAATATTTTTTTATCTGTTATTGATAGCTCTTGATTTTTGTATGCGTCCTCAGTAAAATCGAATTCGTTTTCATGAAAATATATCAAACCTTCAATGTAAACGCTTACATATTTTGTGTCGATTCAATCTCTACTATGATGTATCAATCATCACATCAACCCGTTTTTAGGTTCAACTGCACCTAACTCGTGTATAATGAAAATAGAACCTAACTAGGAAGTGAATCTATTATGCCGAAACAAGATGCAGCGGACCAGTTTGTCAAACTGATTCCTTTAATTCGTCGTAAATTGTTACGTCGATCTGATTTTCCTCAAATTCTAAACCTGAACTTCTCTCATTTCCATCTATTGATGTTGATTGAGGACGAGGGGGCTGTCACGAATGGACGAATCAGCGAGACACTCTCCATCGCGCCACCGAACGTTACCCCGCTCATCACGAAATTATTGAACGAGGGGTATATCACGCGGGTGCCAGACGAGCGGGATCGCCGCGTGATTTGGAATCAACTGACCGAGGAAGGTGAACGAATCTTACTTGAGCGCAGAGACTCATTCCGTAGACTATTCGAGGAACGTCTCGCCTTTTTGAATGAGGACGAAACTGACCGACTCATTGAGAGTTTGAAGACACTTACAGAGATTGTCGAGAAGATGGACAAAGGTGACAAGTAAAACTTTTCTCGTCAATTCCCACAACTTCTTATATAATCTGTAATGAATCTACGTACAAATGGAAAGAGAGATGACATGTAATGGGTCGTAAATGGAACAACATTAAAGAGAAGAAGGCGTCAAAAGATGCGAACACGAGTCGCGTCTATGCGAAGTTCGGTCGCGAGATTTATGTGGCCGCTCGTCAAGGGGAACCTGATCCTGAGTTGAACCAGTCATTAAAATTCGTTGTGGAACGTGCGAAGACGTATAACGTGCCCCGGGCGATCATCGATCGTGCCATCGACAAAGCCAAAGGTGGCGATGAGGAAAATTTCGATGAACTTCGATATGAAGGGTTTGGTCCGAATGGTTCGATGGTCATCGTCGATACATTGACGAATAACGTCAACCGTACGGCTTCAGAAGTTCGTGCCGCTTTCGGTAAAAACGGAGGCAACATGGGAGTCAGTGGCTCGGTCGCATATATGTTCGATGCAACTGCCGTCATCGGTGTCAATGAAATGTCGGCAGATGACGTCCTCGAACTCATGATGGAACATGACCTTGATGTGCGTGATGTTATCGAGGAAGACGAGACGGTCATCGTCTATGCAGAGCCAGAAGCGTTCCACGCCGTTCAAACTGCATTCAAGGCTGCCGGTGTAGAAGAGTTTGCCGTTGCGGAATTGACGATGCTCCCGCAGAACGAAGTGTCACTCGATGACGCTTCGCAAGAACAGTTTGAAAAACTAATCGATGTGCTCGAAGACTTGGAAGATGTGCGCCAAGTGTATCATAACGTCGAAATGTAACACGTAAGCGATAACTTTCACGAGTTATCGCTTTTTTTCATATTCGATTTGACAAGGGTCACATCATATGTTAAATTTCAAAAAGTCTTTATCATATTAAAGTGATACCAAGAGAAAGAAAACGCGAAAGGTGTTGGATCGATATGAACGCAGTATTACTTGCAGTCATCGTCTTATTTGCGCTCGCCATCAGCCGAGTGCACATTGTATTATCATTAATCTTAGCGGCGCTTGTCGGAGGGCTTGTTGGAGGACTTGGGTTCAACGATACGTTGACCGCCTTCAGTGACGGTCTTGGTGGTGGAGCGAGCATCGCACTCAGCTACGCGCTCCTCGGCGCATTCGCTGTCGGGTTATCGAAGACGGGGCTTCCGGATGTCTTAGCTGAAAAATTGATTGCGATGTCAGGTCGTGACGTGTCAGGCAAGCGTGTGATGTACGTCAAAGCATTCCTGTTGTCACTCATCTTATTGTTATCCATCAGCTCTCAAAACGTGCTTCCGATACACATCGCCTTTATCCCGATTGTGATTCCGCCGTTACTCGTACTGTTCAATGAGTTGAATGTAGACCGTCGTCTCGTAGCGATCATTTTGACGTTCGGTCTTGTGACACCATATATGTTGTTACCTGTCGGGTTTGGTGGGATTTACTTGAATGAGATTCTCATCGCAAACGTTGAAGCAAACGGCTTGACTGTCGGAGACGTCAACATCATCTCGATCATGGGTATCCCGGCATTAGGGATGGTCGTCGGATTGATAGCGGCGTTCATTCACTACCGGAAACCGAGAACGTATGACACGATTGCACTCGGACCAACTGATTATGAAGTACGTCAAATGAGTGGTTTGAAGATGATCATGACACTCGCTGTCGTTCTCATCGTCCTCATCGTTCAATTGCAGACCGAGTCGATGATCGCCTCTGCGGTGACTGGTTTGATCTTGCTTTCAATCTTCCGCCTGATTCCATGGTCTGAGGCAGATGATATCTTCACAAGCGGCATGCGCATGATGGCATTCATCGGGTTTGTCATGATCGCCGCAAGTGGATTCGCTGCCGTCATCCGCGAGACAGGTGCGATCGAACCGCTCGTCAACGGAGCGAGCGATTTGATGGGTGACTCTAAACTCATTGCCGCTCTAGTCATGTTGCTCGTCGGCCTTGTCATCACGCTCGGAATCGGTTCAAGTTTCTCGACCGTTCCAATCATTGCTGCGATTTTCGTCCCGCTCTGTGTACAATACGGGTTCTCAGTCGAGGCGACCATCGCCATCATCGGGACTGCAGGAGCGCTTGGGGACGCAGGTAGCCCAGCGAGTGACTCGACACTCGGACCTACGAGTGGATTGAACGCTGACGGTCAACACGATCACCTACGTGAAACGGTTTGGCCAACGTTCTTACACTACAATATTCCACTCATCATCTTTGGTGTGATTGCCGCGATGGTGCTTTGATCATTTTTTCCGTCGTGAATAAATGGTTCCTAATAAAATGAGGATGAGAATAAACCAGATTCCCGTATACATGAGGATTTCCGTGAACATAAAACTCCTCCTAAACAAAAGATAAGGAGCGACGGCTGTCGCTCCTTTTTATGATGAGGTTTTTAATTCGGTCTTGCAAGTATCGAGATACGCATCGACGACCTCTGCTACTTCTCGTCCTTCCCGAATCGCCCATACAATCAGGCTTTGGCCTCGCTTGGCATCCCCCGCGACAAAGATGTTTTCCGTTGCCGTCTGGAAGTCTATCGTCTTCTCGACACCGATTTTCCGCAACTCGTGCTCTGGTCGTTCAAATCCAATGGCGACGAGGACGAGGTCCGCCGGATACGTCTCTATTGAATCTTCCTCTACGAAGAAGGTTGCCTGACCATCCGGGTTGACGACTTTCGTCATCCGTTCCGTTTCAATCCCTGTGACACGTCCTTCTTTCGTGACGATTTGGTTGGAGCGAATCAAATACGTTCTCGGGTCTTTCTCATAGATCGCGAGTGATTCCGCATACGCATAATCCGTCGTAAGCGTGTCCGGTTGAAGTGGCCAAGGTTTCTCTGGTGCACGAAGCAACCCTTTTGACGGGTGCTTCCCAAACTGAACGACTGATTTTGCACCTTGACGGATTGCTGTCGCCACACAGTCGGCTCCTGTATCTCCACCCCCGATGACGATGACATTTTTGTCTTTGGCGTCATGTTCTGGTGATCGGGTCGTTCCTTTTCGCTCGTACATCGATGCCGTCAAATAATCCATCGCCATTTCAACACCACGTGCATCATCCCCGTCAATCCCGAGCGTGCGCTGTTTCTGAGCGCCTGTCGCGAAAATCACCGCATCGTATTGGTTCCGAAGCGCCTCCACTGTCACATCCGTACCGACCTCAATGTTCGTCTGGATGACAATTCCCTCTTGTTCGAGCAACCGAATGCGACGTCTCACGACATCCTTATCCAGTTTCATGTTCGGGATTCCGTACATGAGTAGCCCTCCCGGTTCATCAGCCTTCTCGATGATGGTGACCGAATGTCCGAGCTGGTTCAGTTGGTCGGCAGCCGCCAATCCAGCCGGCCCACTTCCAATGATGGCGACTGTCATCCCACTTCTTCGATGAACCGGCCTTGGTTTCACCCAACCTTCTTCAAACGCTCGATCGATGATGGTTCGTTCAATCGATTTGATCGCAACCGGATCTTCACTGATTCCGAGTGTACAAGACCCCTCACACGGTGCGGGACAAACTCGACCCGTAAACTCCGGGAAGTTATTTGTCTCCATCAATCGGTGATACGCTCCCATCCAGTCCGATTTGGTCACAAGCTTGTTCCACTCCGGGATATAGTTGTGAATCGGGCACCCAATCGTCTCTTGTCCAATCATATCCCCGACATGACAGAATGGAGTGCCACAGTCCATACAACGTGCAGCCTGCTGTTTGACCGATTCGTCATCCATTCGTGTCGCATATTCTTCATAATCCTTCACTCGCTCATCCACAAGACGCTCAGGTAATGTGGACCGTGCGATGTTTAAAAAGTTATGTTTCATGCGTTACCCCCCTCAGTCACAACCCGGAACAATTCAAGTGCTCGGTCCGCTTCGCTCAATTCCGGTCGATTCGCCTCGATTTGACGCATAACGTCCAATACATTCGCATAATCTCGAGGAACGACCTTTACAAAGTGAGAGCGAGCTTGTTCGAACGACTCTAAAATAGTCCGTGCTTTAACACTGTCTGTATGAAACTGATGCGCTTCGAGAAGTGCATAAATTTGTTCCATATCTTCATCGTTCAATTCTTTTACGACGGAGACGAGCTCCTCGTTGACGAGTCGATCGTACGCTTGATCCCCATAAAGATATGCGACGCCACCTGACATGCCGGCTGCAAAGTTCCGTCCGACATCACCGAGGACGAGAACCGTTCCCCCGGTCATATACTCACATCCATGATCGCCGACTCCTTCGACGACTGCCGTCGCCCCGGAATTTCGAACGGCAAAACGCTCGCCGACGTGACCGTTAAAGAAAGCTTGTCCGCTCGTCGCTCCGTACAAGCAGACGTTTCCGGCAATCATTTGTTTACTTTCATCAAACGGTGCATGTTTTTCAGAGATCAATGCTAATTTCCCACCGCTCAAGCCTTTCCCGATATAATCGTTGGCATCCCCGATGACGGAAATGGTGATCCCTCGTGGTAAAAATGCTCCTAGGCTTTGTCCGGCTGATCCACTGAGGCGAAGCGAAATGGTATCATCCGCTAAACCGACCTGACCGTGAACTTTCGTCACTTCAAACCCCAACTGCGTCCCGACGGCGCGATCGGTGTTTCGGATGCGACCAACGAAGAAGGTCGGTTGCAACGAGTTGATTGACCGTGAGACTGCCGGAATCAATTTTCGGTGATCATAGGAACGGTATGCCGGGTGAGCGACTTCTTCACGCTCAGGAAGTGGTGTCGGCATCGAGAGCATCGGTGCTAAATCTAACCGTTTTGCTTTCGGATGTTTCGTCTTCCATTCACTTTCTTCGAGAAGATCCGTTCGACCAATCACGTCGTCTAATGATGTCACACCGAGTGATGCTAAAATTTCTCGTACTTCTTCTGCCAAGAACGTCATCAGGTTGACGACGTGTTCTGGTTTCCCCATAAATTTCTGACGAAGCACAGGGTCCTGTGTCGCCACACCGACCGGACACGTATCTAAATGGCATGCACGCATCATAATACATCCAAGGACGACGAGTGGCGCTGTCGCAAACGCAAACTCTTCCGCCCCGAAGATGGCAGCTAGGACGATGTCTCGCCCCGTCATGAGCTTTCCATCCGTCTCAAGTGTGACTCTCCCCCGTAACCCGTTCAACGCGAGCGTTTGATGCGTCTCTAAGAGTCCAAGTTCCCAAGGAAGACCTGTGTGCTTGATTGATGTCTTTGGAGAAGCACCGGTTCCACCATCATATCCACTGATGACAATCGTATCGGCATTCGCTTTCGCGACACCGGCTGCAATCGTCCCGACGCCTGACTTCGAGACAAGTTTCACACTGATTTTCGCCTTAGGATTCACATGCTTTAAGTCAAAGATGAGTTGGGCCAAGTCCTCAATCGAATATATATCGTGATGTGGAGGCGGTGAGATGAGTCCAACCCCCGGAACGGATCCACGCACTTCGGCGACCCATGGGTACACCTTATTTCCAGGAAGTTGGCCACCCTCACCCGGTTTTGCCCCTTGCGCCATCTTGATTTGAATTTCATCGGCATGGTAAAGATATTCTGCCGTCACCCCGAATCGTCCGCTCGCGACTTGCTTGATGCGGCTGATGCGTTCGTTTCCAAACTCATCCGGGACGAAGCGGGCCCGGTCTTCCCCGCCTTCTCCAGAGTTACTTTTCGCACCGATCTGATTCATGGCGATAGCGAGCGTTTCATGCGCCTCTTTCGACAAGGACCCAAATGACATCGCGCCTGTCTTAAAACGGCGAACGATCGACGTGACTGGCTCTACTTCTTCGAGCGGGACAGGACGTTGTGTTTTAAATGCAAACAACTGTCGAATGAACTGTCCTGATGATTCATGCAGCTTCACATAAGCATCATAATATTTACGTTCATTCTCACGACAGGCACGTTGCAACAAATGAATCGTCTTCGGATTGAATGCATGTTCTTCTCCGTCTGCACGCCATTGGAAATCACTTCCCGCCTCGAGCGGACGATTCGTCGCATAGGCGGACGTATGGAGTGTTCTCGCTTCGTTTTCAAGTTCTTCAAATCCTATTCCAGACAGTTGGGACGTCGTTCCCCTGAAATGCGTCTCAATCAAATTGCAATCTAATCCGACGGCTTCGAAAATTTGGGCCCCACGGTAGCTTTGAATGGTCGAGATACCCATTTTCGACATGATTTTGACGATGCCTTCGACAACTGCTTTTTGATACGAGCGAATGGCCTCTTCAAATGAATGCGCAATTTGTTTACGTTCGACTAAATCTCTTATCGTCGCATAGGCTACGTAAGGATATACCGCATCTGCCCCATACCCAATCAAGGTCGCTGCCTGATGCACTTCTCGAACTTCACCACTCTCACAAATGAGACTACAGTTCGAGCGCAAGTTCTCTCGAATCAAGTGTTGATGAATCGCACTCAGTACGAGAAGAGACGGCATCGCAATCCGTTTATTACTGACGAGACGGTCAGATAGGACGATCACGTTCGCACCATTTCGTACAATCTGGCTGACCTGTTGCAAAAGGGCTTCAAGCGACGCCTCTAAATCATTTGTAAACGTCGTATCGACTCGTTCGAGCTTGAGCTTCTCGGCAAGTTGCTTGAGGGTTGCCCCATCAATCATCGGATGATTCAACCACACACGTTTCGCGTGACCTCGTCCAGTATGGACCGGATTTCCTTGCGGACCAATCCAAGTAAACGTAGCCGTGACAATTTTCTCCCGTAACGCGTCGATTGGCGGGTTGGTCACTTGCGCGAAGTGTTGTTTGAAATAATGGAACAAGGAACGGGGCCGCGTCGAGAGCACCGCAATTGGTTGGTCATGCCCCATCGAGCCGATTGGATCTTTTTCGTCTTTGATTAACGGAACCATATACTGTTCAATGTCTTCTTTCGTATATCCAAACGCACGTTGCACACGTCCGAGTTCAAGTAGTTCTTCTTCAACGACCTCTCGATCCTCAATGGTCATCATCTGCTTAAGCCATTTGTGATAAGGCTCTGACTTCGCAATCGTCTCTTTGATCTCATGATCAGGAATCAATCGCTTTTCAATCAAGTCAATCAACAACAACTGTCCTGGTCTTAGACGTTGTTTGGATTTGACGTTCTCTGCGTCAACCGGAATGACTCCTGTTTCAGAGGAGAGAATCAATTCCCCGTCCAATGTTTCGACATAACGCATCGGACGCAAGCCGTTACGATCTAAAATAGCTCCGATTTGCCTTCCATCTGTGAAGACGACTCCAGTCGGTCCATCCCACGGCTCCATGATGGATGAATGATACTGATAGAAGTCGCGCTTGAACGGTTCCATCTTTCCTTCGACAAATGGTTCAGGAATCAACATCATCGCCGTGTGGGCGATCGAACGACCTGTTCGTGTGAAGAATTCAAAAGCGTTATCGAGCATGGACGAGTCGCTCCCATCCTCTTGAAGCACAGGGAACAAGTGTTGAACGTCTTCGAATAAGTCTGTTGACGTGACCCCTTCCCGTGCTCGCATCGCATCGATATTTCCACGAAGCGTATTGATTTCCCCGTTATGGACTATCATGCGGTTCGGATGTGCTCGTTCCCAAGAAGGGAACGTATTCGTCGAGAAACGAGAATGGACGATGCCGAACGTGCTTTTATAGTGAGGAGATTGCAAGTCCAAATAAAATGCGGCGATTTGATTTGGCGTCAACATCCCTTTATATACGACCGTTCTCGTTGACAGGCTTGCGATATATAGGCGTAATGATTCGACTTTTTCGATTTTTCGACGAAGTTCATAGAAGACGCGTTCATTCGCATCCTCGTCTAGGAATGGACATGAGATAAACCATTGATAGATGACCGGTTGTGTGACCCGCGCATGTTCCCCGATTTGCATCGGGTCGACAGGTACTTCGCGCCATTCGATCGTCGAACAATCCAGTTCATCCGCCATCCGTTCCATCAACGTGATCTTTTCGTGAAGCTGATTCTCAGACGGCTGAAAAAAAACCATTCCGACAGCGTAACGACCGAGTGACGGAAGGTTCATGGTTTGCGTAAACAATTCGTGTGGAATCTCAGTCATGATACCCGCCCCATCACCAGCATCGATGACACCTTCTCCTCCTCGGTGCTCTAAATTACATAACATGGAGAGCGATTTTTGAACGATTTCATGTTTCTTTAGCCCATGTAGATTGACGTAAAGTCCAATCCCACACGCATCTTTCTCAAATTTTGAGTCATACAAACCAACTCGACTCATATCATCGACCCCTTTCACTCACAGTTTCGTAATTAACATTTTGTTCTAAATATTCTGAAAAATCAAGTGAGTTGCATGCATTTTTGCATAATAGAAATCTCATTTAGTCATATTGAAAGCGTATACATGACTGTTATCAATGGATTTATCGTTTTTAGTTATGTTCAATAAAGAATAAATATCCATAAATATTATTTATTTATAGGTTCTTCAGAACATAAAAAAGGATATCCTGAAGATACCCTTTTCTTGATTATTGTTCTACTGTTTTACGCGGATGATGTAAAAACGATTTCGGACGTTTCCACAAAATCAATCCGATATACCCAATCGCAAGCAATGCGAGGGCGCTGACAATCACAACATAGAGTGTGGCTTCTTCGATTCTCGCAAAGATTCCGATATATGCCCAGACGAATACGAGTGGATAGATGAAATCATGATGCCACCACATAAAGAGAAGGGCAAGAATCACACCGACCATCAGCATAAGAGAGGTCCAGGCGAGTTCATCAAGACCTAACAGCGACGTGATCTGTTCCGTCTTCATCACAACGAACGTGTTGACGATGGTCGCAACTGATACCCAGCCGATGTAGATGGAGAACGGGAACCGATCGAGCCAGCTCGTAGACGTCCGAAAAGCGATATAATACAACCAGCACAGCGTAGCCAGGAACACCACCATGATGACAAGTGAGACGACGAACCATTCGTTCGTGAATGCCAATAGCCATAAACCATTCAGCACGCAAGAGACTAAAAATCCGGCTTTCATCCGCTCGGCTTGACGATTCGCCGTCGTCCCTTTCTTTAACTGGAGCACCAGCCAGACAAGTAACGCGACATAGATGACACCCCAAATCGAGAAGGCGTACCCTGCCGGCTTAAAGTAGATATCGATGCGGTCCGAAACCGCCGCGTTGTCGCCGCTCGCGAAATAGTTGATGACGACGGTCGCTAAAAAAGCAACCCAGTTTACAATCGGCCATTTTGATAAGTCCATAAGCACGATCTTCTAAATGAAGATCAAACACCTCCTTTTGTAACATAATATTAAATACCCGCATCCATGTGACTCTACACGTACAAAGGGGCTCGCATATGCGAACCCCTTCTCCATTAAAAGTCGATTTCGTCTGGATCTGGTCCGAGACGTTCTCCTGTCGCCACTTGATCGATCTTCGCCAAATCGTCCGCATCGAGTGAGAAGTCGAAAACATCAAAGTTCTCACGGATTCGATGTGGTGTCACCGATTTCGGTAGCGCGACATGACCGGATTCAAGGTGCCAACGGAGCACAATCTGAGCCGGTGTCTTCCCATGTTTTTCTGCAATTTCAGAAAAAGCAGGGATGTCTAAAAACTTACCTTGCATGAGTGGACTCCACGCCTCGATCTGAATCCCTTCATCTTGGCAGTAATCCAACAAATCAGGTTGCGGGAGTTGTGGATGAAGTTCAACCTGATTGATGAGTGGCGCCATCAGACCGGCTTCTTTCAATGTTTCTAAATGGTGTTCTTTAAAGTTGGATACACCGATTGCTTTGATTTTTCCGGCTTCATATAAATCGATGAGATCTTTCCACGCATCGACGAACCCATCAACCGGCCAATGCAACAGACAAAGGTCCAAATAATCTGTCTGGAGTCGTTTTAACGAGTCTTCGAATGCCTCTTTCGTTTTGCCTTCACGAATGTCATCATTCCAAATCTTCGACGTGATGAACAATTCAGAGCGGTCTACACCTGAGAGATGAATTCCCTTCGCAACGCCCTCTTCATTTTTATAGATTGCAGCCGTATCGATGTGACGATAGCCTGTTTTGATCGCTTCAACGACAGCAGCTGGCGCCTCGGTTTCATTATCGACCTTCCAGACCCCAAAGCCGATCATCGGAATTTCGACCTTATTTCGTAATGTAGCGTAAAGCATCTCATTCATCCCCTTTTCATTCTAACGAGATGATTGTATCATACCCGACAATTTATTTCGGAAAACTGAATCGTCAAATCTTTTCGGGTGAATCGGAAGAACGAGAGTGCTGAAAAGATAGTCAAGAGACCGAGTAACCAGATGAAATGGATGCCCCAATACTCCTCACGCATGATGGCACCTGCGTCAAAGAGAGAGAAGAATGAGAGGTTTGACATCCAATCGAATTGATCGCTCACTCCTTGGATGATATTCATCACGAGAAAGAACGTGAATATCCCGCCCGTCACCATATAGGATTTACTACTATCATCGAATAGACTCGCAATCACATAAGCGGCCACGCCTAGGACGAGCAACATGAGCGCCCCATTCAATTGAAGCATCCACAGAACCGCATAATCGATTTGTAAATCGAACAGAAGGTCCGCTACCATTAAACTCAATCCATTCAGACCGACAAATAGCCCGACTGCCACAATCAACACAACGAAGCTTGACATCACATACGTGACCCGAGAAATCGGTGCTGCCATATACAACATGATTTCTCCAGAATCGACCGGTTTGGCCAAGAGTTTCGAGGCGAAAGTCAATGCGAATAAAACCGCGAGCACGTAGAAAATCAACCCATAATAGTTGCTCGACAATAGATTGAGAACGTTGTCCATCGCCATCGACGCGTTGATTTGGAAGACGTCGAGAAGCTCAGGTGGCAACGATTCTAATTTCGCCTCAATTAAGCCTGTTTCTTGAATAGATGGGAAGATGGCGGCTAAGAAAAAGAGATATACGCTGGTCCCGATTGAATATCCAAGAATCCAACTGCGATTCTGTTTCAACATGGAGCGAATTAACATGTCATGTCGCCTCCCCGTAATACTGCATGAACAAATGTTCGAGCTCGTCTGTACCGCTTGACAATGATTGAATCTGGAAATCCGCCAACGTTCGAATGAGATGGTTCAACTCTGATGGTGTGGAGATGGTGACCTCGACATGCATGCCGTCCCGTTCACCAGAATCGGCCGCGAATCGAACGGCTTCCGCTTCCGTTGAAAATTCGATTCGATACCGTTTCACGCTATGTTGTCGTAATTGTTCCATATCCTCTTCGATGATGATGCGTCCATCTTTAATCAACGCGGCACGGTCGCACGTCCGCTCCATCTCAGGGAAATGATGAGAACTCATGAGAATCGCTTTCCCTAATTGCTTTTCTTCAATTAACCAATCGACTAGACGCTCTTGCATGAGCGGGTCTAATCCGCTCGTCGGTTCATCCAAAATATAGACGGGCACATCTTTCATGAAGCAGGTGATGATAGCAAGCTTTTGCTTCATCCCTTTTGACATCTTCCGTACTTTCGTCGCCTCATCGAATGAAAACCGTTCACGTAATTGCCGTTCACGATCCGGATTCGTTTTGTGCAGATGGCGCGTCAATCGAATGATTTCTTCCCCTGTCATGTTTTGGGGATAATTAATTTCTCCCGGCAAATAGCCGACGCTCTGCTTCACTTGCTCCGTCTCCTGCCAACAATCGAATCCGTTGATAGTCGCCTTGCCTTCACTCGGCTTCAACAGACCCATCAAATGTCGAATCGTTGTGGATTTCCCAGCGCCGTTCGGTCCGATGAATCCGAAGATTGTTCCTGGTGTCACATGAAGGGATACATCAAAAATGCCATGTGTATCATCAAATCGTTTCGTCAATCGCTGAATCCGAATCATCTCGACCCCTCCTTTTTTGTAATATCTTAACAATATGATTACAAAACTAGTATATCACGTTCTTTTTTGAAATGGAAATGGTATATTGATTACAAAACTAGAGAAAGGAGCGCTTCGATCAATGGATGGATTTGCGAAACGCACCGAAGAAAAACAACAAGCGATCTTACGTGCCGCTTATGACTTGATGACAGAGAAGCAATCCCGATTTAAAATCAGTGAACTAGCGAAACGAGCGCATGTATCCCCTGTATCCATCTATAATTACTTCGGTTCAAAAGACCAGGTCATCGTGGAAATCTTAAAGCAAATGACAGAAGAGCAGATGAGTTGGATTGAACAGGCGATTGAGTCGAACGCTCCCTTCGATGCGTTACTCGTCGAGATCCTAAAACGAAAAATCCAGACGGCGGTTCTCTTTGACGAGACCATCACAGCAATGATTCAACAAGACCCGAACTGGGAACAGCTTGCGACTCGAGGATATACTGCTTTCGCCCGGTTGATTGAATACGGGAAGGCCCAAGGGTCAATCGATTCGACGTTATCCACTTCTTCTTATTTACGCTATGTACAATTCATGCAACAGGCTATCCTGTCCGATCCTCAGTTTTCAATCGAGAATATGAAGGAAACGATGGACGTCTACTTTCATTTCTTTTTGAATGGGGTCATGAAACGGTAAAAGGTGACTGTCTCAAGCAAGCAGACAGTCACCTTTTTTATGTGTGATAGATAAAGTCTTCAATTGGATAGAGCGATAGATCCACTCCCGCGTCTCCTGTCAGAACGAGGTCACTCAACACTTTTCCGATGAACGGGCCGACCGTCAAACCGGATGATCCCAGACCGTTCGCGACCAACAGTTTTTCTGCCCCAGGCACCCTTCCGAGTACGGGAATTGAATTCGGTGTAACCGGACGGAAGCCGACTTTCGTCTCAACGAGTTCTGCCTCAGCAAGTCCAGGTGCCGACTCCAAACCTTTCGTCAGTACTTCGTGTACACCGATTGCAGTCGGACGAACGTCGAACGCTTTTCCTTTCTCATGTGTCGAACCGATGACCACTTTCCCGTCGTCAAATCCGAGTAAATAGCGGCGTCGTGGCGGCATGACGACCGGCCAGTCAGATGCATCTGTATCCTTCAACTGGACGTGGACGAGCTGGGCCTTTTCCCCTTCGACTCGTACCGTATATCCAAGAGGCTGTAACAGCTCCGGTAACCAAGCACCCGTCGCAAGGATGATTTCATCCGCTTCATATCTCACTCCGTCACACTCCACACCAATCTCATCTCCGCTCGTCAACCGTGCTGAACCGTTGACAAATGTGACGCCACGCTTGATAGCGACTCTCTCAAGTGCAGCGCGAAAGCGACCGCCGTCGACTCTAGCCCCTCCTGTCACGAAGAGTGCATCGTATTCATCGGATAACGGTGGGAAACGATGTTGTGCCTCTGCTGCAGTCAATCGTTCGAGTTCACCGATTTCTGGCGCTTCTTCTCGACGAAGCAAAGTTCGCTCCATCATCTGGTCGAGCTTTGTTTCTTCATGGAGCGCAAGCGTCCCGACACGTTTGTATCCGGTGTCCGTCTCCCCTTCAGCCTCCAGCTCTTTGACGACCTTAGGATAATAGCTTGCTCCGCCTTTCGCCAGTGCATACCAAGCTTTGTTGCGTCGCTGCGCAATCCACGGACATACGATTCCAGCCGCGGCATCCGTTGCTCTTCCTTCTTCTTTCCGGTCAATGACCGTTACATCCGCTTTACCAGCTAAATGATAGGCAGCCGAAACACCGACGATCCCTGACCCGATAATCACTATTTTCTTCATCATAAATCTGTCTTGCTCAGACAGATGGACACATCCTTTCGTAAAAAAATCATCGACCCAACGGATCGATGATTGATTATTATTCTCTCATCGCTAGACGATAAAGTAAATCTAACAACTCGATGTAGAGCCACACGAGCGTGACGATTAATCCGAATGCCGCGACCCATTCCAACTGTTTCGGAGCCCGAGCTTCGACTTGACTTGCGATGAAGTCGAAATCTAAGACGAGAGCGAGTGAAGCGACGATGACAATCACGAATTGAACACCGATCGCAAGTGGGCTTGAACCGGTCATGAATGCCAAGCCTGAACCGAACAAACTCATAACGAGTTGCACAAGATATAACAACATGACTGTGAACATGGCTGCCATGACACCGGCTTTAAACTTCTGTGTCACTTTGACAAGCCCTGTCGTATAGACAAACCACATCGCAAAGGCGACGACAAACGTCGTTAATACGGCACGTCCCACAATACCAGGGACCATCGCTTCAAAGAAATACGAAATCGATCCGACGAAGACACCTTCGATAATCCCGTATAGGGGTGCGACGATCGGAGCCGTATTTGGTTTAAACGTGATGAGCAAAGCAAAGATAAAGCCGAGGATGAGTGACCCGATCATGAGCGGGAACAAGAGCCCTTCTCCAATCGTCGGGACGACAAGCCATGTCGTACCGGCTGCCGCTGTCACGAGTAAAAGCAAGGTGAACACTTTAGACCATGTTCCCGCTTTCGTCATCGGTTCGGCACTGTAAGCTGAGGACTGCATTGATTTACGAAGTAATGGATTCGATTTTAAGTTCAACGTTGAATAGCTCCTTTATGGTTCAGTTACTGTTTTGCGAACACGTCGATGAACGCGCGCATATAATCTGGTAAGTCTGGCGGACGACGACTTGAGACGATATGTCCGTCGACGACGACCGGCTCATCATGCCAAATCGCTCCCGCATTTTCCATGTCATCTTTGATTCCAGGCGTGCTCGTCACGTTCACCCCGTCTAGAATGTTCGCAGAAATCAACACCCAACCGGCGTGACAGATTTGACCGATTGGTCGTTTTTGTTCATCCATATAACGGACGAATCCTTTCACCGAATCGAAACGGCGCAATAAGTCAGGAGACCATCCGCCTGGCACGAGGATCGCATCGAACGATGTAATGTCCACATCATCAAACGCCACGTCAGATTTTGCTGGCACACCGTATTTACCGATATATGCGTGATCGGCCTTCTCCCCAGCGAGGATCACGTGCGCTCCCTCTTCACGAAGGCGATGCACCGGGTACCAAAGCTCTAAATCCTCGAAGTCATTACTGACAAGTTGAAGGACTTTCTTCCCTTGTAGTTTCATCAAACCCCTCCTTTTATTCATTCCCCATTATACCCGAAAGCGACAGTCACGAAAACGAAGAATCATGATTGTTTTTCCAGGATATTGATTGTGGATGATTCTTACCACTATATCTTGTGTTTCCTCCCTACAATTGATACCTTTAGTGGTAGAAGAATGAGAAGGAGGCACATCACCTATGAAGCAATATCATGACTTATGTCGACACATCCTCGACCAAGGTGTCGTAAAGGAAGACCGGACCGGGACCGGGACAACGAGTGTATTTGGTTACCAAATGCGTTTCAATCTGCAAGAAGGGTTCCCCCTGATTACGACGAAAAAATTACATATTCGTTCCATCATTCACGAACTATTATGGTTCATCTCAGGAGAGACAAACGTCCGATACCTTCAAGAAAACGGGGTCCGTATTTGGAATGAATGGGCAGACGAGGAAGGTAATCTGGGTCCGGTGTACGGTTCACAGTGGCGTTCATTCCCACGCCCGGACGGCTCGTCCGTCGATCAACTGGCTCAAGTGATTGAACAAATCAAAACGAATCCAGATTCGAGACGGTTGATCGTGTCGGCATGGAACCCAGGACAGCTTGACGAGATGGCCCTCCCGCCATGTCATCTATTGTTCCAATTCTATGTCGCTGACGGGAAGCTCTCGTGCCAGTTATATCAACGAAGCGCCGACACCTTTTTAGGTGTTCCATTCAACATCGCATCGTATGCACTTTTGACGCACATGGTCGCACACGTGACCGGACTCGAAGTCGGCGACTTTGTCCATACCCTTGGTGATGCACACATCTACCACAACCATCTCGAACAAGTGGAACTTCAGTTGTCGCGTGACCCACGTCCGCTACCAAAACTCAACATTGTCCGAGACGTCCCTTCAATCGAATCATTCCGTTTTGAAGACTTCGAAATTCTAGGATATGATCCACATCCACATATCAAAGGAGAAGTGAGCGTATGATTTCACACGTCGTCGCATATGGATTAGGTCGTGAAATCGGGAAAGACAATGATTTATTATGGCGATTGCCAGATGACTTGAAACACTTTAAATCTATCACGTCTGGTGGCACGGTCGTCATGGGAAGAAAGACGTTTGAGTCCATCGGTAAAGCGTTGCCGAACCGACGCAACATCGTCGTCACATCTGATGTTTCCTTTTCAGCCGATCAAGTCGAAGTGTGGCATGATTTAGAACGTCTCGTCGAAATGAGTCAACAGGAGGAATGGTTTGTCATCGGTGGGGCCACGTTATATGAACAGACGATGCCGATGACAAGCCGGATCTATGCAACGGAGGTCGCTGCATCGTTCGAGGCCGATACGTATTATCCCGAACGGATTGGGGAATGGTCAATTACGAGTACAATCGACCACCCGCAAGACGAAACACATGCATATGCCTTTTCATTCAAACAATACGACAAAACAGACATCGCATCATGATGTCTGTTTTTTAGTCTGGCAATTTTTCCAGCCACTGTTCAATTTTTCTCGTGATGACCTCGTCTTGTTCTCCATCCGCATAATCGTCATAGATCGCTCCGAGTTCAGACGCCGTTCGTTTCGATACAGCAAGAATGTGACTATATTTGCCTCGTTGCTCTTTCACAGCAGACAACGTCCCTTTCGCTTCTTGCGCACGCGCATCATCCAAGACGAACATCTCGATATTGTCATTACAAGAATACGCCTCGTAAGGACGGTATACGACTTCATATCGGCGATGCTCTTTCGGGAGTCGATCAGCAAGCGATGTATAGGTATTGGCAGACATCGTCACATAGGCGATTCGCTTCTCCTCACGAACAGCAGAAGTGTATCGGACGACACGATTTCGACCATCTCGTTTCGCCTTATACAGCGCCTCATCTGCGTAGGCACACCACTCTCCAAGTGTATAGCCAGTCTGGCAGACTCGGGTGTATCCAATCGACACCGTCACCTGATGATCGTATGGAAACTCCATCTCTTCGATGCGAGTTCTGACTCGCTCAAGTACCGATTCGACGATCGCACGGTCTGAAACGTTCAAGAGGATCAAAAATTCTTCGCCTCCGTATCGGATGAGCTCATCACTAGATCGAATGGCATGACGGATTTCTTCAGAAACACGATGAAGCACATCATCCCCATACGAGTGACCGAACGTATCATTCAATTGTTTGAAGTGATCGATATCGAGAAGTGCGACAGCAAAACTCTCACCAGACCGCTCCAATCTCGAGATGAACCGAGAAAAGGTCGCCTTTAAATACTTACGGTTGAAAGCACCCGTTAATTCATCCACGAGTAACGCTTTTGATACGAGACGGGATTTTTCAATATGTAGCCCGAGACGCACCAATCGTTCCTCCATCGGCACCCACGATTCCCAATAATCGTCGAATCCATATGAATAGGCAGCAAGACGATAGTGTTCATTCGTTCCGATGACAATGAGGGGAACGTAGAGTTTTCTCATTTTGCTAACGAACGATTGGATATCTCGCTCTTTAAATTGTGGCCATAATTCAACGTCCATAATGATGGCTTTTGGCACATCCTCATAATCGTATTCCACGGCTTCTTCAAGGGTCTGCAAAAATACCGGACGTGCCCCGAGCTTTTCAACGCGCGACTTGTAACGGCTAAATGTGGAAAAGCTTGCGGATAAGATAAGGACGAGATCTTCGTCCTCTTGTTCAATCCCCAAGACGGTATGGATATAACGTTTCACAGGAGAGATCAAGGTCAAAGCTTCCGCTTGTGTAAGGACGCTTGGCAACTCCTTCGCGTCAGACTCGACACGACTAAAGATTTCTAACAAATGCATCAACCGTCGTTGCCGAACTTCCTTCTTCATCCAATCGAGTAGAAACTCGATATCGCTTTTTGGAATTTGTCTCGACTCCGATATCTTTTTCAAAATCATATGTATACGCTCAGTGAGTTGACCTTGCTCCATTCCCGTCCCCCCTATGTTCGTACTCCCCGAATTCTCTTATGTTTCGATTATGCGACTTCTCAGGATAAAATACAACTATTTCCTTATTTATTTTCTGTTGTTTTACATATAACTAGGACCTACGCCCTAAAAAAGACATACTAAAAGCGGTCTTGCGACCGCTTTGTGTTATTTTTTCACTTTTAAGTTTGGTGACGTCATTTCCTCCGGACGAATCCATTGATCAAATTGCTCTTCCGTTAATAAACCAGTTTCTAAGGCTGCTTCTTTCAAAGAAGTACCGTTTTTATGTGCCAATTTCGCAATTTTTGCCGCATTTTCGTAGCCAATATGCGGGTTAAGTGCTGTAACGAGCATGAGTGACTGTTCCACATTACGTGAGATCACTTCATGATTTGGTTCGATTCCGACAGCGCAATGATCATTGAACGAATGTAAGCTGTCCGTCAATAGACGACAAGTCTGTAGGAAATTATACATGATGACTGGTTTGAAGACGTTCAATTCAAAGTTCCCTTGACTCGCCCCGAAACCGATTGTCGCATCATTTCCGAGTACTTGTGCGGCAACCATTGTGAGCGCCTCACTTTGAGTCGGGTTAACTTTCCCCGGCATGATTGAACTTCCTGGTTCGTTCTCCGGAATGGTGATTTCTCCGATTCCTGCACGTGGTCCAGAAGCCAACCATCGCACATCGTTCGCAATCTTCATCGCGTCCATCGCTAAGGCTTTTAATGCACCATGCGTGAAGACGAGTTGATCGTGACTTGTAAGGGCGTGGAACTTGTTGACGGCTGTTACAAACGGTTTGCCCGTCTCATCTGAGATTTTCTTCGCTACAACTTCACCGAACTCAGGGTGTGCGTTGATCCCTGTTCCGACAGCCGTTCCTCCAAGTGCAAGCTCCGTAAGTGGTTCAATCGTGCGCTCGATCATCTGTTTTGACAATTCAAGCATCCGGACCCACCCACTAATTTCTTGACCGAGTGTGACCGGCGTCGCGTCTTGAAGGTGCGTCCGACCAATTTTGACGATATCCTTAAACGCCTCCGCTTTTTGTGAAAGGGTTTGATAAAGCGAGTCGATTGCTGGAAGGACATCATCTTGTACGGAAAGGATGGCGGCGATGTGCATCGCGGTCGGATACGTATCATTCGAGCTTTGCGATTTGTTGACATCATCATTCGGATGAATCGTGATAGATGCTCCACGAGCCTGTAACTTTTCGTTCGCAAGATACGCAATGACCTCGTTGACGTTCATGTTTGACTGCGTGCCCGATCCTGTCTGCCAGACGACAAGCGGGAATTCCGCGTCATGCTGCCCTGCTAAAATCTCATCTGCCACCTCTGCGATGATCGCTGCTTTCTCTTCCTCGAGTACACCGAGTTCAGCGTTTGCTAAAGCTGCACCTTTTTTCAAAATGGCAAATGCGTATACGATTTCAAGCGGCATCTTCTCCGCACCAATTTTAAAGTTTTCAAGACTACGTTGCGTTTGTGCTCCCCATTTCGCCGTAGCTGGAACTTTAATTTCCCCCATTGTGTCCCGTTCGATCCGATAATCCATGTATAATTCCCCCTCTATAGTTGACTACGCTTTCATTTTAGCGAAAAACCATCTAAAAAGAAATGACTCCGTCAAAAAAGGACTCCGTCAAAAAAGCGACCAAGAATGATCTCGGTCGCTTAATTCATTCCATTCAATGCGTCGCGTGCAATCACGTCCGCTCGATTATCCGCTCGTGGGACCCATTTTAAGAACACGGTCGGCAATTCATCGTAGGCAATCAGTGCTTTCAGAAACAGAGGCTTCGCCGAAGCATCTTTCATGAAACGTTGCTCTAGTGCGCGAACAATCACTTCGGCGTCGGAATACAGCATGAATGAGGTTTCACCTTTTAATGCATGCGCTTGTTCCAGTGCATAAGCACATGCAGCCAATTCCGCATGAACGCTTGTCAATCCTTGCATGCGACGTTTAAACGTCGATACGGTACCGTCGGAAGACTTGATCCACACACCGATTCCATTATCTCCAGTCGTCTGATTGGTGGCCGCGTCAAAATAGATGTGAACCAAACCGGTACGCCTCCCAATCTGTATTGACAGGAGCATGGATATCAATCTGTGACAGTCGTTTCGACAAGAGCGCGATTTCTTCATGATCGTCTAGTTTTTTTGCATATTTTTGATGGGGCGCTTCGAGTGTTTCATTTTGAACATGCATATAAAGCGTCTCAATCGTATCGTAATGCTGAATTAAAATCGTCGCCGTCTTCGGACCGATGCCACGTACACCTGGGATGTTATCCGAAGAGTCTCCCTGCAATGCCTTCACGTCGACAAACTGATATGGTTTCACGCCATACATCAATTCAAAAGAAGCTTCATTGACGAGCTGCTCCTCACCTTTTTTCGGCATGATTTGAAACACGTTCGGAGACAACAACTGAAGTAAATCGCGGTCCGAGGAATAGAGATATGATTCACCCGGGAACGCTGTCGCGACGGCGCCCATCAAATCATCCGCTTCATATCCCGTCAACTCGGATTGTAAGATGCCTCGTTCATCCAAAGCGGCTCTCAATTTCAAATAGTCTTCGAAAAGCGGTTCCGGGAGTCCATTACGCGTTGCTTTATATTCAGGATACATCGCATAGCGGTGGGTAGACTCTCGTGTCCCGTCCCAAAAGAAAGCGATATGGGAAAAGTCTGTCGTCCAGGAATCCACCTTTCGAAGTAATCCTTTCACAGTCACTTCCGGATCTTGTGCTCGTCTTCGCTCCGTCGCAAAATAATAACGGGACAACAAATTAAAGCCGTCAACTAGAATAAGCTTCATCTTGCTCCACCTCACATGCTTTTAATCCCCGTTCTAGTGCATCTTGGTCTAGTTCCTTCCCAATCCAAACAAATACGGAACGGTCCCCTTCATGCATCTCATTTGCAAATGTCGCGCCCATCAACTGATTCGTCGCTTGAATGACAAACTTGCACTCCTCATCCTGTAAGCGGACAATCGCCTTCATCCGATACATCGCATCCTCGTAGTGCATCAAGACTTCACGAACGTAACGGGTCACGCGCTCCCGAGACAACGGACGCTCGGCACTCAACGTGATCGCACGAAGGGAGGAGACCGATTCACTCGTCTCTGTCAGTTGACTCAACTTCTGTTCATCGACACGTGACAGTTGGAACGTATTCTCAAGTAATTCGTAATCGCCTTCTGTTTGAATCGTCTCTACAATCCTAACCGTCGGATTGAGTTGTTCGATTCGGCGGCGTGCTTGATCGAGTTCATCCGACGACACTAAATCGATTTTATTTAACAAAATGAGATCGGCATAAGCGATTTGATGAATCCCTTCTTTGAACAGTTCACGGTCCATTTGACTGGCATCCACAACCGTCAAGATGGCGTTCATTTTAAAGTGTTGACGTAAGTACTCGTCATAATAAATCGTCTGAATGATCGGTGCGGGATCGGCGACACCGGTCGTCTCGATGATGACTCGGTCGAACGTTTCTTGCTTTGCCGCGAGTTGATAGAACGTCTTACTCAAATCATTTTGGATGGAACAGCAAATACATCCGTTTGAGAGTTCGATCTGCTCTTGGTCCATCTTGACGATCAATTGTTCATCGATATTTATCGCGCCGAGCTCGTTGACGATCAGACAAATCTTTTCATCCGTCGCCGCGAGTAAGCGGTTCATATACGTCGTCTTGCCTGCTCCTAAAAACCCGGTCACTAATTGTACGGGAATCATGATACCACCCTTTTCTTACAAATCTTCGTGCGCGCGAGCCCATTTCTCATAACGCGCATCCAATAAATCAATCAAGTGAAGCATCCAAGCCTCCGTCGTCATCGGGAGAACACTCGATCCCCACTCACGTTTCCCATGATGTGATAAAATCATGTGCCAGATCCGGTGATGGACATCCAATGGCAGTTGCGTCGACGTCTGGCGTAACGTTTCTTCAAACAATAGCCCACCGTATGGCATATGCCCGATTAGTGTGCCCATCGGGTTGATGGAGATGCCGGTCGTTTCACTTGTGCCCTCAACGGGAGATAACTTCTCAAAACGATTCGGACTAGATAACAGATGACTGTATTCATATATTTTTCCGATGTCGTGGAAGAGGATTCCAAGTGCAAGTTCATCCCAATTCAACGGTTCTTTCCGCTCGGCCATCGCTTCACAGGCGGCATACAGCGATTCAAACGTTCCTTTATATGCCTGTTCGATTTTAACACCGTTCATCGTATTCCAAAGGTCGACTTTGTGCAACTGCTCCGCTTCTTTGATAACACGAAACACCATCGCCAAATAGTCATCTTGCTCTTGAATCCGATAGCCGAGACGAAGCATACACACGGTATGCTTCAATAGACCTCCCGCATAGTTATGATGGTGGTAGAGTGCCGCTGGCGATAGTACGAAATCATCCCAAACGAAATCAAGGAGGCCGCAGGCGATCTGTTGATAGGTCGGTGACAACGTATCAATCAAACTGAACAATTCATCCGCAAACTGCTCCATCGTCTCATCCCCTGGCAAGCCTGGTAATAACGAGATTGCCTCATCTTTTGAGATAGGATGGACGCGGTCAATCGTAATCGATTTGGCGCCATCCGGTTTTGGATAGACATCGATTTTCCCGGACAATTCGATGACACCCGATTCATAGATTGGAAGTAGTTCACTCTCATTTCCACGTAGCCAATGTTTGGCACGCATCATCCCGTTCGCCGTCGTGATACTTAGTTGAAGCCATTTAGCACCATTCTTTCCTTCTCTAACCTCGACTGTACTGACGAGCGCTTTTGTTTGGACAGGGGTCCCATCGGCTAACTGGTCTAAACGGTCCTTTGATTTTTCTATTTGCGGTATTTGAAATCGATCACGGTTCATTAATGAACCGATGACTGGATCAATTTGTTGATAATAGTTCATAATCATTCCCTCCTCGCATCTTCTGACATTGTATCGTGTTTCCGCTCATTAGGCGAACATACTTTCTAGTAGGGTCTCGATTTTGCCATCATTACATTGAAAGCGCTTACGATTATTGATACGATAAAAGTAGTTCGATAAAGGGGGAAACGAGAATGATTTCATTAATCGATACGTATGAGCGTTTCATCGCCTCGGGGGAAGCGACACGTTATGCACAAGAACAACAATCCATTGAACATATTCTACAAGCGTCAACTTGTCCGGTGGGCATGCAGGACTTAGAACAGTCACTCACGCATCTGTCCGGTAATCCTTATGCTAAAGATGCATCACTCGACAAAATTGTCGAACATGAGATGAAAGGGGCCATGGCGGCGCTTGAGCTTTCTGGTTACCCACTTCAGACACCGCTAGCGAAAGCAGTCATCTTGTCTGCGTTCGCTCGAACGAACCGACTCAATATTGATAAGCTAAAAGAACTGAGCCACGCCGATCTTCTCGTCCGAATTCAATCGGCAGAGCGCGCTTGGAAGCGGACATACACATTGTTACACCGTTCGACGCCGACTCAGATTTGTGGTCAAATGGATTCACTCCTCGGTGGATGCGCCATCCAACGCGTTCTTGAGGCAATTAAACAACCGGGAACGACAAAAACAGCATAAGAAAAGGAGCGGTCCCCGGGCCGCTCCTTTTCTTATGCTCATCCTTCTGTTACTTCAACTGCATCCGGCTCATATAACGTCACGTTACGTGCCGGAGAGAATGTCGAAATCGCATGTTTATAGATCAATTGTTGACGACCTTCTGACTCGACGATGACGGTAAAGTTATCAAATGACTTGATGACACCTCGAATTTGAAACCCGCTCACTAAAAATACGGTCGTTGGTACCATTTCTTTTCGAAGTTGATTCAAAAAATGGTCTTGGATGTTGTAGCTCGCTTTCATGCTGGATTCCCCCTAGTCTTTATCTCTTTAAAATAATCGGAATTTTCGAAAAAACCCCTCTATATCATCATAAATATTTTTATATGATAGTTCAAATGATTTTCGACCCATATCCACCCAAATTCCATCAAATTGATGACGGAACCAAGTTAATTGCCGTTTTGCGAACTGTCTTGTGTGCTGCTTAAGCAAATCTGTCGCTTTCTCTTTCGAGATGTTTCCATCGATGAATGGAATCACTTCTTTATACCCGATGGCTCGCATCGCCTGCGTCTCACGATATCCTTGTGCCAAAAGTCGTTCGACTTCCTCGACCAGTCCTGCTTCCATCATCGCATCGACGCGTTGATTGATTCGGTCGTATAATATCTCACGATCTGCGTGGAGGACGAACAATCGATAATCATAATGTTCGGATGGCGCACTGTCCGTCGTCTGTGTATCCCCTTGCATCGCTACCTCGAGCGCCCGCACGACGCGACGGACATTATTCGGGTGAATCGTAGCCGCACGCTCTGGGTCAAGTTGAACTAATCTTTGATGTAACGCCTCACGTCCTTCGACTTCTGCCAACCGTTCGAGATCAGCCCGCAACGCCTCATCCACAGGTCGCTCCACGAATTCATAGTCATATAAAATCGAGCGAATGTATAATCCTGTTCCTCCGACAATAATCGGTAATTTGCCACGGGCATAAATATCATCGATGGCGGCACGAGCCAACTGTTGAAAAACTGCGACACTCATGGCATCATCCGGGTCACAAATATCGATCAAATGATGCGGGATCCCTTCGGCCTCTTCTTTCGTCACTTTTGCTGAACCGATGTCCATGCCCCGGTATACTTGAACCGAGTCACCCGAGACAATCTCGCCGTCGAACGCTTTTGCGAGTTCGATGCCCGTCTTCGTTTTGCCAACAGCGGTCGGACCGACGATGACGACGACAGGTGTTTTTTTCATACTTCTCACTCCTCAATTAAAAACCCGTCTCCTCGCGAGACGGGCCATCAAATTCTTCTTTTTATTCTATCATCAAATACGACGGCAAACAGCATCCAACCACATAAAAGTAATCCGAGTAATAACACGAGACCATCACTCATCTGCTTTCGCCTCCTTTAGCTTCCTCATTCCCACTTTTCACATTTTAGACACAAAAGCAACTGTAAAAAAGCACACTCAACAAAAAGTGCGCATTCCATCATCATCATCATTCAAAACAAATATTCAATCGTCATCTATTAACCTCTGAACCAATCCCAAAAATGAGCGCCTTGGGCGACAATCAAATAGTCGAACCAGCGTGTATAATCCATCGGAAGTTTTTCGGTGTCATCTGTGTAAGTCAAAAATTCTCCAACCCAAATGTAGTTTTCATGTTCATTGACGACCTCGCAAACAATCCATTCCCCATCTCTCCCGGCTCCGACGGGAATGAATTGTTCAGGACACTCCCATATTTCCCGATACTCGATCATTTCATCTACACTAAAAAGTCGGATTCCTCCACCGTATGTCGGGTGAACAAACAGGTCAGCGCCGTTATGGGTCTTCAAGAAGTGAATAATGTCGATTGGGATTATTTGCTTCAATCGCTTAATTTCAACTTCCATCGCAGGCTCACTGAATAGAAAGTGTAACGTGTCTACATATCCCTCTTCATTTTGTATTTCTATCTGATTATTGACGAGTCTACTTTTAAACGTTTCAAGTGCAATCATCAACTCAACCCCACTTTTTGAAATTAACGACATTCGTACCGTATCTTTCATTTTCATTTTTCTAAGTATAGTATATATCGATCTTTCATCGTTCAATAAAAAAAGGTCGTCAGGCACGACTTGATCGCGCTCGATGACCTCGAATCATTTTCAATTCATCATGAAGCAATTTCAATCGTCTGTTTCGTACGTTTGACAGAAACGATGAAGTACAGGATTGCCGTACCGCTCGCCGCCCACCAAACCATGTCATACCATCCGTTCATCAGTCCAGCCATCCCAACCATCGCCGGGACAATCAGCGTCAACCATGATAATACGAGGGCGACACGTGCTGTGATGGTCCCGTTCGGTTTCCCGAGTCCCATTCCAAAGAAGAACAACGCCCAAAGGAATGACCAGAAGAACCACGTCAATGCCCCCATCGGATCACTTTCTGCAATCGCCATTGCGCCATAAAAAGCAGCTGCAATCGAAACGAATAATGAGAACCAGCCAACGCCACGTCCGTCTAAATTCAAAATAAACGTCACCCCTACATATAAATAAGTGAACGCAAATAGATAGATACTCGCAAGACCGAATTGCTCTTCTGGACTCGCCCCAATCAATAACCATGTGGCGATAAACGTTTGTAAGAGTCCCGTAAACAAACTAAAAAATCCTGCGCTCTTGCTATCCACTTTCCCGAGAAGAACGAGACTATTTAAAAACAGTGCGACGCCACCGAATAGTAAACTTACATTACCCACACTCATTACCCCTTTGTACAGATGTCTGACCTTTAATCTACTGTATCACTTTAGCTTGAATTCGCTTTCAGTGCAAGGGGATTTTTAAGTGTTCACGAGAACGCCACGCCTTACTCGTTCTCAAGGGTTTGGATGGCCTCGTCAATTCGCTCTTGTTCCTCATCCGTGAAAGTCGGATACTGTGGATCAATCCGTTCAAGAACTTCAATCATGACTGACGAAATAATTAAACGACTATACCACTCATCATCTGCCGGCAACACATACCAGGGTGAGACTTCCGTTGATGTGTGCGACAACATCTCGGCAAAGATTCCTTGATATTCTTCCCAATGCTGCCGCTCTTCGATGTCACTGAAGGAGAATTCCCAGTTCTTTTTCGGATCCTTTAATCGTTCAAGCAAACGGTCTCGTTGTTTATCTTTAGATACATTGAAAAAGAACTTGATGACTTCGAATCCGTTTTCCTGTAAATAGCGTTCATAATCGTTGATTTGACGATATCGCATCTGCCAGACCTCTTCCTGGTCCATTTCCTCCGGAAGTACTTCGTCCCCCAACAAATCATGGACACGAGGCGCAATGACCTCTTCGTAATGGGATCGGTTTAAAATTCCGACCTGTCCTCTTTCTGGTAACAAATCATGCATTCGCCACAGATAGTCGTGCTTTTTCTCCGTATCGGAAGGTTTTTGAAACGCATTCGTCTTCAGTCCTTGGGCGTTCAAATTTGAAAAGATATAGCTGATCGCCTCATCTTTTCCACCCGCATCAAGCGCCTGCAAGACGACGATAATCCCTTTCTTACTCTCGGCATATAATCGCCAATGTAGTTCTTTCAATCGCTCGACACTGTTCGGAATGAGTTCAGTCGTCAAGGTGTCATCCTCCGGTTTGTCTGAAACAGTCGTTGGAATATCATCTAATTGAATCTTGCTGTTCGGTGACACAATAAATTCCTTCGTGTTCATACTCGTTCTCCTTTTCGCTCGACGTTCAACCTTGATTTACCCAAAAACTGCGTAAGAAAATCCCTTCCGAAAATTTCGGAAGAGATGTTGAGAACTTAGTAGATTCCGACAGCGTCAAATGATTTCGCAGCTGATACCGCTTGCGGACTTGTCGCACCGTAAAGGTCTTTCGCAGATTGTACGACCGCTTGACGAAGGCTTGAGAAGTTAGACGTTGGTGTCAAGTAAACATTGAGGGCACGGTAGTAGATATCCCCCATCGCCATGACTCCCACACCTTGTACCGATACGCCGTAGTGCGATCCACCGTTACCTAAGAGGTATGCCGCTTTGTTGACGATACCTGAGTTGATGTGAACCCCACCATTATCTTGTGTGCCTGTGTAACGTTTTGAGTAGTGATCTGGGTCACCGTATGCAGCCGGGTTCGCCATCGAACGAAGTCCGTCGCCTGCTACACCTGGTGTGTAGATGTCTTCTCCTACCAACCAGTCGAAGTTAGTGCCGACGCTATATTCCGCCACTGTACCTAGGATATCCGATACTGCTTCGTTGATCGCCCCAGACTCGTTTTGATAGATCAGTCCTGCCGTGTATTCCGTGACCGCGTGAGTCAATTCGTGAGCGACTACGTCAAGTGCACCTGAAAGATACGTGAACGTTTGACCGTCTCCGTCTCCGTATACCATCTTACTTCCGTCCCAGAACGCATTGTTGTAGCTACGGCTATAGTGAACCGTTGAGTTCAATGCAGCTCCGGCGTTGTCATAGCTGTTCCGTCCGTAAGTGTTTTTGTAGAAATCATATGTCTTTGTCGCGTTGACGTGTGCAGAGACAGCGGCACGGTCATAAGTCGTGTTCAAGACGTTATCCACGTCAGCCCATAGCGAACCTGGGAGTGTCGTACGGTTTTTCGCATCGTACGTATAGATTCCCTTTCCACGCGTTGAATCTTGGAGATAATAGTAAGATCCGCTCTTCGTTGTCTTGAACGTTTGGCTGTAGCCGAGAACATCGATTCCCGTTCCCGTATATGTCGTACCTGTCACACCTTTCGTCGGCCTTGCATGAGCTAACTGGTCAAATTTATTAAGTACCTCACCCGTTCCAGCATCGATGAAGTATGTCCAACGTGACGGCTCTTCCGCTTCAAGGATTGTTCCGGTCACTTGATATGCATAAACCGACTTCTCACCTTTTGGATAAACAATCAATTCCGCTTCCGGTTCGATCTCGTAGGCCCCTTTATGTCCGACAAGCTTTTTGTAACTCGCGATGGCTTTCTTTTCAGTTAACTTGATCGACTTATGTAGGTTCTTGACCGATTTCGCATCATCCACGACTGTCTTCAATTGACCCGCTTCATCTACGACACCGACTACCACACCACCGAATACTGGCACGCCATCAACTGTCTGTTGGAGCTTAACCACTTTCCCGACTTTGTCTGATTTCGACTCGATCGTCTTGAACTCACCTTTTGATTTGACGTACTCTTTTACAATCGTTGTCGGTGCACTTTCTGATGGTTTCGTCAGAGTGCCTGACTTCAATTCTGCCGCACCGACCAATTGTGGTACGAGCAATACGCCTGCGATTAATGATGTAGAAACAACTTTTTTCATGTGTTTACCTCCTTTGTGATGATTCTTACTTTACACACTTTCCCACAAAGGCTGTATCCATCTTTTTAATTATTTTGATAATTCATAATATTGAGTATTTAGAACCATTCATTCTATTTACGACCTAATTTTATCCAAAAAAAATTCGTGCTCCTTAGGAAAGGAGCACGAATCATTAATACACATCTTTTTGGGTAAAGTGGTAAAACGCATACGCCAAGGCGGCCATCGACCAAATGAGAATGACGAGGAGCGAAAACGGTAACGTCATCCCATCGATTGGGGGAGCCTGTCCTTCCAAATATGTATGAAGACCGAAGTTGACGTTCACCAGGTATTTCGAGCTATCCCAGTTTGAGCCAAGCGATGTCAAGAGTGGCCCTGAGATGAGGACAGCCATCATGATTCCGATTCCAGTCGCCGTATTTTTCACCAAAACAGAAATCATGAGAGAGATTGTCCCGACCGCAGCCACCACGAGCCATGAAAGCCCCATCGACATAAGCAAGTACTCCCACATCGGCAACGTATGCACAAAGTCGGTCGAGAAGGTTCCGGTCGGCGAAGCTTGGAAACCGGTCAAAATCGGAGCATTCCATCCGTCCCAGCCGAGAACGATGCCGGATATGGCGTAACTGACGACGGCGGTCACAAATATTAAGATCGATGTATAAAGGAGCGTCGTCAGCCATTTGGCGAGTAAGATCTTATATCGCCGGACCGGTCGCGATAACAACGTCTTAATCGTTCCATCGTTATGTTCTCCGCTCACGATATCTGCCATCAATACAATAATGAACAGCGGTAGGACAAGCGTAGTCCCTTGGGAGAAGAAGACACGCATAAACGTCGGAGCTCCCGGATAATTCGGATTGATATCATTATCAAGATAATACTGATTCTGTTGGACTTGGAACTCAAGAATCTGCCGAAACTCGTCTTGGACGTTCGCGGAGGCGAGTCGGTTTTGTGTATCGATGATCTCTTGCTGGAGATCGACACGCCAATCAGTCGTTCCTTGTTCTTCGCGTTGTTTCTCGATTTGACGATAGTTCGCATACGTGAACATCGAAACAAGCACGATCAGGATGATGGAGACGACCATCAATCTGCGTTTCCGATGAATCTTGAGCACTTCATTACGAATGAGACCGAGCATCGATGGATTAGGCAATGTGATCACCGCCTGTCAACGTGATAAAGAGGTCCTCTAACGTTTGGACTCGGCGCTCGAGTCCGAACACCTCGACATCTCTTTCCATCAAATATCGATTCAACTTCGCCGTCTCTTCCACGTTCATGGAAATACGAATCGTTCGCTCGTCCACCACGTCCGCTTGGTCGATTCCTTCGTACCCTTGAACGATCGGTAATACTTCGAAGCTATTCGTTACATGTAAGTCGACCGTTGACGCGAGTTCTTCAATCAAAGCATGGACCGTCCCCACCTTGACAATCTTTCCTCGCGACATGATGGCGACTCGGTCCGCTAGTAGTTCAATCTCGGCCAGGATATGACTCGATACGAGAACACTCAGTCCCGTTTCTTCAACGAGTCGACGAATGAAAAGTCGTAAATCTCGAATCCCCATCGGATCGAGCCCGTTCGTCGGCTCATCCAAGATGAGCACCCGTGGATTGTTTAATAGCGCCTGGGCAATCCCGAGTCGCTGTCGCATCCCGAGAGAGTACGTCTTCACTTTATCATCGATTCGAGCGGTCAAATCGACGAGGTCAATGACTTCTTGGATTCGCTTATCATCGACTCCAGGTAACATGCGTGCGAACGCTTCTAAGTTCTCACGTCCGGATAAAAACTTATACAGCTCTGGATTCTCGACGATTGCGCCGATTTGACTCATCGCTTGGACAAATTGTTTGTCGACACGATACCCACAAATCGATACATTTCCTTTCGTCGGTTTGATCAAGCCAACAATCATTCGAATCGTCGTCGTCTTCCCGGCGCCGTTCGGTCCTAAAAATCCGAAGACCTCACCCGGGTAGACGTCTAACGAAATGTTATCGATAATCGTCTTTTTTCCAATCACTTTTGTAAGTTGATGTAGCTTTAACGTCGGTTCCATTGTCTCACCTCTTTCCTTATTCTATCGGACAAAAGTGAATCTGTCCTATTCGAACATTCACATAGGGCACATCCACACATTTTTGATATGATGTTCATATAGAAAGCGAGGTCAGCCCATGAAACAGTCGAAATGGTATGCATTTTTAAGTGGCGCCGTTCTTTTAACGGGAATCGCCTTATATGGTCTATGGATCGGCTATCAGGATATTGTCAATCCGCCGGAGCGAACACTTTCCGTCTCCGAAGACGAACGCCCTGAACCACAAGGAGACGTCTACGTCGCATTAGGCGATTCGTTGACACGCGGTGTCGGGTCAACATCAGGCGCAGGATATGTACAGCCTGTCAGCACTGCTCTTGAAGAAGAAGGCGTACGTACGCAAAACCTTGCCGTGTCTGGGGCACGAACAGAAGATTTACTCACACAACTCGAGCAACCTGAAGTGCGTCGAACGATTGAGAACGCACGATATATCACGTTGACCATCGGTGGAAACGATTTGTTCAACCGTGGGGAAAACGTCGATAACTTCGAATCCGTCGATATTCAACAAGTGGTCACGGATGCGAAGACGAATTTAGAAACGATTTTCACTGAAATTCGTTCACTCAACGATTCGGCAACCATCGTGTATATCGGTCTATACAATCCGTTTCAAAATGATGAGAATGGACAAGCATTCAATCAGCTCATCCTCGATTGGAACGCATCAGCGAAACAATTGGCGAATGCGCAGAATATCGATGTGATCGACCCGTTCGCCTACATCTCTGACTTATCAAGAGATTTAGCGACCGATCAGTTCCACCCGAGTGACCGTACGTATGAGAAATTCGCGAATGATGTACTCTTCGTTCTCGAATAAACAAAATCCTCGTCAGCTTGACGAGGATTTTTTACTTCTCATATCGAACAATCCACTGTTCCCCTTGTTTCATCATGCCCGTCCCGACCCAACCGGCTTGAAGCAACTCAACTTGTCGCCCACGATTTTCCATCGGTACATCTTGCGCAACTGATGTGGGATGCCACGAACGATGCATCTCTTTGTAAAAGATATAGCGGAGTTTCCCGCCATACTTTTCTTTCAACGCCCCGATTCGGAGTCCAAGCGTGAACTTGTCTTTCATGCTTGGAATATTGAACGGTGCGACAGTCGCACAGACGACATCGAAACGGTTATCCGATTCAACTTGTTTCATTAGTAGTTTGCCCAAATGTGTCTGTAGTCCATATCCACGGAAGTCTGGATGGACGTTCGTCACTTCCTGATACAGGACACGTTCAAGCGAATCCTCCGGCCATCCGATATCTCGCCCTAGATGCTCCGCATCAATCGGTGGGATGAGCATCGCTCGGAACGCGATAATCCGACCATCTGATTTTGCCCCAATCAACGTCTGATCCGTCAACAGTTTCGTGAACTCTTCAACCGATAACGATTGATAGTGCTCCGGTTCAGCCAACGCCTGAATGACCGTATCTTGAACGGTTAACAGTTCCGGTAAATCGGACAAGCCTAGGACGCATACATGAAGTGAAAGGTCTTTGATCTCACCTTGCCACATGCGACTCATCTCCAACCACGTAAGATTCCGTCGTCAATTCACGTAACACGTCCTCATCGACGTCAATACCGAGTCCCGGACGATCGTTCAGCGAGATGATTGGTAAATCATATGATAAGTTTCCTACATCTTTCCCGAACCGGAGCGGACCCGTCAACTCGACCGTCTTCACGATTTTACTCGAGAAAGCGACATGGAATCCTGCACTCGATGCAATGGAGGATTCGACCATAGAACCAATCTGGCATTCGATTCCGGACATCTCCGCCATATGGACCAACTTCTTCGCTGGATAGATGCCACCGCACTTCATCAGCTTGATGTTCGCTTTATGGGCTGCCTGCATCATCGTCAAGCGTCTCATATCGTGAATATCTTTCAACCCTTCATCCATCATGAGCGGGACGGAGATTTTTTGTTTCACTTCGAGCATGCCTTCAAAATCATCCGCCTTGACCGGTTGTTCGACCCAATCGATGCCATACGGTTCGAGTAGACGCATGGCTTGAACCGTATTGGCCGCGTTGATCCATCCCTGGTTAACGTCGACTCGAATCGGCACGTCATTTCCTACCGCTTCCCGTACCGCTTTGACACGCGCCACGTCCGTTTGCACATCGACTCCGACCTTCATCTTCACTGCCGTATAACCTCGTTTCATTTGTTCGAGTGCCTCTTGTGCCATATGGTTCGGCTCTCCGATACTCAAGACGTGCGTGACTGGGAATGACTCATGGTACCGACCGCCAATCCATTCGTAGATTGGTTGATTCAGCTTTTTCCCGATCACATCATGACACGCGATGTCAAGTGCTGCTTTGGCAGCCGGAACACCACGAATCGCACGGTCCATCTCGTCATGAATATGCTCTAGGTGCATCGGATTTTTTCCGATTAAGAGCGGAGCCAATAGATGACGGAGTACACTGACCGTGCTCTCAGCGGACTCACCCGTCACATGCTCATCCGCCACGGCTTCTCCATAACCGACAAGTCCACATGCGGTTGTCATTTTGACGATGACAGAAGGCATATCATCATAACGGTGATAACTGACGATGAATGGTACCTTTAATGGAAAGCGAACCGAGAAAATTTCTATTTTTTGAATATTCATGTTCATCACTCCTTTACTTCAACTGTCCTTTCCTCTATATTGTCGTTATATAGTCGCTAAATTGCAAGGGGGATTTTACATGTCCATCCATATCGCCGTTGTCGGCTCACCATCGTTTTTACAACAGGTACAAAACGGTTCTTCCTTACCCGATGTTCGAATCGAGGGATTTCCTTATGATGACCCGCGAGAAGCGAAAGACATCGCTACAAAACTCCTATTTTTTGACGGAGTGTTCTTCTCCGGTTCATTCCCTTATACGTATGCGATGGAGGAAGCGAACCTTCCATTTGCCCATCACGTCGTTCAAGATGATGTCGTGTTATTGACGTCACTTTTATACGTGACATTGACACAACAGCTCCGAATCAAAGAGCTCTCCATCGATCTCGTTGATGCGTCACGACTTGAATCAATTTTAGCATCGTTTCCAAGCCACATGTCGCCACCGCAAGTGAAAGAACTTAGTCCGTATATGAATTTCGAAGAGTTGATTTCGTTTCATGAGCAACTTCAACGAACTGGGACGACTCGATTCGCCTTGACAAGTGTCGAACGAGTCCATCGACACTTAGTGGAAAATGGTTTTGCTAGTCAGCTCATGATTGAGCCAGAAGAGAGAATTTTCCACCACTTCCATGATTTTATTCAACAGATTCGATTGAACAAATCAGACCAGTCACAACTCGCCGTGCTCTTCTACTCGGATGCCAGTGAAGATACGCTCAACCATGTGACAACACATCATTATTTCGGTGGTAAATTGATGGAGACCACTCAAGACGGTATCGTCCTATTATCGAGTAAAGGAAAGATTGACTCCGCCATGTCAAACGGTTCCATCTTGTCAGAGAACATTTCTGGTCATGTAGGGATCGGGTATGGGTCCGATTATCAACGCGCCGTTGAGCATGCCGAACTTGCCCTTCATACGACAAACAATGCCGCTATACGCATCGTCGACGATTCAAAACGAATGACGTTCACCGACCAACCGGCACCGATTCATTTCCGCGTCACGCAAACGCGTGTCTATGACATGATGAAACAGACGGGTATGAGTCCGACCAATATCGAAAAGCTCATTCATTTTTCAATGGACCATCTCGAGTTTACAGCGAAAGAGTTGACCGACCATTTGAATGTGACACGTCGCACGACAGAGCGACTCATCAAAAAATTGGTTGATGCAAAACTCGTTCATCCGATTGGCGAAGAGATGAGCTACAGCCAAGGTCGTCCGCGCACCGTCTATAAATTTCAATTCCCGGTCGATTGACGACCGGGAATCGTTTTATTGAGCCGCTTGTTCCGCGACAGGTTCTTCCTGTTGAATGACCGCGATGCGCTCAATCGTATATCCCGTGAAGGCATATACAATCGAAATGACCGGTACAATGAAGTTCAAGACGGCATACGGTGCATATTCGAATGCTCCGACCCCGAGTGTGCCGAGGATGAATACCCCACACGTGTTCCACGGGATAAACACGGAAGTCAACGTTCCTCCATCCTCGAGGGCACGAGATAAGTTTTTCGACTGTAATCCCATTTTTTCATACGCTCCAGCAAACATGCGTGACGGGACGACGATTGAGATGTACTGCTCCGAGCACGTCGCATTCGTCGCAACTCCCGCTAAAATCGTTGAAGCGATCAATGAACCTGCCGTTTTCGCCAACTTCAAAATTTGGTTCATAATGGATTGTAGCATCCCCGAATATTCTAAAATCCCACCGAACGTCATCGCGACGATGGTCATCGAGACCGTGTACATCATCGCATCAAGACCACCTCTACTGAAGAGGTTATCGACCAGTTCATTACCCGTATCAATGACATAGCCACTTTGAAGAGCGCCTACGCTGTCTGCAAGCGTTCCGCCTTGAATGAACACTTGAGCCAAGAAACCTAGGGCAATCCCGACGACGAGTGCTGGAATCGCCGGCACCTTCTTTGCGACGAGCAAAATGACGGCGAGTGGAACGAGGAGTAACCATGGTGAGATGACAAAACTGTCCTCTAAAATCGTCAATGTCTGTGTGATTTCAGACGAGTCTGTCGAAGAATCTGCAAATCGTCTACCGAGCCATGCGTATACCCCGAGTGCAATGATGAGTCCTGGAATTGTCGTATAGAGCATGTGTCGAATATGTACGAATAAATTCGTATGAGTTAATCCTGCCGCCAAGTTTGTCGTGTCTGACAAAGGCGACATCTTATCCCCGAAGTAAGCTCCTGAGATGACCGCCCCCGCTACCATCGGCGCCGGTATCCCCATACTCAGCCCGATGCCCATCCCCGCTACTCCAATCGTCCCCATCGTCGACCATGAACTCCCGATTGAGAGCGCGACGACCGCACAGATGAGACAAATCGTTAACAAAAAGTATGCCGGTGAGATGATCTTCAGTCCGAAATAGATCATCGTGGCAACAATTCCTCCACCGATCCATGCCCCAATCGTCAACCCGACCAAAATGATGATGACGACTGCCGGTAAGGCGAGACGAATCCCTTTATACATCATCTCTTCAATCTCTTTCCACTTGAACCCGTGACGCCAGGCGACGATTGAAGCGACTGCCGTTCCGACGATGAGCGGGATGTGTGGTCCTTGACCGAGCTTAACGATCGAGATGAGCATGACGACGATCATCACCCCGAGTGGCAAGAGCGCCCACCCTAACTTCATGTCTTGCTTATTCCCCGTTGTTTTCATCTAACTTCCTCCCCTATAGCGAAAATTCAGAATTGTCGTTATATTGTCGCTAATAACGTTATGATAGCGCTTACAAGGAGTGGATGCAATAAAAAAATGAGTGGACAGACATCTGTCTATCCCACCCATCTTGATTTATGTTGCTGCAATCCGGAGCGCATCCGCGAGCAGGCGTGCCCCATCTTCTAACGCGTCACGGTCAAACGTCATATGCGGATGATGAAGACCTGGACCTAAATCAGCGCCGATGCCAATCATCGTTGCATCAAGTGACGGTTTCTCGACGGTATAAAAATGAAAATCATCGCTACCTGACGTGACGATCCGTTCAACGAGAGCCGACTCACCGAAGCGTTTCTCAATCGCTCGCTTGGCGATTTGGCTAGACTCTTCCCCAACGACGGCTCCCGGTGTAAAGTCTTGCCACTCCCATTCAAGTTTCACACGATGAAGCTGGCCGACCTGGAGTAACATGTCTTCGACACGATTGCGCAGTTCGAGCAATTCTTCATTTTGTTGGGCACGGACGTCAATCGAGAACGTCGCATTTCCTGGAATGATGTTCATGTTGTCACTCCCGGCGTGTACCTTCGTCAACTTGACAGAGTGCGGCTCAAACGGTGACAAGTAAATGCTTTTAAGCATGTGTTGAATCGTGAAGATGACATCGAGTGCGTTTTGTCCTTGATGTGGTCTCGCACCATGCGCATCATCCCCAATGACCTCTCCCTTTAAGAAGAAGGCAGCACCATGTTGAATCGCCGCCGCATATTGTCCCCTTTTCAACTCTTCTTGTGGACGTAAATGGATTCCGAATAGTTGCGTCACGTCCTCTAACGCCCCTCGTTCGATCATGGCGAGCGAACCATTCCCTTGCTCTTCGGCAGGTTGGAAGATGAAACGGATTCGCTTTTGTAACGTTTCGTCTTTCAACTGTTCGAGCGCACCGAGTACCATGCTGATGTTCGCGTCGTGCCCACATGAATGGTTCGCTCGAAACGTACCGTCCACTTGTTGCCATAACGCGTCGATATCGGCGCGGACCGCAATCACTTCTTCTCCCGATCCAATCTCCGCGATTACTCCGGTCACGTCCTCAAACGTTCGATGGGGAATCGACCAGTCTGATAAGATGGATGCGATTGTTCGAGTCGTCTCGACTTCTTTCCAACTGATTTCTGGATGAGCATGGAAATGCTCAAACCACTTGAGTACGCTTGTCATATGTATCTCCACACCTTTATATTTTTTTGACACCTTTGATCAAAACCCATTGAAGCGGGAGTCGTCCCCATGTAATCCATTTCGGAATGACCTTCCCACCGATTCTAGATGGCTTGACGGCCATGTTGATATTTGCCGGGAAGACGGCGATAAAGAATGCCGGTAGCGTCCGTTTCACGAACGATGTTCCCTTGTTGAGTAAGAGCATCGCCCCGAACACGACTTCAACGACTCCGCTTAGTTGCACCATCAGTCGGCGGAACGGCCAAGATTTCGGAATAATCGACATGAACGCCTTCTCTCTTACAAAATGTAAAATTCCTGCCCCGAATAGTAACACCCCATATAAATTTCGTACCATAACTCATCCTCCTTTTGTATAAGCATAGCAAAAAAGGCGGGCATATTGCCCACCTTTTACAATGCAGAACCGTTCGCATTTTGAATCTCGACTTGAACCGTCTCCGTTTTTCCGTCCCGGATATATTCAATGTCGACCGTTCCGTCCGTATCGCGAATCAATTCACTACGGAGGTCGATGAACGAGCTGACGTCTTTGTCATTGATTTTCACGATGACGTCACGTGCCTTAAGACCCGCTTTCGCAGCTGAACTATTTTGTTGCACTTCCACGATGATTGTTCCCGCCGTCACCGATTCAGGCAAGTTGATTTGTTCCGTCAAGTAACCTTGAGGGAACTCTGATACGTCACGAAGTGAGACGCCGAGTGACGGATGATTCACTTCTCCCGTCTGTTCGATTTGATTGATGAGCGGAAGGGCGATGTCGACTGGGATTGAGAATCCGACTCCCTCGACTTCTGCTGTCGCAATTTTCATCGAGTTGATTCCGACGAGTTGTCCTTCTTCGTTGATTAACGCACCACCTGAGTTACCTGGGTTGATGGCCGCATCCGTTTGAATGACCTCGGCATTGAAGTCGGCCTGTCCGTTCTCATCCGTATCGACGGGTACGAGGCGTGACGTCGATGAGACGACACCGCGTGTCACGGAGTTCTCGAATTGTCCAAGCGGATTCCCGATGGCGATGACCGTTTGACCCGGTTTCAACTCGCTCGATTTGCCGATTGAGATGACGGCCGGTACTTTGTCAGCGTCCACTTTCAAGACGGCCAAGTCATACGTCGCGTCACTTCCCATGAGTGTCGCTTCCGCAGTCGTTCCGTCATTAAAGGTGACCGTCAGCTTGTCCGCTCCGTTGACAACGTGATGGTTCGTCGCGATAAATGCCGAGTCACCTTCTTTTTTATAGATGACACCTGATCCGACTCCAGCCTCGACCGCCTCACTCGAGAATCCGCTTTGGGCGAAGTTGTTTACAGTCACGACGGCCGGTTGAGCGGTCGCGACGGCATTTGTGACCGAAGAATCGGATACGTTCGATGACGTTTGGACCGGAGTCCCTTGCGAGGTCACGTTTGTGTCACTCACACTCGTCGCGGGTTGGTCGATGAACGGATATGCGATTGCGCCCGTCAACAACGCTCCGATGACTCCACCGACAAGTCCCGGGAACATACTGCTGACGAATGACGGTTTTGATTGTGTTCGTACTTTTGTCTCTTTTCGGTTGGATGAACCGAGTTCTGTATCTAACCAATCTTTTTGTTGCTCTGATTCATGTAATTGATCGTGTTCATTTGATTGATCGTGACGATCCATAATGATTCATCTCCTCTGTGTTATCTTCTACCCTTACTATAACGAAGAGGAACACTCATTTATAAAATAATAAATGAATTACAAGATTCTTCACATTTTACGTCATTTCATTCAGACAATCACATTTCTTAATGTACCGAGACCTTCAATCGTCACTTCGACCGTGTCTCCCGTTTGTAGATACGTCGGTGGCGTCATCCCGTGCCCAACTCCGGCTGGTGTACCTGTCGCGATGATGTCACCCGCTTCGAGCGTCATGCCTTTCGACAGTGTACGAATGAGTTCATCAATCGGACGAATCATATCGGCTGTCGTCCCATCTTGACGCGTCTCCCCATTGACACTTGTTTTGATTTGGAGAGGGAACTGGAGCTCGTCCGCTGTGACGACGAACGGTCCCATCGGACAAAACGTATCGAACGACTTGCCACGGAAGAATTGGACATGTTCTTTTTGCACGTCTCGAGCCGTCACATCGTTTAGAATGGTGTAACCGAAAATGTGCTCCTCGACCGCTTCGATGTCTCGTCCAGACTTGCCGATGATGACGGCGAGCTCACCTTCATAGTCAAGTTTTTCCGTCAATTCAGGATGACGCTCAATGACCGCTTCCGGACCGACGACCGAGGTCGGTGCTTTCGTGAAGACGACGAGTTTCCCTGCTCCTGCTGTATCCATCTCTTTCACGTGTTCTTCGTAGTTTTTGCCGATACAAATCACGTTTTTCAATGGATGGTACGGGGCGAGTAGTTTCACATCCGTCATTCGGTATGAGGGCGCCACGTCCAAATCGATATCTGGTTCGAACTCACGCGCGATCACTTCTAATAAATTTGTCGTATGTACTTGATTGCTGACATCGTAGACGAAATCGCCTTTGACAATCCCCACTCGTTGCTCTTCCTGCATCTCAAAACTACACCATTTCATTAAAACTCCCCCTTTTTCATCATTATACAAAAAATCGAGACATCTCTGCCTCGATTATACTTTATTCAAAAAGATGATTCGTTGATTACTCGATCCTCGAAAACGAAGTCCCATATCTCGTAGCGACTGCTCGTAACGACCGTCGACGAGCACATCGGCGTAGTCCAACACGGTTTGAATCGCTTCGTCATGCATCGCTTCCAACTGTTCGAGCGTATAACCCGTATACACCCACACATTTTTACCGAGCGACTTACATGCCGTGACGAGTTTTGCTAACGCTGACGATTGAAGAAACGGTTCGCCTCCAGAAATGGTCACCCCGTCCCAACCACTGAGCTTGACGCGCTGAACAAGTTCCTCTACTTCGACATCCTCACCCCCGGTTGGATTCCACGAGGAAGGATTGTGACACCCTTTACAGTGATGCGGACAGCCAGCAGTAAAGATGACCGTCCGAATCCCCGGTCCGTCAACGACGGATTCTTCAACGACGGATAGAATGCGCATCATGTTTCACCCTCGCCCGCTCTTCTTCTCGCTTCGCCGTATTCCAACGGTTCATCGTCCCGACCAAATAACCGGTGATGCGGCGGATTCGTTCAATGTTTGTATCCTCGCCACACGTCGGACAGGCATCGTCAATCAGTCCTTCTAACCCACAATTTCCGCAACGATCGACCGGATGATTGATGGAACCGTAGCCGATATCATGCTGTCGCATCAAGCGGACAATCGATTCCACCGCTTCCGCATTGTGGGCAAGTGACCCATCGACTTCGACATATGAAATATGTCCCGCGTCACACAATGTGTGATACGGTGCCTCGATTCGGATTTTCTCACGAATTGATACAGACTGATAGACCGGCACGTGGAATGAATTTGTATAAAAGGCACGATTAGTGACACCTTCAATCATCCCAAACGTTTCCTGGTCTCGCGTCACAAATTTACCTGACAATCCTTCTGCGGGTGTCGCGAGCAACGAAAAATTCAAGTCGTACGTTTCGGCTGCCGCACGCATGCGATTGGCCAAGTGCGTGACGATATCGAGACCGAGTCGTTCCGCTTCACGCGACTCAGCATGTGTACCTCCCGTCAACACCTTCAACGTTTCAGCGAGTCCGATGAACCCGAGTGAGAGCGTTCCTTGTTTCAGCACATCTCGGACTTCATCATGAATATGTAACTGCTCACTTCCACGCCAGACCCCTTGTGTGTAGAGGAAACGGAATTCTTCAGCGCGACGCGTACATTGATACTCGAAACGCTCAATCAACTGTTCGATCCCGATGTCGACATAGCGGTTGAGAATGCGGTAAAAATCCGAGATCGACTCCGAGATCAGTGCCATCTTCACCAAGTTGAGTGTGGAAAAGGAAAGATTGCCACGACCGATCGACGTCTCTTCTCCGTGTCGGTTTCCCATGACCCGAGTGCGACAACCCATGTACGCCACTTCAGATTCATGTGTCCCATCATAGTAAGCGGCATTGAACGGGGCATCGATGAATGAGAAGTTCGGAAATAACCGTTTGCCTGTGACCCGACACGCTTCACGGAAAAGATCGACGTTCGGATCGTCCTCCCGAAAGTTGATTCCTTCCTTCACTTTAAAGATTTGAATCGGAAAAATCGGAGTCTCTCCGTTCCCTAACCCACGTTCCGTGGCACGAAGTAACTCTTGAATGAGGATACGTCCCCACTTTGATGTGTCCGTTCCATAATTGATCGAAACGAAAGGCACTTGCCCGCCCCCTCGTGAGTGCATCGAGTTCGCATTGTGGATGAACGCCTCACACGCCTGATACGTCGCCGAAATCGTCTCTTCTTCCGCGAGTGTCTCCAATTGCGTTTCTTCCCAGTCAACGGGTAAGGATTGAAGTCGGCTCAGTTGACGCTCATATGTCTTCTCGACATACGGTGCCAAGTCGACGTCAAACATTGGGAAGGCCTGCCCCCCATGCTGCATGTTTTGATTCGCTTGAAGGATGATCGACGCGAGTGCCATGGCAGAGCGAATGTCCTTTGGCGACCGGATCGTCCCATGTCCCGTATGGAAGCCGTCTTTCAACAATTGACCGAGTGGAATTTGACAACATGTCGTCGAGCCTGTGATGTAATAGTCGGCATCGTGCACGTATAAAAAGTTATCAGTGACGGCTTGTTTTGACCGTTCCGACATCAAATACGTCTGCGATAGTTCTTTCGACACTTCTGAAGAGAGTCGTGCTAGTTTTCCGAGTGGGGATTTCCCGTCCACATTCGCATTCTCTTGTACCAAGTCTTGGTCTGGTAAGACGCAGACGTCCTCATACAACTGCAGTAATTTCAAAACGCATCACCTCACTATATATGGATTCAAAACATTCATATTCGTTTTAAGAATCCTATATATAGATTATGGCATGTGTTTTTCTCGATGGTCACGAGTCGATATTGTGACAGTTTACGTGTGATCATACGATAAAAAAGAGCCTCGTCTTCGGTAAGACAAGGCTCTACGTTATATGTGACAAACATCATTTATTTAACCGCTTTTACAACTTTTAATTCGACTTCTTCTTCTAATTCTTGTGCTTCACGGAGACCTTTCGAGTTCAACCACGTATAGATGGCTCCCATGAAGAGCGCTCCACCGATGATGTTACCGAACGTCGCAGGAATCAAGTTATGAATCGCACCTGCCATGCTGATCGTCTCAGGGTGTGGGACGACGAGCGTCAAGGCGAACAAGACGAAGTTGGCGATGACGTGGTCGAATCCTGAAGCGAAGAAGACCGCGACAAGGAAAATCATCGAGAAGATTTGAGCGAACTCATTTTTCATTTGTTTCGGTAAGAAAATAGCGAGACAGACCATCCAGTTACAGAAGATGGCGCGGAAGAAAATTTCAACCGTCGTATGATGCATTTTACTCTCAACAACGGAGAACAACCAGTTGTTCATCCCGAGTTCTTGGATGACGCCAGTCGGTGCAAGTAGTAAGGCGAATAGGATTCCCCCGAGTGCGTTCCCGACGAAGCAGAGCAACCAGACGAGCATCGTGTCGCTGAGCGTCGTATAACCACGAAGCGTCGACGTTGTGAAATACATCGTATTTCCCGTGAACAACTCAGCTCCCCCATAGATGATCATGACGAGCGCGATCCCGAACGAGAAGCCTCCGATGAGTGTCGTGAACGGAGATTCCGCTAAATACATACCGTTGACGACTTTCAACGTGAAGATTGAGGCAAAGCCGATAAAGATCCCGGCTAACATTGCCCGTAAAAAGTATTCCATTGGACGATAATGAATCATTTGCGAGGAAGCCTGTGCTTTTTTCCGTAATGATTCGAGTGCATGGATTTCCATTGATGCCATGTCACAAACCCTTCTTTCTGAATAATTAAATAGGAAAGTATCAGTTCGAATATGTGAAATCATTAACAATATAAACTGTACAGTCTCTGTTGGCAATCCTGTCTTGCATGAATTGACAGAGTGTTCACATCGTAATCGTTTACATATGGCGGATTTGTGACAAAGAAAAATTCTCCCTATTTTCGGGAGAATAATAAGACAAAGTTTATGAAACCAATCGTTCAAATAAGGGAATAATTCTTTTTCATGAGTTCATCAAATGTTAATTTTAATCTTTACTCTACATGAAGCGTTTCATGATTAACAATCAAAAGTTGTCCACTCCTACAAAATCTCCTAGCACATCTTCATAACCCACGACTGCAAAGTCTTGTTTTGTGAACTCTTCTAAATCTCCAAACTGACTTTCTAATTCATCGTTCGGTAGAATACAAAGATATCTATTCAATCCTTCGACCTGATCCAGCAGGATTGCCTTTTCTTTAACAGGTAAAAGCGATTGTATCGATTTGTATGACATATAATACACCTCACTCAATTTTATGAATTGCATTGTAATGTTCTTCTGTAATCACTACATTTTATGATAGTTCAATAAATATATATTAACTGTCTCTTGGTCGACTATTGCAATTCAGACATTGTAAATTTTATCAGTGATATTCCTTTCCGATTCTTATCTTAGTGAAATGAATTTCAGCGCTTGCTGGAGGGAAAATCAAATTACATACAAATACCTCTGTTTCTTCAAGTACATAGCTTGTTATACTAACATCATGCATAAAATAGGGGAGCTGTAATCTGCTTAATTCTCTTACAGGCACTATTCGATCGTCGAGTGGAGCAGATATGTCTACTTTTATACAACCTAAAAATTCAATCTGATGGTGATAATTTTCATTTTCTTCTTCGATTATTAGTAAAACTTCATCTCCAAAATAACGGCAATCGAATCCTAAAACGCGCGCATCCCAGTAGTATATTTTTTCGATTTCTCTTAATATTTCCTGAGCTTTCATTTTTTCACCTTCTGTATGGAATATGTGCTGCTTAACTACGTGGCTTCACAAGTTTTAAATGGTTTTAATAATTTTGATTGTATAAATGAACATCATGATACAAAGCTATATGATCTGGCTAAATTTACTCTTATTCTAACTCTACGGACTGTATTTCTCACATCGATAAACCCGCTATTATCAGTTTATATAATTCTAACAAAGAGTCATCATGAGTAGACCCCCAAACCTCATCATACATATCATTTTTCATAGTATCTATGTAACTCGACTATGCGTTAAAACATGCTCAAACTGAGGCCCTCATAATTCATTTTTCGTTTAAATAATCTATGTAAAATTTTTGAGGTAAATTCTTTGTTAATTCTTCAATAGATTTATATTTTTTTTCATTAGAAAACAAAATAAACCCAAGTCCATCTCCATCTATTTTAATAAAAGAAGTTGGTAGACTCATATCAATTAAAGGTACAAATTGAGTTCTAGAGAACAGCCACTTACCATATTTCTTTAAAGTGAAATTCAATTTATCTTTAAAGATAATGTTATAAAACCCATTTTGAGCAGACATCCAGTACGTTTCGTTAATCAAAAACCTTAAATCTTTTTCGTTTTCTATTTTTGCATTGCAGTAATAAATAGAATTCTCATCCCCAGAGCAATAGTTCATAGAATATTTAATTTTCCTTGAATCCATTTTTTCAACCATCTCATTATCCTGACTTATATTTTTAGATAATATAAATGTTATGACTATTGGATATACGTTTTGGTAAACCAAAAAATCAATTAAAGCTTTTTGGTTATCGATAATAGTTAAATCATCATAACTAGTGATCTCATAAACCTTTTTAATTTCACCTATAATGAAATAATTATCTAAATTATCTTCAATCTGCTCTAATAGACGCTTCCTTTCAATAATTGTAAGCTCTTGCATAGCGATCACCTTTGATTTTTCAGTTTAAAGACCTTGTAATTTAAATCAGCTGTTTTTTCTATTAATTTTTATGATGGTCGGGGACTATAAAAGTTATATTGAAAAATTAGTGATTGTGAAATGGTTACTCTCTTATAGACTTGCTTTATATACTAGTAAGCAAATTAGATTACAAGAAAACAAAATGACAATGTGAAACATAATGTTCTTCGTTATACTCTTCTAAACACATTTTTAAACACTTAGCATCCTCACTTAATTTCGTTTCAAGCAAAGAATATCCTATGAAAGTGATTTGATCAGGAAAAGTTATATAATCCACATCAGTAATGACATCCCAAAAGGCATCCCAATTTTCGCCGTAATGATCAGGAAGATGAAGACTTTCTTTTAATATCTGATGTAGTTCCGATGAAGAAGTAATGTTACTTAAATCGATATATAAATGCGACATATATTGTCTCATCTCCAGCATTTATCTTATTAATCATCTAAGATTCATTAAGTTATGAAAAAAATTCATTTAATAAGTTCCAATGAGTTTTTCGTGTCTAATATTTATGCCAATACTTATTATCACTCAACATTCTCAGTCATAAATCAATTAAACACACTCATCGCAATACGAACATTGTGATGTATAAGTCTCCATCATCTCGAATCAATTGGACTTGGAAAGGAATATTATTATACCTCTCTTTCAAGCTAATTTTCCATTGCTGACAAAGAGTCTCTGCAAAAGCTTCAATTTGATTATTTTGACTATAACTATCGACATCATTTTTCTTATTAATAATGAAGAAATCTTTAGGCTCGTACAAATTTACCATCTTTTCAATGGAGGACAAATCTGCTCCAAATTCTTCTTTCCAAACTTTATATGAACTAAGAGATAAACTGTCTTTAAAAAAATAACAGTTCTCATGACAGATTATTTCTGGATTGAAAAATTTTAAAAAAGAAAGAGCGTCTTCAATACTATATTTGTAATTTACGAAACTCCACCAAGTAAACTCTTCTCCATTAACTTCTCGAAATTCTATAAATTCTTTAATTAAATCGTTAGAAAACATTATAATCCCCTTTCTCAAGTTCAACTATTCTATCTGTCTTTTTCCGATTGATTCTTTCTAAATCCCTACTCGTCGAGAAGAAATCTAACAACAAAGTCATACCCCCGATAGCAGACATAAATCGAAATAAGGTACGAAAGAACTCATATAGAATCGTGGCGCCTCTATTAGTAACCAGACCACAATCAACTGAATAGCCTTTAAGACACCTGAGATGATTATAATCGAGTCTAAAGATACCTCAATTTGTTTTTCTCTCAAATTATCACAAATTCCTTCACCTAACATTATGAGCCCTTTCGATTCAACTTATCTAAGTTTTAAGTGCCTTGTTTATTCCATGTATAAGTAAAAGGTAGCCATAACATTCTCACCATTTTGATAAACTTTTCTATATTGCAACATTTCTAAAAATGTTCGTAAAAAAAATGTTGATTAATAAACAAAGGAGCATCGCCCCATCTAGGGACGATGCTCCTCTGATTTAATCGAATTGCTTATTCTTTATCCTCAGTCGATTCTTCTGTTTCTTCAGAAGATCCTTCAGAAGCTTCTTCTTCAGTTGAACCTTCTTCTGATTCTTCCTCTTCAACTTCTGCAACCGGCTCATTCACAGAGGCGATGTGCATATCTGGTTCCGAGACAATCGTGTACGATTTGTCTTCTGGAAGATCTGCTACCGTCACCGAATCACCGATTCCAAGCTCTGAGACATCGAGTTCGATGCGTTCTGGGATGTTGGCAGGTGTCGCAGCGACCGTCACTTTATAAAGTGACTGGGCGAGATATCCGCCTTCTTTGACGCCTTTCGCGTCGCCAACAAGGACGATATCCGCTTCAACTTCTGTCTCTTCATCCATCTTCACGGCCATGAATTCGACGTGCTGATAGAAGTTTGTGAACGGGTCCGTTTCTGATCCGTGCACGAGCGTATTGATTTTATTTCCATCGTAATGGAGTTCAATCAAGGCATTGTCACCATGGTCTCGGAGAATTTTACGAAGGTCCATCTCGTCAAACACGATTGGTGTGCTGTCTACTTTGTAGCCGTAGACGACGCCTAACGCTTTTCCTTCGTTACGCAACTTCGTGCGTAGTGATCGTGGGCGTAATTCTCGTTTTGATACTTGAAGTTTGTTCGTCATTTTCTTTTCCTCCTACATGGATATACATTTCATGTCGACATCTTGAGGGTGAGGCAGTGAAAAAGCCACCTCTCAACCTCGATGCGTTGAGTGACATGTGTATAGTTTTCCCATGTGGGCTCCTGCATAAACGTTACATCGTGTTAAAACAAGGTAACAAGACGATTACATGACGCGTTTAAATAACTTCTCAAGCTCATACGTGCTCCATTTCACGAGAATCGGTCGCCCGTGCGGACAGGTAAACGGAGACGTCGTACGACTCAAATCATCAATCAATTGTCGCATCATCTCCCTATTGAGTGGATGGCTCGCTTTGATCGATCGTTTACACGCCATGAGGATTGATGCTTCTTCGCGATATTTCGCGATGTCGATTGACCGCTGTTGAATGGCCATCTCCACCAGATCACGAATCGTGCCCTCTAAGTCATGTTGCGGATACCATGTCGGAATCTCACGGACAAGGAACGTGTTACCCCCAAACGGCTCTAACGTGATGCCTGCATCCGCTAGAAGCGGGAGCACTTCTTCGATAGCGAGCGTCTCTTCTTGCGTGAACTCTAACGTCAGCGGAATCAATAGAAGCTGATACTCTTTTTCCGGACGTCCTAACTGCTCATAAAACAACTCATACTTGATGCGTTCCTGAGCGGCATGTTGGTCCATCACGTACATCCCGTCTTCCGCTCCACAGATGATATAACTCGAATGCAGTTGCCCGATGACGTCTAACGCCGGAAGACGCTCCGACTGATGTACAGGCTCTTCGACCTGTTTTGGTTCAATCATCTCTGGTTCCGGTTCATGAACGAGCGGCGCCGGGTTCCACTGGGAAGGAGACGTGAGCGACTCTTTTCGCTCGCGAGGAATCGGATAGTTCCACTCGACCGGATCTGCCTGTTTAGGTTGGGGCTCCATCGAAAAGTCGAGTTTCGACTGTTCAGAAGGTGTCACACGTTTCGGCTTCGGATCTTGTTTCACAGACGGAATGAGACGTTGTTCCCGGAGTGTCAATTGTACGGTCTCTCGGATGAGCTGGCATAGTTCTTTTTCTTTCGACAAACGCACTTCACGTTTCGTCGGATGGACGTTCACGTCAATCAACATCGGGTCCATCTTCACTTCGAGCACGGCAATTGGATAGCGACCGATCGGTAAGAGCGTATGGTAGCCTTCAAGCACGCTTTGGGTCAGTGCAAAGTTCTTGATGCTTCGACCGTTTAAGATGAGAGTCACGTACTGTTTGTTCGAACGGGTCACTTCCGGGCGCACGAGATGGGCGCTCAGCGTATAATCGTTCGTCTTGCTCGACGCCGTGACGATTTGTGCGGCGACTTGGCGACCATAGATGGCAAGCATGACTTGTTTCAAGTCTCCATTCCCGTTCGTACGCAACAATTCTTTCTCTTCATGAAAGACGGTGAATCGAATCTCCGGATGAGACAGCGCTAAACGGTTCAACGTATCCGTAATACTTGCAAGTTCCGTTGCTGACGTCTTCAAATATTTCAGCCGTGCCGGTGTGTTGAAGAAGAGCTGACTGACCGCAATTTCGGTCCCGACGTTCGTCGCCGTCGGATTCGTCGCCTTGACGACTCCACCTTCAAGCGTCATCTCAAAACCATCCTCATCTGCTCGCTTTGACTTCAAGGAGACGTGGCTGACCGACGCAATCGAGGCGAGCGCCTCACCGCGGAAGCCGAGCGTCCGAATCCGAAACAAGTCATGCTCGTCCCGGATCTTACTCGTCGCATGCCGCAAGAAGGCTCGCGCCGCATCTTCTTCATGGAACCCATGCCCGTTATCTCGCACTTTGATTAGACGGATGCCCGCCTCTTGTAAGTCGACGTCTACTTTCGTCGCTCCCGCGTCAATCGCATTTTCGACTAATTCTTTGACGACGGAAGCCGGTCGCTCGACGACCTCCCCGGCTGCGATTCGGTTCGCGAGCTGTTCAGGTAACTCTCGAATGATTCCCATCGACTCACCCTTTCTTTGCGGTCTGTTGCAGTTCGTAGAGCGCCTGCATCGCTTCGATTGGATTCATTGCCAACAAATCGAGTTTGAGCAGTTGCTCCCGTACGACGTCATTCGACTCGAACAACGACAACTGGCTGACTTCTTCCACTGGAGGAGAAGGTTGCTCGTTCAAACTCGGTTTCGTTGCTTCGGATTCGAGTTCTGACAGAATCGTCAGAGCCCGGTCAATCAACGAATCCGGAAGTTCAGCCAATTCCGCCACATGAATCCCATATGATTTGTCTGCACGTCCTGGATGTACTTCATGCAAGAACACGACACGCCCATCCCGTTCAATCGCCCGGACATGAACATTCTCAAGTGTCGGAATTGAATCTTCGAGCACCGTCAATTCATGATAGTGCGTCGAGAAGAGTGTCTTCGCGCCGATTGACGAGGCGATATATTCAACGATTGCTTGTGCGAGCGCCATTCCGTCATACGTCGACGTCCCGCGACCAATCTCATCTAATAGAATCAGACTATTGCTCGTCGCCTCAGTGACGGCTTGGCGCGTTTCGGTCATCTCGACCATGAACGTCGACTGGCCGCTCACCAAATCGTCCGCTGCACCGATCCGTGTGAAGATGCGGTCAAAGAGCGGGAGTTCCGCCGCTTCTGCCGGGACGAATGAACCGATTTGATGAAGGATTGCAATCAAGGCAAATTGACGCATATACGTCGATTTACCGGACATGTTCGGTCCGGTGATGAGTAACATTTGACGCGTGTCGTCAAGCGTCAAGTCATTGGCGACATACTCGCCTCGTGGCAAGACCGTCTCAATGACAGGGTGTCGTCCGCGTTCGATTTGTACATGGGTCGCTGTAACCGGACGCACATACTCTCGTTTCTCGGCCACGACGGCAAGGGCGAGGAGCACATCCAACTCACTGAGTGAACGGGCCAATTGTTGAAGGTCCTTCGTGTACTTCTTCACTTCTTCGCGAAGTGCGACAAACAAGTCATATTCGAGCGTACAGCTCTTCTCTTCCGCTCCTAAGATGAGTGCTTCCTTCTCTTTCAGCTCTGGTGTGATGTATCGTTCCGCATTCGTCAACGTCTGTTTCCGCTCATAACGCCCTTCTTCGAGCAACTTCGCATTCGCTTTCGTCACTTCCAAGTAGTAACCGAATACGCGGTTATACCCGACCTTCAACGACTTGATGCCGGTCGCGACGCGTTCCTGTTGCTCGAGGTTTGCGATCCACGATTTCCCGTTCGCTTTCGCTTCTAACAGTTCGTCGAGCTCTTCCGAATATCCGTGACGAATCATCCCACCTTCTTTCGTCGAGATCGGGGGTGAATCGACGAGGGCAGTCCGAAGCTGTTCACTCAACGTCTCGAACGAGTCAAGATTCTGTTCGATTTGCTGCAAGCGATCGGCTTTCACCGTTTGTAAGAGTGACCGGACGGCTGGCATCCGCTCGAGTGTGTCGCGTAGTTGGACGAGGTCTCGCGCATTCGCCGTCCCGTACCCGACTTTTGCGACAAGGCGTTCGATATCGTAGACTCGCTTCAGCTCTTCTTGTAGTTGATCGCGCAACATGAAGTCGTCCACCAAGTTCTCGACGGCGTCCTGTCGCTCTTCGATGCCTTGCTCCGTATAGAGTGGCTGTTCGAGCCAACGCTTCAACAAACGACCGCCCATCGCCGTCGTCGTCTCATCAAGGAGTGAAAGGAGTGACCCTTTCCGTTCTCCTGAACGAGCCGAACGGAACAACTCAAGATTTCGGGCCGTATTGGCGTCGAGTTGCATATGCTGTTCAACCTCATAGGCGACAGCTGGCTGCAAGTGATCGAGCGAACGTTTCTGTGTTTTCGTGAGATAGGCGAACAACAACTCAAACGCCGAACGCTGTGCCTCATCTTTCGCACCTTGTGCGAGCGGACTCTCCCGCTTGTCCACTTGAATCGAAAGTGGGATCCCGGTCTGTCGCAATAAATCAGCGAGTCGTTCGTCTTCGACGATGACCTCGTTCGGGAGCAATCCTTCGATTTCCCGTAAGACGGCCTCTTCTGACGAGAGCGTCGTCAACCATGATTCCCCCGTCGTGACGTCACCACGAGCAATTCCGAATCGGCCTGCGACGTCCGAGATGGCGACGAGATATCGGTTCTCTTTTTCACTGAGTGACGCCATGTATGTACCCGGCGTGATTACTTGAATGACTTCCCGCTTCACGAGTCCTTTCGTCGCCTTCGGGTCTTCCGTCTGTTCACAGATGGCGACATTGAACCCTTTTTCGATCAATTGTTCAATGTAGATCGCCGCGGAATGATGCGGGACGCCACACATCGGGATCGGATGTTCGGCCTGTTTCCCGTTTTTAGAAGTGAGCGTGAGCTCTAACTCCTTTGCGACAATTTGTGCATCTTCAAAAAACAACTCGTAAAAGTCGCCGAGTCGATAGAATAAAAAGGCGTCCGGATAGTCTGCCTTGATGGAGAAATATTGTTTCATCATTGGTGTTTGATGGACTTCTTGCATGTTGATTCACCTCTAGAAAGTACAACAGCTGACCATCGGCCAGCTGTGTCGTTTTAGTATCCGCAGCCGCCGCGTGCTTGTTCAGCCGCCATGCCGCTCCCTGTCTTCCCTGCAAGGACGTCGCCGTCCGTCGATTCGATGATACGGTCCGTCACGGAGTTCGCGAGCGTGACCGTCACGTATTGAAGCAAATCGTTCACTTCGACTTGTGTTTCTTGGAACGCTTGAACGACGGGAATCGAGTCAAGTTCTTCCATCGCTTTATCAATCTTTTGCTCGACTTTCGCAAGTGCTTCCGTCTTGCCGTAGTGCTTACAGTTGACGGCTTCTTTTTGTAAGAACTTGATTCGTTTAATCAACGTCTGTACGCGGTCACTTCCGTTCACTTTCGCTTCCGCTTCTTTGAAACGCGCCACTTCTGGTGTTTGTGCTAATACGTCTGCCAATTCTCTTGCTTTTGCAATTACTTGTTGATCGGTCACCATTGTAAACCCCTTTATGTCTATAATGTAATCGTGCTCAATGGCACGTGAATGTTCTTTCTCATTCTAACATGAACGATTCGGAAACGGTACTAGCGGGATTCGTGGATTCACGTAACATATCGACGTGCGGAATGCTGTCTTCTTGATACACATCACTCGTCCGTTTGAAGCCAAACGATGCATAAAAAGATTCCACATACGTCTGCGCTTGCAGATATAATGTCTCATGACCGAAGTCCATGATTGCCGCATCCATCAAGAGGCGGGAATACCCTTTCCCTCGATGCGTCGCTTTCGTGACGACACGTCCGATGGCGACCGGAGATGCTTTCGTCAGCACGCGAAGGGCAGAGACGATCTCTCCATCTTCTTCTATCCAATAATGAATGGCTGCTACGTCCTTTCCATCCACCTCTTGGTACGGACAGTTCTGTTCGACGACGAAAATCTCAGTCCGTAGCGCCAGTAAGCGATACAATTCCAATGTTGTCAGTTCATCAAATGCTTTTTTCTTCATCAATATCCCCCTAATCAATCGTCACTCCGAGTGCTCGGGCGACATGTAACCCGCTCGTCATTGCGCCAATCGTCCCCGCCCCTGGAAATACGGTATCCCCGCATACATAAAAGTTCGGCAAGTCAGTGCGATAACTTGCGGCACGGAACAACGCCTGGCTTGGTGTCTGGGCATATCCCCCAACTGCACCATGTGGACGCTTCGTATACTTCACCCATGCCCCTGGTCCACCAGGAAGGAGAAGTGACGACTCACGGTCCCAATCGGGAAATGCAGTCGCGACGACGTCGACGAGACGATTGGTCCAATCTTGTTCTAGTTTCTCATATGCCGCCCGGTCTTTCCAATGTTGCCATTCTGATAAATCGATATGTGTGGATACCGTGATGGTCCGTTCCGGTTTTTCTGTACGCAACACGTCATCCGGCGCGGACATGGAAATGAACGCATGCCCACTCGGTAATCGCTCGTGATAGATTTGTTGAAACAGCGGTTTCTGTCGACACACATTCTCAGGCAAGACGAGATAGAGACTGAACGTGCCCCATTGCGACTGCTTCAATTGTCTGCGGTATTGTCGTTTGAAGCGTCGTTGTTCCTGTCCTCTCAGAAGTTTGCTCGTCCGTTCAATCGGGATGGCGGAAACAATGACATCGACCAGTTCAAGTCGTCCTCTTCGATCGGTGATGAGCCATCCATCCGTCACTCGTTCGATGGACTGGACGTCTCTCCCTAATTTCGTCTCGCCACCAAACGTGCGAACAGCGCGCTCTAACGCATGAGCCAATTGATACAGTCCACCTTCAACATAGTACGCTCCTTCATGATAGACCGACAGCGCCACTGCACCGAGTAAATGACTCGCTTCTTTCGCACCGGTCTGCAAACTGTCGAGCAGGACGCCATCGATAAATCGCTCGAACATCGTACCGTTTAATCCATGGCGAGCTAACGTGTCACCGAGTGGTCGCTGGAGTTTGAGGAGCGCTGTGATTTGATTCGGTCGAAAACCTTTCAGCGCGTAAACCATGTCTGATGTCGTGCGTAGCGGAAGTGCAGGTAACTGCTGAAACAACGGACGAATCTTCTCAAAGTCTCCCCACACTTCACGGTAAAACGCATGGATGGACTCATAATGCTCTGAGAATACGCGACTGAGCTCATCAAGCAGACGCTTGCGGTCGCGATAGTAAGTGACGGTGACGTCAGGCAGTTGAATGTCCATCACCGCGTCCAGTAACGTCACCTCGACCGATTCGCCCAATTTCTGAAGAACCCGCTGATGGACCCCTCCTCGTTCGAACCCCATCCCGAGCGTTGCCCCTGCAGGAAACAAATAGTCACCCCGTTGAAACTTGCCGGCACACCCACCCCACTCACGCGATGCTTCTAATACAATCACATCATGCCCTTTCTGCTGCACGAGCGCAGCTGCAGTCAAACCCGCAACGCCTCCACCTACGACCCCGATTTTCATATACATCCCTCCTCTTTATATCATACCTGCTCATTCAAAAACTTGAAGTAATGAATCGGTTTTGAGATTCCAGCAGTCTTTTGAAGGGAACTGATTCTCTTATGCAGAAATAGTTTACAGTCTGAAAAGGTAAGGTGATGAAAATGCGTAGTCGTGTCATGGTTTATTTATTAATTCCCATCCTCATCTTTATTGGTATACTGATTACCCCACCTTCCGAGGAATCGCTCAAGCTTGCGACGATGACCGTCGTCAGCATCCAGGAGATGATTCCTTACGAAAAAGAGTATACGGCACAGAAAGTGCTAGAAGAACGATCAATGGACGACAAATCAGCCATCATCGAAGAATGGCGTCTCGAACAAGGAGCGAGGACGTCTTATAGTTATGTGCTCAGACTGAGAGGATTTGACCATGTGACACAGATTGATGCAGGCGCAGCCAACACGAGATCGGACGGCTATTACGCGATGCAGGCGCATAGCCCGATCTTTGAGACAGACAAGCCGGTGTCCACGAACTATCCGATCGTCGTGTTCAGTTCGGAACAACGTCTCGTCATCGGACAGATGGATGTGCGGGTCATTTACGAAGAGGACGGTCAATTGAAGAAATGGATTGTATTGGAGGATGAATAAGTTGAAAAATTATATACATTCGATGAGAGAGCTCATCGGTAACCGTCCTTTCATTATGGTCGGTGCTGCAGTAGCTGTACAAAATGATAATCAAGAATTTTTATTTCAACTAAGGAAAGATACAAAGGAATGGGGACTTCCTGGAGGGGCGATGGAACCCGGAGAAACAATTGAACAAACAGCACAAAGAGAATTGTATGAAGAAACGGGTCTCTCTTCCAACCAATTAACTTTAATCTCAGTTTTCTCTGGACCTGATTTTTTCTTTGAGTATCCAAATGGCGATCAAGTACATAATGTTACCCATTTATTCATCACTGACACAGTGACGGGCACGTTATGTTTAAACGATGATGAAGGAATAGATTTAAAATATTTTTCACTACAAAATCTACCAGAAAACATGGATGCACGGGCAAAGTTAATCTTATCGAGTCCATCAATGAAAGAAGTGACTATATGAAACGCATCATGATCATCGGTTCTGGTGGTGCGGGGAAATCCACACTCGCCCGTCAACTCGGTGAACGATTACATCTCGATGTCTATCATTTAGACGCCCTCATGTGGAGACCAGGATGGGTGATGGCACCAAGTGAAGAACGAATCGACATCCAACAACAGCTTGTGAAGAAAGATCAATGGATCATCGATGGAAACTTCGGGAATACGCTTGATTTACGACTGCAGGCAGCGGACACTGTCATTTTAATCGATCTTCCCCGCATCGTCTGTATATACCGTGTCCTTAAACGAGTCGTCCGATATCGTGGTACGACGCGACCGGACATGGGCGCATCCTGTGAGGAAAAACTCGATTTCGCATTCCTCAAGTGGGTTTGGAATTTTCCTGACGTTCAAAAGCCGGAGATGGTCAAACGAATCAAACAATATTCTCACGAGAAACAGATCATCTTCTTAAAATCTCGGAAAGATGTTGCAAACTTCATTCATCAATTAAAAAGGCAGGAATTTTTATGAACCCTATCCTTCACAAAATCGGCACCATCTTTATTCCGGTGAGTGATATTCAAAAAGCGCGTGACTGGTATTGTGATTTATTCGATCTTTCAACAAAAGGAGAAATCTTATTCGACCATTTATATGTCATTCCATTAGAGGGTACCAACCTCGTTTTAGATAGTAACATCTACTCAAAAGATAACATCATCCAGACACCACTATTTCACTTAAATACACACGATATTCATCAAGCTTATTATTATATGGCTCAACACGATATTGAGGTCATTACACCCATTGAGCATGAACATTGGTTCAATTTCAAAGATCTTGACGGGAACGTCATCATGGTATGCAAATGCTAACATCGGATCAAACCTTTAACTAACCTTATCAGGTTATTCAGGTCGATTGTATCGAAGATTATCTTTAGGAAATGAGCCTTTTTAACAAATAAATCAAGTTGTATGAGTAATAAGATTTGCTCCTACTTAGATGTGAGGTGATCATCTGTTTTTTCTTCAAATGTCTGGAACACCTGAATCAGGAAAATCCACACTGGCTAAGCGTATCATCCAACACGTACCCGCAGTCATCATCGATCATGATGTTTCAAAGACCGCCCTACTCCATACGCTTCATATTGGCAACTTCTCGGATTGAGAAATCGGGAAGATGGCTTATGATGTCGATTGGTCGCTCGTCGAGTATCACCTATCACTTGGACAAAACGTCATTCTCGACAGTCCATGTCTCTATGATGAAATGCTCGATAAAGGGATAGCGATTTCCACCAAGTACGGAGCGACTTACCGTTATATCGAGTGTCGTCATGAAAATTACGAAGAAATTAACACACGACTTCGAAACCGTGTCAGATGACCGAGTCAAATTGATCAAGTTTCGTATGAGAATTGGTCTAAGATGAATGAACACTGCAAACGGCCTACTAACCATTCTTACTTACAAACCTATACGATGGACAATCGAGAAATTCCGATTGAGCGAATTATGTCGTATCTGTTGAAAAACTAAGAAGAGAACGCTTTCAGATAGAAAGTGCTTCTCTTTTTAATAATTTTGTATATTTATGCTTTACAATTAATAATCATACATATACACTTAGTCTCATCTACAACAGGGAGGCATTATACACATATGAAAAAATGGTTATTAGCAGGTACACTTATGATGAGCGCAGTATTACTCGGTGCATGTAGTCAAGAGACAGAAGGTGAAGCGACAGAACTAAAAACGCTCGTCATGGGGACGAGCGCCGATTACTTCCCATATGAATTTGTCGATACGGCAAACGGAGATGCGATTGTCGGATTTGATATTGAAATCGCGGAGACAATCACAGAACGCCTCGGTTACGAATTGAAGATTGAAGATATGGACTTCGGTAGCTTACTCGGAGCCCTCAATAGCGGGCGTGTCGACTTCGTCATGGCCGGGATGACGCCAACAGAAGAGCGTAAAGAGAATGCCAATTTCTCAGACATCTATCTATCCGCGACAAACTTGATCATGACTAAAGACGAGTCCCTTCAGGCAATCGAAGATTTGTCTGGTAAGAAAATCGGTGTCCAAACAGCTTCGATTCAAGAAAATATCGCTAAAGAACAAGCACCTGACGCTGAACTCGTATCGTTGAACAAGATCCCTGAAATCGTTCAAGAGTTGAACACAGGTCGAATCGATGCAATGGTCATCGAAGACACGGTCGCACAAAAGTATTTAGACCAAGATGACAGCTTCTATACATTCGCTTTGAAAGAGGATGGCGAAAAAGGATCAGCTGCTGCCTTCAAATTAGATGATGAGTTACGCGACCAGTTCAACGAAGAATTGAACAAGATGATGGAGTCTGGCGAAATCGATGAATTGGTGAAAAAATGGTTCTCGATGGAGCCGACTGAATGAGACAAGTCGAGCTACCGATCTATCCCGTCGTATATCCGACGGGACATCGGTTAAACCAAAATGAAAGTCAATTCCCGTTACCTGACCGCATCAAGAATCAGCTTGATTCGTTGACGTATGATGACTTACACGAATATCCGGTCGAACCGATCAATGAATTGTTCGAACAATACGCTGCGTACGTTGGCGTCACACCTCAGCAATTACTAGTCGGTTGTGGGAGTGATGAGATGATTCATGTCGTGACGCAAGCATTGCTCGCACCACATGACGTCGTCTTGTCTCCGGCACCTGACTTTTCGATGTACCCAATCTTCACGACTATCGCACACGGTCATCATGTTCAAGCCGTTGATTTATCGTATGAAGGAATGGTAAAGGCGATTGAGACGCATCATCCAAAGCTTCTTCTCCTTTCGAATCCGAACAATCCAACCGGGAAGCTTTGGACCGTAGAAGAGTTGACGCATCTCGCCTCAATCGTGCCATATATCGTGGTGGATGAGGCGTACATGGACTTCACACCAGATGCGAGCATGATCCCGTTCATTGCCACCCTTCCGAATCTCATCGTCCTTCGCACGATGTCAAAAGCATTCGGATTGGCAAATGTACGAATCGGATTCATGGTGACAAACTGCGAACTCGCACACTATTTCCGTCAATTCATCCCGCCATTTAATATCAGCGGAGTGAGTGCTAAAATCTGCAATATCTTCTTAAAAGATGCGAGTTATCTTCAAGAAACAATCGAATGGCATGACGAGATGCGGCAAAAGTGGGCGCAAGCCTTCGAAACCATCGGTCATGTCATCCCTGCCACGACGAACTTTTTGTATGTCGAGCTCGAGCAACCTGAAGTAGTGTGGGCCCATTTTACTGACTTGAACGTACACACGTCGAAACAACCTACGGGGATTCGGGTGACGATCGGAGACGAGTCGGCGCTTCATCTTGTACATACAGCTATTCAGAAATACAAGAAAACAAGTCATGTAAAAAACTCCTGAACCTCGTGTTCAGGAGTTTTTGTCAGTCGATCGTCTTGATCACACGTGCCGGATTTCCTCCGACGACTGTTCGAGGTGGTACATCTTTTGTGACGACGGAACCGGATGCGATGACTGCCTCATCCCCAATCGTCACCCCCGGATTGATGATGGCCCCACCACCAATCCATACTCGGTCCCCGATGGTCACGGGTTTCCCGAACTCATATCCAGAGATGCGCTCAATCGGGTCGATCGGGTGTGTTGCCGTGTAAATATGTACCGCCGGCGCAAGCATGCAGTCATCCCCAAACGTGATGGGACAGATGTCTAGAAAGATACAATCAAAATTCGCATAGAATCGATCTCCTACGTGGATGTTATACCCATAATCACATTTGAAATTCGGTTCGATATAATACGACCCTTTCGTTGAACCGAGTAACTCACTAAGAATCTCATTTCGTTCTTCCAACTCATCGATCCCTAAACGATTGAATCGTTCAGTCAATCTCCGGGCACGCTTACGGTCTGTAACGAGCGTTTCATCACCAGCTAAATACAGTTCACCACGAATCATCTTCTCTTTTTCTGTCATGTTCATCCCTCCTCACTTGTAGTATAGAGGATTTTTGAACGGTATAGGGAATAGAGATAAGGATGAGCAGAAGGAGGCAGATCATATGAAACGAATACTGGAATGTCGGGCAAGTGATTTTATCACGTTTAATCGTCAAGATTTAGTCGATTCGATTCGAAAAGCAGAAGGTCGAACGGTCATGGCCGAGGTCATCCCAACGGTGCAGCCACTCTATCCAGAAGTGACAAACGCAGAACTCGCGCGAGCGTTCGGTGCCGATTTGATTTTATTGAATATGTTGGATGTGTTTCACCCGTACATCAAAGGACTCGAAAGTCACGCGCTGTTCGGCGACATGCCAGGTGATGAGATGAGCGACCATCCGATTCTAGAACTAAAACGTCTGATCGGATTGCCAATTGGAGTCAACTTGGAACCTGTCGATTTTTCAGAGAAGTCGTCCGAGATGAATGAAGTGAAACGAGGCAGGCTCGCTTCAATCGAAGCGTTCCAAAAAGCATCTGAGCTCGGGATTGACTTCGTCTGTTTGACAGGCAATCCGAATACCGGAGTTACGAATGAAGCCATCGAACAAGCGATCATCCAAGCGCGTCGTGAATTCGCAGGGGTCATCATTGCCGGGAAAATGCATCAGGCTGGTGCCGGCAATGTATTGGACCGCGACGCGTATATCCGCTTCGTCGAAGCCGGCGCAGACATTATCCTACTACCAGCTCCAGGCACCGTACCTGGTGTCCGTGAAGAATCGTTCTACGAACTCGTTCAGGAGTTGCAATCGCTCGGTGCTCTCACGTTAGCGGCGATTGGAACGTCACAAGAAGGTGCAGATGTTGCGACCGTTCGGGAGATTGCGCTCTCTTCAAAACGAGGCGGAGCAGACATCGTGCACATCGGTGACGCCGGACTGTCGGGGATTGCCGTCCCAGAGAACATTCAGGCACTTTCCATTGCCATTCGCGGGCGACGTCATACATACATTCGCATGGCCGCCTCGGTCAATCGGTAATACAAAAGAGGAAGGAGCGCGTCTCCTTCCTCTTTTATTTACCATTCCGTGACGTCGCGACGTGGTTTCGCCGGTGTGGTAGTACCGTGACGCTTGGCGAGTAACGCTTCCACATCCTCTAAGCGCACACCTTTGGCTGCTAACAAGACGAGTAAGTGATACAGAAGGTCGGCTGACTCTTCAACCAAGTCTTCATCCGTCATAGCAGCAATGACGACCTCAAACGCTTCTTCCCCGAACTTTTTCGCGATTTTTTCAACGCCTTGTTCCAATAAATAAGTCGTATACGAACCTTCTTTCGGTTCATTTTTTCTAAATTGAATCAATTGTTCCAATTCATGAATCATACGTTCACCTCCGTAAAGAAACAGCTTCGATTACCGGTATGACACGTCGGACCGTTCGCATGAACACGAACGAGAAGCGCATCCTGGTCACAGTCGACGTGGATGCTGACGACGTCCAGTGTATTTCCGCTCGTCTCCCCTTTCATCCAAAGCCGACCTTTTGAACGAGACCAGAACGTGACGACCCGTTCACGAAGCGTCTGTCGGATTGCCTCATCATTCATATATCCGAGCATGAGGACCGCCCCGTCGTCGTCTGAGACGATGATGGCGGGAATCAGTCCATTTTCGTCGAAACGAACCGCATCGGCAAGTTGTGACTCGTGCATACGTGCTTCACCTCTTCTACTGTCGTTTTTCGGTCATGTAAGATGGATGCAAGTAATGCGGCATCGACTTTCTCAAGCGCTTCGACTACGTGCTCGGCATTGCCTGCCCCACCGGATGCGATAATCGGAATGTCGACGACTTCACGAAGTTGTTCTAAAATCGCAAGGTCATAACCGCTCTGCTTTCCATCTTGATTCATGGACGTGACAAGAAGTTCACCCGCACCGAGCGCGGCCACTTGTTTCGCCCATTCGACCGCCAACAGGTCCGTCTTCTGTTTTCCACCATATGTGTACACATAATATTCGCCATCTTCAAACTTTACGTCGATTGCGACGACGATACATTGTGAACCGAAACGATCGGCCGCTTCACGAATGAGACTTGGGGATTCTACAGCGAGCGTGTTCAACGATACTTTGTCCGCCCCTGCTTTTAATAGTGACGAGATATCCTCGAGTGAACGAATCCCACCTCCGACCGTCAGCGGGATGAATACTTTCCGCGCTACCGCACTGACGACATCGAGCATCGTCTGGCGACGCTCCGTACTTGCCGCGATATCGAGAAAGACAAGTTCATCGGCTCCGGACTCATCGTAATATTTCGCGATTTCGACCGGATCACCGATGTCTCGTAATTGTACGAACTCAATCCCTTTGACGACACGACCTTCTTTCACGTCAAGACATGGAATAATTCTGCGTTTAAGCATAACGCGCCTCCCATTCAATCAGTTCTTCGATGCTCACCTTACCGGACAGAAGTGCTTTCCCGACGACAGCCTCATCAATTTTTGCCATCTTCAGTTCCTTCACGTCCTCTTCAGTCGTCACACCGCCTGAGGCAATCAATGTGACGTTGACGATTTGACGTAACGCTTTCATGCGAGAAAAATTCGGTCCATTCAGTTTCCCATCGGATCCGATATCGGTATATAGAATCGTTTCGATCCCCCGTTTGACAAGGTCTTGAGCGACCGAGATGTCATCGAGTTTTGTCGCTTCCTGCCATCCGTTAATGGCGACCTTCCCGTCATAGGCATCGAGTGCCACAGCGATTCGCTTGCCATACTTTTCAATCGCCATGTCTAGAAAGTCAGGATCCGTAAACGCCTTCGTCCCTAAAAGGACGCGATCCGCACCGGTTTCCATGACCGCATCAAGTGCGGCTTCTGAACGAATTCCTCCTCCTGTCTGGACAAGGAACCCTAGAGACTTCGCATAACGGACAACGTCTAAATGACGCGGCTCACCTGCCTTGGCCCCTTCTAAATCAATCAAGTGAATCATCGGGACCTTCCCTTGCCACGCTTTTAATAATTCATACGGATCTCCGTATTGTTCTTCCGTAGAAAAATCACCTTCCGTCAAACGGACGATCTTGCCTCCAATCAAATCAATGGCGGGTAGTAATCTCACGCTCGACCGCCTCCTTCCATTCTTGAAGTAAGCTGAGACCGAACGTCCCGCTCTTTTCCGGGTGGAACTGCATGCCCGTCACGAGCCCTTTTTGAACGATTGCCGGAACTTTCTCACCCATATAATCAGCTGCCGCCACAATGTAGTCGTCCGCCGTCACGGCATGGTAAGAGTGGACAAAATAGACATCCTCATCGCGAAGGATCGAGTTCCATCCGACGTGTGGGAGACGCTTCGCTCGCATCCGTTCGACCGTTCCCGGAATCAACCCGAGACCTTTTGTCGGCATACCTTCCGTGCTCGAATCAAACAAGAGCTGCATCCCAAGACAGATCCCTAAAAATGGCTTTTCCGTCGCCATCTGTTGCAAGAGTGGGATAAGACCCGTCTGTTCGAGCGATTGCATCGCTTGCGGGAAGGCACCGACCCCAGGAAGTAAAACGGCATCCGCCTCTTCAATTTGATTTGCATCGTTCGTGATCACGACGTAGCAACCGATGGCCTGTAACGCACGTTCGACGTTAAATACGTTTCCCATACCATAATCGATGACTGCTACTTTCATCCTTCGATCCATCCTTTCGTAGAAGGGAGACGATTCGTCCCATCGCTCGAGACCGCTTCGGCAAGCGCTCGTCCGAACGCTTTGAACAACCCTTCAATCATGTGATGTGAGTTCGACCCGTACAGGACAGCTAAGTGCAGTGTAAGTCGACCATTCATGGCAACGGCCCGGAAGAATTCCTCAGCGAGCTCGGTATCAAAATCACCAAGCTTCGGATTGCGAATATCCGCTTGATAGACGAGGAAGGGACGCCCAGACACATCAATGACCGCTCGTGCTAGCGTCTCATCCATCGGCATGTAACTCGACCCGTAGCGGCGAATTCCGACTTTATCCCCGAGTGACTTGGCGATAAGCTGACCGAGTGCGATCCCGACATCCTCGACCGTATGGTGGGCATCGACCCACGTATCACCTTCAACTTTCACATGCAAGTCCATCTGACTGTGAAAAGCAAGTAACGTCAACATGTGATCGAAGAAGCCGACCCCTGTTTGGATAGAACTTTCACCTGTTCCGTCTAGATTTAATTGAATATCAATTTTTGTCTCTTTCGTTTCACGCTTTAGTTCAGCTGTTCTCAACAGAATTCACCTCTTCAATCGTTTGTCGGATTAAGGCATACGCCTCGTCTGTCCCTGCACTGACACGTAGTCCATCGGGAAAAGCACGTACATGGACTCCTTTATCAAGGAAGCGGGATGCCCATCCTTCACTATCATCCGTTTTGACATAAATGAAGTTGGCACGGCTCGGTAAAATCTCACCGACTGGTCGTAACAACTCCGTTAACTTCTCACGTTGCGCCGTATGGAACTGAATCGACTCTTGAATATACGTTTCATCTCGTAAGACGACGTTGGCGACAGCGGCACTGAGACCACTGACATTGAATGGCGAACGGAAGCGGTCAATCTGTTCGATGATTTCTTCAGATGCAATCATGAAACCAATCCGGAGGTTTGCTAGACCGAACGCTTTCGATAACGTCCGTAAGATGATGACGTTCGAATATTCGCTCAATCGAGACACAAATGAATCTTTCATTGTGAAATCAATATAGGCTTCATCCACGACCAGATACGGTACACGTGTCGCAATGTCAGACAATTCGTCTAGTGTCCACATCTTTCCGGTCGGGTTATTCGGATTCGAGATCAAGACGAGTTTAGGGTCGGTTGTTCGAATGACCTCAGTCAACGTCTCGTAACGCAAACCCTGTTCGTCCGGTTGTGTGAAATGCCCTCTGGCAATTTGTGTATAGATGCCATACATCGAAAAGTCTGGGGCCGGTGCGACCACACGGTCTTCCGTATCCAAAATCGCCTGACTCAAGATGGCCAATAGCTCATCGCTCCCGCTCCCGACCATCAGTTGCGTCGGCTCGACTCCCGCATAGTCAGCATAGCTTGCTTTTAAAGCGAGCAATTCTTCGACTGGGTAACGGCTGAGTGCCTCGAGTGATACGTCTCGAATAGCTCGTTCGAGACGTTCTGGTAACGGATATTGACTTTCATTTTGATTGAGCGCATATCCCGAAGCGGCATGAGGTACATAGCGTGGGATGTTCTGATAATTTCGTCTCATACGTCCTCCATCCGAACAGCCATCGCACGGGCGTGTCCTTCTAATTGTTCTTGTTTGGCGATTCGAATCGCGGCCTTTGTAATCGTCTCATCCAGTTCTGTCATCTCAAGGAATGTCTGACGGCGATAAAAGTCATCGACCGATAGTCCACTAGAGAAGCGGGCTGTCCCGCTCGTAGGCAAGACGTGGTTCGGTCCAGCGATATAGTCTCCAAATGCTTCGGCCGCCTCATGTCCGAGAAAGAACGAACCACCGTGACGAATCGCACGCATCAACACCTCAGGATCTTTTACGGCCAACTGGACATGCTCCGCTGCCATCGTGTTCGCGTATTCGATTGCATCCTCGATTGTCCGATATAAGACTCCGCCACGTTTCAATGATTCTCTCGCAATGTCCTGGCGTGGTAATTGCGCTAATTGTCGCTCAAGCTCCTGCTCGATTTGATTGCGAAGGGTTTCTGACGTGACGAGCGCGATCGCCGTCGCCTCGACGTCATGTTCCGCTTGTGCGAGCAGGTCGGCGGCAACCCACTTCGGGTTCGCCGTTTCATCGGCAATGATCAACACTTCAGACGGTCCGGCGACGGAGTCGATCCCGACGATGTGTGAGACGAGCGCCTTCGCCGTCGCAACATAAGCATTTCCGGGTCCGACAATCTTATCGACCGGACGAATCGTTTCTGTCCCATATGCGAGTGCGGCAACGGCTTGGGCACCTCCGATTAGAAAACATTCATCGGCACCTGCGATTTTTGCTGCAATCAAAAGGGAAATGTCAATCCCATCTGCTTTTGGTGGGGTGACCATGACGACTCGTTTGACACCGGCCACTTTCGCCGGAATGATATTCATCAGGACGCTCGACGGATAGACGGCTGTCCCACCTGGTACATAAACCCCTACCGAATCCAGCGGCATATAGCGTCTCCCAAGTCGGAACATCGTATCTTCGAACACATCGTCTTGTCGGACTTGGCGCGCGTGAAATGCACGAATCCGTTCTGCTGCTAACGACAGCGCCTCTGTCAATTCAGCATATGCGACTGGCGGATTAAAGCTGGCCAAATCGACCGATTCAATTCGGTCGACCCCGTCGAATTGTTTCGTCCACTCAAGCAGCGCTTCGTCTCCGCGGGCCTCGATCGATTCCACGATCGGTTTCACGGCTTCGGCCCAAGCTTCGCGCCTTGAGCGATTCGTTTCTGTACTCATGCGTTCTCCTCCTGACTCATCTTTCGAATCCAGGCCTTCAATTCGTCAGGCTGTTCCGCTAAAGCTGTCTCACTCGTGATGAATTTTGCATTGATTGAAAAAATCGCCTCGTATTCTTCCAAGTCGTTTGCAGCCAACGTCGCGCCTGTCTCGACGATGTCGACGATGCAATCAGCGAGTCCCGTTAACGGAGCCAGTTCGACTGACCCGTTCAATGCAATGACTTCTACGTTTTGTCGCTTCGATGCAAAGTGTGATATGGCGATATTCGGATATTTACTCGCCACTTTCAATTTCTTTGTGCCGTTGCGTCGAACTTTTGGACCACACACGGCCATTCGACAGCGACCGAACGGTAAATCGACGACTTCGAGTACGCCTGGCGTTTTTTCTCGTAAAATATCACCGCCGACTATGCCAACATCTGCCGCTCCATGCATCACATATTTATAGACGTCGTCCCCTTTGACGAAAATGAATTCATGATTTCCTGCTTGTACCGTCAACTCACGTCCCCGCTTCTCTGGCCATACGGGTAAGTCACGTTCGACAAAAAATTGACGGGCTGCTTTTTCAATCCGACCTTTCGCGACCGCTACTTTCATTTAATCACCTCATCTAACTGTTCTAAATCGAGCGACATTCCGAACGCTCGTCTCGAGTGTCCAAAATGTCCATAGAGTGAATCATATCGTCCTCCTGAAAGGACACGCTTGCCTTCCACACTTCCCGTCACGGTCAATCCTGAGTAGTAATCAAAGTCTCCCGTTTGACCGAAATCGTAAGACACCTCTAAACCGATGGTACGCAAGTGTTTTACTGCCTCGTCGACTTCATCGATGGCTTCCTTTAAAGATTCCGGTGCCTCAGCCCGTAATTCTTCGAGTGCAGAATTCCCGATTAAAAAGGGCAGCTTCGCAATCAACGGATAGCGATACGTCTCTGCTAATTCACGTAATGATTCTAAGTTTCGAAGTGCTAAGATTTTTCGGAATGTTCGTTCCTGAATCCCTGTCTCTTTCGCGATGAGCGAGATGACGGCTGCTGACCCAATTTTGATGGTCAAACGTTCGGTAGGCAGGACCCCTTCCGTCATATCGAGAAAGGACTCAATTAGATGACTGTCCTTCTCTTCGCCATCGACCCATTCGAGTCCAAGCTGTTGCCGTTCATGGGGTTGCCCGGAATGTTTGACCGTCCGACGATAGACGGCACCAGCGTAAGCGACACGCATCGGTTCATGACCGTCTGCTAACTTTCTTGCGATTTGTAGTGTATAGTCAGGGCGCATGACGAGAAGTTCCCCGTCGTTCCCGAACAATCGATAATAGGCTGACTCGTCAAAGAGCGCTAAATTTTGATAATGTGAATAGTATTCGAGAAGCGGTGGATCGATGACTGCGTAGCCGCTCGACTCTGCCTTCTCTAAAAATGACAACATCCATCGTTTTGGACGGATGACATCTCCTGATTGAAGTTCATACCAGCCTTCTGGAATCGAACCTTTTGAATTTGACCAAATCATCATAACCACCCTTTATCTTGTTATCACTTTACCAAACTAAAGTATTGTGTTAAATTTATCAAACAGATAAACACCTGTCAACCAAATGAACTGAAAAGGACGTGTAATCGATGTTTAACTTTACCCACGATGGCCATGTGCATACCCCTTTTTGTCCACACGGTACAAATGACCCGATTGAACACTATATTCAAGTCGGAATCGAAAAAGGCTTGCAAACGATGACGTTCACAGAACATGCGCCTTTCCCCCTATCGTTCACCGACCCGGTCCCGAATCAAGACTCGGCGATGTCGATTGATCTACTTCCAGAATACCTCGATACGTTGCATCAGATGAAACAGCAGTATCAAGCGGTTATCGACATTAAAGTTGGATTAGAAGTCGACTTATTGCCTCATTTAGAGAAAGAGACCATTGCCTTACTCAAGCCTTTCGCACCATTGATTGATGAAGTCATTTTATCGCAACATTTCCTATATAGAGATGGCGCCTATATGCCGATTGATTATTCTGCCGAGACGTTTGATGAACTCATCAAAGCGTTTGGCTCATTCGAGAGCGTCTTGAGAGCTTATTATGAGTCGATTGAACAGGGTCTCTCATTTTCGTGGGAAGACATCCGTGTCGCTCGTATCGGACATCTCGATCTCCCGATAAAGTATCAAAGAAACTATGAATGGGACCGCTCAAAAGTAAAAGAGGAAGAAATACGTCTGTTACAGATGATTGCCGACCGGGGATTCGGACTTGACTTCAACACGGCCGGACTCCGAAAACCGGATTGTGGGGTACCTTACGTCGCCGGACTTGCAAAATCCGCGAACGACCTGCACATCCCGTTCACGATGGGTTCGGATGCGCACCTCGCTCAAGATGTGGCGGCTGGATTCGACTTCATTGAACAAAAAAAAGCCACGTTCCTATGAACGTGGCTTTTTGACAGCGATCTAGCTATCTAGATCCCCATGCTTATGGTTGACAACGATATGGCGTTCCATTTCTTCATCTGTAAACATCATACCATAAGGAATAAAAGATGCAATAAAAAATTGGGTGAAATGGTTCACCCAATTGAGGTCACATTGCCGCATATAATGTTTTCAAGTCGTTTGTCGCTTCCTCGTCCATTTGAATGGCCACGAGTTCAACGTATTGGAGCGCTGGATCTTGATCTTTCGACAATGCGACAATCTCAGCAGCCGCCTTATCTAATGCCAACAAGATTCCTGATACACCAAGCGTCGGATAGTATCGAAGGAGTGCACGAACATGTTTAATCTCTGATACTTCATTTCCGTTAATGGTTAATGATTTGACGGCAAGCTCCTTGTGCATGCCAATCGCAAATTTATCTTCCCACACTTCTTCGAGTGTGATCAACGCCTCTACTTCATATGCACCATCTGTAAAGCGAACGAGTTTTTCCATGTGTAAATTCCCCTCTCTTGAATCTACTTTTATTATATAAGAGATTTTAAAGTGTAGATTGTGAAATATTGAACATTATGTGTAAAGTTTGTCTCACCTCATTTTGAACAAAAAAAAAGCCCCTCCGAGGAGGGACGAATAATGGAAGAGTAAAACACCATTGGCAGTACATTAATAATATATCATCTAATGAAAACGTTTACAATGTATTTTTGTACATTTTTTCAAGTGGCATATGTAACACTTCAATTCCGCTTTCACGCATCAATTCTAACCCATCCCCATGCTCATAACCGACGGCATATACGACTCGCGCGACACGTGCCGCAATTAAGGCGAGTGAACAGGCATGACATGGTGAATGCGTGACATACGCTGTCGCACCAAATGCATTCGTTGAATCGGCAGCGAGTTTTCCAATCGCATTGATTTCCGCATGGATTTCATGTTGTTTCGACCAGTGATGGTGATCATATGGGTCTGTACACTTGATATATGTCACGCCATCTCGGATGAGTCGTGCCGGTTCGTTGATCATATCGAGATCCGTCGATGCAACATAGTCGGCATGCTTATAGAACCCATCTTCTTGCTTGATATAGATTTCATTACAGTTCGTATGACCAGATGGTGTACCATTGAGACCAATTGAAATCGGTTTTTCGTCTTTTACAATGACACAGGCCACACTCTTCGATGCACACTTCGAGTGCCGCTCGGCCATCATATCAGCGAATAATAACCACGTCTCATCCCACAATCGTTGCTTCTCCACTCCAGTCCCTCCTCGTCGAAAAGGAAAGTCTGATTGCTCAGACTTCCCCCTTAGTATCCAGTGTCCTTTGGTAGTTCTTTATTTTTCGAAGCGATTTCGATGACCTTCTCCTTCAATTCGTGCTCCATGCGGTCAAGTTCGCGCTCGGCGTCACGACGTTTTTGCTTCCCTTCTTGCTGGATGCGTAATGTTTCATCCAACGTAGAAAGTAAGTTCTCGTGAGCGACTTTCAGTGATTCAACAGAGACAATCCCTTTTTCATTCTCTTGAGCAATTTCAATCGATGAATCTTTGAGCATCTTCGAGTTCTGCTCAAGCAGTTGATTTGTCGTCTTCGTCACGTCCTGCTGCATACGAAGTGCCGTTTTCTGGCGCGTCAAGCTGAGTGCAAGAACGACTTGGTTTTTCCAAAGCGGAATCGTGTTGACGACCGCTGACTCGATCTTTTCAGCGAGGATTTGGTTATTCTGCTGAATGACCCGAATTTGAGGTGCCATTTGAAGGCTGATGGTACGACTCAATTTTAAGTCGTGCAACTTTTTCTCAAAACGGTCCGCTAATTGAATCATATCGTTCAATTGTTGAAGCTTCGATTGATCTTTAGAAATTTCTACTTCTTGACGTAACGGGGCAATCTCGTGTTCCCGTACATGGTCAAGTTTTGTCTCACCCGCGGCGATATAGACGTTCAACTCTTCGAAATATCGCTTGTTCTTATCATACATTTGATCGAGCATCGTGATGTCTTTCATGAGACCAAACTTCGCACGATCGAGGTTATGGATGACCTCTTCCAAATAGACATTCATTTTTTCGAACTGAAGCTTATAGTTTTCAGCCTTCTTCTTCGCACGACCGATGAGCGGAATGTTATCCATGAAACTCTTTTTTTCCGGTTGAAGCATATCTGGGTCCATCTTACGGACGTTTTGCATCAAGTCAGACAACAGTTTCCCGGCATCGCCGCCATCTTTCATCCGCACTTCCGTCAAAATTTGATCAGAGAATTGGGAAAGTTCGCGCTGAACATTCGACCCGAACAACATAACAGAGTCTGTCTTTTTAATATCAATGGATTCAGCCAATCGTGTGATGCGCTCGCGATGCTCTTGAGGCACGTCTGGTTTCGCTTGAATGGCTGGCACTTCATGTGACTGTGTAACGGATGACCATTCGACAGATGGGTCACTGAACCCCTCCGTCTCCGTTTTTGTTTTCGTATCAGAAGTCAGTTCTTCTTCCGGCCATGACTGCCAGTTCGTTTCATTCGATGAAGTCATGTTTCTTTCTCCCTTCCGGCTGATCAGACAAGACGCGCTCCATCATGATCAGTTCACGTTCAAAGTCTACGGCGTCATCTTCAAGGAGACGTCCGCGTTGTTCTTTAAATTTATCGACAATTAGTCGCATATTTGTGATTAATTGTTCCCGAGTCTCTTCTTGAATGACGACCCGTTTTCCTTCAAGCTCTTTAAATTTCAAGACGACCGAGACGAGGGAATCTAAATAGAATGTGAACAGGTCTCGAACATGCTTTGCGTCTTGTGGATTTTCGAATAATTCTTCGAACAATTCGTGCGCTTCTTTCGAGACGGCCTTCATTTCACGCCTCACCTCTACATCCTTAATATCTGGAAGAACACGGTCGATTTGTTGTAACTTCTCATATCCTTGCTCAATCGTCCGTTGCAAAAATTGAAGCTCTAAATCGTCTGTCGCCTCGAACTGTCGCGTAGGCATCGGCTCTTCGATCGGTTTTAAAATCCTCGATCCAGAAAACGATTCTTCCTCATCGAGTAACAGTTTCTTCTTGGCACGTTTTGCCACCGTTGTCGGTGTTCGTTGACGCTGTTTGCGCTTGTTCGTCGACCACACTTCATTCAAGACGAGCGCCCCTACAATAATGAATAACCAGGAGAAATCGAATACGTTAATGGCAAAGTATATGACTGCCCCTGTCAGGGCCCATTTCATCCATGTTTTCATTCTTTTCACCTCATCTCATGTTACTTCTATTGTACATTACGAAACCACTCAACAAAAGTTTCGTCATCTCTATCATTTTAGCATAATAAAATTCGTCGATACCTCCGTCCACAGGTGTAGAATCAACTACCTATATCGACTACTTTCCCGTTGCGAGACGAAAAAAACCGTAGACTCATAGAGCCTACGGTTCGTTTGTTATGTGGTGATCCATGTAGATACCATGACGATCGCGACAGTTACAGGAATGACATAGCGAATGAGCGCATGCCAGATTGGGTAAAGCTTCACACCAGGTTTGGATGTTTCGATTTCATCCTTTAGGACACGTTGGTCAACGATGTAACCGACAAAGATGGAAGTCAAGAGTGCACCCGTCGGCATTAAAATATAGCTGACGAGATAGTCCATCGTATCGAAGAACGTCCGACCGTTCCAAATCTGTACATCACTCAAGAGTCCGAATGACAGCGCGGATGGTACTCCCACGATGAAGACGAGAAGAGCGGCTGTCACCGTCACTTTCTTTTTCGTCCATGACGATTTCTTTTCATTTAGACGATCGGTCACACCTGCGACGACGACTTCTAACATGGCAATCGATGATGTAATCGATGCAAAAGCGAACAATAGGAAGAACAAGACCATGAAGAATCCACCGAGCGGTACTTGATTGAAGACTGCCGGTAAAACAACAAAGAGTAACGCCGGACCTTCAGCCGGATCAAGACCTGATGCAAAGACTGCCGGGAAGATGGCTAGACCTGCTAAAAGTGAAACCGCAATGTTCAACAAGACAATCATGTTAGCCGACCGGTTCAATGTTCCTTTCGTCTTTATATAAGACGCATATGTCAGCATCGCTGCCACCCCTAACGATAAGGAGAAGAACGCCTGTCCGAGGGCAAACAATACCGATTCGCCAGTCAATGCAGAAAAGTCAGGCTGTAAGAAGAAACGAACGCCTTCCATCGCTCCGTCAAGCGTCAACGAGCGGACCACGAGAACTAAGAAACTGATGAACAAGAGTGGCATCAAAATTTTACTCATTCGTTCAATCCCTGCTTCAACGCCACGTAAGACAATTAAGAGTGTGATTAAGAGGAACAAGAATTGTCCGAGTACGGCAATTTCAGGTGTCGATACGACGTTCCCGAACACCTCACCAAATTCGTCAGCCGAACGTCCACTGAGCGTCCCACTTAAACCGAGTCCAATATAGATGAGGACCCATCCCCCAATAACACTATAGAAGGAAAGTAACAAGAAACAAGCAAAGACACCTAAGTAGCCGATAATGGTCCAACGGCCATGCCCTAACTGTTTGAAAGCAAGAAGCGCAGTCTTTTGAGTCGAACGTCCGACAATGAATTCTCCAATCAATAATGGCAGACCAAGTAATAGTGTGAACGCCAAAAACATGAGTAAAAAGGCACCGCCCCCGCTCGTTCCGGTGACATATGGAAACTTCCAGATTGCACCTAAACCGATTGCTGACCCTGCGGCAGCTAGTATGAATCCAATTTTTGAGGCGAATGAATTTTGCGCCATGTTTACCCCTACTTCCTCTTTTTCATTTCATTTTCATAATAATAGTGAAATACTAACACGGTTCCAAGATGAGGACAACAAAAAACAGAGAAAAGTCTGAATACTTTTCTCTGTTGATGCTTTATGGCGTTAAAAACGTGAGGGCTCGCTCTCGAATCCGTATCGTCAAGTGATCGGTTTCGAAATGTTCACCATCGATATCAATGATTTGAGGTTCGTTTAACTCGACTTCAACATGTGAAGCCTGAAAGTGATTCCACTCCGCCGATTTTTGATCAAGACCGAGTTGCTGGGCTAACAATTGACGAATCATCGGAAATCCGATTGCCGAGCTGTGTACCACTTCTAACAGCCCGTCGGAAAACGATTGTGTCTCAAGTTTGGTCGGGACCGTACCGAGATAACTCCCGTTCCCAACATAGAGAAAACTAACGTCACCGTCATATATTACTTCACTGCCCCGCCGAAGCGTGATGTTGAATGGGTCCGCTTCACGGAACTGACGGATGGTCGCTAAAAAATATCCGATTGAGCCTAATGATCCTTTTTCATCCGGATCGATTTGACGAGATGTATCCGCGATCAAACCGACGCCTACGAAATTGAGCGCATACATCTCATCGACTTGAATGACATCGACATATTGTTCGTGAGAGGAACGAATGATTTGAGCAGCCTGTGTCGGTTGAATTGGCAGTTCAAGCGCTCGTGCGAAGTCATTACATGTTCCTGCTGGAATGATGCCGACTGTCGGCCGTTCCTCGCGCTGTAAGGTCATTAACCCATTCACTACTTCGTTTAGCGTACCGTCCCCGCCAATGACAATCAGATGGTCGAACGATTCACTTGTTTCGGCTAATCGGAGCGCGTCCCCGATTTCCTGTGTCTTTTTGATGATGATTTCTTCATAGAGCGATTCAATCGTTCCGATGACTTCGCCGAGCATCGTCTCGCTCGTACCGGACTTCGGATTCGAAATAATCAAAGCTCTCATAGTAATCCTTCCTGTTCTAAGAAGTCTTTCGCTACATCGTACGCGCGTTCATTTCCGTACGCGACCCGTCGATTCAATTCAGACATTTGTTCGTCTGTGATTTTACCTGCGAGCTGATTGAGCGCATCCTCGATTTCTGGATACTCTTCAAGTGTCTCTTCCTTCATGAGTGGCGCTCCCTGGTATGGTGGGAAGAATTGACGATCGTCTTCTAAGACGACCAGGTCGTTCTCGGCAATATCAGGGTCCGTCGCATAGGCGTCTACTAAATTGACATCTCCTCGTGAGATGGCACGATAACGCAGTTTTTGCTCCATCGAGACGACAGATGGGAAATCAAGCCCATACTCGTTTTGAAGTCCTGGGTATCCGTCTTCACGGTCCGTGAATTCAAGCGTGAAACCGGCCTTGATGTCCGACTCGACATTCCGTAAATCAGAAATGGCCGTAATGCCTTCCGCCTCTGCATAATCACGTGGAATCGCGAGTGCATACGTATTGTTAAATTTCATCGGTTCGAGCATCACATATCCATCTTCAGCAAGCGCTTCTCTTGCTTGCTCGTACACTTCACCGGCATCGTTTGACTCAGGCGTTTCTTTGACGAGACTCGCGAGTGCGGTCCCAGTGAATTCAGGGTAAATATCGACATCCCCTGATTGGAGGGCCCCCCATACGAATGTTGTTTCCCCAAAGTTCGGTTTCACCGATACGGTCAAATCCGTTTCTTCTTCAATCAATAATTTATACATATTCATTAAAATCTCTGGCTCAGGACCAAGTTTTCCGGCAACGACTAAGTCTGTTTCTTGCGAACGACCGAACGCGAGCGGTGTGACGATGACCAAGGCGAGGACAGTAGAAACAGCAATCAATTTCGCCTTGTTTCGAGTCGCCGTCGCACCTTCCATCTGACGCAACAAGAAGTCAAATAAGAGTGCCAAAATCGCGGCCGGGATGGCCCCGAGTAAAATTAAGTAATTGTCATTCCGATTAATCCCGAGCAAAATCAGCGTACCGAGTCCACCTGCTCCGACTAAAGCAGCGAGCGTCGCCGTACCGACAATCAGAACCATCGCGGTCCGTATACCAGCCATGATGACCGGTAAAGCAAGCGGGAGTTCAACTTTCATCAAACTTTGATTCGGCTTCATCCCACAAGCTCGAGCGGCTTCAAGCAACGATTTATCCACTTCGTTTAAACCGGTGAACGTGTTTCGTAAAATAGGTAGGAGCGCATATAAGACAAGCGCAATAATGGCAGGTAATGCCCCGATTCCAACGAGCGGAATCATTAATCCGAGTAGGGCAAGCGACGGAATCGTTTGAATAATCGCAGTGACACCAATGGCGGTTTCGGCGATTTTCTTACGGCGCGTCAGCCAGATTCCCAATGGTACGGCAATCAATACGGCAATCAAAAGCGATACGACAGAGAGCTGTAAGTGCTCAATCAGTGCCTCGACAAGCTGTCCTTGTCTATTTTGGAACGTCTCAAGCATCTAGCTCACCTCTTCCGCGTTGTGTAAATTCTAAGACGAATGGGTCTTCACTCGCCAATATCTCCTCAGGCGTACCGATCAACATGAGTTCCCCGTCACGCATCAACGCGATGCGATCACCAAGCTTCATCGCTTCTTGCATGTCGTGTGTGACAAATAAAATGGTTTTCCCGAGCTCATCATTTAATCGTTTAATGTCATCTTGCAATTGACCACGGCTGATCGGATCAAGCGCAGAAAAGGGTTCGTCCATAAGGATGACGTCAGGGTCTGCAGCTAAGGCACGCAATACGCCGACGCGTTGCTGTTGTCCTCCTGATAATTCTGCTGGCTTCTTCGAGCGAAGTTTCGGGTCCAGTCCGGCGATTTTCATTAATTCGGTCACTCGCTCTTTTGTTCGGTCTTTTTTCCACTTTAATAATTCCGGTACGACAGAAATATTTTCTTCCACAGTTAAGTGAGGGAATAATGCAATCTGTTGGAGTACATAACCGATATTACGGCGTAGTTCAAAAATATCGAATTGATAGATTTCTTTTCCATCGATTAAAATTTTCCCATCCGTATGATCGATTAATCGATTCACCATTTTCATCGTCGTGGTCTTGCCACAACCTGAAGGACCGATCAATACAAATATTTCTCCTTTTTCTACAGTTAAACTCAAGTCTTTGACGGCTAACGTCCCGTCTTCATAACGTTTTGATACATCACGAAACTCAATCAACCTGATCCCTCCTCAACTATTTCCAAAATGGAAATTCAAATATTATTTTGCCCGTTTCTCTACTTTGTTAAACAAAAAAAGGCTCTCCTAATTGGAGAACCTGATTTTTAGTATAGCGTTACTTCAATATGTCGACGCCCCCATTGGATCGCGTCCTGTTTTGAATCGACTAATAAATCGACGATATGACCTTTGATTCGGCCACCTGTATCAAGGGCGATCGCATCACCGACACCTTGAATATGGACTTTAGAGCCTAATGGGATGATGGCTGGGTCGACTGCGATAATTCGCATCCCGTTATAATAAATCGAGTCGGTCACATCATGACCCGTGGCCGTTAATACACGACCGCCGTATGCCTTATTATCTGCAACATCATTTGAATAAGCCGTCGATTCGACTGTAATAACCTTTTTAGATGTAGATACCGGTGTCGCACTGACTGTTTGCGTAGCTGAAGTCGACGTTTTTGCAGCTGTTGCCTGTTCCGCTGCTTTTCGCTCCTCTTCCGCTTTTCGTTCTGCTTCAAGTTTCGCAAGTCTTGCTTTCTCGGCTTCTTCTTTTGCTTTCTCTTCTGCAAGACGTTCTGCTTCGATCCGCTTCTCTTCTGCGATACGTTTTTCTTCAGCAAGTTTCTTTTGGCGGGCGATTTCTTTTTGTCGTTCTTCTTCAATTGCTTGTCGTTCTAGTTCAAGCGGGTTTTGTACGATTTTCTGTTCTGTCCCGATTCCGATTTGAGCAGCATCTGCCTGATCCATGAATGTGAACAGCCCCATCATCGTAGCTCCAATGACGATCATATATTTTAATAATTTCATCGTAGTAAGGTCATCACCTTTCTCGTTATGTAACGAACAGATGTTAATTTACCACGACAAGTCCCGTCAAAGTAGTGATTTTATCGAAGTGAAACATTCCTGACATATGGCAAAAAAAGTGGTTACAGATTGTAATAATTGAAAAAAACGTTGGTATTCCTTATGTTCACAAAAAAATTACAGATTCGTTACAATCAGCCGTGTAACAAACCTGTAATCTTCCTGTCATGATTAAATCTTATTCATTTGACTCAATTTCATACATTCTGAGCATCCCCCACGGTGCGACATCAACTTGAACCGTGAACGATTGCTTTCCTTTTATGGCATCTATCTCATTTTGAGACACACGATACGAACCCATTTCTTCTATATAAAGAAGTCGATCATAATAGTTTGCCCGAATACCACCAAAAAACGGTTTTGACTCAATTCGATCGATGACAGCATAGCCCTCTTCCCCTTCTTTAAAGGACACATAGACCGTTCCGGTTTCGACATCTTGTCTTCCTTTGAAGGCATCATATTCGAGATAGATGGAATCTCCAAAATAAGGATCATATGGCTCGAACGAAGACCCTTTAAACGTGTACGTCTCTCCGACCCACGAAATAGCATAAACAAGTACCACAAAGACGATTACAATCAGGACTTGGGCAACCGGGATCACCCAAACAGAAAACCGTTTCATGTCGTCACATCCCCTCTCGTTCGATTACGCCACCATAATGCGAGTGACAACGCAAAGACGATTAACGCACCAATCAAGAAGAAGAGTGAGATATCGAGCCGGTCCCATACGTAGATAAAGTAAATTGTCATTTGAACGATTAAGAAATAGATGAAAGCGAATATTGTCGGTTGTCGTGTCACGTCTTGGCGAATCAAGTACGTAAGTGCAATCACCTCGATGATGACCGCCAGTAAAACTCCTGAATCTTCAAAAAGTGCAAATGGGATGACTGCAAGGAAACTTACCCAGAGAAGGTCGTTTCGTCTGTGAATCAAATAGACGGCAACGAGTGCCACCGACAAAAGTGTCGCTTCAATGACAGAAGGCGGTCTTTGGGAGAGCCAACTTTCTGTCACGTTAATTAAATAACCAATTGATAGAACGGCCGCAGTGAACAGATACGTTGCTTGCCATGCGGCTTGTTTTCGATAGAACAAGAGCAATACATGCAAGATGACGAGTGACCAAAGCGGCCACAGTCTTCCCTCATAATCGATATACTGGCCGAAAATATTGAGAAGGCCATAAAAGGTTAGCCAGGCAAACGTGCGGTCCAACGATTCATCGACGAAATGGAACCACACCCATGTCACGATTAGAGCAATCCCAATCAAAATCAGCCCGATGCTTTCGAAACTATTGGTGATGGCTAAAAATGCAGCGATTGCGGTGATCATGGAGAATATGACATGCTCATACAAGATGCGATGAAGTACTGCCATCGCAAAGATAATCCAGAACAATAGAGTCAATTGGCCAGACAGGTTATACGTCGTGAAAATGACCGCCATGGTCGCGATAAAGAAAACGAACCCTAGTACACGTAACAGCGTGACATATCTTGGGGTTTTTAAGCGAACCCGCTCGGCAAACACATAAAATCCAACCATAAATAAAAGAAACAAACCGATTTTCAAAAGGTCAGGAATCGCTTGCCAGTTGGCTGCGACGAAACTGAAAAGGCTAAGAGCCAACAAAATGGATCCGACAATGACCAAAACGGGCGGCTTGTGATCATGTTGCTCACTAGCCGCCCGTCGTTTATGTTCATAGTCGACTAGTTTTAACCCTGTCGCTTCATCCAATAAACCCGCCTCTTGCCATTCACGTACTTTTTTGTCAATGGACATCTGAATCATCCCTTTCAGAAAAAGGTCAGCTGGCGCGTTCAATCAATTCCAATTCTGATTTTAGTAAAACTTGTTTCTCGAACTCGAGTCCGAGCTGTTGAAACTCTTCCATGATCGAGACGTCACCGATCACAGTATTGGTCAGTACGGCGGTCACTTCAGCGACCCATCCTTCACGAGTCGACTTCACGATATCACCTACGAGGAATTCTTCAGACACACCCATTCACTTCCAATCTAAATTTGTTTCTATCATTATAACGAAATTATAACCGTTTGAATACGTTTTCTTTTATCCGTTTAATAAATTGTGTCAAGAATTTTCCAGTAAGTCCCCAAATGATGTAGTCTTCATGTTCATAAAAAGGTTCTTTCATTTTAATTACCCGTTTCTTGTACGCTTTAGCATTCGCCAATCGATCTAACGGAATATTTTGATCCGGACTCATTGTCAATTCCATCTCTCCGTGGAATGGATCAATCATGAGCAAGGTAGATATCGGTACGGTAAACAAATGATCGACCTCATCCGTCCCTTCCACACTCGGTACTTCCGATAGAATTCCGACAAACGGATAAATCAATTGACGATGAGGCGTAGCAAGCGGTCGCAATTTGCCTACGACTTCTACTTTATCTGCAGAAATCTCTAACTCTTCGCATGTTTCTCGGATTGCCGCTTCTACGGGTGTTTCTCCTTTTTCAAGGCGTCCCCCTGGAAATGAAATCTCCCCAGGTTGCTGCCGCATCGTGTGGGCGCGTACCTCAAACACGACGTGCCATTCCTGATCGATTTGAACGAGTGGGATTAACACTGCCGCTGTCTGTTCATAATCTTCATCCATTGTAAAACTATCTCGAATTTTTTCTTCTGTGATCCATGGCTGCACAATGCTCACTCACCTTCCATCATCGAATATCATATATCGTTCTATACCCTACTTTTCGTTTAGTCGCTGCCAATGTCGGAAATATCATTATTAATGATAGGAGTTGATCAGCGTGGACGAACAAGTGGATGTATTGATTGTCGGTGCCGGACCAACCGGCCTGACGCTCGGACTCACCTTAGCCAGATATGGCGTATCTTTTCAAATCATTGATCGTAAGACGACCCCGTCGGACAATTCACGAGCCATCGGGATCCAGCCGCGGACCATCGAAGTGTTTTCTCGTTTAGATGTTGCGCAAGAAGTGCTAGAGCGTGCCCGAACAATCGAGCGGGGGAATCTATATTTTTCGGGACAGTGGACAGCAAAGCTTGAGTTCTCCAAACTTGTGACCCCTTATCCGTTCGTGACGTTGTTACGTCAAAATGAAACCGAAGAGATTTTGGAACGTGCCCTACGAAACCATGGACATGTTGTGAAGCGTGGGGAAACCTTGTCATCCATTACCCAATATCCATCCCGTACTATCGCACATTTGACCGCGACTGATGGGGTGACTCGTGCCGTTGAAGCGAAATATGTTGTCGCCGCCGATGGAGCAAACAGCTCGGTTCGTCGGATGCTCGCCCTTCCGTTTAGCGGTAAATCATTTAAAGAGGCTTGGGTGTTAGCCGATTTGAAGGCGGATTGGCCGATATCCCGGGAAGAGGTTCATATCTTTTTTTCGGATCGAGGAGTGCTTGAAGTCTTCCCGCTCACGGATGAAACAATTCGTATCACGGGAAACTTGAGAACGGATGAATCATTCCAAGAATCGGAACTTCAAGAATTGGTGGAGCAACGCAGTCATATGCCGGTCCATATTCACGATGTTGAATGGTTCTCTTTATTCCGTGTGCACAATCGCATGGTCGATACGTTCATCCATAATCGCATCATTCTCATGGGGGATGCGGCACATATTAACTCCCCGGTCGGCGGACAAGGGATGAACACCGGGATAGCGGATGCCTTCAACTTAGGTTGGAAACTGTGGTTACATCTCAAAACTGGCGCTCCCCATCACGTCGTGTCCACCTATCGGGACGAGCGCGAACATGTTGCCCGCAATGTGCTACAGACGACGAATATCGCAACGGAGATGTTGCAGACGACCCTCCCGATGCTTTTGCCGTTCCAAGCAATCGGTGCGGATGTCTTCACTCGCGTCAATCTCGTCAACCAAAAGATCACCGAACGGATTTCTCAGCTCCATTTATCGTATCCGAATGCGCTTCGGTTACCGTTTCGTCGCGTCGCGGAAGGAAAGATCTTTCCGGAGACTGAGATTTTACGAACGGATGACGGGTTTCGGACAAAAATATCCGAAATCGCGGACGGACGGTTTCAAGTGCTCGTATTTGACGACGGGAAACGTGATTTGACGTCCATTTATGACTATTTGAACAAGAACCAGCCGTTCATTCAAACGATTACCTTAACTAGGACGAGTCGCCCGTTTTTCGATCAAGGAAACGAACTAGCCAAATCACTTTTTATGAAACGTGGCATATTAGTCATTCGTCCAGACGGTTATTTGTTGCATAAGCAACATCATGTTCGCTTAAAGCCGTTACAGGACAAGTTGGCCGTCTGGCTGCCTTCCTCTTAAACGTGTATAAATGGAGAGCCTCACCGAAGGGGTGAAGCTCTCCATGTCATGACTATTCAACGTTTACATATAGAATACCTGGTTTCGAGAGCGTCAAATCGTAAAACACTTCAAACGCCTCGATATCTTTTAATTTTCGGAAATCGATTTGATCTGTCTCTTCATTTGGAATGGCCACGATGATACCTTCCTCTGTCGATTTGATCATACCCGTTTGTCCGTTATGAATTCGAATATAGAGTACTTGCTGATTTTCTAGGAGTGAGATCGCCTCTCGTCTCGATTGAATCGGTTTTTTCATTTCATCCCCTCTTTTCCATTTCAGTATACCGTTCGCTCCATATTGCTTTCAACTCGCCACACCATTAAACTTGTGTAAAGAAGGGGTTGAAGGCATTGGAAACATTATTGATCATCGTACTCGCCATTTTGTTTGTCATTTTGGTCTCGATTCGGACAATTCGCAACTTAAAGTGGGTTCGTTTCGGTGAAGCATTCGGGAAACAAGGTGAAGAACTTTTAGGTGATTATCATTATTTGACCGAGCAGGGCATCACCTGTCGTGTGGAACAAGGACTACCGACCGGTAAACTATTAAAGCCGCTCGCAAAAAACTTGGACGATCGCGTTGCACTGTTCGTTCACCGAGATGATGCGGCAAAAGCAAGAGAACTTTTAAAATAAGATGAAGGCCGAATACAATCATTCGGCCTTCATCTTATTTATGTACTTGTCGCTCAGAACAATAATAAGCGATTTGTTTGACGAGCGGCTCTGTCAACGTCTCAAGGTTCTTTTTATTGATCACTTGATCCACTAGAGCGAATGAATCTCCACAATTCGCCTTAATTCGTTCTAACTTCAATCGTTCCGTTTCCGGGAAAATTAAAAACGAATAGACGGGAATTGCTTGATTACACTCTTTTTTTAATCGTGACCGCACCTGTTTGGTCATCCGTTCTAATTCCGTGACAGGATGAGGATAAACCTGTTTCCACCCCATCGAGGTCTCGGTTCGACATTCACGGTTCGTCATATGGACGGGGGCTGGAGTTCGATTTAATTGAATCAAGAATACGCCTTTAGGTCCGACGAGCACGTAATGAACGAGATCATCCCCTAATTTGACTTGTTCAATCATCATCCAATCAAATCGGCATGTTTGTCTGATGTTTTCGACGAGACGATCTGTATAGCAGGTTGGTGCTTTCATCACTTCTTCTTTCACACGAAACAGCTTTTTTGTCTGTTGTTTGACTGGTTGTTTCTCCGTGGCCGTTAACACTTGCAACATGGACTCCACCCCCTATTCGTTATTCGCTTGGACCGACTTGCTTTCCAAAGACCGCTTTTTCAAGATTTGAAATTCGGCGTAACATGTCATAATTTGAAGCAACCGGCTGTGCTGGTTTAGCCGGTTCCGATACAGGCGCAGGTTCCCGTCGCAACGAGTCGTTTTCTTTTTGAAGACGCTCGATTTCTTTCGCCATTTTTTCATAATCGCGAATGACGACATCTAAAAATTGATCGACTTCTTCTTGTGAATAACCACGTAACGCGGTCTTGAATTCTTGTTTATAAATCGCTTCTGCTGTTAATTCCGTTTGCATCATATCACTCCCATTGTTGTTCCCATTGTTTTTCTTCTTCAATGACTCGTAAGTCTTCTTGTGTGATCAAGAAAACTTCCATGTTCGGCTTTCGCCGAGCCCCATCGACTAGAAACCGGGGACTTCCTTCCGTTTCTTCGTCATACAAGGTGATCAATCCTTCTGCTTTATCTAAAAAGAACGCTGTTTTTGCCCGTAGCTGACTCGGGTCTTCGTATGGACGCTGTGTCAGCGGCTCAAAAAAGTCTGCCTCGAGTTGCAGTTGCACAAATAGTTCTTGTTCGAATGGTTTATAGCGCTCATCCATGTTTAAGAACGGCGGAAATACGGCGATTTTAATCGGATATGTTTCTCTTAACTCTAACAATACTTGTCCGGCCCACAATTCACAACCATTCGTTCCACTAAATATGAACCATTCAGCACCTAATTCGATGACTTCAAGTATCTTTTTCCGGTAAGCTTCTTGAATGATTTCAATACCCGGATGATCCGCTTTGAAGATACCGAGTTCATGAGGACGATATCCTGTGACGGCTACTACTTTCATGTTCGCTTCCTTTCTAGGCGAGCACGGCGATGTTCTAACGCATCTTTCTCGCGTTGCATCGTTTGACGTAACACCGTCCGCTTTTGATCAAGAATCTCTAACGCTCGCTCCGTGTAATCCATCGCTAAAGCCACGTTCTTTTGTTTATGCTCTGCATATTTGGCGAGTTCGACGTACCCTTCAATCGTATGAATCGATTCAAACAGCGGAATGGCCTCCTCGAATCGTCCAGCCCGTTTTAATAACATCGCTTGCCGCATGATGGCACGCTTCGATGGACTCGGGAGTTGCTCAAACTCCCTCAGCGCTTGATCTTGTTCGCCAAGGTCATGTAGCCAGTGGGCACGTTCCTCTCCGAAATCAGTTACCGGGGTCGTGACAAGCTGACTGAGACGCGTATACAACGAGACGAGGCTTAAACAGTCCGCATGATGGTGCTCAAGGACCGGCAGCAATATTTCTGGATTCCGCTCTTTGACGTATTGAAAATAGTGCATCGGTGCCAAGAAGCCAGGAAGGTCATCCCTTCGTTCATGACCAAAGTATGCTTCGACCGCTTTTAATGATACTGATTCTAGCCTCGGTTTTAACAATCGTCTTGCAGCGTGAAGTAAATCGACATGACCCACTGAAGGTAATTGTTTCACCCGTGATTTGACGAACGTGTGTCTCGTCTTGATTTGAGGCCAATCAAATGACTTCCCGTTATAGGTGACGAATCGTACCTCATCTCCGATGTCTTGCAAGAAATGATAGTAAAAGGCGGTTTCAAACGCCGGATGAGGTAACACGTATTGAATCATTTCAAGTTGTTCCGCACGAATCCGTGCAAACCCGATTAAAAAAATCGACGTTCCAGACCCACGTAAACCGGTCGTCTCCGTATCCATGAACAGGACTTGGTCGGGGTCTAAGTCGACGGCGAAAAACGGATGCTCGGTTCGAGCCATCATCTGTCCTGCTTCTCCAAACTCGAAGTCGTGATACACCTCATCAAGGGGATATGTCTTCCGGATCCGGACGCACCATTCCCCCTCAAACGTTAAAATCTCGCCCCCATGATCCTTCCACTTTTGTTGCTCCACTTCGTCAGGGGTCGCAACACTAGCTTTTGGGGCAGGTTCGTTCGTTTTGATTAATCTAGATAGTTTAGCTTTCATATCGTTCCTTTCAATCCTTGCAACTGGCGAATGACTTGCTGCTTGAAGTCACCGTATCCAACCATGCCGACACAACGGGGACATCCGCTCTCACACGGACAGTCGGATACCGTCCGTTCTGCCGCTTCAAGCACCATGTCTGCATCTTTAAAGAGCGCCTCGCTGAGCCCGATTCCTCCAGGATAGCGGTCATACAGATAGACGGTCGGCTTACTCGTATGTGTCGACTTCATCTGAATCGTTGTGAATAAATCAAGCGTGTCACACATGAGATAGAGTGGTGCAAGCCGTCTCATCAAATCACTGACCGCTTCAAGTTGATCTTCGAGGTCCGCCTCCGAGTATGCGAATCGCTCATCCAACGTGAACCATGTCGCTGTCGTATGCAGCTCTCGCTCCGGTAGATGAATCGGGCCCGACCCGATGTTCTCATGCGTCCCAAATTTTATTTTCTTGAACAAAGTGGCCATCGCGATGACCGATACCTCACCAAACGTCTTCGCTCCATCTGTCTTATTCTCTTCAAGCACCTTCAGTTCAACGGCTAAATTCGCATCTGTGTAGTAGTCGACGTCAACTCGGCGAACATACGCTTTCTTCTCCTCAAAATCGAGTTTTTCGACCTGATATTGCTCGGCTCCATGTAAGTATATCGCTTCATCATGTAACAACGTCATGGCACTGAACGTGTCCATTTCACCGATGACTTGATGTTTTGCCGTCTGATCGACGATGACGACATTTTCTTGATCACTCGTCCGAAGCGAGATGTCATGAGCCGGAAATGAATCCGTCATCCAATAATATCTATCAGCCCGTTCATGCAAGACGTGAGCATCCGTCAAAAACTCTAATATATCTTCCGTATCGACCGTTCCGAATCGCTCTCCTTTTTGAAAAGGCAACTCGAATGCGGCGCATTTCATATGGTCCACTAAAATAATCAAGTTATTCGGGTCAAGCCGGGCCGCTTCCGGTGAACGTTCTAAAATCATGTCCGGCTGTTCGACGACGAGTTGGTCGAGTGATGACGAAGATGCGACAAATATAACGAGTGATTCTGAATGGCGCCGTCCGGCCCGACCAGCCTGCTGCCATAACGAAGCGACCGTTCCAGGATACCCATTTAAGACACACGCTTGAAGTTGGCCGATATCGACACCGAGCTCCAACGCGTTTGTCGAGACGACCGCCTTGATTTCCCCGTTCCGTAACCGCCGTTCGATTTCTCTACGTTCAGATGGAAGATAGCCGCCACGGTAACCGACAATAGACTTTGGTCCTAGCTCCCGACGTGTCAATTCCTGCAAATAGGTCAATAGCACCTCGACACGTACGCGCGACCGCGCAAATACAATCGTTTGAATGTTCGCTTCCACGAGCCTCGAGGCGATTCGTTTCGTCTCGAGCGTCGCGCTTCGACGAATTCCGAGTGCTTCGTTGACGACAGGCGGGTTGTAGAACACAAGATGTTTCTTCCCTTGAGGTGCTCCGTTCCGATCGATTAAAACGACTTCTTCTTCCGTCAATAGCTCGGCAAGTTCAAGCGGGTTCGCGATGGTCGCTGAGGTCATGATCCATTTCGGATGACTGCCATAATAGGCACAGATTCGCTTCAAGCGTCGAAACACGTTCGCCACATGACTTCCAAATACGCCACGATACGTATGGAGTTCGTCGACGACGATATATTCTAAGTTCTCAAAAAGACGAATCCATTTCGTATGATGAGGTAAGATCCCGGAATGTAGCATATCCGGATTCGTGATGACGATATTCCCCGCATCGCGGACTTTTGTTCGTGCCGCAGGTGATGTGTCGCCATCATACGTGAAGCATCGTAAATTCCCTTCAAGGGCTTCGACCATCTCCATCAAGTCACTGTTTTGATCTTGCGCGAGTGCTTTTGTCGGGTAAAGATAAAGCGCACGGGCTGTAGGTTTTTCAATCATCTTCGATAGGACGGGCAAGTTGTAACAAAGCGTTTTTCCTGAAGCCGTCGGTGTCACGATGACCGTCGAATGACCACCCGCCGTTTGTTTCACAGCCTCGGCTTGATGCGTGTACAGCTGCTCGATTCCGCGATTCTTAAGTACATTCGCCAATTGTTCAGGCACTTGTTCTGGAATTGGGGCATATTGTGCCGGACGAGCGTCGACCGTGTGCCAATGACGTACGTGGTTTGAAAAACCTGGATCGTCTTTTAGTTGTTTGATCATTTCTTCGACAGAGCGAGATTTTCGCATCCAGTCACCTTCTTTCATTACGCATTCGAAGGGGCAAGATCCGCTACGACTTGTCGGATTTGATGAATCCGTTCATCTCGTACCACTCTCGATACGGCGGGCATCTGAAAGATGGCCATCTCGTTAAATGTAGCAGCGACATGCTCATTCTCTTCTTCGAGGCGGATGAGCGCATCTGAAAACAGACGTTGCGTCGACCGTCCGAACAAGACGATGGTATGTAGTTTCGTACATTTTGAATGAACCGCTAAAAGATGTTTGACGTAGCGTTGCACCGTTTTATAATAATCTTCGTTTGTTGAGCTGAGTTGACGGTTGCCACGAAGAAGTTCCGGATAATAGGATTCTTCGCCCGTGAACATGGTCTCGACTCCGATTCGTTTCAAGTAAGCATGTCCGATCGCTTCGGCGACGGTTTGGTCCTGGATGAGACGCCCAAACGGTATCGACTCTTTTAAGAGCACATGTGAAAGCTTTAACCCGAGATGTCCACCGAGAGGCACGCCGAAATCATCGTCTTGCAGTCGATCTATGACAAGTAGTACTTTCATCTTGCGTTTTAAAGAGAGTTGAACCATGTGTCACCATCCTGTTCCCTTTCTTTTCATTATAGCAAAGTCAAACGAAAAACAGGGCGAACAATGTCGCCCTGCTTTCCTTAGTTATTCCCATTGTTTGAATTGCCATTTCCACGATTCGTGTCAGACGATTCACCATTGGATTGTCCCTCTAACGGAGTTCCTGAATCATCTCCGTCAGTTGGTTCGTCTGTTCCTTCGCCAGAACCTTCATCTGTTGCCGGTTCATCAGGAGTTTGTTCGCCGGTGGTATCTTCTCCGTTTCCGTCTCCGTTACCATTTCCGTTTTCATTCCCGTTCCCGTTATTTTCGTCTGATGGTTCATCTTCGGAATTTTCCTCGTCAGAAGGGTTTTCCTCTTCTTCCTTTGGCTCTTCTTTCGGTTCGATTGAGTAGCTCGCTTGCGCCGGTGCCGATTGCTGCTCACCCGTCAACGGATTCGTTGCATTCGCGACAATGGTAAACGTTGTGTCTCCTTCGGCCAAGTTTGCAATATTTACACTCGTCTCCCCGGTCGTTCCGACGACTTGCTCACTTCCGTCAGCTGACTTCTGTGTCACTGTGAACGTGACATCCGTATAGCCATCTGCTTGCGCACCATCGAAATCGTATGACCATGAGACAGAACCAGTTTGGGCTTCTTCGTCATAGTTGACACTTGCCCCAGTCGGAGCAACCAACTTCTCAGGTTGAAGATCTTTTGGTTTTGTCCCTTTTACATAGAGTTCATTGCCAAGTGACAAGACTGAGTCCGGACGTTGGAATCGATCCGGTTGTCCCGTCGCATTCGTCACTTGTTGCATCATGTACTCGAAATAGTATTGGGCGTAGTTCGGCTTATTGGCAGTCTCACTAGCACCGCTCACTTTACCCGTCCAAACGGAAATCGAGTAGTCCGTCGTATATCCAGTAAACCACTTGTCTTGCTCATCGTTGGTCGTTCCCGTCTTACCTGCCACGTCCCAAGGGAAGGCACCGGGTTCATACGTCCCGTTCGCACCGCTCACGACATCACGAAGCATGTCCGTCAACATGTATGCCGTATAGTCTTCCATTGCCTGCTTCGCTTTGATTGGCGAATTGATGCTTGAACCGTCATTGAATTCAATTTTTTGAATCAAATGCGGTTTTGTATACATTCCATTCGTCCCAAAGGCAGCATATGCCGCTGCCATTTGAGTCGTGCTCGCTTCAGCGGCACCGAGGGCGTTCGCTTCTAATACTTCCTCTCCGGCGTACATCGGTTCAACGCCGAGGTTTTTTGCAAAGGACTCGATGGCCCCTTGACCAAATTCATCACGAACTTCTTGGAAAGCTCGAACAGCAGGTGTGTTCCCTGAAATCGTTAAGAAATACCGCATCGTGTTTTGACCACGATATTCTTGATAATAGTTGTTTGGTTTATAGGACCCCTCGAGCGGTGCATCGAGTAAGATCTTCCCTGTCGACCATTGTCCGTTCTCGATTCCTGGACCGTAATCAAAGATCGGTTTGGCCGTCGAACCGATTTGACGTTTTTCATTCGAATAATCACGATACGATTTGTCACCTTGTTTTGCCTGTTGACTATCGATGATCGCGACAATTTCACCAGTCTTCGTATTCAATACCGTTGCACCCATGCGGAGTTCGTCGGCCGGGAAGCTTCCGCCTGGAATGTTCACGTTATCCGATTTAATGTCACTATTGAATTTTGTATGCAACTCTTTGTTGATAGACGTATAGACTTTTAAACCTGTTCCATAAATGTCTGACTGTTCTAGACCGTAATCTTCTTCAAGCTCGGCTTGGACTCGTGAATAAATCGCACGTGTGAACGCTTCTTCTTCCGTCTCTTCACCAGGTGAGATGACGTCAGCAATGGCGACATCAAGTGCCTCATTGTACTGTTCCTCAGAAATATGTCCGTCACGTTTCATCGCAGACAGGACTTGCTCTTGACGGTAGCGGGTCAACTCCTGATCACCATTGATTGGATCATAGGCACTTGGACGTTGTGGGAGACCGGCAAGAATCGCGGCCTCTTGATAATTGACCTCAGAGACCGGTTTGTTGAAGTAACGTTTCGATGCAGTTTGCACACCATATCCACCACTACCGTAATAGTTTTTGTTCAAGTACATCTCTAAAATCTGTTCTTTCGTATACTCACGCTCGAGTTTGAGTGCGAGCCATTGTTCTTGCAGCTTACGTTTCAACTTCTTATCTGTCGAAAGGAATGACTGCTTGACCAATTGTTGCGTGATGGTCGATCCACCTTCCGCACCGAAACCGTCTGTCAAGTTGGCAACGACGGCTCCGCCGATTCGACGTAAGTCAATCCCATTATGCTCATAGAAACGACGGTCTTCGATTGACACGACCGCTTGTTGCATCACTTCAGAAATGTCGTCGATTGAGACATACTCGCGAATCTGACCTGCCCCTTCGAGCGGTTCTCCTTCAGCCGAAATCAACTGAATCGGGTACGTATCGACAAGCTTTTCTTCATCTAGCTCTGGTGCCGTCGCAATGGCATATACCGTATAGGCGCCGAATGCGATTACCGCAGCAATAAATAACATCAAGCCTAATAAAAAGATGCGTTTCCACATCGGTTTCTTACTTTTCGTCTTTGGTTGTTTCCCAGTTTTTTTGCGTTTATTCGTCGTCGAATCTTGTCGACGTGCGACCCTACTTCGCTCCATTCATGGTTCACTCCTTCTATTCAATCGAGCCATTGATCGAGCACCGTCAAATAATCAATCGACGGTAAGGCTCTCGTCGGAACTTCAATCGCTTCCTTTTCGATAAAGCTGAGCGGAATCGATTTTCGCCCCGTTAATCGTTGTTCCCACCACCAAACAAGTTGCTCGGTGGTCAATACATATTGCGTATTATAGCGACTAAAGCGGATGATGACAAAACAAATCCCTCCATGACGTTCACACTCACGCATGTGGGCGATTTGGTGGTCATGAAAATTGCCGAGTGGAAACGACGTCTTATTATTCGTTTCTTTCGCTTCAAAGTCAATGTACCTGCCACGATAAACACCGTTGTAATCGGTCGTAGATGCCTGTTTGAAATAGGCTTCCGTTACTTTGGCGGCACTTCGCTTCGGGTAGTCGACTTTGACGATTTGGAGAGGGGTTGGTTTTTTGTGGATGACGGCTCGTTGATGAATCCGATAAAATTCATTCGTTTCATTTAACAGCGTCTCCAAGTTCATTCCGCGATTCGCATAGGTTTGAGAATTCGATGATTGCTTCGAAATTCCTTCCCCCTTTGTTGTCTTTGTCACGTTTGCCTTTTTACCGTTTGGATAATGGAACAATGTCGTCACCCCATACATACATATTAACAGGTCGGTCCACTCGTTCCTTCCGTCTCAGGTCTGATTGTCGACTTCTGTCGGTCGACACTTGTGTGGATTTACCGCAACACATATCGTACCAAACTCCCGTATGTTAAACTAGTATGTAAGCGATTGTGTATCCAAATTGAAAAGCTCTCGTTATGTATATCCCGATTGTTTTTCTATGATAATAGCACCCTTAGTGTTTATCCAAGATGACACACCGATAAACCTCATTGATGTCATTCTCGAAAAAAATGTGCAATACCTGTGCAATAGATTGACCAAATCACCATTTGGAAATAAAATAGGATGCTTAAAGACGTTACTGTTAATCCGTTTTGGAGGGATTGGATGGAAAGTGGAAAGAAGTATGTCATGTTCGTCGACGAGACAGGTACGCCGAAGGGGAACACGCAATTTAACTTGACGGGCGTGCTGATGGAATATAAGTATTCAATCGATGCAGACGAAACTGGACTACCGTGTGAATTGAAACGACGTCTTCAGGCGTTCAAACGAGATGTGTTCAAAACGGAGCATATCCCACTTCATTTAAAAGAAATTTTAAAAGCGGAACATCCTTACGGAAAAGAAGATGGGATCACGATTGATATGTTGCGCGACTTTTGGGATAAACTCCCTGAATTTTTGCGAGGAATCGACTGTACAATCGTCAGTGTCGAGGTCGATAAACAGAAGCTTCATGACTTTTATTCGACGCCCAAAGATCCGTATGTCGTTGCGTTCGCTCACCTGATGAAGTCATTCTATGCGTTTTTAGAAGAAACAGAGGCAGTAAGTGCCCGTGTCGTCCTGGAATCCCGAGACGATTATCAGAACTTACTGATTCAAAAAGCATTCTTTGATATTTTCAACTCAGGTACCGTTCATTTAGACGTTGAAAAGAGCCGTCAAAAAATCAAAGGCTTCATCTTCTCTGAGAAGCAGAACACGATGTATCAATCTGGGTTAGAAATCGCGGACCTTGTCTGTCTGCCACTTTCTCGCGTTCGTCGTGGCGTGATTGAAGTGAAACCACGGTTCGTCCATTATGGGGACGAGAACCGAATCTTTAAGGCCATTAAGGACAAAATTTACATCCGTAAAGAAAGTCCGGACCAAGATTTCCGAAACTGGGGCTTCAAAAAAGTGCCGATCACGAAAAAACGTCGCGAATGGAGCGACCATCCTTGGAATCATTAAGCAAAAACGCATCGACACCTTGCGTGTCGATGCGTTTTTTATGTGGTGACTTTCTGTGACTTCATTCGTTTCTTTCCTTCACGGCACATATGCAAGAGTGGGCATGCCTCACAGCCTGGGCGTTGTGCCTTGCAATGATATCGTCCGAAGAAGATGAATTGATGATGAAGTTGTGACCATTCCTCGCGTGGAAACTTTTTCATTAATGTATCCTCGACTTGGCGGACATTGTCTTTCCAGCGACAAATACCGAGACGTTTGGATACTCGTTCCACATGCGTGTCAACCGCAAACGCCGGTTCATGGAATGCAACAGAAAGGACGACATTGGCTGTCTTACGACCGACTCCAGGGAGCGCCTCCAACGATGCTCGGTCAGAAGGGACAATTCCACCATGCTCGTTCACAATTTTTTCTGAGAGTGCTTTTACATTCTTCGCTTTGTTACGGTACAGACCAATCCGTTTAATCAATGCCTCAATCTCAGACACGTCAGCCGCTGCCATCGCCTCGACAGTCGGAAACGCTTCAAACAATCCTGGTGTCACCTTGTTGACGAGCGCATCCGTCGCTTGTGCGGAGAGCGCGACGGCGACGACCAATTCGAATGGATTTTGATGCGTCAACTCGCAATGAGCATCCGGGAACATCTGCTTCATCGTATCTGACACTTCCTGTAATTGTGCTCGCGTCAACATCACTTATTCCTCCGTTGATATTCCACGACATCCTCGAGCGATTCGACATGATGATCTTGCCAAACACGCAGGATTTTGTCCATGTATTTGAAGTTTCGCACGTTTCGAAGTTTCGCTTCCCGAAGCGCGGCCATGATGAGTTCCTCGCTAAAGCCATCTTCCGTCATCCAGCCGACGATTTGTTCAATCTCGAACGGGGTGATCGTTCCGAATTCCCGCTCAAACGTATGAATGATATTCTCATTCAGTGTCTGCTGGGGCGCAACTTTCTCTTCCCCTTGTAACGCTTCGAAAAGTGGCAATAGGCTATATCGCTCACCATCACTTGAAGCGTCAATGGCGATCAACTCTTTTTGCAATAGACCGAGGAGTACTGATCGCGCCTCATTCTCCGAAACATTCAAGCGTTTCCCTAACTCGCTCGGGAGCGGCATGACGATGCCTTCCCCAGCCATTTCAAGAAGATGGACAATCAGACTGAACTCGACGGGTGACAAGTCGAGGCGTCTCGCATCGGTGAACAGCTTTCGTGGAATGACGACCGGACTTTGTTCGAATAATTGAATCAATTGATGTGCATCCATGTCGCACTTCCTTTCTAAGACACATCAATCGGGGAGGACATGACGTCTTCCCCGATTAATCGTTAAGGGTGAATTCGGTTTAATAAACGTGGGAATGGAATCGCTTCACGGATATGTTCGATTCCACTGATCCATGCGACTGTACGCTCGAGACCAAGTCCGAAACCAGAGTGTGGGACCGAACCGTATTGACGAAGTTCAAGGTACCAATCATACGCATCCGTTTCGTCGAGACCTTCTTTGATGATTTCTTCTTTTAGACGATCGTAGTCGTCCTCACGTTGAGATCCCCCGATGATTTCACCATATCCTTCTGGAGCAATCAAGTCTGCGCACAGAACGAGTTCTGGGTTCTCAGGGTCTACTTTCATATAGAACGGTTTGATTTCTTTTGGCCAATGCGTGATGAATACCGGCTGATCATGTGCGTTGGCAATCGCCGTCTCGTGCGGTGCACCGAAATCATCCCCGTATTCAATGTCATCGAATCCTTCTGCCTTCAAGAACTTGATGGCATCTTCGTAACGAACGCGTGGGAACGGCGCTTGTACTTGTGCCAATTTCTCAAGGTCACGTCCGAGTAGTTCCAATTCATTTTTACAGTTCGCAAGTGCCGACTGTGCAATGTATGAGACGTACTGCTCTTGAATCTCGAGGTTCATGTCATGATCGACAAATGCCATCTCCGGCTCGATCATCCAGAACTCAATCAAGTGACGACGTGTTTTTGATTTCTCCGCACGGAACGTTGGACCGAATGAGAATACTTTTCCGAGGGCCATCGCAGCGGCTTCCATGTACAATTGCCCCGTCTGAGAAAGGTAGGCCGACTGACCGAAATAGTCTGTCTCGAACAATTCTGTCGTCCCTTCCGGTGCACTGCTCGTAAGGATTGGCGGATCGATTTTGACGAATCCTTCTTTATTAAAGAATTCATACGTCGCACGGATGATTTCGTTACGAACTTTCATAATCGCGTGTTGGCGACGTGAACGGAGCCATAAGTGACGGTTGTCCATCAAGAATTCCGTTCCGTGTTCTTTCGGTGTGATTGGATAATCAACCGATTCCGCAATCACTTCTAAATCTGTCACTTCCAATTCAAATCCGAGTGGTGTACGTCCACCATCAGATTTGACATTCCCTGTGACCCAAACCGACGTTTCTTGCGTGATCCCTTTGGCAAGTGTAAATAACTCTTCCGCCACATCAGCTTTTACAACGACCGCTTGAGCAAAACCGCTACCGTCACGTAATTGAAGGAAAGCAATCTTTCCACTTGAACGTTTGTTGGCAATCCACGCGCCTACACGGACAGATTGGCCTTCATAGTCTTTAAATTGGTTAATCGAAATAGTTGTCATGTTCATTTCCATCCTTTCGCTTATCGAGCGCGCTTCGTAACGAAGTCTTCCACTCGATCGAGCGCTTCTAATACGCGTTTTAATTCAGTTGCATAGGATAATCGTACGTAATCGTCTTGTCCGAAGCCAGAACCAGGCACGAGTGCCACATTTGCTTCTTCAAGAACAGCTTCACACCAAGCATCGACAGTGTCATAGCCACTCTCTGTGGCCGCGACCTTCGCGTTGGCATATAAGTAAAATGCACCTTGCGGCTTCAAACACGTGATGCCAGGAATTTTGACGAGACGGTCGTAGACGATTTCAAGTCGTTCCTCGAAAGATTGACGCATCATTTCCACATCTTCTTGTGGTCCATTGTATGCCTCTACCGCAGCCGCTTGTGCGACAGATGTCGGGTTGGATGTCGAGTGTGAGGCCAAGTTCGTCATCGCCCCGATGATTCTTGCGTCCCCAACGGCATATCCGATTCGCCAACCTGTCATCGCGTGAGATTTCGAGACACCATTGATAATGATGGTGCGTTCACGCATATTCGGAAGGGTCGCAATCGATACGAACGACGCATCACCGTAAATCAACTTTTCGTAAATCTCATCGCTGACGACGAGAAGATTGTGGCGAAGAACGACATCGGCGAGTGCCTGTAGCTCTTCTTTCGTATAAATCATCCCCGTCGGATTGGATGGGCTGTTCAAGATGACGGCCTTCGTACGAGCAGTGATCGCACTTTCGAGTTGCGTTGGCGTCAATTTAAATGACGTCTCTTCATTCGTGTCGACCAAGACAGGTTCCCCGTCCGCCAATTTGATTTGTTCCGGATAACTGACCCAGTATGGGGCTGGGACAATCACTTCGTCCCCTTCATCTAGAATAGCTTGGAACAAAGCGTAAAGGGCATGTTTCGCACCTGAAGCCACCATCACCTCGTTGCGTTCGAACGACAATCCACTATCGCGTTTCGTCTTTTCAATGATGGCATCTTTCAACGCGACTGTCCCGCCAGATGGCGTGTATTTTGTGTCTCCATCTCGAGCGGCTTGACAAGCAGCATCGATGATTCGTTCTGGTGTGTTGAAATCAGGTTCACCCGCGCCGAGACCAATGACATCTTTGCCTGAAGCTTTCAGTGCCTTCGCCTTAGCTGTAATCGCTAAGGTAGTCGATGGTGTGAGTTGTTTTACACGTTTCGCTAATAGATGTTTCATCATAATCCCCCTCTAATTCATTACATTTGATCGGTCAATTGGACCCGTCGAATAAATTCTCCGGCCTGAAGCGTATAGTACGAATACGTATAAGACGCATCCGCTTTCGTGACCACTTCGATGAGTGCCCGTTCGTCAAAACCAACCTTACAGCTGACCAGTTGTCCGCCTGTCTCCTCAACCGACTTCGAACAGACGTCAGTAGCGTCCACTTCACCGATTTCTCGTTGCTCGATCTCCAGCTTTTTATCCAATGGGACAAACCAAATGGACTCCCCGTCTACTTCTGGGAAGACGACATACGCCTCTGTCCCATTGAACAGTTCTCCCTGACCCACTCTCGCGTCTGGAGATTCTTCAGCCAATCGTGCCATCGCCGTTTCGACGAGCTTTTCTTTTTGATTCTCTGTATGACCGATGGTGAATCGATACATCACGCTAAAGACAAGGACGACACCAATCAGTGCCGCCAGTAATGAGACGATCCATTTTGCCTTTCTGGTCATTCTGTACGATAGATGGTGAAGACCATCTCTTCCTTCTTCGGATCGTTCACTTTCTTCTCAAGTGACAAACCGAACATTAAATCCTGACTCTTTAAGGTCCGATTCAATAAGTCGACAATTTTGTAGACGTCCGCAGTCGGTTCGATGCGCACGCTCGCCAGCGTCTCAATATTCGAGTTCATATTGACTCCTCCTCCAAAAACACTATACGTATCATTATAAAACGATAATATCGTGATGCCTAGCGTTATCTGTCATTTCGTGCCACAGACTTTTCCTTCTCGTCTAAGAACAACTCTAACTCGGATAACGACGTTTCAAGCGTTCCTTCAATCCGGTCAACTTTAGGCAAGCTGTTGATGAACTGTTTGCCGTAACGTGTCGTCTCCACACGCCGGTCGAATACGAAGACGCCACCATAATCCCCTTTCGATCGAATCAATCGACCGACACCTTGTTTGAAGCGAATGACCGCTTGGGGCAGGGATAACTCAAAGAACGGTGATTTCCCCATCGCTTCAATTTTCTCAGAACGAGCTTGCGTGATCGGCTGGTCGGGCGGTGCGAAGGGAAGTCTTACAATGACAAGGCATGTCAACGCCTCCCCCGGAATATCGACACCTTCCCAAAAACTAGCTGTTCCAAAGAGAATCGACTGTTCCATCCGTTTGAACTGTTTCGTCAAGCGGCTACGCGAGCCGCCGCTCACACCTTGTGCGAGAAGTGTATAAGACGGGTCAAGATGGTCTTTGACTTGTTCATAAGTGAGTCGAAGCAATTCGTTTGATGTGAACAAGACGAGCATCCTTCCTTTCGTCACGTTCGCGATTTGGACAATCGACTGGGCCGTCTGATCGACGAACTGAGGGAGCGGTACTTCATTGATCAACGGGAAGTCCGACGGTACAAACAGTTTGGCCTGTTCTTTGAAGTTGAATGGCGACGGTAAGACGACTCTTCGGACCGGTTCTCCTTCTAATCCGAGGCGTCGTTCCATAAAGCTGAACTTCCCTGAGACCGTCATCGTCGCTGATGTTAAGATTGTCGGTCGCTTCTTAAACAGACGTTCATGCAACAGCGGTCCGATTTCGACCGGTTGGGTGTACACCGAGGTTAATTTCCGATTTCCTAAATTCAGTTCGACCCAGCTGACCGCATCATCGTCACGCGTCAGCATCGTCTCATAGATGACACTCTCGAGTTCGCGCACGTCTCCAATCAACGTTTTTAAATCACCGAGAAGGGCGCGCTGTTTGAACGTCATATGTTCTTTACGTTCATCGAGCAGGCGATGAAGATGTCGGAGTGACGTCCGCAACGTCCGTAGTTTGTCCTCGAGTCGATTGGCCACTTCTCGAATTGGTCTAAACGTTGCGCCTTCCCGCTCGAAACGAACCGTTTGTCGAGGCTCTTTTTTCTTACCTAACGATTGAAGAGACGTCAGAAGATCTTCGAGTTCTTCCTCGACCCGAGCAAGGGCCGAATCGATCTGTTGACTGAATGCCTCTGCCTCTTCGGTTACAGATGTCAAATCGGCTAGCTGGATAATGCGAGAATGGAATTTGCCATCCGCTCCGTAGCCGAACCATTTGAAGAGACGGTCAAATTGAATCGCATCAAATGTCACACCGAAATGATGAGAGGCCACTTCTTCGACTTGATGGGCCTCATCTAATACGAGAGGCGTGTCCGTCGGTAAAATGCCTGCCTGATGCTGTAAGTCCGAGAACAGTAAGGCATGATTGGTCACAATCAGGTCCGCTTCTTTCGAGCGCAACACGGCTTTCGTGAAAAAGTCACGGCTATACCACGGATCGAACCGTCCAAAATCACTTGAAGCATCTGCTTGAATCAAACGCTTGAACGAAGCGGGTCCTTGTGTCGCTGAGCCCGGAAATGAAAGTTCCTCTAAGTCCCCGGTCTCGGTCTCAGTGAGCCAGACGAGCACCATCGCTTTACACATCGATGCCAAAAGACCATCATTCGATTCGTCGAGCACCATCTCGAACTTGCGTAAATCGATATAATTGCGTCTTCCTTTCAACAACGTGAATTCAATCTCAGGAAAAATCTGACGAATAACAGGCAAGTCTCGATTTAACAACTGTTCTTGCAATTGAATGGTATGCGTACTAATGACGACCGGGCGTTTCGTCTCGAGGGCATGGTGGGCACTCGGAATCAAGTACGCAAGCGTCTTACCCGTTCCCGTACCCGCCTCGACTAACAATGTTTCCTCATCGTCTAACGCTTTATAGACGTGACGCATCATTTCGAATTGACTCTGTCTCGGTTCAAACTGATCAAACAGTGAAGGGAGCGTCTCTTCAATCGTCCGCAAAAGGAACGGCTCGAACGGTTCACGTTCTGTCGCCGGGACGAACGCATCTACCGGTCGTCGTAACGCAATTTTGCGGTGGATATCAAAACGGGTTTCGTCGTCTGGACGAATCCCAACCTCAAGGATGATCTCATCGAGTAACGGTTCGATATGACTCGTCCATGATTCTGATAACTCTCGAAGTCGTTTCAGCGTCACCATCGGTAAATCGCGCAAACGGTCGAGCATCCGGATGAAGAGCTCTGCCGTCGCCTCTGCATCACTGAGTGCCCGATGTGCGTCTGTATGTACGAGGTCAAACGTATCCGATAGCGCTTCTAACGCATGGCTCTCTAAAGTCGGATACAGGATACGGGCCAATTCGACTGTATCAATAGCTCTCCCTTGAAACGCAAGGTAACCCGCTTGTTCAAGACTCTCGTTTAGAAAAGTTAAATCAAATGCGACGTTATGCGCGACAAATACCCGTCCATCCAGCATTTTCCAAATGTCGGGAATCACATCTTCAAATGTAGGTGCGTCACTTACATCTTCGTCACTAATCGTTGTCAATTGCGTAATAAAAGGTGGGATTGGTCGACTCGGTCGAATCAAGGTGCTGTAGCGTTCAATCACTTCGCCCTCTTGTACGACGACCGCCGCAAACTCAATCAATTCATCTCCGGACTTAACGGAATGACCCGTTGTCTCTAAATCCACAATCACATACGTGTCCATAACATCCATCCCATCTTTGGCACGCTCGTGCTTTCTGTCTGTCTCATCTTACCATAGAACGAATAACGAAAAAACGGGGATGCCTCTGTCGACACCCCCGAATCCTTCACAAAATTGTATGAGCAATCTCTTCGTAAAGAAGTTGATCGACCTCATTTTGTTCGTTCAACACGGCTACTTTTGGACGATGCGTTTTCGCCTCTTCCGCTGTCATTTGACCGTACGCCATGATGATGACCACATCACCGACCTGGAAATGACGTGCTGCCGCACCGTTCAAACAAATCACGCCTGACCCACGTTCCCCTTTGATGACATACGTCTCGATGCGAGCACCATTATGGTTGTTCGTAATGTGTACATGTTCATTCTCCATGATGCCGACCGCATCCATCAAATCCTCATCGATTGTAATCGAACCGACGTAGTGTAAGTTTGCTTCTGTCACTGTTGCTTTATGAAGCTTTGCGTGCATAAATGTACGAATCATTGGATTCATCCCTTCTTCCAAATCACATTATCAATCAATCGGGCCCGTTCAAACTGAATGGCCACCGCTAACAAGAGTTCAGTCGAGTCGCTCGAGACGGCACCGAGCGTCGGGTAATCGACAAGCTCGACGTAATCGATTTGACTGTTCGGAATCTCGTTCAAACGTTCAGTCAGCTGTCGTTTTACTTCATCAACTTGTTGACCTGCATCGAGTGCCTCTCGCGCCATCGTCAATGCGCTGAAGATCCGACTCGCCTCTACCGTTTCGACATCTGACAAGTAGACGTTTCGAGAAGATTTGGCTAGTCCTGTCTCCTCACGAATAATCGGGCAGCGTCGAATCTCTACCGGTACGAAATAATCTCGGACATATCCTTCAATCAATGCCACTTGTTGGGCATCCTTTAGACCGAAATAAGCGCGTGTCGGTTGAACAAGGTTAAATAATTTCGAGACGATTGTCAACACACCATCAAAATGGCCGGGACGACTCGCCCCACATAATACGTCCGCCCCGTGACGAACGGTCACTCGCGCCATATCAAGGGGATACATCGTCTCCGTCGTCGGATAGAACAGTACATCGACTCCCGCTTCACGTGCCAACTTCTCATCCCGTTCAAAGTCGCGGGGATAACGGTCGAGATCTTCATTCGGTCCGAACTGTGTCGGATTGACAAAAATACTCATGACGACGACGTCATTTTCCCGTCGCGCGTTTTCAACGAGGCTCATATGTCCTTCATGCAAATATCCCATCGTCGGCACGAACCCAATCGTTTGATTCGTTGGTAAAGCACTGCGTAATTCTTCGACGGTCGATACAATTCTCATCATTTTCCTCCATACAACGAGTCGAGCAACGACTCATCCATTGTGAACGTATGACGTTCTTGTGGGAAGTGACCGTTCTTCGTCTCTTCGACATAAGAGCGGATGGCATCCGTCGCCACTTCATTCACGTCTGCATACGCTTGGACAAATTTAGGGAGACGGTCCACCCCATATTTCAATACGTCATGATAGACGAGCACTTGGCCGTCGACATCTGCACCTGCACCGATTCCGATGACCGGAATCGTCAGCTCTTCTGCGATCCGTTTTGCCAATTGATGAGGGACACACTCAAGGACGAGCATCTTCGCGCCAGCACGCTCCGCAGCCAAGCTGTCTTGAAGGAGTGTCTCGGCAGCCTCAAGGGATTTCCCTTGTACTTTATATCCTTCTAGGACGCCAACCGATTGAGGGGTCAACCCTAAATGGGCGACACATGGCATGCCGACTTGTGTCAAACGCTCAATCGTCTGAAGCACTTCACCGGCCCCTTCTAGTTTAATGGCGTCCGCACGACCTTCTTGGAATAAGAGCGATGCTGCCTGTAACGTTCGATCGAAGTCTCCGTGATATGACGCAAACGGCATATCCACCACAACGAACGTATGTTGTGCTCCTCGGCGTACGGCTTTCGAATGATGAAGCATGTCCTCCATCGTCACTGGAATCGTCGAATCATAACCAAGGACGACCATTCCGAGTGAATCACCTACTAAAATCAAATCGACCCCTGCCGATTCGGCAAGTTTGGCTGACGGATAATCATACGCCGTCAACATGACGAGCTTTTCCTGCTCGTTCATCTTTTTTAACAATGTAGTCATCGTGTGCATCTGTTTCTCCTCCTAAACGTGGAGACAGGAAAGAATAAACGCCCTCTTACACAGATGGCAAGAAGGCGCACGAAAAACAAATTCATGGTTTTCATGAGTTAGTGTCCTTCTGTCCCTGTCATAATGATCAAGGCAGACAACTGAATGTGACAGTCTGCAAGCGCGGTACACTTCAAAAATTGATAGCGTCCGACACATTAAGTATAGTCGATGGTCTCGCTTTCATCAATCATTCCACACTGCAATCTCAGCAGAATAGACCGGTTCGACCGTTCCATCCACTTCGAGTAGCAACGCCCCCTCGTCCGAGATGCCACGCATGACACCTGTTCGCGACGTCCGGGACCCACTCAAGGTGACCGACTCATTTAAATAGGCGGCATGTTTCATCCAGTTCAAGCGAACGGGCGCAAATCCCACGTCAAGGAACCGATCGTATTCGGTCTCGAGTTCTGCCAACAGTTCTGCCAATAACTCACTGCGATGATACCGCGTCCCGGTCTCTAAATACAGGGAGGTCGCCCGGTGCGCCAACTCCGTCGGAATGTCATCGCCGTTGACATTCATTCCAAACCCTAAAATGACGGCTTGGATGCGGTCACCTTCCGTTTGCATTTCTGTCAGAACGCCTCCGATTTTCTTGCCATTTAGCAGTAAATCGTTTGGCCATTTGATGGTCACGTCAAGGTCACGTGCATTCAACGCTTTCGCAAACGCACTCGCCGCCATCAAGGTAAGCTTTGATGCGTCGCGAATGGGCAACTCCGGCCTTAAAATCACACTTGCCGCGATATTGACGTGCTTCGGATTGTACCAATTTCGACCGAGTTGTCCGCGCCCTGCCGTCTGTTCCTCGCTCATGACGAGCGTCCCCTCTGGCACGTGTTGTTGCGCCAGCTCATGGGCGATTCGTTGTGTCGTGTCGATTTGGTCAAACGCATGGACGATTTGACCGAACCGTCCCTTCCGATATGACGCAAACGCCGGTTCATCGAATCGGTCACTTTGCTCAAGCAATTGGTATCCTTTTCTTGGGATCGTATGAATCGCATAACCGTCTTGCTTAAGCGTTTCGATATGTTTCCAAATAGCGGTACGTGAAATATTTAATTGACGGGCCAACTCTTGGCCACTCCATACTTCACCATCTTGTAATAGCGTCAGAACACGCCCGCGCGTTGAAGCCATCGTTTCGCCTCCTCTTTCAATACTGTCTCATGGTTCGGTAACTCGTTTAAGATGACGCGTCGTTCGAGGTCGGCTAACAGATGCTTGATCGCTTCCCCTCGTGCCCCGAGCGCTAAGGCGTCCCGGCCGTTAAACTTTAACTCTTTCCGTGACGTCATCGGGAGCGACTGTTTCAGTTCACGGCTTCGGTCTCTCTCCCCGTTCATTCGGAAATAAGTGGAGAGCGTCTGTTCATCCGTCGCATAAATCGTCATCCGGTCAAGCCCTGTCTCACAGAGCTGTGCAAGTGTGCGTGCCTCCCGTTTGATGGCGTTCGACCGTTTCCATGGCGATAGCCAGCCGTCATCCTGTGCATGATAGAGAAAGAGTGCCCACCCGCTGACCGCGTTCACAGGGGTCCGATTGTCCTCTTGGACACGCTGCATCAGTTCGGTCGTCACGTTTGGTAAATGACGATGAATGCCGAGCTCGACCATCTCACCTAGTGCTTTCTTATACGCAGGTCCCGTCAACAGTTTCTCGAATTCGATTGCGATACGCTCCATCGCAATCTGTTCGAGCTTATGACCGAGCCCGCTCGCCGCTTCCCGCAACTCGTCATGTAAGGTGAAGTCGAGCTGTGACATGAAGCGAAGCGCGCGCATGATGCGAAGCGCGTCCTCTCCGAACCGTTCAAACGGACTGCCGACTGTTCGGATGATTCGTTCCTCTAAATCATGTTGGCCACCGAATAAATCGACCACTCGCCCATCATGGAACGCCATCGCGTTCATCGTGAAGTCCCTTCGTAATAAATCCTCTTCAAGCGACACCCCGAGTGCGACATGGTCCGGTCGTCTCGAATCCGAATATGACCCTTCTGAACGGAATGTCGTCACTTCGAACGGATGGTGGTCGAGAATGACCGTGACGGTCCCATGTTCAATACCGGTCGGAACCGACTTCGGGAACAGCGCCATCACCTCCTCCGGGAAGAGGGACGTCGCCAAATCGATATCATCGGGCAGACTCCCGAGCACGTAATCCCGAACAGCACCACCGACGATATACGCCTCGCCCCCATGCTGTTCGATGGTGTCGATGATTTGTTTTGCGTATTCCCATTCTGTCATGATGTCACCACCTGTTCATACAAGCGCTCATATTCGGTCACGATGTCATGTGAGGCGAAACGCCGGGATTTCACCAATCCATTTTGTCGGAACCGTTCTCGTAGCGAACGATTGGTCAAGAGCCGCTCCATCGCAGAGGCGGCCTGGCTCGCATCCCCTTTTGGAACGACGAAACCGTCCTCACCGTCCGTGATCACTTCAGGTAGCCCGCCCGCATCGCTCACGACAGAGGGCACACCTGTCGCCATTGCCTCGAGCGCTACGAGACCGAACGCCTCCTTGTCTGATAACAGGACGTGAACGTCACTGATTGCCAGAAGTGCGGCGACTTGTTCTTGTTTCCCGGCAAAAATGACCTGCTCTTCAAGCCCCACTTCCGTCACGAGTCGACGCATCGCACCCATGAGCGGACCGTCTCCGACGAGCAATAGTTTCTTATTCGGAACATCCATCTGATCGAACGCCTCAAGGACGAGGTCGACGCGTTTGACAGGACGGAAGTTTGAAATGTGGATGGCGACCCGGTCCTCATCCGACAAGCCGTACCGTTCCCGGAGTGTCGGGTCGAGTTGAGGCGTATACACCGATTCATCGATGAAGTTATGGATGACTTGGATCGGTAAATCACTGGCAATCCGCTCTTCTGTCTCTCGTTTCAAACTATGCGAGACCGCCGTGATCGCGTTCGATTGGCGCAATCCATAAAGAATGGCCGGTTTCAGTTCCTCGTCCTCACCGAGCACGGTAATATCGGTCCCGTGTAACGTCGACACGATCGGAGTCTTCACTCCCGCCATCTCGCGACCAAGCGCGGCACAAACGGCATGCGGTACGGCATAGTGTGCATGGATGACATCAAGCCCGAACGATTGGATGACGCTCGCGATTTTCGCTGAGAGCGTCATGTCGTACGGCGGATACCGAAAGACCGAATATTGATTGATTTCGACTTGATGGAACGTGATATTCGGGTGATAGGCGTTCAAACGAAACGGCATGCTGCTCGTAATGAAATGAACGTCATGTCCTCGGTCCGCAAGCTTCATGCCGAGCTCTGTCGCCAATATCCCAGAGCCTCCGACCGATGGATAACACAGAATCCCAATCCGATATGTCATGCGAGCTCACCTGCCTGTTTTACGACATACGGTCGAACGCGCTTCAAGCCTTCCGCATAAGCGACGCCAATCAAGCTCCCAAAATGGCGTTCACGGGCGATGACCCGTTCCACGTACGCATCGGTGAGCGGTGTCTTCACCCCATCGACGGGGGTGAACTGACTCGCGTAACATTGAAGCGCCCGTGTCTTCACTTCGATCGTGTCACTAATATCCACGCACACATCCGGTTCGACGTGAGCATTGATCATATATTGGTACACACTTTCCGGACGATATGCCTCGAGTTCGGGTAAGTACTTCCGAATCCCGGCATTAAACAGCGCCTCTGTCACGAGATGGGCGCAGGCCGCATGGTCCGGATGGCGGTCGACCTCATATGGATAGAGCAAGTGGGTTGGGCGCTCACGGCGAATCAAGGAAACGATTGCCTCGAGCTGCTCTTCTCCCCCGTCAATCCCCCGGTCTTTAAATCCTAGATTGATTCGACGGACACCAAGCACGTCATCAGCCGCACTTGCCTCCTGTCGTCTCGTTTCTACATCACCATTTGAAGAAAGTTCCGCTCTCGTCAAATCGACGTACACGACCTCAGTCTTCTCTTTCGTCCATTGGGCGGTCATGCCGGCGATCCCGATTTCGATATCGTCCGGATGTGCCCCGATGGCTACTACTTTCATCTACATCACCTCTTCTTTGAAAAGTATAGCCGACTCGTTTCTGAATGTCATATGTTCAGGGTAGTCAATCGAACTGTTTTTCGAGTACTCTATCTAAGGGGAGGTGAACCTGATGACGGTACAATTACCGATTCGTGTTCGAAATATTATTTTTATCTTAATAGGTTCTTTTATTTTTGCATTCGGCGTTTATCACTTCAACGTCCAAAACAATTTGGCCGAGGGTGGGTTCACCGGGATCACACTGATTCTCCGCGGACTATTTGATATCTCACCTTCTGTCACGAACTTGGCACTAAACATACCGCTCTTTTTCATGAGTTACAAGTTGTTAGGTCGAACGACTTTCGTTTATACACTAATCGGGACGTTCTCCTTTTCACTTTGGTACGCACTCATCGCCAAGTATTCGACGCTCGTCATCGACTTGACGGATGACATGGTGCTCGCCAGTTTGTTCGCCGGTCTCTTCATCGGAGTCGGTCTTGGCATCATCTTTAACAATGGCGGGACGACGGGCGGCGTCGATATCATCGCGCGACTCGTACAACGCTATATCGGCTGGTCGATTGGGAAGACGTTTCTCATCTTTGACTTCTTTGTCATCGTCCTCAGTTTGACATACCTCGACATTCGTGAGGCGATGTACACGCTTCTCGCCGTCTATATCGGGGCACGCGTCATCGACTCGATGCAAGAAGGAACGTATGCCGGTAAAGCGGCGATGATCATCAGTGACCACCGCACTGCTATCGCCGACGGTATTCATGCGACGATGAACCGGGGCACGACCCGACTGCTCGCGAAAGGCGGTTATTCGAACCGAGAACTCGAGGTCTTATATGTCGTCGTCGGCCGTAACGAAGTGAACCGTTTGAAGACAATCGTCAAACAGATCGACCCGCATGCGTTCGTCACGTTCCATCACGTGTATGAAGTCGGGGGCGAAGGGTTTACGTTCGATGAAAATCGGATGCCTTTGAAATAAGCAAAAAAATCGCCTCGTTCACAGGGATGAACGGGCGATTTTTTATGGTTCGATGTGGAGCACCTCGACTTGAATCGTACCTCCTGGCGTTTCCACTTGAATCATTTGCCCCATTGTCGCACCCATCAAACGACGACCGAGTGGCGATGTCACGGATATGCTTCCTCGTTCTAGATCCGCTTCTGCCTCACTCACGATTCGATAGCGCTCGGTCTCTACTTGTTGTAGTTCCCGAATCACGACCTGATTTCCGAACGTCACGACTTCCGAACGTTCCGATATAACGATGATCGCGTCATCAAGGAGGTGATTCAGTTCTAAAATATCCGCCTCGATCCGTTCATATTCATGTACCGCTTCACGATAGGTGACGTCTTCACGGAAATCACAAAATTTTCGAGCCGTCCGTATCCGTTTACGCGCATCCGTTCGCTCTTTTTTTAGCCTCACAAGTCGATTTGTCAATTGGTGATGACCTGTCTCTGTCAGTTGCGGTTTCATTGACAACAATTCCTTTCGTCAAAAAATTAAAAAATCCCGCCTACCGACGGGATTCCATTCAATCCTATTCCTCACGTGGCATAAAGACGATGAGTGCCAAACGAATGAGTTCGGCAACCGCAACGAGCGTTGCAGCGACGTAAGTCCAAGCCGCGGCATTCAACACTTTACGTGCACCAGTCTCTTCTGTCGCCGTCACGATTCCGTGAGACGTCAATTGCGCCATCGCTCGTTTCGATGCATCGAACTCGACCGGTAACGTGATCAACTGGAACACGACCGCCCCGAGCATCATGATGACACCGAGTTGAGCCAACCCGAGTGCCCCGAATAAGAAACCACCGAGCAACAATGGGAAAGACAAGTTCGACGTGATGTTGACGACCGGAACAAGACTATGGCGGACGCGCATCATCTTATAGTCTGTCGCATCTTGAATGACGTGACCGATCTCGTGCGCAGCGATCGCGGCAGACGAGATTGTCGACCCTTGATACACTTCGCGAGACAAACGAACGACTTTATTGACCGGGTCATAGTGGTCGCTCATGAGTCCATCGACCATTTCGATTCTCACGTTGTGCACACCGTTTTGTTTCATGATGAAATCAGCGACCTGTGCACCTGTGACACCGCTTTGGAGCGGTTGTTTCAAAAACTGCTTATACGTACTTTTCACTCGCATCTGGGCCCATAAGGGGATGAGCATGATCAGTGCAAGATAGAAAATATAGCCACCTAATGACATTTTCTATTTCACCTCTGCATGTATTTGATAATTTGATTTTACATTCTTATGACCTTATTTTCAAGCGATGGGCGTAGTACGAACGCATATCCCATAAAAAAACATAATCCGGTCAACCAGAAAGAGCCGTAGCCGATCCACATGATATGTTCCGCGAGTGACGGATAGCGCGGCCATTGACCGAGCACATAATCGACGACGTCATTATGAATTACCCAAATCAATGAACAGACAAACGAAGTAATGGTCCATTTCATGAATGGTGCGTAGATGAGTGCTTGAATCGCCATCGCACCATGAGAGACCATCAACATGACAGCCATCAAGATGCTCAAGGTCGGCGCATCCGGTGGTAACGTACCGAGATACATGATGTTCATGATTACGGCCCAGACCCCGTATTTGACCAACGTGATGAAGGCGAGTGTCTCGAACAACGGGGAGCGCTTGTTAGCTAACCAAAGTCCGAGAACAATCGTAAAGAAAAATGATGCCGTCGGACTATCCGGTACGAACAGCCAATAGATGTACGGTGTGTCACGCAATTGAGGCTCATACCAGATATATCCGTAAATCGTCCCTCCCAAGTTGATGATCAATAAAACAGTCAGTACAATCCGATGCATCAAGAACGGTTTTAAAAACATGGGGTTCATTATCTCAATCCTTTTTCTTCAGTTTATCGTATGCGTCGTGCAGAAGTAAAAAAGTGTAGCCCGATATCCAGGCTACACTTGAAGACTTACTTGTTATTTTCGCCGCCTTCACCGTATGAAGCGATGAACTCAGACATGGCTTGGAGATCTTCATCTGAACCGTCCCACTGACCAGCTGGCATCGTACCGACACCGTTGACCGCGATTTCCGCGATCTCTTCGGCCGTATACTGCGTTCCGACGAGTGCTGGAGCCGCTGCTCCACCTTCTAGGTTTTGACCGTGACAGTTGACGCAAGATTGAGCCGAATAAATCTCATATCCTGGAGCCGCTGTATCGATTTCAGGACCTTCACCTGGAATTTGAAGCTCACCTTGTGCATGGACTTGATCCCAGTGTGTCGTTTGAACAGATTCCCAAGTCAAGTAGAAGACCGAGAGAATTCCAAGTAACATGAAACTGATCGCGACTGGTCGTTTCGCCGGTCGACGCTCAAGACCTTGGTCAAGCCATGGTGCAACGAGAAGTGCCGTGAACGCCAAACCTGGAATAATGACTGTGCCGAGTAAGATCCAGTCCCCAGCAGCGAATTGATATTTGAGTAATTGATACAAGAACAAGAAATACCAGTCCGGCAACGGAATGTATGACGTGTTCGTTGGATCGGCGATATTTTGAAGCGGTGGTGCCTCGACAATTGTCAAAGCGATGAATCCGATCAAGAAGACCGACCCTACCATCCACTCTTTGAGCAAGAAGTTCGGCCAGAACGCCTCTGTGCGTCCTGGGTATTCTGAATAGTCTTTTGCAATGTTTTGTTTCCGATTCGAGATTCCTACTCGAGAGTCGGTTACAAATTTCATCCCTTTACCGCGATGCATATCGTTTCTCCTCCTTTTTCTCCTCGAATCGGCTTATAGCGGTCCAGAAACCCCTTGTTTACGAATCATCAAGAAGTGGGCTCCCAACAGTCCGAACAATGCCGCCGGTAAGAAGAAGACGTGAATTGCGAAGAATCGTGCGAGTGTGCTCGCCCCGACAATCTCACCACCAGCGAGAAGTGTCTTCGCAATACCACCGATAACCGGTACACTTTCAGCGATTTGAAGCGTAACTTTTGTTGCGAACAATGCCTTCATGTCCCATGGAAGCAAGTATCCTGTGAGTCCGAGCGCCAAGACGACGAAGAACAAGAGAACACCGACGACCCAGTTGAGCTCACGCGGCTTCTTATACGATCCTGTGAAGAACACGCGGAGCGTATGTAAGAATAACATGACGATGGCTACAGATGCGCCCCAGTGGTGCATCCCACGAACGATTTGTCCGTGTGCGATCTCATTTTGCAAATAATACACCGACGCGTGCGCGTTGATGATATCTGGTACGTAATACATCGTCAAGAACATCCCTGAAAGGATCTGGATGACGATTGTAAAGAACGTCAAACCGCCAAAACAATAGACAAATGCAGAGAAGTGATGAGCAGGGTTGACGTGTTCCGGTACTTCATGGTCTGCGATATCGCGCCAGAGCGGTGTGATGTCTACGCGTTCATCGACCCAGTCATAAATTTTTTGTAACATCGGCTAGTTCCCCCTCTCATTACTGAGCGACTGGACTACCTAAATATAGGAAGCCGTCTTTTTCTTCTTTTTCATAACGTGCAAGTGGTGCTGTCGGTGGTGTACCTGGGATGTTCGTTCCATCTTTTTCATAACGTCCCAAGTGACATGGACAGAAGAATTCTGTTGGACGAGTCGGGTCACCAGCGTAGGCTACCTGACAACCTAGGTGTGTACAAATCGGAGAAAGCGCGACAATCTCGCCACTATCTGTTTTGTAAACCCATGCTGAAAGCGTTTCTTCAAATTCATACCAAGCATCTTGTGTTTGTTTCTTAAAGTCGACACGTTGCGGCTCAGTCGTGATGTCATCAAGACTCATTACTTTTACTTTGTCGCCTGCACCGGATTTTTTCAAAACCGGATCGATCGCAAAGTTGACCATCGGACTGATCAATGTTGCCGCCATAAAGCCACCTACTCCAGTCAGTGTGTACGTTAAGAACTGACGGCGCGTGACTTTTGACCCATTTTGAGCCATTTCGTTCCCCCCTCATTCGTGTGCATAACCCCATAATTCTTTATGCATTCTTCACAAAAATTTCTCACTCAACAAAATAGTATATCAATAAAACCTCTACGTCAACCGCTTCATGTCGCCATCCAACGGCTCGAAAGTTCCGTGATGACTTGCGTCGCAAAATTCTGGACCATCGTGTGCGCCTGATCGCTTGACATCGATCCAAGCGCGAGCGGCGGTACGAACAAAACCGGCAAATCAAATGCTTTGAAACGGACGTCTGACGCGATAAACAATACGTGAGAAAATCCGGATGAATTTGCTTTCGCCACCACATCCTGCGCCAACTTCACACCAGCTTCCACATCGGTGTAACTGATGGTCGGGCTGAGCATCGTTCGACCAGATAATTGACGTTCTGTCTCAGCCGTGACGGCATGAATCACTTCATAGCTTTCGGCTTTACGAACCATATCTTCACCAAACGCCAATTCTGCGAGCGGAACGATGAGCGTATCGACGTATTGTCGTTCGGCAATCGAGCGGAGTGCCCCTTGACTATCGAACCTCATCTTTTCCCTCCTCTCCTTCATATCTCATCATGTCTATTGTAGCGTACATGACTTCGCTCACCTTTCAAAGTTATGAACGAACTGTGAAATAAATGTGTATTCCTACGTAATTAATATACCAAAAAACAAGCGCCTACCGGAACGGAAGCGCTTGTTTTATTCAAAATAATTTAGATGCTCGCACTTGATGAAGTTGAGTCGTCAGATTGCGGAATAAATTCTCGTCTCGTCGGTCGAGCGCTTTATCGATTTCAATCAGCAATCGCTCTTCTTCAAATTGAGCAACCGATGCTTGAATGACCGTTTGAGCAGAGGAAGAGACTTCGTCTCTCACTTCTGCCACTGGTTCAAACGGATTCTGTTCGACGATGTCGACCCAGTTCTCATCGATCATCATGCCTTGAAAATTTAACTCTACATAGATTGGCCCATCGTGTAGACGGATGTCATGATAAGCCTTCTCAGGATTCATGGTCACAAGGTCTCCCCGTCGGTATCGAAACGGTTCACCGTCAAACCCGTACGCTGTCATCACGAGACTTCGTGGTGAGACTGAAGCGTTTGTCACGAAATGAACGTTGCCAAGCTTTTCAGGATGTCTTAACCAATAGTCAAGAATCCACTTTGCTTCACGTTTCCGAAGCGTATGATGAGCGACGAATCGCTTCAAAAAATTACGTTTCCGCTCGACCATCTGACCTCATTCCCTTCCCTTATTCATTCTACGTCATCAGACAATTGTTCGAGCTGTTCTTCGAGCAATTGGCGATCATCGAGATCGACCACCAATGCAAGCGATTGCTCGACCACACGTCGCGCATCTTGTCTACGACCTTCCTCTATCAACAGTGTAGCCCATTCCGTCACAAATGACACGTCCTCTTTCATCATCGGCTCAATTGAGGCATACAGACTGACCGCTTCGTCATACGCTTCGAGCTCATATTTCGCCTTCGCCTTGTACCATGTCATGAGCGGCGACGTCGTATGATCTTCGAGTGCATCGATGGTTTCGAGAACGTCATCGAATTCTCCTGCTTCAAATAAAATCGACAAGAGCAATTCTGTCGCTTGTAACGATTCTGGATTTAACACGAGCGCCTCACGCAGTTCTTTAATGGCACCGTCCCGATTTCCGAGTTTGAGAAGCAGCCTTGCTTTGACGTGCCGCAGTTCATCATTATAATCGTCGCGCGTGATGCCTTGATCGACGATCTCGATGGCCTCTTCCGTTTGCCCGATTGCATCGAGTGCCTCGGTATAAGGCAAGTAGAGCGACGTGAAGTCTGGGTCCATCGCCTGAAGCTCTTTGAACTGCTTGATCGCAACTTCCTCACGTCCGATCCGATGAGCCGTCATCGCATGACCGAAGACGGTGTTCAAATCGCGATGTGTGGCCCGCTCGTATTCCTCGAGCGCCTCTTCAAACGATCCGACCATCGTGAGGGCCTCCGCGTAATCCGCTTGATAGTCGATTTCAGCCGGCAACTTCATCTTCGGAAGACGCGCATAAAGTGGAATGGCTTGTTCAAATGAACCGGTCGAGGCATACAATTCAGCCAATCCATAGATGAGTAAAGGTTCATCCGAATTTTTCTCGAGCGCCTCCATCAGTTTCTTCACTGCCACTTCATCCAATCCTTGCGATTGATACAGGTCAGCGAGGAGGACGAGGCTCCTCACTTGCGTATCTGCGTCATCCGATTTGATTTTTTCAAGCACGGCAATCGCTTCCTCTTCACGGTCACTATCTAAATACGCTTCCGCCAGCGATAAGGCGACATTCGGGTCTCCCTCATAGTCGACGTATAGCTTTGAGAGAACAGCTGTCGCCCGGTCGGCAAGACCTAACTCTAAATAGAGGTCGGCGATGGCTAAACGGTCATCATCCGACCCTTCCTTCTCAAGTTCTTCTAGATGCATGAGTGCATGTTCCGTCTCACCTGACTCAAGCATCTCGATTATATGTGTTAAAGCTGATTCATCTAGCATGGTTCGTCCTCCTGGGCTTCGGTTTGTCGTTATTCTATCTTACGTTGAACCCGTTGTAAATCTTCACGGAATCGAGGATAGCTGACATCGGATGCCTCGATCCCCTCGATGTGAACGGCTTCATCGGTCACGAGTGACGCAATCTGTAACATCATGGACAAGCGATGGTCTCCGTAAGTCGAGACATCCCCTCCGTGAAGGCGACTCGGCTGGACGATGAATCCGTCCTCGGTGCCGACGATGTCCACACCTAATTTGCGTAGTTCTGAGACGACCACCTCAATCCGGTCGGTTTCTTTCACGCGCAGTTCCGCTGCATCTTTTACGATGGACGGTGAATTCGCCTGAGAGGCGACGAGAGCGAACAGGGGTAATTCATCAATCTGTGAAGGAATGAAATCCTTTTCGACGACCGTGCCGGATAACTCACTCGTCGTGACCGTCACGTCCCCGACTCGTTCTTCACCGACCAATCGTTCGTTCGAAATGACGACATTCGCGCCCATCCGTTCGAGCGTACGTAAAAATCCGATCCGCGTCTCATTCAAACAGACGTCCGTCGTCGTAACCGAACTATTTGCCACCATGGCCGCCCCTGCCCAGAAAAATGCAGCCGATGACGGGTCTGCCGGTACGTCGACCGTACATCCGGTCAATGTCGAGGGTTCGACACGGATGACGCGTAACCCTTCTTCGTTTACAATCGACAGCTTCGCACCGAATAGGGGCAACATGCGCTCGGTATGGTCTCGTGACAACATCGGTTCTCGAACAACCGTCGTACCCGAGGCACGTAAGCCGGCGAGTAGGACGGCCGACTTCACTTGGGCGCTCGCGACCGGTAACGTATAGTCAATCGATCGAAGCCCCGTCCCTTCGATGACGAGAGGCGCCATATCCCCGGTCACATGTGCACCCATGTTTCGTAAAGGCTTGGTAACGCGGCGCATCGGACGTCTAGATAACGATTCATCGCCTACGAGCTCAAACGACCCGTTATAGCCGGACAAGAGACCGATCAGAAGGCGCATCGTCGTACCTGAATTCCCACAGTCAAGCCGTGCCGAGCGCGGAGACTCGATGCCTTTAATGACTAGTTCGTCTTGCTGTTCTGTCACATCGGCTCCAAGTGATCGAATCGCCTCGATTGTCGAACGACAATCGGCACCGAGGAGCGGATTCCGCACGTGCGTCGTCCCGTTCGCCATCATCCCGAATAATAATGCCCGATGTGTGATGGATTTATCACTCGGTACACGGATAGAACCGTTTAAACTCATCGTTCCCACCATCCTTTCATCTGTTCAAACGTCTGTTGAAGATGTTCTAGCTGTACCGACTCAACGGTGATCGTTTCACGAAGTAACACAAAACGAATTGCACCGTGACGGTTCTTTTTATCCCGAATCATTTTTTCCACGTAGCGGTCGAATGGTTGCCAATCGATCGGCGTGACGTCATTTGAACGCATCCAATCGAACAACTGCATCGCTCGAACTTCATCTCCAGACACGAGAAAAGCGAACACCATCCCATGTAAAACCGCTTCCCCATGTGGGATCCGATAGGCTTCCACCGACTCAAGGGCATGACCGAACGTATGCCCAAAGTTGAGCCAAGCACGAATGCCCTGTTCTCGCTCGTCCTTCTCGACAATGGCTTGTTTCACTCGAATCCCACGAGCAAGCCACGACACCCAATCCAATGGTTCGTTCTCGTTCAAGTCTAAAAACAAGTCGTCCTCGAAAGAGGATTCGAGGACGTAACGTGATAAGTACGCATGTTTCAATAACTCACCGAGACCGCTTCGCACTTCCTGGACGGACAAGGTGTTCAGTCGAGTGACGTTGTAATAAACGCCTGATGGCTGATAGAACGAACCAATCGCATTTTTCGCAAGGGGGTGATTGACTGCCACTTTGCCTCCGACAGCCGAATCGTGAGCCAAAATCGTCGTCGGCACTTGTATGTATGGAACGCCTCGCATGTAGACACTTGCTAAAAAGCCAGCCAAGTCGCCAATCATCCCACCACCAAAGGCGACAATCAACGTCTGGCGGTCACATCCATGGCGCAATCCTTCTGCGACAAGCTGCTCGAGCTGAGATAGCGATTTCGACGCATCACCCGCTTCGACGACGGACGAGACGACGTGAGGATGGGTCAGTTTCAATGTAGAACGGAACGACTCTCCGTAAAGAGACTCGACATGTTTATCCGTAACGACCCATAGCATCGAATACCTTGACCAATCAACCGAATCGATCCAACGATCCTGATTGTCCAAGACGACGTCGTATGGGGTCGATGCTGAGATTGGAATCGTTACCATACTCGTAACTCCTCCCGATACTCATCGACTCGATGTTTGATTCGTTCCATCGTGTCGTGCCCGAACGTCTCACACATTTCCTTCGCGATTTCAAATGCGATGACTGCCTCAACGACGAGTGACGCGGCAGGCACGGCGCACGAGTCGCTCCGCTCGATTTGAGCCAAAAATGCCTCTTTCGTATCAATATCGACCGATTGTAAGGGTTTATAGAGGGTGGGAATGGGCTTCATGACGGCTGAACAAAGGATCGGCATCCCCGTTGTCATGCCCCCTTCAAATCCACCGAGATGGTTACTCAGTCGCGTATATCCATCATCCCCGTATGCGATCGGGTCCATCACTTCAGAACCCGGACGATACGCCATTTCGAACCCTTCACCGAATTCAACACCTTTAAACGCGTTGACACTCATGACCGCTTGTGCGATTTTCGCATCCAGTTTACGGTCATACTGCACATATGATCCAAGTCCCGGTACAACACCATGTACTTCTGTACACACGATCCCACCGATCGAGTCTCCATTTGCCTTGGCCTCATCGATGCGATGCATCATTCGCAACGCGGCCGCTTCATCTAACGTACGCACCGGTGACGCATCGACGACTGCTTGTGCTTCTTGAAGCGAATCGAATGTACACGACTCCGCACGTTCCCCACCAATCACTTTGACATAACTAAAGAGGGACACCCCGACTTGTTGAAGGAGTTGCTTACAGAAAGCTCCGACCGCGACACGAGCCGCTGTTTCCCTTGCGCTCGAGCGCTCCAACACGTCACGTAAGTCTCGATGGTCATACTTCATCCCACCGACCAGGTCAGCATGTCCAGGTCTCGGCCGAGAGACGCGGCGCTTCACTTCGATGTCGCTTTCAATCGGTTCCGCCTGCATGACGTGTTTCCAATGCGTATGGTCTTTATTCTCAATCCAAAAAGTGATGGGTGCACCCGTGGTCACGCCATGCCGTATTCCCGAACGAACTTCTACTTGGTCTGACTCGATTTGCATGCGGCGCCCTCTACCGTAACCAGATTGACGTTTTTTTAACTCCGCATTGATTTGCGCAATATCGATCGCGAGTCCGGCTGGGGCCCCTTCAATGATGACCGTCAGACCGGGACCATGTGATTCACCAGCTGTCAAATAACGCATCCGATCACCTCATCCATCTATTTTTTCATAAAAGAAACTTTGCTTAATTGCGTAGCCATAACGTTTCGGTTGGAAAATTTGTTCCGTTCCACCGACAAATAGCATCCCACCTGGACGTAACGCCCGTTGGAATGACGTATATACCTTCTCTTTCGCTTCTTCAGTGAAGTAGATCAAGACATTTCGACAGACGATCAAATCAAAGTTACGTTCGTACACATCCGCTAACAAGTTATGCTTCTTAAATGTCACGAGTTGCTTGATCTCATCTGAAATATAATAGTCGTCGCCACGACGGGTAAAGTAGCGCTTCTGAAACTCCTCCGGCAAATCGATGAGCGCCCGCTCATGGTACTTTCCTTGCTTCGCTTTTTCGATGACGACATCATCTAAGTCCGTGGCCATGATTGAAAATTGAGATGGAGCCAGATGTTTCGACAACAACATGGCAAGTGAGTATGGCTCTTCTCCTGTTGAACAGGCAGCACTCCATACGCGAAGCTTCCCTTGACTCGAGCGAATCAGATGCGGGAGGATGTCCTCTTCAAGCTGTTGCCAACGAATCGGGTTGCGATAAAATTCACTCACATTGATTGTCATCCGGTCGAGAAACTCCTCGTAAAGTTGACGATCTGTATCCATCGCCTTCAAATACTCCAAAAACGATGCATACCCCTTCTTTTCGCGTAGTGCGACCATACGGCGCTTCATCTGCGCCTCTTTATATAAGTTCAAGTCAATACCCGACTTGATATAAAACTTTTTTACAAAGATGGCATAATCATTCATCACCAATTTCAACCTCAATTCTTTCTCATTTCCGCATTCTTCTGATCTCAGGCAACTCAAAGGGAATCAAAAAGGGACAGGTTTCCCCGTCCCTCGAAAAGTCATGAAACGTGTGAAGCCACTTCAGCGAACCAAAGTGAGAGTTCACGTTCCGCGCTGTCCACACTATCAGAACCATGAATCACGTTTTGTGACATCGTCGATGCAAAATCGCCGCGAATCGTTCCTGGTTGAGCATCCACTGGCTTCGTCTTCCCGATCATTAAACGAGAGACGGCCACGATGTCTTCCCCTTCCCATTCCATCGCAACAACAGGACCAGAAGTCAAAAACTCAACCAATTCACCAAAGAACGGCTTTTCTTTATGCTCTGCGTAGTGTGCCTCTGCGACCTCAACTGACGGTGTCACCATTTCGAGACGGTTCAACGTATATCCTTTGTTTTCGAAGCGTGAGATGATTTCCCCAATCAATCCACGTTTTACCCCATCAGGTTTAACCATTAAAAATGTCTTTTCCATTCCCCAAATCCCCCTAAGTCTATAAATGTGTACGATGTACGTATTTAGTGTACACGGTCCGACACATTTTTGAAAGGGGTTACATGGGCATTCACCATTTGCGTTTCCCAATATATTGCGCAATTTCAATTAACGATCGCTTGTCCGGAACATCCGGCAACCCGTCTAGTCGGCGGATGGCACGGTTGACGTAACGATCAATCGTCCGTTGACTGCGTTCTAACGTTCCGTTTCGTTGCACTTCCCGGACGAGAGATTTCGTCACTTTCACATCCGTCGAGGCGTTCACTTGACGGAGACGTTCATAAAAGTCAGGGTCCTCAGATGAATACAGGAGCGGTAACGTTTTATGACCGTGCTTCAAATCTTCCCCGACCGGCTTACCGAGTTGAAAACTCTTAGCGGTAAAATCGAGCAAGTCATCCGTCATTTGAAAAGCCATGCCGATATCATATCCAAACAGACTTAATTGCCTCACGATTTGTGGAGACGCTCCAGAGATGACAGCTCCTACCGCACAACTCGTTTCAATCAACAGAGCGGTCTTTCGCGCAATCCGATCTAAATAGCGCTTCGGTGATTGCCCCCACTCAAATTGATCTTGGATTTGATTGATTTCACCGACACAGATTCGTTCCATCGTATCTGCCATGATGCGCATCACTTCTGGTGAATCAATTTCGGATACGAGACGAATCGCTTCTCCGAATAACGTATTCCCTGTATACATCGCTACTGTTTCATCATATCGTTCCATCACGGTCGGTTTGCCACGACGGAGCATCGCGTCATCGATGACATCGTCATGCACGAGTGATGCCATATGAATCAACTCAAGACTTGAGGCAACTTTCGTCAAACGGATATCTTTCGTCTCACCGAACCCGGCGCTCAGTAAAACGAAGGCGGGTCGGATGCGCTTGCCACCGGCATCGAGTAATTGGCGCGATGCCGATTCAATGACAGGGTGGTCCGTCCTGACTCGAGTAGATAAGAATTGATCGATTTGATCAATCTCTCGGTTCATATGACGATAAAGTCGCTTCAAAGACATGGTTCACCACTTCTTTCCTAGATGCATGGCACATGCACCTCCGGAGAATGTCTTCACTTCGACTTGTTCAAACCCGGCATCTTCGAACATCCGCTTGAGCGTCAAACGGTCTGGGAACTGATCGGTCGACTCCTGCAACCATTTATATTGGTCGTATGAACCGGCAAAGACCTTACCGAAAAGCGGCATGACCGTTCCAAAGTAAAAACGATACAACTCTTTAAAAAGCGGTGCTGTCGGTTGGCTCGTTTCAAGACAAACGACCGTCCCACCTGGTTTCAAGACACGGTGCATTTCACGCAAGACCGTCATGTAGTCTGGAACGTTTCGGAGTCCAAATCCGATTGTGACATAGTCAAAGGAGTTGTCACCAAACGGAAGAGCCATCGCATTTCCATGAAGCAATTCGATGTTCGGCCAAGATTTGACCTTTTCCTCTCCCACTTTTAACATGTTCTCTGAAAAATCGAGTCCTTTCACAACACCCGTGTTTCCAGCAGCATCTGCCAATTGAATCGTCCAGTCAGCCGTCCCGCAACAAACGTCTAAACATTTAGCCCCCGGAAAGACGTTCATTTTTTTCATCGTTGTCCGTCGCCACCATTTATGAAGTCGGAAGCTGATAATCGAGTTCATCGTATCGTAGCTCGGAGAAATGGACTGAAATACTTCGTATACTTTTTGCTCTTTTTCTATCGGTTGCAACGCGTAACATCCTTTCCGTTCTAAGCGACCGCATGCGCGAGCAACGTCGTGAGTTGCTCTTTTTGGTCTTGTCTAAGCGCTGTCGCTTTCTTTTCAATCATTCGTTTCCCGCTCGTTGTCAAATAAGGTTGTTCAATCAGTTCGGAAAGTGTTTGAATCAATCCGACGTTCGCTTCGAGCCAAACGTTCATTGAAACGTTCTTCTCAAGCAATAAGGTGCACTTCGCCGCATTGACCCGCTGTACAGACTGACCGAATCGATCACTGTATGATGATGGAAAGTCCGTCAAGATTTTATAAAACTGAGCCGATGCAAAGTCTCCGGCGAGCACTTTTAATTGGCGTGCCAAAGACCCGTTCGGGCTGCTGTTCACTTGGTCGTGTAAATCAAGCGCTTGATGTGCGAAATAGGTTGCCATCACGAGTTGTCGATGCTCAATCGATTCCAAATCAATCATCTCGACCATCCAACGAAGCAATAGCATGTCGACGGCTGGTACAACCTCGTGTTTCGTCAAATAGGGATGATTCATACGTGTTTCGATTTGACGAGCAAGGTCTGTGACAACGAATTCATTTGTCAACTGTTCCATGCTATCCCCCCTCGTCCACTTCATTGTCATTCTGACATAGTATAGCACATTTTTGTCACATTCACGTCATTCGAACTCGCAAACCCAACAAAAAAAGCCGCCTTTCGGCGACTTATGTATTGCAGATTACTTGACCGCATCCTTGAGCGCTTTACCTGCTTTAAATGCAGGAACTTTGCTCGCTGGGATTTCGATATCTTCTTTTGTACGTGGGTTACGACCTTTACGGGCAGCACGCTCACGAACTTCAAAAGTACCAAAACCGATCAATTGAATTTTCTCACCGTTTTGGAGTGCTTCAGTGATTGATTCAAACGTAGCTTCTACGATTTTCGTTGCTTCTTTTTTAGAAACATCGGCTTTCTCAGTAACAGCTTGGATCAATTCAGTTTTGTTCATCACGATTCACCTCCTCTCACAGGGAGTTTACGGGATTAATCATATCGTACAAACGTTGATATGACAACATTTTTTGCATGATTTCGCGACATTCACTATCAAAACAGGTTCAGTTGTTTAAAAACACGACCTCTCCTTGTTCATCAATTGTGTATCCTTGCGAATAAGCTGGGGCGAATGGAGCATCTTTATAGAGCAAATAACGAATGTCTTCGCCTATTTCCGGCGACTCATCCGTCTTTTGAAGCGCTTCCTTCACATCTTCTCGATAGTCTACAAACAGTTGTCCCGTGCCATCCACATAGATTGGAAGTTCACGGTCCGAATAGGGACTTGGAATGAACGGCTCTTCCGTGACAAAGATTTTATCATAATCGAGCGTGAACTGATTCTTACCTAATGATCCGTCAAATGGGAACTTGCCTTCTTTTGCCCGAAACGCGTTGATGTTCGTTTGAAGTTGCTGCAACCGTTCAGACACACGCAAGTCAATCAACTTCACAGTCGGTTCCGTCTCCACATCGACGAGGATATATTGGAACAACCCGCCACCTTCGAAACTATTCGCCGGTGGGTCCGCTAAATAACCGGGCACGAGACGAGCGAATTCAACTGGGTAACGCTCCATGAGAGGCGTTTCCGCCGGTTTTGTTTTGATTGGTAATACCCCAGATTGCTCACGATAGGCATCGACCGCACTTTGTACCGTATTCAATTGATCTTCATACGGGATATTGTTGGCCCGTTCTGAATCAGGAAACATACATCCAGCTAACAGTGTCGTCAAAATCAAACTGATAGCGACAATCTTTTTTTTCATCACGTTTATCCTCCAGTCGGTCCTGAGACGACGACAAAAATCATGATAACAGTCCCAAATAAGAAAATGATGAAGGCAATCAGTCTGACGAGCGTGGCGAACCAACCGCTCAGTTTTGTATGACTGAGTGCGACCATTAATGCAGCGATGGCGAAAGCCCCGATCCCTGCGAATGATATCCACATTTTGATGAGTGACGGTGTCACGTCTATCCCCCTACTTTCTCTATGTTCTCCAGAATTCAAGTTTAGCAAAAAAAGGCGAGGAACTGAACGAAAACGTCAGCTCCTCTCTCAATCTGTCTATTCTTCAAAATGGAAAACTTGTTCCATCTCGTGTTTTTGCGGGCGTCTCATCAATTTCTTCACTTCATCATGAGGGCTTTTCCCTTCAAACAACACGTTATAGAGCGCCTCTGTGATCGGCATCTCCACACCTGCCTCTTTCGCAAGGGAGTGGGCCGCTTCACAGGCGCGGACGCCCTCGACGACCATTCCCATGTTTCCGAGAACGTCTTCTAACTTTTCACCACGCCCGATGGCATTACCGGCTCGCCAGTTACGGCTATGTTGTGACGTCGCTGTCACAATCAAGTCTCCGATTCCTGTCAATCCTGAGAACGAGGCCGGGTTCGCTCCAAGCTTCACGCCAAGTCGCGCAATTTCTACAATCCCACGAGTCATGAGGGCAGCTTTCGCATTGTCCCCATAACCGAGTCCATCCGTCATACCTGCCGCTAGAGCGATGATATTTTTCAGTGCTCCGCCGTATTCGGCCCCAACGACGTCAGAATTCAAGTACACGCGGAACTGATCGTTTGTGAGGAGTTCCTGCACTTCATCCGCGACATCAAGGTCAGCACATGCAATCGTGATGGTCGTCGGTTTCCGGACCGCAACCTCTTCAGCATGAGTCGGTCCTGTCAATACACCGATTGCCCGACGTTTAGCCGGTTCGATTTCTTCGGCGATGATTTCTGAAAGACGCTTATGCGTTTTCGGTTCAATCCCCTTCGCGGCATGAACGATGGTGACAGGTTCCGTCAACAAGGTGTTCAATTCCTTTGAGACAGGACGAATCGCCGAACTCGGGACGACGAGAAAAACGATACTCCGACCGTCTAACGCCTCTTTCAAGTTCGTCGTCGCACGAATGGATTCAGGTAATGGCGCGTCTTTCAAATAAAACGAGTTCGTATGTGACGAGTTGATTTCATCCACATGTTCTTGTTCACGTCCATAGAGCAGGACATCATGGCCATTATCTGCTAACACGAGCGAGATGGCCGTTCCCCAGCTCCCTGCTCCGATGACAGCTACGTTTGCCATAAGTGGCACCCCCGTTATTAGTTTTTCTGACGAGCCACGATGTGAATCGGTGTCCCGGTGAAGTCAAATGCTTTACGGATTTGATTCTCTAAATAACGTTTATACGAAAAATGCAACAACTCAGGATCGTTGACGAACAAGACGAACGTCGGCGGCTCGATGGCCACTTGAGTTGCGTAGTTGATCTTCAATCGTTGTCCTTTATCCGTCGGTGTCGGGTTCATCGCAACCGCATCGACGATGACATCGTTCAACACGCTCGTCGAGATTCGACGGCGATGTGTTTCAGCCACTTGTTTGATGACAGGCAACAATGTCTGTAAGCGTTTTGACGTGAGCGCTGATAAGAAGACAACCGGCGCATAGTCGAGGAATAAGAATTCTTGACGAATCTTCTCTTCCATCTTCTTCATCGTCTTATCATCTTTTTCAACGGCATCCCATTTATTGACGACGATGACAATCGCCTTCCCGGCTTCATGCGCGAGACCAGCGACACGCTTGTCTTGCTCGATGATTCCTTCTTCCCCGTCGAGGACGACGAGAACCACGTTTGAGCGTTCAATCGCCTTTTGTGCGCGCATGACACTGTAGCGCTCTGTTGATTCATATACTTTCCCGCGTTTACGCATACCTGCCGTATCGATGATGACATACTCTTGTCCGTCACGTGTGAACGGTGTATCAATCGCATCACGAGTCGTACCCGCAATGTTTGAAACGATGACGCGCTCTTCACCAAGGATTGAGTTCGTCAAGCTTGATTTCCCGACGTTCGGGCGACCGATCAACGAGAACTGAATCACGTCTTCGTTGTATTCGTACTCGTCTTTTTCTGGAGCGAGTGCAAATACTTGGTCGAGTAAGTCACCGAGTCCTAACCCGTGTGTACCCGAAATTGGGAACGGATCTCCAAATCCGAGAGAATAAAACTCATACATGAGATCTCGCATTTCAAAGTTATCCACTTTGTTCACGGCAAGGACGATTGGTTTGTTCGAACGGAACAACAAGTTCGCGACTTCTTCATCAGCCGCCGTGATCCCTTCACGTCCATTCACCATGAAGATGATGACGTCCGCTTCATCGATTGCAAGTTCCGCCTGATGACGCATTTGAACGAGCAACGGCTCGTCCCCTACTTCGATCCCACCTGTATCGATTAAATGGAACTTACGGTTGAGCCACTCTCCTGTGCCGTAAATACGGTCACGTGTGACACCCGGTTTATCATCGACGATCGAGACACGATCACCGATGATACGGTTAAAAATTGTGGATTTTCCGATATTCGGACGGCCAACGATGGCCACTACTGGAATTCCCATAACAACACCTCACTAACTTTCTATCAAAATTTCATCATTTCATCATTTCGAAACGCAACTTACCTATCATATCACAGGCAAAATTAAGTGACCATACAAAAAGAAGCGGGAGCATGACTCCCGCTTGAACGATCATCTTATTTAGAGTCGTCCGAAGAATCATCACCTGTCAATTCCGAGACAGAGAATCCTCCTTGGTCGCTATATTCATCAAGCAACGCTTGATCATCATCTTGACGAGTCGGTTCAGATGATTCGAGCGCACGCATCGACAATGAGATTTTCTTATCATCGAGATGAACATCTAGCACTTTCACCTTCACTTCTTGGCCTTCTGACAAGACTTCAGACGGCGTCGCGATGTGACGGTTCGCAATTTGCGAGATGTGAAGCAAACCTTCCACTTGTGGTGCGACCTCGACGAACGCACCAAACGTCACGAGGCGTTTGACGGTTCCTTCGATGACATCCCCCGGTTGGATCTTCCCTTCGATGGTTTCCCATGGACCAGGTTGTGTCTCTTTGATGGAAAGTTTTACTTTTTCATTATCTAAGTCGAGCCCGAGTACTTTCACTTTCACGCGGTCGCCTTCAGTTACGACGTCGCTCGGCTTCTCCACACGGCTATGGGCCATTTCCGAGATGTGAACGAGACCGTCCACGCCACCGATATCGACGAACGCACCAAAATCAGTCAATCGTTGGACCGTTCCTTCAATTACTTGTCCGACTTCAAGCGATTCGAGCGTTTCCGATTTCTTCGCGCTCATCTCTTCTTCGACAACTGCTTTATGTGACAAGATGACGCGGTTTTTTTCGCGGTCAATCTCGACGACTTTTACGGTAATTGGGTTATTCAAGTATGACGAGAAGTCTTCGACGAAGTGACTTTCGACAAGGGATGCAGGGATAAATCCACGGATTCCAATATCGACGACAAGACCACCTTTGACCTTATCTTTCACCATCACTTCAAACACTTCACCCGATTCGAATTTTTCAACGATCCGATCCCATGCTGCTTCGGCATCGACGTCTTTTTTCGAAACGACTACTTCTTCGTCCGTGACCTTTTTCACTTTGACACGAATCTCGTCGTTCACTTGGAGTGATTCGTTTAAATCGTCTAGATGCATGCTTGATACTTCGCTAATTGGCAAAATCGCTTCGGTCTTATAACCGATATCGATCAGCGCTTGCTTATCCTCGATTTTGACGACTGTTCCGGTCACAATTTGACCACGATTAATTTCAAAATCAGGCATATCTTTCATTTCTTCGACCATTCCAACACTACCCCCTCACGATGAGTACAAAAAGGAGCGCCAAAGGCGCTTACACCTAGTATAAATCTCTTATAATTCCGAGAATTTGTCAAGGCGTTATGAAGATTGTACCTCTATTGAAAGAAGTTTAAACCTCAATTCCACAATCCGTTTTTCACTTCGTGAATGAGTGCTTCAAGTAGAGGTCGGCAATCGTATCCATGATCAAGTCGGCCGCTTCTTGTGCACTCGCCTTGCGTGCTTTCAGTTCTGACAAGTCGATCGGCTTCCCGATGACGACACGGAGTTTTGCGCGAAATTTATACTTTCCAATGATGGCGATCGGTAAAATGTGCGCATCCGAACGCATCGCGAAGAATCCGACACCGGCTTGCGCTTTCCCGAGCGTACCGTCTTTTGAACGCGTTCCTTCAGGAAATATAGAGATGACTTCATCCTCTTTCAACTTTTGAAGTACGACACGAAGCGCTTGTCGGTCACCTTCTCCACGAGATACTGGAATTTGACCCGCCCGATTCAAGATGTGCTTCAGTACCGGGACACTAAAAAGTTCTTTCTTCGCAAAAAAGCGAAGGGGACGCTGCTTTGGAATCGCACAGGCGAGTAATACCGGATCCCAATTTGACTGATGGTTCGAACAGACGAGAATCGACCCGTCCATCGGAACGTTCTCCCGTCCGATGAATTCGACCCGAAACGATGCTCGTTGAATGACGTTCACGACAGCTCTCGCTAATCGATACATGCCGAACGGTCCATTGTTCAATGGCTTACTCATGCTTTCACCTCTTCAATTAATCGTTCAATCGCTTGAACCACTCCGTCAATGGATAACGTGGTCGTATCGAGGAAATGGGCATCCTCTGCTTGACGTAAAGGTGCCACCTCACGTTCCGAATCGCGTTTGTCACGAAGCGCAATCTCTTCGATCAGTTGTTCATAGTCGCTCGGGATGCCTTTCGAGACATTTTCTTCATGGCGACGACGGGCACGTTCTTCGACCGAAGCGGTCATGAACACTTTTAAGTCGGCATTTGGCAAGACATGTGTCCCGATATCACGGCCGTCCATGACGACACCGCCTTCTTTAGCCAAATCACGTTGAAGGTCCATCAAAGCATCACGCACTTCAGGTTGACGTGCGACGAAACTGACGTTATTCGTCACTTCGCTTGAGCGAATGACAGATGTCACCTCTTCCTCTCCGTCAAAAACGCGTTGTCCCTCTTCAGACGGGACGAGACGAAGTGACATGTTCTCGATCATCTGAGCAAGTGCAGGTCCGTCCTCGAGCGCAATCCCTTCATTCAAGGCGCGATACGTCACGGCCCGATAGATTGCACCGGTATCGATGTACACATACCCTAATTGTTTCGCAAGCGACTTGGCAATCGTACTTTTCCCGGCACCCGCCGGTCCATCTAAAGCAATTTGTAATGATTTTTTCATACAAAACGGGTATCGAGTGTTCCCGATACCCTCCTCCTCTCGGTCAATAATCCCGAGAACATCATAACAGTTTTTTATCTTGAAGAAAATACAGACCCTGTCCGCTTTCGCGCTTCAAGCTGAACACGGAAGCAGTATCGCAAAATCGTCTCTTGGTCACGAGGGGTCAAATCTTCGAATGCCAAAGAGAGTTCTTGCTTCACTTCCTGCTTATGTACGCGAACAAGGCGGCTCTTAAGACGGAAGTTCTGGGGCGAGCCATGCTCATCCTCAATTCGAAACACGACAATCAGGGACTCATCTACTTCGATTGGAGCGCGGTTGGCGATGATTTTCATCCCCCCAGCAGATATGTCAAGAGATGTCGTTTCGAACGATTCGAAACTTTCCCCATCGGCTGCAAGAACGGTCACTTCAATCATTTCTGGAACACGTAAATATTCACGACGCTGAATCCGTTTGATTTTTTTCTCGTCTGGCAAATTGAACGCATAGCGTAATGTCATTTGGGCATCGCTGATCCGCTTCACGACTTTCGTGTCGAATGCGAACAGCTGATTGTCTCCTTGGAAGAAAAAGACCCGCATGGCCTCCTCTTCATGTAAAAAAAATGTTTTGAGCGTCGCCATGTCACTCGGTGACTCAATCCATACGACTTGATCGGTTATGGCTGCAATCTTCGTTTTCCCCTCTGCACGCCCTTCCACTTCGATTCTCAGTTCTTGACCTTCTTTTAACATACTGATTCTTCCCCTTTATTTAAATTGTCGACGATTGGACAAGTTTGCCGCTCGCACGAGTAAAAGTGCCACGGTCCATAAAATGACGATATAAAGCACGGCAGGAAGCTTTTGATTCGGTTCGAGTATCAAAATCAAATCAAACGTTCCGTGGATGACCGTCGCAGAAAAGATTGCCATGAACAGCCAGAGCCGTTCTCGAATCGAATGCTTCGCTCGTCCTAAGCAGTATCCCATCACGACCGCGAACAAAGCGTGCCCGCTCACAGGCAGGATCGCTCGCCAAATCGCAATTTCTAATGAATCGTACACCCATAAGTATAAAAAATTCTCTAAAGTCGCAAAGCCTAATGAGCAGGCGACCGCGTAGAGAATCCCGTCGTAGTAATCATCAAAGACTTTATGTATATATATTGTATAATAAATCATAAACCATTTAAAAAACTCTTCAAGCAGGGCAGTGGCGACATACGCCTGCCAAAACGGTCCAGTAAGCACTCCCTCTTCAACGAACGCATATTGGATAAACATGATCGGGAACACGAGAACGGCTCCAGCCACGAAAGAACGAATCACATATCCGAGCGGTTCCGCCTCCAACTCATGGCGTAGATAGAAGTAGGAAAGAAGGGCGAGCCCAGGTGCAACCGCAGACAAGGCGATTGCGATCATGATGCATCTCTCCTTTCTCTCCCTAGCATACACTGAATTGTCTGAAAGAAAAAGTAGAGAACGCCTAGAAAATGGAAATCTTCATAAAAATAATTAGGAGGACACTTATGAATCATTTATTACTGATCCACACCGGCGGTACTATCGCCATGTCACAATCCGGCACAGGACACGTCGAACCGAGCGATGTCAATCCAATCGACGCCACCCTTCCGAAAGCGACGGATATTGCTCACATTACAACAAAGCACTTTTCAAATATCCCGTCACCTCACATGACTCCAGAGAAGATGCTTGAATTGGCACAGTTCATCCAACGTGAACTGACACAAGACACGTATGACGGGGTCGTCATCACGCACGGTACCGATACATTAGAAGAGACGGCTTACTTCTTACAAATCACGCTCGGTGCGCCTGTCCCAATCGTGTTGACAGGTGCGATGCGGTCCTCGAACGAGGTCGGTTCGGACGGGGAATTTAATTTAATCACAGCGCTTCGCGTCGCCAAGAGCGAAGCGGCTCGTGGAAAAGGCGTGCTTGTCGTTTTCAACGGTGAGATCCATTCGGCATTTAACGTGACCAAAACGCACACATCTTCAGTCGACACATTCAAGTCTGTACACTTCGGTAACGTGGGTATGGTCACAAAGGACCACGTACTCATCTATAGCCAACCGGCGACGAGACAGCCGAAAATGATTTCGTCCATTTCAAAACGTGTAGCCGTATTGAAAGTCGTCGCAGGCATGGAACCGGATTTACTCGAATCTGTAATCACGCTTGGATACGACGGACTCGTCCTCGAAGTGTTAGGACAAGGGAATGTTCCGCCGTCCCTCTTATCCGCACTCGAACATTTAGTCAAAGAGATTCCCGTCGTGATCGTCAGCCGTTGCTTCAACGGAATCGTTCAAGATGTTTACGGTTACGATGGGGGTGGCAAACAACTGAAAGAGATGGGTGTCATTTTTTCAAACGGATTGAATTCACAAAAAGCTCGTTTACGACTTCTCGTTGAACTCGAGTCCGGCTCATCCCAGTCAGTCATGGAACATAGTTTTAGTTTCCAGCAATAACCTTGCGCAACTGCGCCCCCTTCCCTACAATGAGCAAAGAGGTGATATTCAGTGAACAAACAAGCAATTATTGTAGGTGCCGGGCCATGTGGCCTCTCGGCCGCCATCGAACTCGAGAAGATTGGAGTCTCTTGTACGGTGATTGAGCGTGGGAACATCGTCGACGCCATCTATCGGTACCCGACGCATCAAACGTTCTTCTCGTCTGCGAGCCTGCTCGAAATCGGAGACATTCCGTTCATATGTAAGGATTTGAAGCCACGTCGTCAAGATGCACTCGTCTATTATCGAGAAGTCGTCACACGTACTGGTTTAAACGTTTACCCGTTCGAAACGGTCGAGTCGGTCGATAAAAAGAATGACCGGTTCGTCGTGACATCGAGACATGAACGACGTGGTGAAACCGTTCGGGAAGCGGACTATGTGATATTGGCAACAGGCTATTATGGTCGCCCTCGTCTGCTTGACGTGCCTGGCGAAACGTTGCCGCACGTCCATCACTATTTCAACGAGGCACATCCTTATTATCGACAACACGTCACGATCATCGGTGGGAAAAATTCCGCTGTCGATGCGGCAATCGAACTCGAAAAGGCCGGTGCCTATGTGACGGTGCTCTATCGAGGTGATTCGTATAGCCCTTCCGTCAAACCATGGGTCCTCCCAAACTTCGACTCACTCGTCCGTCATGAGAAAGTTCGAATGGAGTTTGAGGCGACAATCGAACGCATCACCGATGATGGAGTTTACTACCGTCAACATGGCGAAGAGAAACATGTCTATGCAGATCATGTCTTCGCGATGACCGGTTATCAGCCCGACCACCACCTGTTCGAAAGTGCAGGCATTGCGATCGATGAAGAAAGTGGTATCCCGACGTACGATGAAGAAACGTTTGAAACAAATGTCGAACACCTCTTCATTGCTGGCGTGGTCGCAGCCGGAAACGATGCGAACAAGATCTTCATTGAGAACGGTAGATTCCACGGCAAGGCGATTGCCGAAGCGATCGCAAATCGTATTAACGTATAAAAAAGTTCGGTCAACTTGAGTTGACCGAACTTTTTTTGATTAGACCCACCCACGGAAACGTGAGGCTTCCGCCATTTTGCGTACACCGACCATGTAAGCGGCGAGACGCATATCGACTTTACGGGCCGAAGATGTATTGTATACCGTATTGAACGAGTGAACGAGTACTTTTTCAAGTTTCTCCTCAACTTCTTCTTCCGTCCAATAGTAACCTTGGTTGTTTTGTACCCATTCGAAGTATGACACCGTAACCCCACCACTTGACGCCAACACGTCAGGCACGAGGAGAATTCCACGTTCAGTCAAAATTTTCGTTGCTTCGTTCGTCGTCGGACCGTTGGCCGCCTCGACCACGATCGATGCTTTGATCGCATCCGCATTGTCTTCTGTAATTTGGTTCTCGATCGCAGCCGGAACCAAAATATCACAATCGAGCTCTAACATTTCTTTGTTTGAAATCGTATTTTTAAACAATGTCGAAATCGTACCGAATGAATCGCGACGATCTAACAAGTAAGGGATGTCGAGACCGTTCTCATCATGGATGGCTCCATACGCGTCACTGACTGCAATGACTTTCGCCCCTGCATCGTACATGAATTTAGAAAGGAAACTTCCCGCGTTTCCGAATCCTTGGACGACGACCCGTGCACCTTTCAATTCGATTCCGCGACGGAGTGCCGCTTCACGAATCATGATGGCCACGCCTTTTGCCGTCGCTGTCTCACGACCATGCGATCCACCAAGAACGAGCGGTTTTCCTGTAATGAATCCAGGTGAGTTGAATTCATCGATGCGACTGTATTCATCCATCATCCATGCCATGATTTGTGAGTTTGTGAACACGTCCGGAGCCGGGATATCTTTTGTAGGTCCAACAATTTGACTGATGGCCCGGACGTATCCGCGACTTAAACGTTCGATTTCACGGAAACTCATCTCGCGTGGGTCACAGACGATTCCGCCTTTCCCACCACCGTAAGGCAAGTCGACGATTCCAGCTTTTAAACTCATCCATACTGATAATGCTTTGACTTCTACCTCCGTTACGCTCGGGTGGAACCGAATTCCCCCTTTAGTCGGTCCGACCGCATCATTGTGTTGAGCGCGATAGCCTGTGAAGATCTTCGTTGAGCCATCGTCCATGCGAACAGGGATCCGAACGGTCAGCATGCGAAGCGGTTCTTTTAATAACTCGTACATCTCATCTGGATAGCCGAGTTTATCTAAAGCTTCGTGAATTACCTCTTGTGTCGATTCCAAGATGTTTTTTCGTTTTTGATGACCTTTTTCTTGATCCGTAATCATGAAGGTTTCCTCCCCTAAATTGTCAATTCTCCCCCAAGAATTAACCTCGTATTCGTTTAAAAGTATAGCTGATACGCGTTCAATTTGAAAGGGCTTTTCAAAAATAATGAAAGCGTTTTCTCGATGGATGACGTGATCCAGATGTCTTACTTCGCTACGCGCTCAATTGCGAGCTCGATAAAGCGTTCCAATAGCTCACCGTACGAGATTCCGACTGTCTTTGCACTATCCGGAAACAGGCTAAGCGGCGTCATGCCCGGTAGCGTATTCGTCTCTAAAATGTAGGCTTTGCCTTCTTCTGAAACGAGGAAGTCAGAGCGCGAATATCCTGAACAACCGAGCGCGCGATGCGCCAGGACTGCCGCCTGTTGAACCTCTGATGTCAAATCGTCCGAGATTTCAGCCGGACAGACATGAATCGAACCACCTTCCGTATACTTCGATTCATAGTCGTAAAATTCATTTTTTGGAATGATTTCAATGACAGGAAGAGCCTCTTCTTTCCCGAAGTTCCCGATGACGGGAACTGTCAGCTCTTTCCCTTTGATGTACTGTTCAACAAGTACCGCTGAATCACAAGCAAACGCCTTTTCAATTCCTTCACGTAACATCGCTTCGTCCATGGCAATCGTCAGACCGTTCGACGATCCTTCCTGCGCTGGTTTGACGACACATGGGAATTCCATCCCCCACTCAGCGACTTTTGCATCGATCGATTCCCGTGACTCGATTAAGACGTCACGCGCGACGCGGATCCCGGATGCCGCGAAGATGATCTTCGCTCTCGCCTTGTCCATCGCCAGTGCAGATGCCAAGACACCTGATCCCGTGTAAGGAATCCCAGCCATTTCTAATAACGATTGCACACGACCATCTTCACCATACTTCCCGTGCAACGCACTGACGACGACATCGACGTCCATCGTTAATAACTCGTTTGCACGTTCCGGATGAAAGTCAATGGACGTGACCTCATGACCACGTTCCGTCAACGCTTCTATCATTCCTTGCCCGCTCGTGAGGGATACCTCTCGTTCTCCTGACACTCCACCATATAAAACAGCGACTTTCATTCCAATCTCTCCTTCAACTAACTACTGAAAATTCAAGTCTAATCATAACACGGACATCCTAAAAACAATAGGAACAGAAAAGTAAAAAAAGCCGTACTCATGCGAATGCATCGTACAGCTCTTTCACGGCTTGTTCAGTTTGAATCGTCTTTCCGTATTCCATCATAACGTACGGGCTGACCGTAGTCGTCTTGCCGTACTCGGACAAAATGGCCGCGAGTCGTTCTTCTACCTGCGAAGGAAGCACTTCAACGAAGTGAAGATAGTAACGACCATTGTAATGATAAAGCGTCCCACCCTGCTCGGTTTCATGTATATGCGGGAACAGACGAATCGAGGCGTTGATCACATCTTCAATGTCATCGAACTGATAAATCAAATGATGGATCACGTCAATCGTCAATCGAATCTCGACCTGTTCGACATCGAGCTCAGCAATCGCTTCACCTTTTTGAACATCGATGACGAGTCCATCGCGAGGAAACATTGTCACATTCAAATCAACCGCTCCTTGCGGTGAAAATCCGTACTCACTTTCTGCTGTTTCAAGAAGTTCTTTCCACAGCTGCTGACCGTTTTCCCCCACGATCGTATCGATGGCGATTCCACGTAACGAGAGCTCATTCGCAGTCACATATACACGAAGATGTTCTTTTGTTTGTTTTTCAAATCTCAATCGAAAACCTCCAGTGAATAGTCAATCCTAATAATAAGCTACTCCCGTTTTCATCCCGTGTCAAATAGTTGATAACCATTTTGTCCACTCTTCAGGAGTGTCGCCAAGAAATGACCCATTGAATCGACCTCTCTCCAGGCTGACCGCATATCCACCTGTACCAATTTTTAAGTCAGGATGCTCGTTTTGAATATAATCCATCGCCTCTAACAAGTTCGGAATATGCTCAGTCAACGTACATGCGAAGATGAGACAAGACGTGTCGATATCATGTAACGCTTTACTCAAATCTTCTTTCGGGAAACCCGCTCCCAAAAAGATGACGTCGTATCCATGTTGACGCAAATAGAGCGTGACAAACAATAATCCGATCTCATGCATCTCCCCAGGTGCACAGACACAAGTGATACGTGGCAGGAAGGGGTTCATCGGCATCTGAAGGGACAGCGTCGAAAGTCGCGCTCGTAAAAATGCCGTGGCGAAATGCTCGTGGGCAATAGTAATCGAGCCATTCTCCCATCGTGAACCGATTTCCATGAGCAGTGGCCCAATCACATCCTTCGTCACTTTTTCAAAACTGAACGTATTAAACGCACGATTGATCAAATCATGAGCTGTCCGTTCATCAAATGAGAGCAACGCATGGAGCAGCCCGTCTTTCAATTCTTCATCATATAGTTTGGCCGTTGTCGGTTCTGGTTCAGGCGCTTGATGAAGTTGTTGAATGGCTTGTGAGACAGAAAGCCCTTCTTTCTGCTTGTTCACGACCCATTTGATTTTTTCAACATCCTGATCTGAATACAGGCGGTGACCGGATTCCGTTCGGCTCGGCACGATAAACTGATAGCGACGTTCCCAAGCGCGAATGGTCGTCGGATTGACGCCTGTCAAGGTCGCCACGGTCTTGATGGAGTATTTCGGCATCTCCGCCCTCCTCTCTTACTCGTTCTTATGATATAAGTATATCCTCAACGCAAGAGGTTTACCCCTTTTATTGTGCAATCGAGAATTTTTTAAGAATAAAAAAAGATGCGAACTCTGTTCGCACCTAGTTTAAAATATGGCGTGTCGCCCGATATATATGAAAATGAGAATAATCGCTAGCATGGCGAAGGTTAATGTCATCGCCAACGGGCGCTTCATCCAGTTATCATTTAACTTCCTCTTCCGTTCGCCCTCTTGCCTCTCAGCTCGAGACGGCAACGTGTCCGCCAATTGCTCGCGTAAAGAATCCGCCTGATTCCGATGTCGCAACGTATGCCCTCCTTTACCTTTTTTATCATTTTACTATGATATTATTCAAAGGAAAAGATTTGCGTCAACCGAATTTTCCATTCTGTCACATTTTTTCGGACGATTTGCGGTGTATCCGGGAACGGAATCGGCCCACAAACATCACAGCATTCTTCTTGGTCGACCGTTTGTTCGGAAAAATAACGAAGCAAGTAATCGCGTCGGCATGTCCGGATGAGGGCATAATCCATCATCTGTCCGAGTTGACGATACCGATCACGCTTTCTTTCCTTTACCCAATCGAGTGCTTCTTGAAGCGAACGTTCTGTCAACAATTGCTTCAGCAGGAGAAACTTCGGGTCTTCTTCATTCATGCGTAACAACCTTGGTAGTTGCGCGAACGACGTCCCGTTCTCACGCTCAAAATAGGCTAGTCGCATGTCCTCGTCTTTCGGGTACTGTCCGTCGATTAAAAATTGCTGGATGCGTTCGTCGCCATCGGCATATAGAAGGACCGCGAATGCGGGTTGTCCGTCACGCCCCGCTCGTCCGATTTCCTGCATGTATGCCTCGACTGTTGCCGGCAACTGAAAATGAACGACAGAACGGACGTTGTCTTTGTTCACACCCATCCCGAACGCACTCGTGCATACCATGACCGACACTTCGTCCCGTAAAAACTGGGACTGCACGAGTCGCCTGTCTTCCGTAGACATGCCTCCATGGTAAAACAATGCATCCTCTAGCTCAAAGGCTAACGCCTCTGCCTCGCGACGGGTCGCCGTGTAAACGACTGCAGGTTTGGGAATCTCTTGAATCAACTCTTTCAATCGCTCAAGTTTCTTCTCTTTTTCCAACCGTTCAACCAACAATCGGATTTCCGGACGATTGGCAGAGTGGACGAATTGTTCAGGTGAGAACAGTGCCAGCTTTTCAATGATGTCCTGTTTCACGCCTTCTGGCGCCGTCGCCGTGACCGCCATACACTGGGGGCTCCCAATCTGTTTTCGCAACTCACCTAAACGCGCATACTCAGGACGGAACTCATGCCCCCATTGTGAGATACAGTGCGCCTCGTCAATGACGAGCATTTGAATTTTCACATTCGCCAGAGCACGCGTCACATAAGGAACGGCCAATTGTTCGGGTGAAAGATATAAAAAACGGTAACGTTTCAAATGGTTGATGATGTCCTGCTTCTCTTCAGCCGATTCCATCGACGTCAAACGAGCGATACCACGCTCTCCCCGTTCTCGTATATGCAGCATCTGGTCCTCAATGAGTGAGAGTAATGGCGAGACAATCACCGTGAGCCCTTGATTTTTAATATAAGAAGGAAGTTGGAACGTCAGCGATTTTCCCGCCCCCGTCGGCATGACGGCCAATACATCCTGCCCTTCGATCACGGCATGTATGATGTCGTGTTGCCCAGGACGAAACGATTCATACCCGAACACTCGTTTTAATGTCGCTTCATACAAAACTCTCACCTCGTTTCAGTCTGGCGAAGACAAGTCGAATTTGAAAATAACTGACACGTCCCATTTTCTCAAATACCGGTTTCAACGCCCAGCTATCCGGATGCCGCAACTCTTCAATCGTGACCACATCCTCCATCGGTACAAATTGTTCGAGCGGGAAGACTTCTAAATACATCGCCATCTCGACGACATGGTCTTCAATCGTACTCGTACGTAAACGCCGTTTCGCTTGAACCTGTTGGAACGTGTATCCCTTTAAGAACAACTCATATGACTCACGTGCTGAATAGGTCATCCGGTCCGTCGATAAGCCGTACGTAAATCCCCGTAGTTTGGCATCATCCGGCAAGACCATTAACAGTTCGTTCCATCCGGCCAAAAAATACAAACGAGCCGTCTCGGCATCAACATGAAGCAGGCTGGCGATTTGTTCGTACGTCAGACCCGTCTCAAACGCTCCTGTGAATCGATAGACGACGGCCGTCGCATACGGGTCCCCGATTTGTTCAAGTGCTTGTTCAATCTCTTGATGAAACGTTCGCATGAGCGCTTTCCAATCCCGATCAAGATGTAACAACTGCTTGACCCATTGCTCTGCTGGACGATCGGCTTGTACCGGATAGAATGTCCGGGCATGTTCTTTTGACATGAACGTCTGCACGAACAAACTCAAGCGTTTCCACGTGGTCGCGTTAAAATCACGGCGTTCCCCGCCCAACCGATTGAATAGTTGCTCGACCGATTCTGGTGAAGCCAGCATTTCTCCCGCCTCTGTCAATCTGAATCGTTTACGGTCGAGCCATCCTCGTTTCTCAAGTTGTTTCAGGACAGATTCATACGAATAAGTCGTTTGTGGAAACTGTCCAAAAAGAGGCTCTAAGTCATAAAAAAATGCGTCCTGTAGCGTCGTGGCCGAGCGCTTCCCATTCAGGACATGGTAGAGACTTCGCTCACTCCGTTCTCCATTTAATCGTTTAATGGCCAGCAGAAGAACTCCATCCGCTAAATGAACCAAATCGTCACTTCCTTAAAAAAATCATTATCCTACCAAAAAGACGCTCGTTTCCTCATTGAAATAATTGGGTATGTAGACTACAATTACTCATAGTCAGTAGAATGATTTCTAAGAGAAACGAACCGTTTGGAGGGTTATTATCATGGCAAAATTTACAATCGTCGATAAAGATACATGTATCGCATGCGGAGCTTGCGGCGCGGCAGCACCAGATATTTACGATTATGATGATGAAGGTCTTGCGTTCAACTTGATGGATGACAACACAGGTACTGTTGAAATCCCAGATGAGTTATACGAAGACATGATGGATGCATTCGAGGGTTGTCCGACAGACTCGATCAAAGTAGCGGACGAGTCGTTTGACGGCGACGCTTTAAAATTCGAATAATCGTGAAAGACATATCGGTCCTGTACTGATATGTCTTTTTTGTGTTTTCGCATGTAACCGAGTCTAATCATGACATCTCTAGACAAGTATATCAAAAAAGGTTGTTTGGCTTAAGCACCAAACAACCTAGACGAAATGGACATATGTCCTATCTCGAATTAACGTTTCCCTTTAATATATGGGATACCGACTGACTTCGGCGCATCCGCACGACCAACGAGTCCAGCGAGAGCGAGAATCGTGAGGGCGTATGGTGCAATCAAGAGCAAGAGTTGCGGCACGTTATTGATGACCGGCAAGTTGCTTCCGATGATCGAGAGGGCTTGAGCGAATCCAAAGAACAATCCGGCACCAAGCGCACCGAGCGGATTCCATTTACCGAAAATCATTGCGGCAATCGCCAAGAACCCTTGACCAACGATGGTCGTTCCGCTGAAGTTCGTCGTGACCGTCACAGCATAAACCGCTCCGGCAAGACCACCAAACGCACCAGAGAGCATGACGCCCATGAAGCGCATTTTCGTGACGTTGATTCCCATCGTATCAGCCGCCATCGGATGTTCTCCGACCGAACGAAGACGAAGTCCAAACGGCGTCTTGAAGATGACGAACCACACAACGAACGCCAAGGCGATCGCAACGAACGACGTGTATTGGACGTTGATAAAGAACATCTTCAACACGGGAATATCGGATAAAAAGGGTACATTTTCTTTTGCGATCCGGTACTCGATAAAGTCGGTCTGTCCTTTGTTGTAAAGAACACGTACGACGAAGATGGCGAGACCGATAGCGAGCATGTTGATCGCCACCCCGAGAACCGTCTGATCCGCACGCCAAAGGATGGCAGGAACGGCCAAGAAGAGGGAGAACAACGCGCCGACGACCATGGCGACAAGCAAGGCAATCCATGGGCTAGAGGCACCAACACCTAAATCAGTCAAGGTGAGCGTCGTGATGATTCCTGTCGCGGCACCGATGACCATGATTCCTTCAAGGGCGATGTTGACGACACCAGAACGTTCACTGAAGATTCCACCAAGTGCTGCGATAATGAGTGGAGTCGCATAGGCAAGCGCAACCGGTACGACGATATAAAGGACTTCTAAGAAGTTCATTTTTTCTCCACTCCTTTCTTACGATTTCCTTTAAGTTTCTCAACGACATAGTTGATCGCATATCCAGACGCTACAAAGATGACGATGGCTGCGATGATGACTTTGACGAGCTCAGATGGTACGTTCGCACCGAGCTGCATTGCCAATCCACCGATGTTCAACCCTGCGAAGAGAATCGCTGCTAAAATGACTCCGATCGCAGTGTTCGCACCAAGAAGGGCGACGGCAATCCCGTCAAATCCGACACCAGTGAACGATGCCGAGAGGGTCATACTGCCGAATGTTCCGAGACCTTCCATCGCACCAGCGAGACCGGCGAACATACCAGAGATGACGAACGATAGGACGATGTTACGGTTGACGCTCATCCCTGCGTATTGTGATGCATGTTTGTTGAATCCGACGGCACGTAACTCATAACCGAGTGTCGTACGTTGAAGGATATAGTAGTACACGATTGCCGCAAGTACTGCGACAAGCACACCCCAGTGAAGACGTGAATACGTCGTCAACTCTTGGAGCCATGGCGAGGCGAGAGACGCCGAGTCGTTGATTGACTCTGTACGCTCGTTCGTTACGCCGATAACGCTACGCAATATCGCGTTCGTCGTGTATAGCGCGATATAGTTCATCATGATTGACGTGATGACTTCATGCACGTAAAACTTCGCTTTCAAGAATCCAGGAACGAACGCCCAAATCGCAGCTGCGACCATTGCCGCGAGGAGCGCGAGCGGTAAATGGATGAACATCGGTAAGTCGAAGTTAATCCCTACATAAACGGCTGCGACCCAGCCGATCAACACTTGTCCTTCTACCCCGATGTTGAATAGTCCTGTACGGAAGGCGAATGCAACCGCAAGACCCGAGAAGATGAGCGGGGCTGCAGCACGTAATGTTTCACCGACGGCATACGGACTACCAAACATTCCTTCAAATAACGAGATAAACCCTTGAACCGGGTCGTACCCACCAATCAACATGACGATAGCACCGACGAGTAGTCCTAAAATGATGGATAGGAATGGAATGAGAAGTTGGTTTAAACTTAATTTTTTCATTCTGTTTCGTCCCCTCTCTTACCGCCGGCCATCAAGAAGCCTAGCTCTTGCTCCGTCGTCTCTTTCGGATCACGAATCCCTACAATTTTCCCTTCGTAGAGAACAGCGATACGGTCGGATACGTGTAAAATCTCATCAAGTTCAAACGAGATGAGTAAGACGGCGCGTCCTTTTTCACGTTCTTTAATAAGCTGCTCGTGAATAAATTCAATCGCCCCAACGTCGAGACCACGAGTCGGTTGAGCGGCGATGAGTAAGTCTGGTGAGCGATCGACTTCACGTGCAATGATTGCTTTCTGTTGGTTCCCTCCCGAGAGAGCACGCGCTGGAACATCAATTGATGGAGTTCGGACGTCAAACTTCTCAATCAACGCCTTCGCCTTCTCAGCCACAGCTTTATAGTTCATGAGACCTCGTTTCGAGAACGGTTCTTTATAGTACGTTTGAAGTACCATGTTGTCACGAATCGAGTAGTCAAGAACAAGTCCGTGTTTATGACGATCTTGCGGGATGTGTCCGATCCCTGCCTCGGTCATCTTACGCGGCGTGTGTCCTGTGACATCTTTTCCGTTGAGCAACACTTTACCAGACTCCGGCTTTTTCAAACCTGAAATGGCTTCAATCAACTCCGTCTGACCATTCCCGTCAATTCCTGCAATACCAAGTACTTCTCCAGCACGAATCTGTAAATCCAATCCTTCAACGACTTTCAAACCGCGACCATCTTTGACGACGAGGTTTTGAACGTCGAGAACGACTTGTTGTGGATCGGCTTTCGAATATTCTGCATCAAAGTTTACTTCGCGACCAACCATCATTTCAGCTAAACTGTCTTCATTTACCGTCTCGTCGACCTCGACCGTTCCAATGTAGCGTCCACGACGAATGACAGTACAGCGGTCCGCAACTTGCATGATTTCCTTCAGCTTGTGCGTAATCAAGATGATCGACTTACCTTCAGCAATCAGACGTTTCATAATTTGGATAAGTTCTTGAATCTCTTGTGGTGTCAACACTGCCGTCGGTTCATCAAAAATCAGAATATCTGCTCCACGATAGAGCGTCTTCAAGATTTCAACACGTTGTTGCATGCCGACTGAAATATCTTCAATCTTCGCATCAGGATCGATTTTAAGTCCGTATTGCTCTGAAATGTCCATGACCTTCTTCCGAGCTGTGGCGCGATCAATTGTGACCCCACTCTTCGGTTCGAGACCCAGAATGATGTTTTCAGTGACTGTGAATTTTTCAACCAACATAAAGTGTTGGTGGACCATTCCAATTCCAAGTTCGTTGGCGATGTTCGGATTTTCAATATCCACTTTCTTTCCGTGTACGCGAATCTCTCCACCTTCAGGCTGATAGAGACCAAATAACACGTTCATGAGCGTTGATTTCCCGGCCCCGTTTTCTCCTAAAAGCGCATGGATTTCACCTTTACGCAATTGGAGTGTGATATTGTCGTTCGCGACGAACGTACCGAACTCTTTGCGAATATTTAGCATTTCAATTACATATTCCAAGGAAGTTCACCCCTAACTTTAAGTAAAGGGAGACCACGTGGGTCCCCCCTATACTCAAATGAATTATTTTACGTTTTTCATGAACTCTTCGAACTCAGCGTCAGTTGCTGGTGCAACAACATCACCATCGATGATTTGTTGACGATACTCATCAACTTTAGTGAGCACGTCTGCAGTAACGTTTTCTTCAGAAGTTGGTGCGATTCCTACACCTTCATCTTTAAGTGAGAATTCAACCACTTCACCAGCTGGGAACTTACCGTCCATTGCCATTTTCGACACTTCGAGTGTCGCTGTATCTACACGTTTAACCATTGACGTAAGAGTAACGTTCTCTGGAAGACCTTCTTCGTACTGGTCACGGTCAACCCCGATGACCCAAACTTCTTCACCGTTTTTCTTACGGTTTTTCGCTTCAGTGAATACACCTACACCTGTACCACCAGCTGCATGATAGATGATATCAGATCCTGATCCATACATACCTGACGCAATTGCAGTTCCTTTTTCAGCTGAGTTGAAGTCTTCAGCATATTTTACGTCGATTGTCGCATCAGGGTTTACAGCCATTACACCAGCTTTAAATCCATTTTCAAACTTCTTGATTAAGTCTGATTCTACTCCACCGATGAAACCAACTTTATCAGTCGTCGTTGTAAGACCAGCTACTACACCTACGAGGAATGAACCTTCTTGTTCCTTAAACGTGATTGAAGCAACGTTCGGTGCATCTACAACCGAGTCAACGATTGCAAAGTTGTTATCAGGGAATTGTTCTGCAACTTTTCCAATATCCTCTGCCATCAAGAAACCGATTCCGTAGATCAAATCAAATTGATCACGTGCCAATTGTTGCAAGTTAGGCTGATAGTCTGCTTGTTTTGCTGATTGAAGATATTTGTATCCTTCGTTTTCAGTTAAGCTATTTTCTTCACCAAACTTTTTCAAACCTTCCCAAGCTGATTGGTTGAATGACTTGTCATCAACACCACCAGTATCCGTGACCATTGCAACTTTGAAGTCGCTACCTTCTCCGCCTTCACCGTTTGAAGATGAGCCTTCGTTGTCATCTCCACCGCATGCTGCGAGTACTGTAGAGAGTGTGAGTCCTGCTGCTAAAGCTGAGAGAATCGTTTTCTTTTTGTTCATCATCGTCGTGTTTCCCCTTTCGGTTCATAACAATTTTTGTTGTCATGTTATCAGTAGTCTTTACACCGGTATAAGAAAGCGCTTTCACGCTATTACCCAAAAATAACTCTTCCGTCCAGAAACTGCTCGTTTAAACTCGTTTACGTACGACATGGAAGTCGAATCGATCAGCACGGAAAAAGTTGGCCGAATCGAGTAATGGTAAATCACTCTCATCATAATGCAATTGTTTTAAAGCGAGTAACGGTTGGTCCGTCTGAAGTTGTGACGAGATTTCAGCGCTGACACTCGGTTCGATGTGCGTGATCGCATAAGCGACTCGACGTCCTACCTCTTTTTCGAGAGAATCAAACAGAGATTTCCCTTCAGTCAATGCCTCAGGATTCGAGACGAGATGGGCCGGCACTTTATCGACACAATACACAACCGGTGTGTCGTCCGCATATCGAATTCGTACAATTCGATAAATCGGTGAGTTCGGCTCAATCTTGAGACGCTCGGCTTCTCTCTCTGTTGCCAACACTTTCTCGGCCACCAATACTTTCGTTCCTGGTGTCATCTTTGCTCGTGTGATCATGTCAGTGACACTGAACAATTCCTCAATTCCTGACGTGAATGGCGGTTTAGAACTGATAAATGTTCCTACCCCATGCTTTCGCACGACAAATTTCTCATCTTCGAGAATCCGGAGCGCTTCGCGAAGTGTCGCTCGACTGACTCCAAGTTGCTTCGAAAGTTCAAATTCTGAAGGTAACTTCTCCCCTTCACGATAGACACCAGCGTCGATATCTTGCTTAATTTTCTCAATCACTCGAAGATAGAGCAATCGATGATCGAGCTTAATCGACATTGGCCTCACCACCTTTAATTTACTTACCAGTGCTCAGACATCTGACGTATGAATGTCCTTGCCAATATTAAGTATAGGGATTCGAGAATTAGAACGCAATAGTTTTTGTTCGGAATCAAGGAAATATTTTTTCGGAACATGCCGAACCGTACCTTTGAGTCCAATTTACTCATTTTCATCCCCATTGAAAAACTTTTGTAAAATGTAAACGTTATTAAAAAATGTAAGCGTTTCAGTAGTTTTTAAAAGTATGTACTAATTCAGTATATAGGACATATGTGCTATATTACATTTATATTATAGCGAACATCTAAGGATAGAGCGAATATTTCTATATTGTATAAATTGCATTAAAAAACGAACGATTATATATACTAATATATAATCGTTCGTTTTTTATTATTATTCTGTTTGCTCTTGAATGAGTACTTTCCTCGGTTTCGAACCTTCCGATGGACCGACATACCCGGCTTCCTCAAGTGAGTCAATCAAACGGGCGGCACGATTATACCCGATTCGGAATCTGCGTTGAATCATCGAAGTTGATGCCGTTTCTTGTGTCATGACGAATTGCACGACTTCTCCGAACAATGAATCATCCGAATCAATCGTCGTCACTTCCTCTTCTTTTGGCATCATCGCTTCCACATATTGCGCACGTTGTTGCGCGATGACATGATTGACGACCGTCTCGACTTCTTGATCGGAGACGAATGCACCTTGTACACGGACCGGCTTGTTCATTCCGTTTGCAAGCATCAACATGTCACCGCGTCCAAGCAACTTTTCCGCCCCGCCACCATCAAGGATGGTCCTTGAATCGGTTTGAGAAGAGACGGCAAAGGCGATGCGGGACGGAATGTTCGCCTTGATGACTCCTGTGATGACGTCGACAGATGGGCGCTGTGTCGCGAGGACCATATGAATACCCGCAGCACGTGCCATTTGTGCAAGTCGCATGATGGCATCTTCGACATCATTTGATGCCACCATCATCAAATCCGCTAATTCATCGACGATTACGACGATGAACGGTAAACGTTTCGCATCCTCGTCATCCGACTGATCGACGAGTTCATTGTAACCTTCGATATTGCGAACTCCATATCGACTAAACAGTTCATACCGCCGTTCCATTTCTGCGACGACCTGCTTCAGTGCCTGGGCGGCTTTTTTCGGATCCGTGACGACCGGTGTCAACAGGTGTGGCACTCCGTTATAGACGTTCAACTCGACCATCTTCGGATCAATCATCATGAGTCGGACCTCATCCGGACGAGAACGCATCAAGAGTGACACGATCATGCCGTTGATACAGACAGATTTACCTGATCCTGTCGATCCTGCAACAAGCAAATGCGGCATTTTATTGAGAGAGATCCCAACCGTCTCGCCACTGATACTCCGACCGAGTGCGACGAGTAACTTCGAGTCATCTTGTTTCACCGGCTCCGCTTCCAGTACTTCACGTAAGCATACCGGTGCGACCTCCTGGTTCGGCACTTCAATACCAATAGCGGCTTTACCCGGAATCGGAGCTTCAATCCGAATATCTTTTGCAGCGAGCGCCAATGCCAAATCATCACTTAATGAGGTGATGCGACTGACTTTCACACCGATATCCGGTTGTAGTTCATATTTTGTGACGGTTGGACCAAGGTGAATCTTTAACACTTTGACACCGACCCCGAATGACTTAAGCGTCTTTACAAGTTTGGATGCATTTTCTTTCAATCGTGCATTCTCACCAGACAAATCCGTAATGACGGGCTCTTTCAAATTCGAGAATGGCGGAAGCTCGTATGTATCCGAGACATCTTGGGCCGCAGTCATCATCATCTCCTCGGTCGTGATTGTGGAATCGACTTCCGAAGAATCCGTACGAGGTTGATCTTCCGTCTCTCTTTTTTCTGCTACGACTTTCTCACTAAACCCGACGATTGGAATGTCTTGCATCGTGACCACATCTGACTCTACTTCCGCGTCCGGCTGCGTTTCCTCTTGTTTTGGACGAGGTGACGTTTTGCGCGTTCGTTTCGTCTCTAGCTGCTTTTCCACTTTCGGTCTGGCTTGCCATTCTTTTCTGACGGCCGTGACGGATTCCTGCATTCGATGATAGAGCGTCCCCCAAATCGTCGGGGCATAGAGCGAGACACCGACAAGGAAGCAGACGATTCCTAAGAAGACAATCCCGAAGTCAGAGAATAAATATTGGTTCAAGTTATAAAAAGTGCCATTGATGCCACCCCTCGCCTCTCCCCAAAGTAAGTCTCCAAATAGTAAGAACGAGGCGAGCATTGCGAATAGTCCCGCTCGTCGCATCGGCTTCATCGGAGTGAGTACGATCCATAACAAGACTGCCATCATCAAGTAAGTGAGCGCACCCCATCCTCCGAAAAGATAGACAGATAAATCGGACAACTGTTGTCCGATCCACCCTAAATCAAATAAGGCAAATACGAATGCGACGATGGCGAGGACAAAGATGCCCCACCCATATGTACGTGGCGCAATCGGTTGTTTTTTACGGTTCCTCGTATTTCGCGTCGCTGGCCGCTTTCGCTTTACGGGAGTCTTTCTTGTTTTTTGAGCCACATCAGTTCCTCCTAAAAAAAGAAGGCAAAAGTCAGATGACTTTTGCCTCACTCTCATTCCATTAAATCTCCATGATGATCGGCAAGATCATCGGACGACGTTTCGTCTGCTCGAATAAGAAGACGCTCAGTCGCTCGCGGATATTTGATTTCAATTCGGTCCAATCACTGCCAGCCTGCAGACTCTTTTCAATCTGTTTCGTGACAATACGGTTTGCCTCTGAAATCATCTCCTCCGATTCACGCATATATACGAAACCACGTGAGATGAGTTCAGGTCCTGAAATCAATTTCTTCTGTTTCCGATTCAACGTGACCACGCAGAGAACAACTCCATCTTGTGACAACAATCGACGGTCCCGTAAGACGATGTTTCCAACGTCCCCGACGCCGATTCCGTCAATCAAGACATTTCCTGCAGGAACTTTTCGGCTCATGCGGGCTTTTCGACCCGTGAACTCGACGACGTCACCTTTTTCAACGATGAAGATATTGTTCGGTTTGACACCCACTTGTTCAGCGAGTTTCGAGTGTGCCATCTGCATCCGGTATTCCCCGTGAATCGGTAAGAAGTACTTCGGTTTAACGAGGTTGAGCATCAGCTTCAATTCTTCTGCCGATCCGTGTCCAGATACGTGCACTTTACGTTGGTTGTAAATGACGTTCGCACCTGAACGGAACAACAAATCAATCGTTTTAGAAACAGACTTCTCATTCCCTGGAATCGGTGTCGCCGCGATGACGACCGTGTCATTCAATCGAATGTTGACTTGCTTGTGGGCATTACGAGCCATACGAGTCAATGCCGCCATCGGCTCTCCTTGCGAACCTGTCGTTAAAATGACGACTTTATTATCCGGTAGACGGTTTACTTGCGACAACTCGACGAGTGTCTTCGCCTTGAAACGTAAGTAGTTTAGTTTCTGTGCAACTTCGACGATGTTGACCATGCTACGACCAACGACCGCGACTTTACGATCATTCGCTTCCGCTGCTGCGAATACTTGTTGCAAGCGATGGACGTTCGAGGCGAATGATGCCACGATAACCCGACCTTCCGCTTGATAAATGACATCGTTCAATTCAGCTCCGACGATTGACTCTGAACCGGTTTGCCCCGGTCGCTCGGCGTTCGTCGAATCGGAAAGAAGCGCAAGTACGCCACGTTGTCCGATTGCCGCTAATTTATTGAAGTCGGATTGTTTACCATCGACAGGCGTGTAATCAAACTTGAAATCTCCGGTATGGACGATCGCACCTTGAGACGTTTGAATACAGACGCCGACACAGTCGGGAATCGAGTGATTGACGCGGAAAAACGTGATGAAATGATCAGCGATAGTCAATTTCGTTTTGGCATCAATCATGCGAAGGTCGACTTCTTTCAACAAACCGGCCTCTTTTAATTTCAATTCAATCAACCCGAGGGTCAATTTCGTCCCGTATACTGGAACGTGCTTCAAGTCGCGTAAGACGTAGCTAAGTCCACCGATATGGTCTTCGTGACCATGGGTGATGAAAATCGCCCGTACACGATCTTTATTTTCTTTTAAGTATGTGATGTCTGGGATGACGATATCAATCCCGAGCATCTCATCGCCTGGAAACATTAGACCGGCATCGATGACGAAGATGTCGTCGTCTAGTTCCACGACGTACATGTTCTTCCCGATTTCGCCTACGCCTCCAAGCGCAAAGACGCTAATATTCTCTGTCTTCTTTTTTGACACTAACAAAAACCTCCTAAATGATTCATATTCTGTTTCGTCCCCTTATCGCTACTGAATATTGTAGCGGAAAACGGCTTCATTGCCAACATTTCCGTCTAATCTAATAGAGGTTTTAGTGCATCGGCAAGCGGTGCCGTCTCTTTTTCGTCAGGTCGTTTCCCTGCAACAAGTTGACGAATCGACAAGCCGAAGTCCATTTGGAGGTGAGGATAGTCCGGGAATGAGTTCCAGTCTCCGCCCCATTCAAAGCCGAGCGCCTTTCCTAACTCCCCGAGTTCTTGCCAGTCAGGAATGTCATTCCGATTACGATCCGTATTCAGGTCATAGTCGGTCTTGTTGTTATGGATGATAACGAAATCGACAGCAAGACCATAGTTATGATAGCTCTGACCCGCCTTCGCATTGGTCACCACTTGCCCGGGTTCAGACCGCCCTTGCGCATAAAGCGCATTCTGTTCCTTGGCAGAACGGTATCCTGAAGTGAGGCGCACTTCGAGGTCTAGACAAGAATGGGCCAATCGAATGAACGATTCTCCTCGATTGGCGACTAACGGATGCAACCGGTCAAAATCAATCTTCGTCCTTACCAAGATCGCATCTTCTTTCTCCACGTCTCGCACACACATATCCGCTTCGAACGTCGGCTCGTCCACCCAAGGCACCGGTTCCGGTTGCATATAAAAGTAAGCGAGCGTAATGCCAATCAGAAAGGCGACCATCGCAAGAGATAACACGCCTGTCCATCTCATCTTCTTAACCGTTTACGCAGTCCTTTTAAGAGTGGCAACCCTTTTTCGAGTGCCATATACAAAGGACGATTCAAGACGAGGTCGAATTCCCCGACCTTTTCAATCATGTCGCTTCCCCATCCCGATTTGAATGCGTAAAGACCAGCATATTCATCATCCGGGTCCGTACTTCCTGATACCCCGCCGAAGTCGTATCGCTCGGCGCCACTCGCTTTGGCCGCCTGCATCATCGTCCATTGCATCAAGTGGTTCGGCATAAATTCACGGAATTCATTTGACGAGGCTCCGTATAAGTAATAAGAGCGCCGTCCTGCGAGTGTCAACAGACCACCTGATAAGACGAGCCCGTTCGGATAGGTCTGATCGAGTTCGACGAGCTCAGGGAGGGCTTGCTCCGCTTTTTGAATTTGTGCCTCCGTCTGTTCCTTGCGGTTCAAAAGGCTGTTACGTTTCTTTTCAATCGTTTCTTTCTCAAGGCCCCGTTCAATCTTCGCCAACTCTTTCTTCGCTTTTTCTAGCGTCGCCTGTTGCTGTTCGAGTGCGATTTTCGGTTCGAGCGTTGTCAAGAAGAGACGGGCATCGCTCGGTTGCAGACAATCGTATAGGTTCTCAAAATAATCGAGCCCTCGCGTAGCGAATCCGTCACGCTCCCCTGTCACTTTCATCAAATCGGCGAACGTTTTGAGTCCGTCACGACCGACCTCTTTGCAGACGATTCCTTTTTTCTCCGCGAGACGGACATTGTAGCGGAACTTATGATGGAATTTCGCAAAAATATCCTTCTCACTCGGGCGCAAATCAGTTTCCATTGTAAAACGAGGTTGGGCGTAGTCAAAGCCACCGCCGTATCCCTTATGTTTAAACCCGATGGCAGCCATTTCGGTTAATAGTCCTGGCAATTCATCGCGGTCGATGTTTGGATCAATTTTTACGACGATGGCTTTATGTGCCGTCGCGACACGCGTCGCTTCTTTCACGAGCGCCTGTAGCGATGCCAAGTCGTCGTAGTCCACGACAAATCCGCGTGGGGCATAGCACAATGTGTATGGTAATTTCGGGACACGTTTGAATAAAAGTAAAGCGACACCGGACGTCACACCGTCTTGCGCGACCGCTACACGTTCTGACGTCCAACCATTTTGGCGCTTCACATCTCCCCAACTCGATAGTTGCAACAAATCCCCACGGTCGTGTGTTTTGACGAAGTCGTCATGCTCTTTTTCTGTCAACGTAATTGGTTGTACTGCCATAAATCATGCTTCCTCCGTATTCAAAATGGTCGCTCGAACAATCGCCTCTTCATCGAGCGGCAATTTTTCATTTCCAATAATTTGATACTTCTCGTGCCCTTTTCCTGCTAGCACGATGATGTTGTCCGGTTTCGCTAAACGGGCCGCATAACGGACCGCTTCTTCTCGATCCCCGATTTCAACAAAGTTGTCATGGGTCATCCCGGCCGCAATCCCTTTTGTAATGGACTCATACGCTTCGAATCGTGGATCATCTGTCGTGATGATGACGGTACCGGCATAGGACGAAGCCATCTCGCCCATTGCCGGACGTTTTGTGACGTCACGGTTTCCACCTGTCCCAATCAAAAAGATAATCTTTTCTTTTGGTACGCCGACGAGCGACTTCAGACACTGTTCGATGCCATCCGGTGTGTGGGCGTAGTCCGCATATACGTTGTAACCTGGGACGTCTAAACGTTGCATCCGTCCCTTGGCCGGATGAATCATCTCAAGTGCTTTGGCAATTCGTTCAAGTGAATAACCGGCAGCGAGAAGACAACCCGTCGCCAACAATAGATTGTACACGTTGAAACGACCGATGAACTGGACCGTTACCGGAAGTTTCGCGCCTTGGTAATTCAATGTAAAGCTCGTTTGAGACAACGTCTGTTCAATGTCCGTTGCCATCAGGTCTGCTTGCGCATCAATCCCATATGTTATTACTTTCGCACCGGTCATCGTCTCATAAAGAGGCGTTTGTGCATCGTCTGCGTTCAAGACGGCTACTTTTCCACGTGAGGCCATTTGACCGAGTTGAGCGAACAATAACCCTTTTGCACGTGTATAGTTTTCGAACGTCCCATGAAAATCTAGGTGATCGTGCGTCAAGTTCGTGAAACCAACGATGTCAAAATCAGTTCCGATGACACGTCCGAGCTCAAGACCGTGTGAGGACACTTCCATCATCACGTCCGTCACGCCTTCATCTCGCATTTGTGCCAACAACTGTTGAAGTTCTGAACTTTGAGGCGTCGTATTTTTACTTGGGACGATTTTGTCGTTGATGCGTACTTCAACGGTCCCAATCAAACCGGTCGAATGCCCGAGGACATCGAGGACGTCTCGTAAAATCGTCGTCGTCGTCGTTTTTCCATTCGTTCCCGTGATTCCGAACAGTCGCATCTGTTCAGATGGATACGCATAAAAGGCCGAAGCCAACAACCCGATCGAACGCGAGCTGTCACGTACAATCAGGTTTGGCACTGACAGGTCGATCGGTCGTTCGCTAACGACTGCCACCGCGCCTCGCTCTACCGCTTGCGCCGCATATTCATGCCCATCCACCGTATAGCCTTTGATGGCGACAAACAGCGTTCCCGGCACAACTTCTCGCGAGTCCGTCGTCACATGCGTCACGACGATGCCTTCTAGATTTGGTTGATTAATTAATTGTATCGTCTTCACTAAATCCGTTAAGTTCAAGTCTTTCCCTTCTTTCACCTGTATCCTATCCAAACTAAAGAATACCTCTTAATCAGTGTAGAGAACTTACAATTCGGTTTCAAGTCACGCTTCGTTTGGGAGGACATATGACTTCGCTGGGCGATGGCTCAACACCTCACGAATCAATTCATTGACCTCATCGCGTTCAATCCGTTCTACTTTCGCAATCACTTGTTCTATCGGCTCGACTTCATCGAGAAGTAGCAAGTTCCGTCCGTTCCGGTTCATACGGGCACTCGAACTTTCATTCCCAAGAGCGATCGACCCTTTCAATTGTCGCTTGCCTTTGTCTACTTCCTCAGCAGTCAAACCGTCGGCGACAAGTCGCTTCATCTCTCTCTCTAGGATGACTTCGACTTGTTCCAACGTATCCGGCGACGTACCGACGTATATGGTAAACGTACCGTGATCGGAAAACGTCGTGTAATAGGAGTAAATGGAATAAGCCAAGCCCTCTTCTTCACGGATGGACTGGAACAAACGCGAAGACATCGTCGCGCCGATTGCGTTGTTCATCAATGCCAAATGAGGCAATCGATCGTCCGTCGCCGGAATCGCTTCGTAGTTCCAACAGAGGTGGGCTTGCTCCGTTTCCTTATGTTTCGTCAATGTGTCATGGAACAGTTCCGGTTGATTGATTTCTTTCGACGATTCCCTAGAAGGGATGTGGGCAAACCTACGTTTTACCGCCTCGATCAATTCTTCAGAAACATGACCTGCGATCGAGACGACAATCTGCTCGGCCGTATACTGTTCCTGTAAGTATTCGACGAGCTGGTCCCGCGTCAATCGATTGACACTCTCCTCCGTCCCTAAAATCGGTTGGGCAAGTATATCGTCTCGATACGCCGCCATGGCCAATAGTTCGTGAACGAGATCTTCCGGCGTGTCCTCATACATTTTAATCTCTTCCACAACGACACGCTTTTCTTTCTCCAACTCCTGCATATCGATTACTGACTCAAACAGCATGTCTGTCAGGACGTCGAGCGCCATGACCGCGTGTTCATCGAGCGTCTTCACATAAAAGCATGTATGGTCTTTCGAGGTGAAGGCGTTGACGCTTCCACCGAGCTCATCGAAAAAGGAAGCAATCTCTTTCGCGCTTTTCGATGCTGTCCCTTTGAACAGCATATGTTCAATCAAATGACTGATGCCGATGTTCTCAAACGTCTCTGTACGTGTCCCTGCTTTAATGAATACCCCGGTCGAGGTGCTAAGCGAACCTTCGATTGGTTCGATGATGATTCGGATACCGTTCTCTAATGTCATCCATTCCATATTCTCACTCCTATGAAAAAGGCCATCGCACCAAGACGATGGCCAGAATAATTAATTTGTCGAGCGCGGTGGACGACGGTCCCCGTCACGACGTGGCGGACGGCTATCGCGAGGTGGGCGGCTTTCACGTGCTGCCTTCCGTTTCGCTTCGTATGCCTCACGCTCTTCAGGAGACAATCCTTCTAAGATGAGCGCTTTTCGTGATGCGTTGACACGACCTTTGTCATCGATTTCAGTGACTTTGACTTGAATCGAATCGCCAAGCTTCACAACATCCTCGACGTTCGCGACACGCTCAAGGCTGAATTCGGATACGTGTACGAGCGCATCTTTCCCTTTGAACAACTCGACGAACGCGCCGAATTTTTCGATGCGACGTACGGTAGCATCGTATACTTCACCGACGACGACTTCACGGACGATGTCACCAATCATTGACATGGCAAGATCGATTCCTTCTTGGTCCGTCGAGGCGATGAAGACCGTACCGTCTTGTTCGATGTCGATTTTGACGCCCGTTTGGTCGATGATGCTGTTGATCATCTTACCGCCTGGTCCGATGACGTCGCGAATCTTATCCGGATTGATTGTCATCGTCACAATCTTCGGTGCATATTTCGACAATTGAGTACGTGGAGTATCTAACGTCTCAAGCATGTGATCAAGGATGTGTAAACGACCGACACGTGCCTGTTCAAGCGCTTCTTCTAAAATTTCACGCGTGATTCCGGCAATCTTGATATCCATTTGAAGGGCAGTGATCCCGTCTTTCGTTCCAGCTACTTTGAAGTCCATATCCCCAAGGTGGTCTTCAAGTCCTTGAATATCTGTCAAGACCGTGTAGTGTTCACCTTCCATGATAAGACCCATGGCAATCCCGGCGACTGGCGCTTTGATTGGCACACCTGCATCCATCAATGCGAGTGTCGACCCACAAATCGAAGCTTGTGAACTTGAACCGTTTGATTCGAGTACTTCCGAAACGAGACGAATCGTGTATGGGAAGTCTGCTTCTTTCGGAATAATTGGAAGAAGCGCACGCTCACCGAGTGCTCCGTGACCGATCTCACGACGACCTGGCGCACGGACCGGACGAGCTTCACCGACTGAGAACGGCGGGAAGTTATAGTGGTGCATAAAGCGCTTGTTCTCTTCAAGACCGATTCCATCGATGATTTGTGCGTCTCCGATGACACCGAGTGTCGCAACAGACATGACTTGTGTTTGACCTCGTGTGAAGAGACCGACACCGTGTGCACGTGGGAGTAATCCGACTTCTGATGCGAGCGGGCGAATCACGTCTGGACGACGTCCGTCTGGGCGGACTTTTTCGACCGTGATCAAGCGACGGACTTCATCTTTGACGAACTTGTTCAAGATGCCTGAAACTTCGCCGAGTTTTGAAGGGTCATCCGCAAGACGCGCTTCATACATCGCGACATACTTCGCAATCACTTCGTTGATGGCTTCGTCACGAGCGTGTTTCTCTTCCACTTGAACCGCTTCTACGATTTCAGGACGGGCTGCTTCGAGTTCAGCAGTAAGTGCCTCATCGTATTTCGAGACCGTGTATTCGAATTTAGGTTTTCCGACAGCTTCTACGATTTCTTGTTGGAATGCAATCAAACGCTTGATTTCTTCATGTCCAAACAAGATCGACTCGAGCATGACGTCCTCAGGTACTTCGTTCGCACCTGCTTCAACCATGTTGATGGCTGTCGATGTCCCTGCAACTTGAAGTTCAAGGTCCGTTTTCTCCAACTGAGCCGTCGTCGGGTTGATGACGAATTCGCCGTCCACACGGCCGACTGTCACGCCAGCGATTGGACCGTCAAACGGTACGTCAGAAATCGAGAGCGCGATCGACGTTCCGAGCATACCTGCCATTTCAGCCGAGCAATCTGGGTCGTTTGACATGACGTAAATCATGACTTGAATATCATGACGGAATCCGTCTGGGAAGAGTGGACGAATCGGGCGGTCGATGAGACGTGATGTCAAAATCGCGTTTTCACCCGGGCGACCTTCACGACGAAGGAAACCACCTGGAATTTTACCGACCGAGTAAAGTTTCTCCTCATAGTTGACCGTCAACGGGAAGAAGTCTAAATCTTTTGGTGCTTTTGAAGCCGTCACTGTCGCAAGGACAACCGTATCTCCATAACGCACGAGTGCCGAACCGTTTGCTTGCTTCGCAAGTTGGCCGACCTCTACAGACAATGGGCGTCCGCCCCACTCTGTAGAGAATACTTGTTTCGTACCTAACATGTACATTCTCCTCTCAAACCTTATCTAGTTTATTATGTAACTCATTCCAACGAATGTCTAATCATTTTCCTTAAAAAAGAAGAAACGGACTAGGACGTTGTCCCAGCCCGTTAAACAGTCTCGATCGATTAACGACGGAGACCGAGGCGTTGAATCAATTCACGGTAACGTGTAACGTCCTTGTTACGAAGGTACGTAAGCAAGTTACGACGACGTCCAACCATTTTCAAGAGACCGCGACGTGAGTGGTGGTCTTTCTTGTGTGTACGAAGGTGGTCGTTCAATGTGTTGATTTGTTCAGTCAACACAGCCACTTGTACTTCTGGTGAACCTGTGTCACCTTGTTTTGTCGCGTATTCCGCGATAATTTCGTTTTTACGTTCTTTTGAGAGTGCCATTGCCTCTCCACCTCCATTTAATGAAAAATTGCCGCGTTGCCGAGCCGGCGTTGGTGAATCGACCAGCCAAGCGAAGCGGTGTACTTTGCGTACTTGACAAGGATAGCGTACCCGCTCTTGAAAGTCAAGATAGGATTGAACGAGCTGCCACCTCATCTTCTTTTAGTTGAGCGACCAATGCATCCAACCCATCGAACGCGCGTTCATTCCGAATATATTGGATCCACTCGATTTCGATGACTTGTCCATATAAATCCTCGGAGAAGTCGAAGAGATGGCTCTCAACAGAGACCGATCCCGTCTCATAAAAAGTCGGACGACGTCCAACATTCGTCATCGCGTGGAACATCCGTCCGTCCGGTAGCGTGACTCGAGTCGCGTATACGCCCAATCGTGGCATGACGTACGAAGCGTCCATCAACACGTTCGCAGTCGGGAAACCGATGGTACGCCCTCTCGCATCACCGTGAATGACTTCGCCACAGATCACGTATGGCGTACCGAGGAGTTCATGTGCGGCATCGACCTGTCCCTCTGCCAAGAGTTTACGGATGCGGGTAGATGACACTTTTTCCCCATCCATCGTCTGCTCTGTGACGACAGACGTCGTGAATTGGTCACGCGCATGGTATGGAAGTGTCTCCATCGTCCCTTCTCCAAACTTTCCATAAGAGTAATCAAAACCAGCTGTCACGTGCACGGCTCCGGCACCGATCAAATAATCATCGACAAACTGTTGCGGGGACAAATTGGCCAATTCTTTTGTGAATGTCAAGACGAGGCAACGCTCTACCCCGAGCGCTTCGATGCGCTTCAGTTTCCGGGACAGCGGTGTAATATAGCGGACCGCATCCGGTTTATTGGAGAGTACTTGTTTCGGATGAGGATCGAACGTGACGACCGTCACCGGTAGGTTGTGCTCCGCTGCCACCCGTTTGGCATGATTGATTACAGCTTGATGCCCTTTATGAACACCGTCGAAGAAACCGAGTACCATAATGGACGGATACACGTCGGGTGTTTCTGGATAAGTGAGATGTCTTGTTTCCATACTGTCAAATTCCCCCTTAGTCGATAGCCAACATGACCTCGACTGTAGCGTCTGTCGTTCCTTCTTGTCTTCGATATAAAGCAAGAGGGATTCCTTCTTCATTATAGACAGTAAATAACTCAAATTCGAGCGAAACGCCGTTCAGTTTCCCGCCGTTGCGAATATAGCGTTCCCGATTCTTTGGAATGGTGATCATTGGCCAGCGTTTGATCACATCTTCGAGAGGAATGACATACGCCATTCGCTCCTCGACCGTTTCAAGTGTTTGAAGCGTTCCGAGTGTTACCGCGGTCGCTTCATCAAACGTTCCTGAGCTCGTCCGTCTGAGTTCGCTCATATGGGCAGGGTAACCGAGTTTCTCCCCAATCTGAACGGCGAGCGTTCGAATATACGTCCCTTTCCCACAGTCGATTTCCATTCGGAATCGACAGACGTCCGCTTCGAATATCAATTCACTCGTCCGCTCCAGACGAAGAATCTCGACCGTCCGCCGAGGTCGTTCGACGGTCTGCCCTTTCCGAGCATACTCGTACAACTTTTTCCCGTTTACTTTGACCGCCGAGTAGTACGGCGGGATTTGTTCAATCCTCCCTGTCAATTGGCGCATCGCCTCGTCAATCTGGGTTGCATCCAAATCGTTCGGTGTGACTGACTTCTGCGTGACGACCTCGCCATGCGCGTCCTCGGTCATCGTGGCGGTACCAATCGTCACCTCGGCCACGTAACGCTTCCCTTCATCTGTGATAAAACGCGATAACTTTGTGGCGCGCCCTAAACAGATGGGCAATACGCCTGTCACTTCCGGGTCAAGCGTACCTGTGTGACCGACCTTTTTCGTCTGGAACAATTTTCGTAATTTAAATACGCAGTCATGACTCGTCATGCCAGCATCTTTATCGAGTACGAGCACTCCGTTCGGTTCCAATTTCATCCCTCCATATAAAAAAGGGAGAACGACGTCTCCCCTTTCAAATTATTAATCTTTGTTCAAATCACGAATCAACGAATCGATATGGCTACCATATGCGACTGAAGAATCATATTCAAACGAGATCTCTGGTGTTTTACGAAGACGGATGCGATTCCCGATTTCGCGACGGATAAACCCTTTCGCCTTATCGAGACCAGCTTGCGTTTCTGCTTTCACATCTTCCTCATCACCAAGCACCGTATAATAGACTGTTGCTTGTTGTAAGTCACCTGTCACATCAACGCTCGTAATCGTAGCGTTTTTTGTACGCGGGTCACTGACTTCCCGTAACAAGACATCTGTTATTTCTTTACGCATTTGCTCGGCAACACGTTGGGCACGAATTTTCATACGTGATCCCTCCTCACATTATTTACGTTCGACTTCTTTCATGACGAACGCTTCAATGACATCGTCTACTTTGATGTCATCAAATTTCTCTACTTTAATCCCACACTCATAACCAGTCGCCACTTCTTTCACGTCATCTTTGAAACGACGAAGCGTATCGAGTTTACCTTCGTAAATCACGATTCCGTTACGAATGACACGGACACCGGCGTCACGTGTGATTTTACCTTCTGTCACATAACAACCTGCAATCGCACCGACTTTCGAAACTTTGAAGACGTCACGGACTTCGACTTGACCTGTGATTTCTTCCACGAACTCTGGGTCAAGCATCCCTTTCATCGCGCTCTCGATTTCTTCGATTGCGTTGTAGATGATGCGGTGGAGACGCATTTCAACGTTCTCTTGTTCCGCCATCGAACGTGCGTTTCCATCAGGACGGACGTTGAATCCGATGATGACAGCATTCGCAGCTGAAGCGAGGATGACATCACCTTCCGTGATTGCACCGACACCTTGGTGAACGATGTTAACTTTGACGCCTTCGACATCAATCTTGCGGAGTGAACCAGCCAATGCTTCGGCTGACCCTTGAACGTCTGCTTTGATGATGACGTTCAAGTCTTTCACTTCACCTTCTTGAATGCGGCTGAACAAATCATCAAGACTTACTTTCGCCGACTCACGACGCTGTGACTCAAGGTAACGTTGGTAACGTTTTTCCCCGATTGCACGTGCTTTCTTCTCATCTTCGAAGACGATGAACTGGTCACCCGCTTGTGGAACGTCGTTCAAACCAGTGATTTCAATCGGTGTAGATGGTCCGACTTGTTTCACACGGCGACCGATATCGTTGACCATCGCACGGACACGACCGAATGTGCTACCGACGACGATTGAGTCTCCGATTCGAAGTGTACCGTGTTGAACGAGAAGTGTCGCGACCGGTCCACGTCCTTTGTCGAGTTTCGCCTCGATGACTGAACCACGAGCTGGCATGTCTGGTGTCGATTTATATTCTTCGACTTCAGATACGAGGAGAATCATCTCGAGCAATTCATCGATCCCTTCGCCTTTAATAGCAGAAATCGGAACGAAGATTGTTTCGCCGCCCCACTCTTCAGGGATGAGACCGAACTCTGTCAACTCTTGTTTGACACGGTCAGGGTTTGCCCCTTCTTTGTCCATTTTGTTGACTGCCACGATGATTGGAACGTTCGCTGCCTTGGCGTGCGAGATTGCTTCCTCTGTTTGTGGCATGACGCCATCGTCAGCCGCAACGACGATGATTGCGATATCTGTCACTTCGGCACCGCGGGCGCGCATCGTTGTGAAGGCTGCGTGACCTGGTGTATCGAGGAATGTGATTTTCTTATCGTTGACTTCAACTTGGTAAGCACCGATGTGCTGCGTGATTCCGCCCGCTTCTCCTGCGACGACTTTCGTGTTACGAATCGAGTCAAGAAGTGTCGTTTTCCCGTGGTCGACGTGACCCATGATGGTAACGACAGCTGGACGTTCTTCAAGGTCATATTGTGAGAAGTCGATCTCAACTGTTTCAAAGTCTGTCTCATCGACAACAACTTCTTTTTCAACCTCAAAGCCGAATTCTGCAGCGAGTAATTCAACCGTTTCATCATCAAGCGTTTGGTTGATGGTTGCCATGACACCGAGACCCATCAACTTCATGATGATTTCATTTGGCTTTTTATTCATTTTTGAAGCAAGGTCAGACACGCTCAGTACATCGTCATACTTGATGACGTTGCCCATCTCTGCCTCTTGCGCGAGACGTGCTGCTTTACGCTGACTTGTCTTCGAGTTTGGATCGGCTTCTTGTGGCACAGCTGCTTTTACCGGCTTGCCTTTGCCTTTCCCTTTTCCACGTTTTTTATTGCGTGGGTCGTTGTTTCGGTTATCGTTACGATTTTGTCCACCGCGATTGTTTTGTCCACCGCGATTGTTTTGACCGCCACGGTTTTGTTGTCCCGCTTGTGGACGTGACGCTTGTGCTTCTTTTTTCTCTTGCTTCGGCTCATTCGATGTTGACGTCGCTTTCGCTTCCGCTTGTTTTTCAGCACGATATTTTTCAGGATTGAACACACGGTCCAATTGTTTTACCGTTTCCTCATCGAGGACGGCCATATGGTTTTTCACCGGTTTGTTCAATTTTTCTAATTGAGTAATGACTTGTTTACTCGTTACATTCTGTTCTTTTGCAAATTCATAGACGCGTTTTCCCAAAGCATCCACCTCCGTTAATAGTTAAGAGAGAAGTTGCTTAAGCTTGTTCGCAAATCCGGATTCTGTCACCGATACGACGACACGCATGTCTTTACCGAGTGCGGCACCGATTGTATAGCGATCGCTCACTTCAATCAATGGCACTTGATAAGACGCACATTTGTCAGTGACTCGTTTTTTCGTCGAGGCACCTGCATCTCCGGCTAGAATGACGAGCTTGGCACGACCTGCTCGTACATCCTTTAATACAAACTCTTCTCCCATCGTTACTTTCCTCGCTCGAGCAGCAAGGCCTAACAATGATTCCCACTGGCTCATGATTCGCCACCTGCGACAGCTTTCAACTGTTCATACAAGTCGTCGCTCGTCTTTACTTTCAAGTGATGGTCGAGCGTCCGTTTTTTCTCTGCTTGACGAACGACTTCGATATCTTTTGATAAGTAAGCACCACGACCGTTCACTTTACCCGTCTGATCGATGACCACGTCACCTTCAGGCGTCCGAACGACACGAATCAATTCTTTTTTCGGGAGCATTTCCTGTGTGACCACACACTTACGCAAAGGAAGTTTCTTTTGCTTCATGGTCATTCCTCTTCTTTCACCGCAGTCGTTTCAACTGTAGCATCTGATAAGTCTTGTTCTACTTCATTTTGAACAATTTCTGGTTCTGATTCAACTTTTTCAGCGAACGTATCGAACAAATCAAGTGCTTCGGCATCCGTTTCACTCTTGATGTCGATTTTCCATCCTGTCAATTTCGCAGCGAGACGGGCGTTTTGACCACGTTTCCCGATTGCGAGTGACAATTGATAGTCCGGTACGACGACTGTCGTCGATTTTGCTGGCTCGTTGACATATACCGCAACGACCTGAGCCGGGCTGAGTGCGTTACGAACGAACTCTTTCGGGTCTTCAGACCAGCGGACGATATCAATTTTCTCGCCGTTCAATTCGTCGACAATCGTTTGAACACGTTGTCCTTTCGGTCCGACGCATGCGCCGACCGGGTCGACGATATCAGAGTGTACAGCGATTTTCGAACGGTCACCCGCTTCACGCGATACTGACATCACGTCGACTGTCCCATTTGAAATCTCAGGAACTTCGAGTTCGAACAAACGGCGCAAAAGTCCCGGATGCGTACGCGAAACTTGAATCGCAGCACCTGAACCTTTTGTCGTTGAATCTACTTTTGTCACGTATACTTTGATACGGTCATGGATTTGGTATGACTCGTTCGGCATCTGTTCATTTGGTGTCAATACGGCTTCGATGTTGTTCTCGAGACCGATATACAGGTTGCGTGGGTCGAAACGCTCCACGATTCCTGTCATGATTTCATCTTCTTTGTCAGCGAAGTGGTTGTAGATGCGCTCGCGCTCCGCTTCACGCATTTTCTGTGTGACGACTTGTTTAGCTGTCATCGCCGCGACGCGTCCGAAATCACTCGGAGTGACTTCTTCTTTATGGAAATCACCGAGCTCATAGTTCGGATCGATTTCATGTGCTTCTTCAAGTGAGAGCTGTTGGTCCGGTTGCGTGAGGCGCTCTACGACTTCTAAAAGTGCATAGACACGGATATCCCCCGTCACCTGATCAAACTCGACTTTCACGTGCTCGTTCGGGTTCGCCACGTTGCGACGATACGCAGAAATAAGCGCTTGTTCGAGTGCATCGATAATGATGTTTTTGTCGATTCCTTTTTCTTTGGCAATCTGATCGATTGTAGTGAGTAATTGTGGACCCATCTTCTTCCCTCTCCTTAACTAAACGTGACCGCTAAGCGGGCTTGTGCAATTTTGTCTACCGGTAGCGATACCGTTTTTTTTCTTGTCTTGATGCGTGTCTCGATCACGACCGTTTCCCCATCATATGCCGTCAAAATTCCTTCAAACTCTTTGGCACCATCGATCGGAGCGAACGTTTTCATGTAGACATTTTTGCCTACCGCACGTTCAAAATCGCTCGGCTTTTTCAGCGGACGCTCCGCACCAGGACTCGAGACATCAAGATAATAAGCCTGTTCAATCGGATCGGTTTCGTTTAGTTTTTCCGAGAGCTGTTCATTGATATTGACGCAATCGTCCAAATCGACGCCCCCCGGCTTATCGATATAGACGCGCAAGAACCAGTCTGGACCTTCCTTAACGAATTCCACATCGACCAATTCCATGTTTTCCCGTTCTACGATCAGCAACGCAATCGATTCAACGACTTCTGTTATTTTGGACACTCTCATCCCTCCTTCTGGCTTTTACATACAAGAAAGGAGTAGGGTTCCCTACTCCTTTCCGTCGTAGTATCCAACTTTGTTCGATACCAATATATCATATTTTCCCGATAAATCGCAACTTACACCCCAAAATCAAAGAATGAGAGTTGGTTCTCATCAGGCAGACCTTCGAGACATTTCATCGTATCGAGTGTCTCGATGACCGTTTTCGAAAGTTTCGCACGTTTCCGCAAATCTTCTTTCGAAAGGAACTGTCCTTCTTCTCTCGCTTCGACGATTGCTTTCGCCGCATTCGTTCCAAGGCCATCGACCGCATTGAACGGTGGAATCAGCGTATTGTCTTCAATCAAGAACTCTGTCGCGCTCGACCGATACAAGTCGATGTTTTGGAACTTCATACCCCGCTCGAGCATTTCGAGTGCCAGTTCAAGGACCGTGTGCAGTCCTTTATCCTTCGCCGTCGCATCGAACCCTTTTTCTCGGATATCCGACATCGCCTTCCGTACGGCCTGAGGACCTTTAATCATTGCGGACAAGTCAAAATCTCCCGCCCGAACGGTAAAGTACGTCGCGTAGTACAGAATCGGATGATGCACTTTGAAGTATGCAATCCGAACCGCCATCAAGACGTAGGCAGTCGCGTGCGCTTTCGGGAACATGTACTTGATTTTCTTACAAGACGAGATATACCATTCCGGCACGTCATTCTCCCGCATCTCGGATTCCATCTCTTCCGTGAGTCCTTTCCCTTTCCGGACGGACTCCATGATTTTAAAGGCGAATGATGGTTCGAGGCCTGCATAAATCAGATAGACCATGATGTCGTCTCGACAACCGATGACATCTTTCAGTTCGCACGTCCCGTTATAAATCAATTCGTTCGCGTTCCCGAGCCAGACGTCTGTTCCGTGAGATAGACCAGAGATTTGAACGAGTTCCGAGAACGTTGACGGTTTTGTCTCTTCAAGCATCTGACGGACGAACTTCGTCCCGAATTCTGGAATCCCGAGCGTCCCGGTTTTCGATTCAATCTGTTCCGGTGTCACCCCAAGCACTTCTGGTGAAGAAAAAATCTTCATGACAGTCGGATCATCCGTCGGAATCGTCTTCGGATCGATACCAGACAAGTCCTGTAACATCCGGATGACGGTCGGGTCATCATGCCCGAGAATATCGAGTTTCAATAAGTTGTCATGGATGGAGTGGAAGTCAAAGTGAGTCGTCTTCCACTCAGAAGAATTGTCATCCGCCGGATATTGAATCGGGGAGATATCCGCGATGTCCATGTAGTCCGGTACGACGATGATCCCCCCTGGGTGTTGCCCTGTCGTCCGTTTCACCCCGGTGACCCCGGACACGAGACGGTCCACCTCGGCGTTCCGGTAAATCTTATCGTTCTCGGTCGCATAGCCTTTCACGTATCCATAAGCCGTCTTGTCGGCAATCGTTCCGATTGTCCCGGCACGATACACATACTCTTCTCCGAACAGCACTTTTGTATAGGCGTGGGCATGCGGTTGATATTCACCTGAGAAGTTCAAGTCGATATCTGGTACTTTGTCCCCTTTGAAACCGAGGAACGTCTCGAACGGAATGTCATGACCGTCTTTTTTGTACCACGTGCCGCACTCCGGACACTCCTTGTCCGGTAAGTCATATCCCGACCCGACCGACCCGTCGTTGAAGAAATGTGAGTGCTGACAGTTCGGACAGACGTAGTGAGGTGGTAGCGGGTTGACTTCGGTGATCTCCGTCATCGTTGCGACGAGACTCGAACCGACCGACCCACGCGACCCGACCAGATACCCATCATCGAGTGATTTTTTAACGAGTTTATGCGAAATCAAGTAAATGACGGCGAACCCGTGACCGATAATCGACTTGAGCTCTTTCTCAAGACGCGCCTCCACGATCTCAGGCAGCTCGTCCCCGTAGATGGAGCGAGCCATGTCGTAGCTCATATTCCGAACCTCATCATCCGCACCTTCAATTTTCGGCGTATACAAATCATCCGGGATGATTTGAATCGACTCAATCTGGTCGGCAATCGCATTCGGATTCGTGATGACGATTTCACGCGCTAAATCGTCACCTAAAAACTTGAACTCTTCCATCATTTCTTTCGTCGTCCGAAAGTGCGCATGCGGTAATTCTTTACGCATATTGATAAAGTTCGCCCCACCTTGAGTACGAATCAAAATTTCGCGATAAGACCGGTCGGACCGATCTAGATAGTGCACATTCCCTGTCGCACAAACCGGTAACTCGGCCTTCTCGGCGACGCGAATGATACGCTTAATGATTTCGCGGAGTTCTAACTCATTCGCCACAATCTCTTTATCAATTAAATGATGGTAGAGTGCCGGCGGATGAATCTCGATAAAGTCGTAAAACGACATTATCTTCTCGAGTTCATCATCCGACTTGTTCAAGGCGGCGTCAAAAATCTCCCCGTTATCGCAAGCCGAACCAATCAACAGTCCTTCCCGTCGCTTCACGAGCTCGGAACGTGGCATGCGTGCCATCCGATACAAGTAATCGATGTGAGATAAGGAGATGAGCTCATATAAATGACGAAGTCCTGGCTTTTTATTTTTAGCGTAGATAGTCGCATGAAACGGACGAATCTTCGATACGTCACTCCCGACTTTCGCGTTCAACGAGCGATGTGTCGTCATCTCGAACATCTGCTTAGCGAGATCGAGTAGCTTCATGAGCAAATATGCTGTTGCTTCCGCATCATAAATGGCACGGTGATGTTGTGTCAGTTCGATATCGAATCGCTTCGCAAGTGTATTGAGTCGATGATTCTTCAACGTCGGCATCAACGTTCGAGCAAGTTCGAGCGTATCGATGACCGGATAATCATCTGGTTCATGTCCTCCGCTACGAAGAGTCGCCTCAAGGAAGCCCATATCGAATGACGCGTTATGGGCGACGAGAATGCTGTCGCCACACCAATCGACGAACTGTTTCGTGATCACTTCCGGGTCCGGTTGACCTTGGACCATGTCATCCGTGATCCCTGTCAATTCAATCGTGGTCGCTGACAATGCATGTTTCGGGTCTGCGAACGCCTCAAACCGGTCAATGATTTCCCCGTCCTTGATTTTAACCCCGGCAAGTTCGATGATTTTATTGTAGACGGCAGAAAGTCCCGTCGTCTCGACGTCGAAGACGACGTATGTCGCATCTTCCAATGCCACATCGGTCGCATGATAGGCGACGGGGACACCATCGTTGACGACGTTCGCCTCAACTCCGTATAACACTTTAATGTCGTTCTTCTTCCCGGCATAATACGCTTCTGGGAACGCCTGGACTCCGGCATGGTCGGTGATGGCAATGGCACGATGTCCCCATTTCGCAGCACGGGCGACGAGCGCCGAGACGTTTGTGACGGCATCCATTTGGCTCATCTGTGTGTGCGCGTGAAGTTCGACACGCTTCTCGCCTTCCCATTCGTCACGTGGCGGTTCGACCTTCACTTCTTGAAGTTGAGATGCCATCATACATAGTTCGCGCATGAACGAATCATCTTCGACCCGCCCAGCTGTTTGAATCCACATGCCTTTTTTGACGGCACTGAGCATACGGTCGTCATCGTCATCGCGGGCAAATACTTTCACAATCAATGAGTCGGTGTAATCCGTCATCTTGAACGTGAACAGTTTCTTCCCACTCTTCAATTCTTTCCGTTCTGCCGAGAAGACGAGTCCACGAATCGCGACACGTCGTTCTTCCTCGATAATCGTCTTGATTGGGACGATCTCATCTTTAATGAGCGCACCCATCCGGATTTCTGTGATCGGTTCGTCATTCGTTTCTGTTGCCTTGGCGAATTGAGCAGCCAGTGCCATTTTCGCTTGTTCGATGTCTTCTTGAACGACCTGTTCGCGAAGGGCCTGATTCGCCTCAGCGTCTTCCGAAAATTGAGCCTGACACGGTTTTTTCGTGAACCCATAGGCACTATAGAGCGCCTGCACTTCTTGGCAGAGCTCTTTGTCCACATAACTCGCCTCAGGTGCGGAACGCACCGGGATCATGAGTTTGTTCTGCTCGAATCGTGGCGAAACGGAACCGAAATAACTGCGCATCGCACCAGAAACTTGGCTCAACTCGCTGACGATTCGCGGCCAATAGTCGATATAGTCTTGCTCACTTCCACCAGCTGTTGTCGAGAACCGAGCGTACACCTCATCCGCGAACGTCGCATAACGGCTTTCTAATCGACTCATGAACAATTGATGCACGTCGTATGGCAATACTTTTGGAAATGAAAAATAAAACGTCCACGTCCGTCGCTTCTTGTTGACGACGAGCCGTGAGAGTTCGGCCTGATCAAACAGGTCCGTCTCGGTCGTGATCCCAAGGTCACTTAATAATAATTGCATCTTTTGATTTGCTTCCACGGGTCCGTCTTTCCCCCTTTATGCCAATTCGACAAATGAAGGTGACCGCTTCCGCTGTCACCTTCATCCATTAATGAACTTCGCTAAATTTTGAAGCGATGACTTCTTTCAATTCATCGATTGATGTTTCAATCACTTCACCTATTGCACGTACTTTCACTTCAACGATGCCTTCGCCGGCTTTTTTCCCGACGTTCACGCGAATCGGAAGTCCAATCAAATCTGCATCTGCAAACTTGACGCCCGCGCGTTCTTTTCGGTCGTCGAACAAGACATCGTATGTTTGACCGAGCTCTTCATAAAGACGGTTCGCCAACTCGACTTGCGTCTCATCTTTTGCATTGATTGCAATCAAATGGAGATCGAACGGCGCCACGTTACGCGGCCAAACGATTCCACGGTCGTCGTGATGTTGTTCGACGATGGCTGAAAGTGTGCGTGACACCCCAATGCCGTAGCAACCCATGATGAGTGGTTCGGCACGACCCTCTTCGTTGAGGAACGTCGCACCCATCGCTTCTGAATATCGTGTCCCGAGTTTAAATACTTGTCCCACTTCAATCCCACGAGCAAAACGAACCGGACCGGACTCATCCGGTGCCAAATCGCCTTCGACAACGAAACGTAAATCGTGGTATGTCATTTCGGCAAGGTCGCGCGCAGCGTTTACACCCGTGTAGTGTGTGTTCGCCTCGTTGGCACCACAGACTGCATCCACTAAGTACTTGACCGCATAGTCGGCAACGACTTTGACCGGAGCGTTAATCGGTCCGAGTGTACCTGGCGCACAGTTAAACAACTCAACGATTTTCGCTTCTTCTTCAAGTTGAATGTCGAGTCCACCGAGTGCGTTCTTCACTTTGACTTCATTCGCTTCGTGGTCGCCACGAACGATTGCCATGACGGTTTCGCCATCCACGTTGAACAAGACAGATTTGATTGTCGTCTTCGGATCCACGTTCAAGAATGCCGCCACATCTTCAATCGTACGATTCTCTTCCGTGTCCACTTTTTCGAGTGGACGAACGTCAGCTTGCTGCATCTCATAACGGTCGAGCGTTTCGGCCATCTCGATGTTCGCCGCATAGTTCGACGTATCGGTGTAGACAATCGTGTCTTCCCCGATATCCGCAAGCGCTTGGAATTCATGCGTATCTTTCCCGCCGATTGCCCCAGAGTCCGCGACGACCGGACGATACTTCAGTCCTGTGCGGTCGAAGATGCGTGAGTACGCATTATACATGTTTGTATATTCTTCATCTAAGTCTTCTTGTGTCGCGTGGAATGAGTAGGCGTCTTTCATCAAGAACTCACGTCCGCGGAGCAACCCGAAACGTGGACGACGCTCATCACGATACTTCGTTTGAATCTGGTACAAGTTCATCGGAAGTTTTTTATACGAGTTGAGCTCGTCTCGGACGATTGATGTGATCAATTCTTCGTGTGTCGCACCGAGTGCGAAACGACGGTCATGACGGTCCGTCAAGCGCATCAACTCAGGACCGTAAATGCCCCAACGTCCTGTCTCTTCCCAAAGTTCTGCCGGTTGAATGGCAGGCATCAATAACTCTTGTGCACCGGCACGATTCATCTCTTCACGGATGATTGTTTGGATGTTGTGTAACACCTTATGTCCGAGTGGAAGATAAGAATAAATTCCTGCCGCATTTTGACGGATGAATCCTCCACGGACGAGGAGTTGATGGCTGACCGCTTCCGCGTCAGCCGGAACTTCTCTCAATGTAGGCATGAGCAATCTAGATTGTTTCATACAGTTCAACGTTTCCCTTCTCTACAAACAGCTTATTTAAAGAATGATTGAATGTCGTTCCAAGTGACAATCAACATTAAAATCATCAAGAGTGCGAATCCGATAAAGTGGACGAATCCTTCTTTTTTCGGATCGATTGGACGTCCGCGTACCGCTTCGAACAAGAGGAAAATCAAACGTCCTCCGTCTAACGCTGGCAATGGGAGCAAGTTGAAGATAGCAAGGTTGACGGAGAGAAGCGCTGTCCAGTTCAACAGCATGATCAAACCGCTCGCCGCTACTTCATCTGTCATCCGTACAATCCCGACCGGACCTGCTAGTTGATCGACACCGACTTGTCCTGTCACCAAATCACCGACCGCAGAGAAGATGAGCGTCGACATCGTCCATGTCGTTTCCGCTCCCGTCGTCACGGCTTTGACCGGTGATCGCTCGAGTGCGTTCGTGACACCAAGGATTCCGACCGTCTCTCCGTTTTGTTCGACTGCTTGTGGTGTGAGGGTGACAGTTGCTTCCTCCCCATCACGGACATATGTGACTTCCGTAGGGGTGTCCGCCCGGTCTTCTAAAGCAGATCGTAAGTCGAGCCAATCGGTAATCGGCTCACCTTCAATCGATACGATTTCATCCCCGCTCATCAAACCAGCCTCATCAGCGGCTGAATCCGGTTGAACCGTACCGATTTGACCATCGTTCGTTGGGGTTCCTTGAACGAGCCCCACAATAATGAGCAAGATGAACGCCAAGACGAAGTTCATCGCCGGACCGGCTGCGATGGCCAAGACACGTTTCCAAACCGACTGGGCTCCAAATGTTCGATCATACGGTGCGATTTGAATTTCCATCCCTTGGTCGACAAGGAGTGTATCTCGCTCTAATGAATAGACACGCACTTCCTCATCGATGAGAAGTTGTACTTTCAACTCATGTGTCGAATCGAACTTATCGACGGTTCCGACGACATGGACATCTATAGCCGTGTCCGGTTGGAAGTAGACGCGATCGACCGTCCCCTGTTCGGTGAGCCGGAGTCCGACATGCTGACCCGCACGGACTTCAATCGGTTCAAAATCTTCTCCGGCCATTTTGACGTAGCCACCGATTGGTAAAAGACGAATGGTATAGAGCGTTTCATTTTTACGGAATGAAACAATTTTTGGACCGAATCCGATTGCAAACTCGTGACAGAGAATGCCTGCCCGTTTCGCCATGACGAGGTGTCCCCATTCGTGTACCGAAATGAGAACGCCAAACATCAAAACGATGGCGATAAAAGTCGTCATGATTTATTCCCCACCTTCAATTCCTTGCTGAATCTGTTGACGTACTGCTCGGTCAACTTCTAGAATTTGCGCGAGCGTCGGCTCGGCGATGACCTCATGTCGAGCCATCGCATCTTCGACGAGTCGTTCAATCTCTAAAAACGTGATCTGACCGTTCAAGAATAGGTCTACTGCCACTTCATTGGCTGCATTCAGGACGGTCGGCATGGAACCACCGGCTCTTCCTGCTTCGAACGCTAATCGGAGTGCCGGGTAGCGATTGAAATCAGTCTCTTCAAAATGCAGCTTTCCGATTTCCTTCAAGTTTAACCGCTTATTCCCCTCGATTTCAAGCCGCTTCGGTCCCGATAGCGCATAAAGGATCGGACCACGCATATCCGGGTTTCCGAGCTGGGCCATCACGGCAGCATCTTTAAATTCGACCATCGAATGAATAATCGATTCACGATGTAAGATGACTTCAATATCATTATAATCGATATCGAACAGCCAGTGTGCCTCGATGACTTCCAAGCCTTTGTTGAACATCGTCGCCGAATCGATGGTGATTTTTGCTCCCATTGACCAGTTCGGATGATTCAGTGCGTCTTCAACAGTCACATCAGCCAGCTCATCGCGTGAACGATCACGGAAACTACCGCCTGAAGCCGTTAGAATAATCTTGGATACATCTTCTCTTCGTTCCCCGTTCAAACATTGATAGATTGCGGAGTGTTCACTGTCGACAGGCAACAGGTTGACCCCATGTTCTTTCACGGCCGCTTTGACAAGATGTCCTGCGGTAACGAGTGTTTCCTTGTTGGCGAGTGCAATATCTTTCCCTGCTTGAATCGCCGCAAGCGTCGGTTCAAGTCCAACTGCTCCAACGACTGCCGTCACGACGATGTCAGCCCGTTCTGCCGTCGCACACTCCTTCAGCCCCTCCGGTCCAATAAAGTAGAGAGGTTCATATGTAAGACGCGGCTTCAACTGTTCGAGTACTTCGATACTCGTTGCCGACACATATTTTGGTCTAAGTCGATTGATCCATTCCGTGGCGACCTCGACGTTCGTTCCGAACGCATACGCCTCAAGTTCAAACAGGTCAGGGTGCTGTTCGATGACGTCACAAGTTTGAACGCCAATCGAACCAGTCCCCCCAATTAAGCTAATTCGCTTCATCTCGACACTCCTTTTTAAAGCAGATTAAACACCCAAATGACGGTAAAGACCGCAATCATACTATCAAACCGGTCTAAAATGCCACCATGTCCCGGTAACAGATGACCTGAATCTTTGACTCCGTACTGACGCTTATAAGCAGACTGCACCAAATCCCCGAGCTGTCCGACTACTGCTACGACAATCGCTAAAATGGCGACCTCGATCATCGGCAAGATCGGATCAATCCAGACAAAGATGATACCGAGTACAATCGCAGACACAATGCCCCCAATCGCCCCTTCAATCGTCTTATTCGGACTAATCGATGGCCATAACTTGGCTTTCCCGAATGCTTTTCCGGTAAAATACGCTCCCGAGTCTGTCGCCCAAATCATAAACAAGATTAGCAGCACTTTCGATAGACCGTCCTCAGAGAGCCGGACTAACGCAAAACTAGAGAAACCGACGACTAAATAGACCGCTGAGACGAAGTAAAAACTAGCGTCTTCATACGTGAACCGATTTTTCGTGACCACTGTCCAAAACAGCAACAACACGAGCCCTAAGACGAGCCATTGTTCAATCGAGAACGGAAGTTCATCCGTGACAACTTGAGTCTTAAGCAATAATAAGAGGAACGGGAACGCCACGAGGAGCGCTGTCACTAAGAACGGAAACGCCAACAGCTTATGCTGTCGCATCAACGTGAATTCACTCAATCCGATGAGTGCCAGAATCCCCATCAATGAAACGAAGGCATTGCCTCCAAGCGCAATCACCGTGATGAAGATGGCTCCTGCCCATAGTCCTGTAATAATACGTGTCTTCATGTTACACCCCACCAAAACGTCGCGTGCGCGCGTTGTATGATTCAATCGCTTCTACAAAATGCTCACGCTTAAATTCCGGCCACAATACTTCTGTGAAATGAAGTTCAGCATACGCGCTTTGCCATAATAAAAAGTTAGAGAGTCGTTGCTCACCGCTCGTCCGAATAACGAGATCTACATCTTGAACGTGTGTCATGAGTCGTTCACCAATCATACGATCATCGATATCGTCTGCCTGAACCAAACCGGACTGAACGTCTGCTGCAATGCTACGCATCGCTTGAACGAGCTCATCTCGTCCCCCGTAGTTGAGTGCGAAGACAAGGTTCAACCCTGTGTTCGCAACGGTCCGTTCTCTCGCCTCGTTAACGGCTTCTCGTGTCTCTCGTGGGAGTTTCGACGTATCTCCCGCAACGAGCACCCGTACATTCTGTTCGTGGAGTTCTTTCAAATCGGTCTCCAAAAACTGTTTCGGCAGTTTCATCAAGAATGAGACTTCCTCTTCCGGACGAGTCCAATTCTCTGTAGAGAACGCATAAAGCGTCAGAGACCGAATCCCGAGTTCCTGCGCTGTTCGTACCGCTTCCCGGATGGACTTCATCCCTTCCCGGTGACCCATGATGCGAGGGAGACCACGTTTTTTGGCCCAGCGCCCATTTCCATCCATGATGATGGCTACGTGCTCAGGAACACTTAACTCCGCCTCGATTTTCGTTTTAGGATTCACCCATTTAAACATTCTGTTATCCTCCTGATTGTATGAAAGAAGGACCCTCTCAGAAAAAGGGTCCCCACACAGCTTTTTGGTATACCACTTCCGTGATTACACTTCCATGATTTCTTTTTCTTTAATTGCTGCAGATTCATCAATCTTCTTGATATACGAATCCGTCAACGTTTGAACGTCATCTGCATATCCGCGGAGATCGTCTTCTGTTAACTCGCCATCTTTCTCGAGTTTCTTCAAGTTTTCATTTGCATCACGACGTACGTTACGGACAGCGACCTTCGCTTCTTCTGCGTATTTTTTCGTGACTTTAACTAATTCTTTACGACGTTCTTCCGTCAATGCAGGAATCGCCAAACGGATGACCGTACCGTCAGATGATGGAGACAAGCCGAGGTCTGCCTTTTGAATCGCTTTCTCTACTTCAGAAACCATCGACTTATCCCATGGTTGAATTAAAAGTAGACGCGCTTCTGGTGTATTGATGTTTGCCACTTGATTGAGTGGTGTTGGGACACCATAGTAATCAACTTGGACAGGATCCAAAATCGATGCGCTGGCACGGCCAGTGCGAAGCGTTCCAAAATCACGTTTAAGTGAAGAATGCGCTTTTTCCATTTTTTCTTCAGCTGTTTTCAATACTTCTTTGACACTCATGAATTGACTCCTCCTACTACCGTCCCGATATGTTCCCCGAGAACGACACGTTTAATGTTACCTTCTTCAAGCAATGAGAATACAATCAATGGAATGTGGTTGTCCATACAAAGTGACGTTGCTGTCGAGTCCATGACTTGAAGTCCATCCTTTAAGACGTCAAGGTAAGACAACGTATCGTACTTCACTGCCGTCGCGTCCAATTTCGGATCAGCTGAATAGACGCCGTCCACATTGTTTTTACCCATTAAGATGACATCAGCTTCGATTTCAGCCGCACGGAGAGCAGCTGTCGTGTCCGTTGAGAAATATGGGTTTCCTGTGCCGGCCGCAAAGATAACGACGCGTCCTTTTTCAAGATGACGCATTGCGCGACGACGAATGTATGGTTCAGCAACTTGTCGCATTTCAATTGATGTTTGGACGCGCGTTTGGACACCGTACGTTTCAAGGCTATCTTGAAGAGCAAGTGAGTTCAATACAGTTGCGAGCATACCCATGTAATCTGCGTTTGCCCGATCCATCCCGAGTTCACTACCCGTCTTTCCACGCCAAATGTTTCCGGCACCTACAACAACGGCGACTTCTACACCCATCTCGATCAATTCTTTAATTTGACTTGAGATTGAGTTTACAATGTTAGGGTCGATCCCGTAACCTTGATCTCCAGCGAGCGCTTCTCCACTCAATTTTAACACAATTCGTTTATATTTCGGTTCCATAACTTTGCCTCCTCTTGCTTGAAAAAAGGGAACACGCTCCCTTAACGAACTAACTCAAGGTTATACAGACGTGTTCCCATTTTTAGTTGCATCACTGATTGTGACACAGATTATTTTTTAAGTTGGTTCATAACTTCTTCAGCAAAGTTCTCTTCACGTTTTTCCATACCTTCTCCTACTTCGAAGCGTACGAACGAGTTGATTTTTCCGCCTTTTGATTCTACGTACTTACCAACTTTGAAGTCGCTGTCTTTTACGAACGTTTGGTCAACGAGGCAGATTTCCTCGAAGTACTTGTTCATACGACCAGCAATCATCTTCTCAACGATGTTAGCAGGCTTGCCTTCGTTAAGTGCTTGCTCAGTCAAGACTTTCTTCTCGCGGTCGATTTCTTCAGCTGATACTTCATCGCGTGTCGCGTAAAGTGGACGTGCTGCCGCAACGTGCATTGCAACGTCTTTAGCAACTGTTTCGTCAGATGTGCCGTCGATTACAACGACTGACCCGATGCGACCACCCATGTGGAGGTACGTACCGAATACTGCATCGTCAGCTTTTTCAAGAACAGCTACACGACGGAGTGAGATTTTCTCTCCGATTGTCGAAGCTTCTTCTTGAATGTACGTTTCAAGTGTTTTACCTGCTTCGTACTCAGCCGCGAGTGCAGCTTCTGCAGTTGTTGCGCCTGATGCGAGTACTGCTTTTGCTACGTTGTTTACGAGTGTTTGGAACTTCTCGTTCTTCGCAACGAAGTCTGTTTCTGAGTTGATTTCGACGAGCACAGCTTTGTTGCCTTCAACTGCTACTGCTGTCAAACCTTCAGCGGCGATACGATCACCTTTTGCTGCTGCTTTAGCGATTCCTTTTTCGCGAAGGAAGTCGATTGCTGCTTGCATGTCACCGTCTGTTTCAACGAGTGCTTTTTTGCAATCAAGCATTCCTGCTCCTGTTTTTTCACGAAGTTCTTTTACCATTGCTGCTGTAACTGCCATCGGAAATTCCTCCTTGTAAAACTAACGAATTTTAAGAAAAAGCACAGGGCTTTTTGATTACATGTCCTAAAAAAAGGTGATAAAAGGCTTTCCCTTTATCACCTATTGTCTCACTGATTACTCAGCTTCTGTAGCTTCAGCTTCTGTCGCTACAGCTTCTTCAGCAACTTCTTCTTCACCTTGCTTCGCTTCGATGATTGCATCTGCCATCTTAGAAGTGAGCAATTTAACTGCACGAATTGCATCGTCGTTCGCTGGGATTACGTAGTCGATTTCGTCTGGGTCACAGTTTGTGTCGACAATCGCAACGATTGGGATGTTCAATTTGTGAGCTTCCGCGATTGCGATACGCTCTTTACGTGGGTCAACGATGAAGAGGGCGTCAGGCACACCAGGCATATCCTTGATTCCGCCGAGGAACTTCTCAAGACGAGTCATTTCTTTCTTCAAGATGATGACTTCTTTCTTAGGAAGTACTTCGAACGTGCCGTCTTCTTCCATTTTTTCGAGTTGCTTCAAGCGGTTGATACGCTTTTTGATTGTTGAGAAGTTAGTGAGTGTTCCACCCAACCAACGCTCGTTAATGAAGAACATTCCAGAACGGATTGCTTCCTCTTTGATTGTATCTTGAGCTTGTTTTTTCGTACCAACGAAGAGGACGTTTCCGCCTTCTGCCGCGAGTTCACGAACAAAGTTGTAAGCTTCGTCTACTTTTTTGACCGTCTTTTGAAGGTCGATGATGTAGATCCCGTTACGCTCTGTGAAGATGTATTTCGCCATTTTTGGGTTCCAACGGCGTGTTTGGTGACCGAAGTGTACACCAGCTTCAAGCAATTGCTTCATTGAAATTACTGCCATGATAAATTTCCTCCTTGTGGTTTAAAAAAGTCCTCCGCCTCGTTCATTGTTGTATTCCGACCTTTCGGCACCGAGGAATATCATCCCGAGACGTGTGTGATGTGTTTAACACCGAGAATTACTATAGCATATGTCACGAAATCCGGCAACTCTCACTTTTTACGAAGTTTCGCATAAAGCGCAAGCTCGCCCTCGCCTTTTCCGAGGATACGGGCAGCGTCCCGCACGGAATGTCGCAACAAGACATCGTCCACGTCGATTGACGCGGACGGGGTCGTCTCTTCTGTCGCCTCTACGACCGTTTGAACGGACTCATTGACAGGGAGCGATGAAGCTTCTTCCTGTTGAACCACGTTCGAACGTTCAACGGGTTCTTGAACAACGAGGTCGTTCATCGACTCCATGAATGAAAGAAGCAACGTTTCGGTCTCTTGCTTCTCTCGTTCGAGCCGTTCGACTCGTTCCTGAAGCGCTTGGACTTGTCGGTAGCCGAATAAAAAACCGTAAGCAACCAAACAAGCTGTGATCACATATACAATATACACTTGTTCATCTCCTTACGATGTCTTTTCTTCTAAATAGGACCGACCGAGCGCGTGTTTTAATGTCTTCAACGCTTTGGAATGAATTTGCGAAATCCGAGATGTGGACAGTTCGAGCACTTCCCCAATCTCCGTCAACGTCAGTTCGTCAAAGTAAAACAAAGAGACGACGAGTCGTTCTTTTTCGGATAAATGGTCGACTTCTGCTGCCAGCACATCAATCAATTCGCGTTGCAACAACGTATCTTCTGGCTTTTCAGAATCCGGGTCGAAATACGTGACAGACATGACTTTTCCTTCTTCTTGCAACGTCACGGCCTCATCAATCGACAACATATTGGCAAAGTACCCTTCCGCCATCGTTCGTTCGATTTCTGCAATCGGTAAGTCGCATGCCGAAGCTAACTCGCCCTTCGTTGGAGCACGATGTAACGACTGTTCAAGCTGTTCTGCCACCTGATCGATTTTTTTCACTTTTTCTCGAACCGATCGAGGTAACCAATCCACTTTTCGTAAACCGTCGATAATGGCTCCACGAATCCGAAACGCAGCATACGTATCAAATTTATTATTGTGCTCTGGATCATATTTCATAAGGGCATCGTACAATCCCATGTAACCCAAACTTTTCAATTCGTCGCGTTCGACGCTCTTTGGAAGCGTCACGATCATCCGTTGTACGTGGTAGTGGATGAGAAACTCGTAATGTGCTAGTAATTCGTTTGCTGTATCCATATCACGGTCCATATTCCAGCGATCCCACAACTGTGTAAGATGAGTCGTCATGTCGATCCCCCCTTATAGTTCTTTCGTACCCACGCTCACCGTCCGAATCGATAAGACAGATGTTGCGACATCAAACTCGATTGTCCGCCCGTTATGTCCGCCACAATCTTCTGCCACGAGCGGAATACGATGGACTTTTAATGCTTGGCGGATGGCCTCGGCGTTTCGCTCACCGATTCGCATCGCCTCGTTCTCATATTTAAACTGAAACATCTGAGCGCCGCCTGCCATCTTTGCTTGAAGTCGCGTCGCCCCTTCTCGTTTCAATGAATGGACGAGTGCATCGATGGCTGTATCTGCGTATTTTCCTACTTCAATCGTCTGGTTCTTACGAGCAATCGTCGAGTCCGGCAACATGACATGTGCCATCGCCGCCAATTGAAGGCGGGTGTCATACAAAATAACACCCACACATGACCCGAGCCCGGCTGTACGTAACCGATTTGGTGCGGTCGTCTGCTTCCATTCGGCAATGCCGATTTTTAATACATCAGCCATTGCCAAGCAACCGTTCTTGAATCCGTTTGAGCGACCCATGTGTTGGTAGGAACAACACATGTCCTGCACTTACTTTTTGATCAATCATAAATGTCGTGTCGATATAGAGCGCCGCGTCTTCCTCAGGTTGTACAGACGTGACGACAAATTCAACAATCGAACCTGCCATATCGATGGCCGTTGCCGGCACTTGAATCATAATCGGTGTCTGTAACCAGTCACCTAGCGCCCGTGCATAAGCACCGCTCATAATATTCCCGACCTCTTCCCAAGCCGATTGGCCGAGCTCATCAAAAGAATCAAATGAATATGGCATCCCAATCAAGGTCGAAACCATTTGCTCAGCATCTTCCACGGCGAACAAAATGAGGATCATTCCACGAATATCACCATCTAATTCCAATAAGACCGAGGCAACATGTCGTTCCGGACCGCCGACTCGCTCTGGTAAATAAGTGATTGGTTCCATTTCGGCAGAAGACACGGTAATGTTCACCGGTTTCGAAAGCATTGCCGACAAGGCAGTCGCCGCATGTCCAGACCCTATATTTCCCAGTTCCTTTAACAGGTCTTGTTCAAACTCACTCAGCATACTGTTCCTCAAACAACGCATTCGCATCGAGTAAGGAGAAGAGTTTATCTTCTCCTTTTGCGATGGCTGTCAGATGTGCCGAGAGCATATCGCGGCTCGATTCCGGAATCGGTTCGATTCGTACTTCATCGCTTTCCACGACCTCATTCGCACGGTCGACGATAAATCCGGCATCTCCTTGATTCAACGAGGCGATCAGGATGCGCGTTTCATCCGTTGGTTCGATTTCTTCGTAGCCGAGTCGCAAGCGAAGGTCGATGACCGGCGTGACGACACCACGAAGGTTGATGACCCCTTTCACATGTGACGGTGCGTTCGGCACTCGTGTGATCGGCTGAAGTCGCTCGATTGAACGGACCGACTGTACGTCGATCCCATACGTATTTTCTTCAAGTGAAAAGACTACCCATTTCTGTTCCATCAATATTCCTCCTTAAAAGAGATCGTTACTATCTACGATAAGGGCGACGCGACCGTCACCAAGAATGGTCGCACCAGAGATAGCTGGAATCCCTTCAAGATACGTACCGAGCGGTTTCATGACAATTTCTTGTTGACCGATCAAATCGTTGACGACGACGCCGACGAGTTTGTTGCCTTTTCGAACGACGACGACCGGGAATTGCGACTTCGTCTCTGATTCGATGCCAAACATTTCTTTCATGTAGACGAGTGGGACCAGTTGACCACGGAAGTCGAAGACTCGCTCACGGTGTGCTGTCAAAATGTCCGCTTCATCAAGTAATGTCGTCTCAAGGATCGATGTCAATGGAATCGCATACGATTCCTCTCCCACTTGAACGAGCATCGCCGAGATGATCGAGAGGGTGAGCGGTAAGCTGACTTGGAACTTCGTGCCCTGTCCCGCAACCGTCTCTAAAGAAACGACGCCACCGAGTGACTCGATTTTATTTTTGACGACATCGAGTCCGACACCGCGTCCTGACAAGTCAGTGACCACGTCTGCCGTCGAGAAGCCCGGAGCAAAGATCAGCATCGCCAATTCGTTCTCAGACATCGTCGTCGCTTCTTCATCTGTGATCACGCCGCGCTCCAACGCTTTCGAGCGAACCTTGTCGACGTTGATGCCGGCACCGTCGTCCTCGATTTCAATGAAGACTCGGTTTCCGCCGTGATACGCACGGAGTGCAAGCATGCCCTGCTCCGGTTTTCCGGCTTGAAGACGTACTTCCGGACGTTCGATGCCGTGATCGATGGCGTTACGGATCAAGTGGACGAGCGGATCGCCAATTTCATCGATGACCGTGCGATCGAGTTCTGTTTCAGCACCTGAAATGTCCAACTGGACTTTTTTATGAATCTCTTTTGCGACCGAACGCACCATTCGTGGGAAGCGATTGAACACTTGTTCGATTGGCATCATCCGGAGGGTTAAGACGAGTGATTGTAACTCGTTCGTTCCCCGCTTGATTTTTTCGACCGTTTCATTCAATTCTGGTTGACCGACTTCGTCCGCCAGGCGCTCAAGTCGTCCACGGTCGATAATGAACTCTTCAAATAAGTTCATCAGACGATCAATTCGTTCTAAGTTGACGCGAATCGTTTTTGCTTGTGCTTGAGCGGCTACTTGCTCTTTCGTATCTTTCGCTTCTTCCTTGTCCGAGGTAGCTTGAACGACAGGTTCAGGTGCAATCGTCTCCGCTGTCACAGCGACTTCTGGCTCACTGACCGCTGTTTCTGTATACGTATTGACTTCGACGCGCTCCACTTCCGAGACTTGAGCGATGGCATGTTCAATCACTTCTGCCGTCTCTTGTGACAAGAATAAGACGTCGAACGATAAGTCAAATTGCTCTTGTTCGATTTCTTCTGTCTCCGGATGTGTGCTGACGACCTCACCTAGTTCTTGAAGGCGATCGAATACCATATACGCACGGGCCGCTTTCAAGACGACCGCGTCAGACAGTTTGACTGTGATTTGATACGCCTCAAAGCCTGTCTGTTTGGCTTGCTCGATGACCGAGTTCGTATATAGATCAATCTCAAACGTGCTCGTCTCTGACGTTTTTTCGACTGCGACTTCTTTCCCACCGATGAAGGATTGGAATGCGGCGACCGTTTCTGATACATCCACGTTCGCGCCTTGTCCTCCGCTCTCGATGTCCGCAATCATGTCTTCCATCTGTTCCATGGCGATGAACATCGTATCCAACAAGAGTTGGTTACTTTCCTTTTTGCCGCCACGGACGAGGTCGAGCGCGCTCTCCATCTCATGTGTCAAGTTGGCAACGCGTTCGTACCCCATCGTCGAAGACATCCCTTTTAGCGTGTGCGCGGACCGGAAGATCTCCTGTACAACATCCGCACCACCCGATTGTTCTAATTTAAGTAACTGTGTGTTGATCGATTGGATATGTTCTTGGGATTCATCTAAAAACAACCCTAAGTATTCATTCACGTCCATCTCATTTACCTCCCTGTCGTTATACTCGGTTCCACTGTTTTCGTAAGTTCCCCATCAAACGGTCCATCAAGTGACGTGGTTTCGGAGGCGTACCCGTAAGCGTTGTCAAAATTCGTTCGAGGCGCCAGCTAATATCACTCTTTCGGTTGTATTGATAAAACGGGACTTGGGCGATGACTGCCTTTCTGACAGATGAGTCGTCTGGTAGAAAGCCGAGGAATCGAATCGTCTTATTTAAAAACTGTTTACATGCGACTTCCATCCGTTCGAAACATTGAAGGGCTTCCTCACCGGACTGGGCTCGGTTGACGATGACGCCAAGCGGTAAGTCCGGGTACTGATGGTGCACCAGTTTCGTATATGCATAACCGTCCATTAGCGAGGTAGGTTCTGGAGTCAAAATCAAGAACATCTCATCGCAACCCGCGATGAACTGGAGTGAAGTGTCCGTCGCTCCAGCCCCCATATCGAACAGGACATAATCATATTCGGTCAATACTTCGAGTTCTCGCATGAGAAATTGCATGTCATCATCTGAGAGATGGACGAGTTGGTCCTGCCCACTCCCTCCATGTAATATATCGACACCATATACATTTTTCTGAACAGCTGCAGCCAATGGAATACGAGCTTTGACGGTCTCGATCATCGTTCTGGACTTCATGGCATTCATCAAGATGTGCACATTGGCCATTCCGATGTCAAAGTCGACAATCAACACTCGTTTTCCGAGTTCAGCTAGGGCGATGGCCGTGTTTACACAGACGTTCGTCTTTCCGACCCCACCTTTCCCACTCGCAAAGGCGATTGTCGTCGGATGGGCATCATTGATTGCTCTTAAACGCCTTGCTTGGTCCATCTTGCCCACCCTTCTTTCTCAAACAGTCGTTTCGTCAGTGCGTCCGCATTCCCCCGAATCAGATCGTCCGGCACTTCTTGGCCGTCTGTCATCCAGGCGACCGGAAGACCGCTCTTTTTCACCATGCGGTACATCGCGTGGATATCACTTGTCTCGTCCGCCTTCGTAAAAATGAGTGAGCTAAGAGGCAATGACTCGAATTGCGAATAGATCATATCCATGTCCTTCGTTTTGGATGTCAAACTCAAAACGAGCGAAAGGCTTGTTTCAGTGAAGTCGTGATGTTCATGAAACTGTTCGACGTAAGCCGGATCGCGGAAATTTCGTCCCGCCGTGTCGATTAGCACGATGTCTTTACGAGCAAACAATTGCTTGGCACGCTTGAAGTCATGAAAGTCATATGCCACTTCCACCGGAATACTCATGATTTCAGCATACGTCTTCAACTGTTCGATGGCAGCGATTCGGTACGTGTCGGTCGTGATCAATCCGACCGTTTTGCCTTCCGTCAGCTTGAAGTGCGCCGCAAGTTTGGCGAGCGTGGTCGTCTTGCCGACCCCCGTCGGTCCAACGACCATAACATATCGCTTCGCTTCAGGCGGTTCAATGAACGACGATTTGACTTGTTCGTAAACGAAACGTTCAGCTTCTTCTACAGATTTTGTCGTGTAGTATAGTTCGTTCAGCGTTTCCTCCCACGACTCATCGGCAAAGGATTCTGTCGAGAGCAGCGATTCGACATGTTGCAACGAGGCGTGTAGTCTCGGTGCCGCTCCTCCAATCACACGTGGTGGTGTTTGCGGGATGACAGGTTGTGATGGTGTTGGTGCTGTCCGAACAGGGACAGGCTGTCGTGGCTTTGTGACGACTTGCTCTTTTTCGAGGGCTGCGATGACCTCCACTTGCTTTGACGCAAAGAGACCGAACCATCCTGTCTTCACTTGTCGTGAGTTGAGGATGACCGCTTCGTCTCCGAGCTCTTGTTTCACTTTCGCCATCGCATCAGCCATGGTTTTCGCCGTAAACTTTTTAATCTGCATGTTAAATCACCCCAATACTTTTCACTTCGACGGAACTGAGTAATTCGTTATAAGCCAATACCGGCACATCTGGATAATACCGTTCGAGTAATTGACGAACGAACAGACGAATCGTTGGGGAACATAAAATCACAGCCGATGCCCCATATCGTTCAAACATCGACAGTTGTTCGCCAGTGCGCTCGATAATCTCTCGAGCTTGCTCTGGGTCGAGCGCCAAATAGTTCCCGAACTCCGTTTTCTGAACCGCATCTTGCACCGTCTGTTCCGTATGTCCGCCGAGTGTCACGACGTAAAGGGGACCTTCAGGTGGTTTGACTTGATCGGTCAATTGACGGGACAAGCCTTGACGGCAATACTCTCCTAAGATTTCCGCATCTTTCGTCACTTTTCCGTAGTCTGCCATCGTCTCAAACAGAAGCGGCAAATTTCGAATGGAAACACTTTCTTGGAGTAAGTGGCGCAACACTTTCTGAATTTCGCCAATCGAAAGGACTGACGGCGTCACGTCCTCTACGAGAACCGGATGCGTCTCTTTCAGGTGCTCGACGAGTTGTTTCGTCTCTTCCCGACCGAGTAAATCTGCCGCATGTTTCTTCAACGTCTCGGTCAAGTGAGTCGCGACAACAGAAGGCGGATCAACGACGGTATACCCGCTCATTTCTGCCCGAGTTCGTGTTTCTTCATCAATCCAAAGGGCAGGAAGACCGAATGCTGGTTCCGTTGTTTCAATTCCATATACCTCAGGGTCTTCGATGCCCGGGCTCATCGCCAGGTAATGATCCAGCAATAGCTCTCCCTCTGCAACGACGTTCCCTTTGACTTTGATTCGGTATGCGTTCGGTGATAACTGCAAGTGATCGCGAATCCGGACCGTCGGTAAGATGAAGCCAAGCTCGAGTGCGAGTTGACGACGAATCATGACAACGCGGTCTAACAAGTCACCGCCTTGAGACTCATCTGCAAGCGGAATCAAGCCATACCCGAATTCAAATTCAATCGAGTCAATCTGCAACAGCGAGACGACTGATTCTGTCGGCGCTGTCGATGGTTCCTCTTCGAGCATCGGCTCTTCCGTTGCCTGACGGATATTTCGACGCATCGTGTAGGCGCCGAAGAATGCCGTTCCGGCAATGATCATCGTCACAGGAAGTAGGGGCGGTGATACAAAACCAAGCATGAAGACAATCGACCCGGCGATATAAAGGAGTGATGGGTTTTGACCGAGCTGGTCGATTACGTCTTCCCCTAAGTTTCCATCCGAGACGGCACGGGTCACGATAATCCCGGTCGCGGTCGAAATCAAAAGTGCTGGGATTTGACTGACCAAGCCATCCCCGATTGTCATGAGTGAGAACGTTTGGAACGCTTCTCCAACTGGTAATCCCATTTGAACGACACCGATGATAATCCCGAAGATCAAGTTGATCGTAACGATGATAATACCAGCGATGGCATCTCCTTTAACGAACTTCGATGCCCCGTCCATTGATCCATAGAAGTCCGCCTCGCTTTGAATTTTACGGCGACGCATCTGGGCTTCCTTATCGTCAATTAAACCAGAGTTCAAATCGGCATCGATGGCCATCTGTTTCCCCGGCATCGCATCGAGTGTGAAGCGAGCAGATACTTCCGATACACGCTCTGCTCCTTTCGTGATGACGACGAATTGAATGATGACAAGAATCAGAAAGACGACAAATCCGACAAGGACATTTCCACCGATGACGAAATCACCGAACGTCTCGATGACTTCCCCACCATAACCTTTAGATAGAATCGAACGGGTCGTCGATACGTTCAAACCAAGACGAAACAACGTCACAATCAATAAGAGAGAAGGGAATACGGAGAAGTCAAGTGCTTCCCGGGCATTCATCGCCACAAGTAGAATCATGATGGCGATCAAAATATTTACGATGATTAAAAAGTCTAATAAAAACCCCGGTAGCGGGATGATCAGCATGATGACAATCATCAACACACCAATCAAAATTGCAAAGTCTTTCGCTTTTACTGCCAACACATACTCCTCCTCAAGACGGTTGCTTCATTTGATAGACGAATGCCAGTACTTCCGCAATGGCTTGATAAAACGATTCGTCTACCACTTCACCGATGTCGATTTGCGCATAGAGCGCGCGCGCGAGTGGTTTATTTTCAACAATGGCCACGTCATGTTCTTTTGCGACATCTCGAATATGAAAGGCGACCCGGTCGACCCCTTTGGCGACCACGAGCGGCGCAAAATCTTTCGTGTCATCATATCGAATGACGACCGCGTAATGGGTCGGGTTCGTGATGACGACATCGGCATTCGGTATCTCTTGCATCATCCGTCGCATCGCCATTTCCCGTTGTTGCTGTTTGATTTTAGATTTGATGAGTGGGTCACCTTCCGTATTTTTGTACTCATCTTTTATATCTTGCTTAGACATTCGGATCGATTTCTCGAAATCAAATCGTTGGTAGAATAAATCGAGTAGTGCAAGTGCGAGCAAGGCGACACTTACCCAAAGACCGAGTTCAATCGTGATACTCGCGAGTGCGACAATCGATTCACGAACTTGTTCGACGGCCATCCGAGACAGTTCTTTCTGATTTTTCCAAAGGACAGCGACAGCGGTTGTCAGGATGATTAACAATTTGAATAAGGACTTTAAAAATTCGACGACCGCTTTCATACTGACGATGCGTTTGACCCCCTTGATCGGGTCGATCCGCTCAAGCTTTGGTTGAATGGCTTCTAAAGAAAATAACGTTCCGATTTGTAGGTAATTGATGAGAATCCCAAACACGACGGCAACGACAAAGAACGGAGCCAAAATCAAACCGACACGGAGCATTAAGTCGACGACCATATCCGACATGCCGCCCGTCACGTTAAACAATAAATACTCTGGGCTGAGTAAATCGCTGATTAAAGAAAGCAATTGCTGCCCAATCACGGGACCGAAAAAAGATAACATGAGAAACATCGCAAAAAGTGCGAACGCTCCAGTCAAATCGGCTGATTTGGCGACTTGCCCCTTCTTTCGGGAGTCTTCCCGTTTACGCGGCGTCGCTTTTTCTGTCTTTTCGCCTGCAAAAAACTGTAGATTGACCGATAAAGGATATAGAGGCTTCTTCATGAGGCGTCTCCTAATATGAGCATAAAGTCGTGCATCACTTCTTGTAATAGCGGGATGAACTGACTGATCCCTGTCAATGTCAGTCCCATCAATAAAACCATGACGGCAAAGCCGGCGATGAGTTTAAATGAAAATCCGATGGCAAAGATATTGAACTGTGGCGCTGACTTCGCTAAAAATCCGAGAGCTAAGTCAACAAGGAGCAAGGAAGCCATCATCGGCAACGCCAATTGCAACGCGACCATCATGGTCATGGTGACGACTTTCACGGCCATCATCAAAGAGGCTTCGGTAAAGTTGATCATCGGTTGACCAGGCGGATAGATTTGAAAGCTATAATAAATGCCATCAATCAGCAGAAGATGCAGGTTGCTCGTTAACAAAATGAACAGCGTAAAAATATAATAAAATCGTCCAATCAATGGCGATTGACCGCCAAACATCGGATCATATGCCGAAGCCATCGCTAATCCGAGCTGTAAATCAATGACCCCACCGGCAATTTGTGGTGCAAAAAATAGGATGTTGATTAACAGTCCAAGTAAAAGTCCGATCATGACTTCATAGACAACTTGCAGGACGAACGCATTCGTCATCTGGATTGGCTCGGTCAGTGTGAACATCGCGTAATACGCTAAAAACGCACTGAATCCGACGCGGTGCATGACCGGTAATTGTCTCGTCGAGAACAACGGGACACTGACAAAAAAGCCAGACAGTCGTGCGAACGTTAACCCATACATACTGATGAAGTCGACCGCATTCATTTCGATGCAACCTCAACCATCAACTCAAAGATCAAACGCGTGAATCCTTCAATCTGTTGAAGCATCCACGGTCCAAAGATGACGAGACCGATGAAGACCGAAATAATTTTCGGAACGAACGATAGCGTTTGTTCTTGAATTTGAGTCGTGGCCTGTAAAATCGAGATCACGAGACCGACGATCAGTGAGATGAGCAGAAGTGGCATTGATATTTTTAATAAGGTCCACACACTCTCTGTCGCCAAATAGATGACCATTTCTTGTGTCATGTCCGTTCCCCCTACATACTTCTAAGCAATGATTCCACAATCAAGTGCCAGCCATCGACCAATACAAACAACAATAATTTAAACGGCAGTGCAATCATGACCGGTGGAAGCATCATCATCCCCATCGACATGAGGACACTTGCGACTACCATATCAATGATCAAAAACGGTAAGAAAATCATGAAGCCGATTTGGAAAGCGGTCTTCAACTCACTGATCGCGTAAGCAGGCACCAAAGCGAGGAGCGGCACATCATCAAGTGTCTCCGGCTGCTCGTAGTTCCCATACTTTAAGAACAGTTGTAAATCTTCTTGTCTTGTATATTTCGACATAAACTCCTTCATCGTCCCACTTGCCTCATCGAACGCCTCATCTTGTGAGATTTTGTCATCGAGGTACGGTTTCAATGCGTTCTCGTTCAAATCCGAGAGAACCGGAGACATGACGAACAGTGTGATGAATAGTGCCAATCCGACAATCAATTGGTTCGGTGGCGTTTGCTGTGTACCGAGTGCCGGTCGAATGAATGACAAGACGACCACGACACGGGTAAAGCAAGTCATCAAGATTAAAAAGGATGGTGCGAGCGTCAGCAATGTCAACAAAATCAAAAGCTTGATGGATGTCGACGTACTGTCCGGTGTTTCTAAATTGATCAATTGCTCAAACGTCGTCATGATTTCTTCCTCACTTCTTCTAGCTGAGCGAGTTGTTTCTTAAAGGTGTCTAAAAATGCATTCGAATTTGACGTTCGAAGTGACAAGGATTCCGTTTGCTCTTCCTCCATCGTGTCCGCATCGAGTCGATCGATCAGTTGAATCGAATCGCCGACACCGAGTACATACACTTGGTCACCGAGCTTCACGAGTTGGACGGAACGGTCTTTTCCGAGCGGGACGCCTCCGAGATGTTTCATATGTTGAGTTGCTTTCACGCCTTGTGTTTTAGAACTGAGCCAACGCATCAAGACGATAAATCCGCCGACCACGACCACGAGACTCAACACGACTTTCACGCCATTGCCAATGGTTGACGCTGTCGTTGGAACGTTACTTTCCTGTTCATCTGTCTGTTGTTGCTCGAATTGTTGGTCTACGGTGGCGGCCTCAACCGTGGCCGGAGCAGAGAGCCCGACCACGAGGAGAATAATCAACCACCATTTCTTCATTGTGCGACCGTTTTAGAAACTGCTTCGATGACACGTTCTGCATTGAAAGGCTTGACGATGAAGTCTTTTGCTCCAGCTTGAATGGCATCGATGACCATCGCTTGTTGTCCCATCGCTGAACACATGATGATTTTCGCATTCGAGTCGAAGCTACGAATTTCTTTCAATGCTGCGAGTCCATCCATCTCAGGCATCGTGATATCAAGTGTGACGAGATCCGGTGTGAGTTCACGGTATTTCGCGACAGCGTCCGCGCCGTTTTCTGCCTCACCTACTACGTCATATCCATTCTTTGTCAAAATGTCCTTGATCATCATACGCATGAACGCTGCGTCATCCACTACTAATACTTTTGCACTCATTCTAAATTCCTCCTTAAACGATTCCGATCCGCTCATGCGGTTGAATAATTTCTGTTACACGTACCCCAAAGTTTTCTTCAATGACAACGACTTCTCCTCTAGCGATTCGCTGTTGGTTGACATAAATGTCTACCGGCTCACCCGCTAGTTTGTCGAGTTCGATGATGGAGCCCTGTGATAACTCAAGTACTTCCCGAACGGATTTTTTCGTTCTTCCTAACTCTACTGTCACGTTTAACGGGACATCGTATAACAACCCAAGATTCGCCGGGGCCGCTTCTTGCGATGCCGGTGATTGGAGCGGCATGAATTCCGCTTGGCTAACTGCCACTTCCGGCATCGATTTTTGTTTACTTGGTTGCGGGGTGACTGGTTGCGCTTGTTGTTGGGCTTGCGGTTGTGGTTTTGGCGCTTCCGCTTGCGCTTTCACCGGTTCCGGTGCTGCCTGGGCTTCCCCTGTAGCTTTCATCAACTCATCGACCAATTGCTTTCCAAATTGAATCGGTGCGATCTGAACGATTGTTGAATCAATCAACGTACCTACTTTGAGATTGAACTCGATGAGTACCATCGTCTCCCAAAGTTCAAGGCGATCGATGATGGTTTGGTTCTTCGTCGCATCGAACACTTCGACAAGCGGTGGCGAGATGTCAATCTTCTTCGAAAATACCGTCGATAAAGACGTTGCGGCCGCCCCCATCATTTGGTTCATTGCTTCTTGAACTGCCGACAACCGAATCTCATCAAGGCTCTCCGGATCAACATTCTCTCCGGTCCCGCCTAACATGAGGTCAGAGATGATGGCCGCATCTTCGCGAGTCAAGACGAGGACGTTCTCCCCTTGGATTCCTTCTGTGTAACCTACTCGAAGCGCCACATGAGGAGTGGGATAGCGTTCGCGTAACGCTTCAATTCTCACTTCACTGACAACCGGTGTAGTGATTTCAACTTTTTGTTGTAGTAATGTTGACAAGGCCGTTGCCGAGTTCCCGAATGAAATATTCCCAATTTCTCCGAGTGCATCGCTCTCCATCGAATCTAAATGTTCTTCTTTCGCATCGACTTCTGGCGTCGGCGTATTGTCGCTTGTCCCGCGTAATAACGCATCAATTTCATCTTGTGACAGCATCTCACTCATTGCTCTTCCTCCTTCACACGGTGAAGCACTTGAACCGCCATTCGCTTCCCGCTCACACCGACTTGCCCTTTAAATACTTTATTTTCCCCCACCATGACGGACAGGGGTTCTTTTGCTAATTGATCGAGTGCCAAACAATCTCCGACTTCTAGATGCAACAAATCTCCAAATGTGATCGTCGTCTCACCGAGTAAGGATACGACCTCGACCGTCGAGTTCATCAATTGGGCTTTAAGCGGTTCCTTACTCGATTGACTCGCATTGCGTCGATTCGCTTCCTGCATCCAGTAATGACTCGATAGCTTGGACAATACCGGTTCGATTGTGACGAATGGCAGACAGACGTTAATCGTTCCGCTCACTTCACCGATTGTCACACCGATTGAAATCAAGACGACCGTTTCGTTTGGTGAGACGAGTTGCAGGAACTGCGGATTCACTTCCACGGCTGACATTTCTGCTTTAATCTCAGCAATCGATTCCCAAGCATCCCCATATGTCGAAAACGCCCGTTTGTACAATTGCGTCAAGATCCGCATCTCGATTTCGGTGAACGATTCGATTTTATCCATCTCGACACCGGGACCACCGAGTAATCGGTCTAACATCGCGTACGAGATGTTCGGATTGACCTCGATGATGAATCGCCCGTTTAACGGTGGCGCCTCAATCAAGTTGATCATCGTCATGCTCGGAATGGAATGAATGAATTCATCGTACGGTAATTGTTCGACCGAGTTGACCGAAAACTGAACGTACGTGCGAAGTTGGGCCGAGAAAAATGTCGTGAGCATCCGTGTGAAATGCTCGTGAATCCGAGTTAAGCTACGAATTTGGTCTTTAGAAAATCGAACGGCTCGCTTGAAGTCGTATTGTCGAACTTTCTTCTCTTCCTCTTGCGCGAGAAAGGAGTCTGCTTCGACATCCCCACTGCTTAATGCAGATAGTAAGGCATCAATTTCTTGTTGAGACAGTACTTCTCCCATGATGCCACCTCACTGAATAATTTTCTTCGTCATATAGACGCGTTGGACTTCACCTTCTTCAAGCAGTCCGTTAAGTTGTTCTCGTAATGTTTGTTCGAACTTTTGCATATCCTCTTTTGTTGCCAATTGGGCTTTCGTCATCCCGGATAAGTCACCTAAAATGACATTGTGCACTTGGAATTTACGTAGTTCTAAATTCTCTTTCGTTTCAGCCGAATCTGTGACGATCGTAAATTGAACGTTGATGAAACGCTCGTCTTGAATGTTCGTCGTCATATCATCGGTCATGAAACTCCGTTCTGCCAACTCTTCAGCTGTGACCGGTTTCGTTTTAGCAGTGACGTTATCACCGAAGACATATTTGTACGTCATGAATCCGGCACCGCCCATGACGAGCAGGACGACAAGCAGGATGATTACGACCTTTAGGCCGCCACCTTTTTTATTTTCTTCTTCACTCATCTTCTTCACCTCTTGTGAACATCGTTCCGACTAAACCGATTGAGCGGTAAAAGGCTTCAGTTCGTTCAATGATTTGATCTTTCGTTTCTTTTACGAGATACGTTTTGCCATTAAACAATTGGATGATCGTGTCGGGCTCTGCCTTCACCGTTTCGATGAGCAAAGCGTTCAGCACGAACTCCTCACCGCGAAATGCCGTGACGCGAATCATCAGCGTTTCAGGTTAACGAGTTCTTGAAGGATCTCGTCCGATGTTGTGATAATTCGTGTGTTCGCCTGGAATCCACGCTGTGCCACGATCATTTCAGTGAACTCTTCTGATAGGTCAACGTTTGACATTTCAAGTGCACCTGAGACAAGTTCACCGCGACCGCCCGCACCAGGTACGCCAAACTGTGGAACACCGGAGTTTTGGGATTGTACGAAGTTGTTGGCTCCGACTTTTGATAACCCGGCGTTGTTCGAGAAATTCGACGTGACGATGTAACCAGCGATGCGAAGCTCACCGTCAGATGCTACAAAACTGACTTGCCCGTCTTTACTAATTGAGAGCGATTTTGCATCTGTTGGGATTTTAATTCGTCCGTAACGATTTGTTTTCGCTGACGTATCAGTTGCCGCATAATGATCTAAATTTGCTGTTGGACCTGTGAAATCTGTTTCAGCTGGGGTCGCTGTTACTCCTGCAGCAACTGGCAACGTACTAGTGAGTGACCCAACAAGATACGTCCCGTCGCCCGTCACCAAGTTACCTTGGTTGTCCGTATAAAAGTTCCCAGCGCGCGTGTATTGGAGTTGACCATTGACCATCGTCGCATAAAAACCTTCCCCTGAAATCCCAACATCGAGGGCGCGTCCTGTGTTTTGCATGGCACCCTGGTTATAGACGTTATCGACCGTCGCCATCGTACCCCCGAGACCGACTTCCTTCGGGTTAATACCACCCGTTGTCGCATTCCCAGCGGACGCACTCCCGACTTGTTGACTGACGAGGTCTTTGAACGTGACGCGACCTTTTTTATAACCGAACGTGTTGACGTTGGCGATGTTGTTCCCGACGACGTCTAGCTTTGATTGGAAGTTCTTCAATCCACTGATTCCTGAGTACATTGCTCTTAACATAATGTATTCCTCCTATGCTTATTTGATGGATGTGATATCGTACACGCTGACAGATGTGCCGTCTTCAAGATCAGCCATATATCCGGTTAAGTCGTTACGAGAAATGGAAACGACCCGACCCGACCCTTTCGTCGTCTCTTCACTCGTTTCCGATGTGAAGTCGATCGTTTTCCCAATCATGCTACTGTATTCAGAAATCGACGACATGTGACGGTCGACGAGAACTGAGTCAAGTTGTTTTGAGATGGCTTGCATTTGTTCGAGCGATGAGAACTGTGCCATCTGTGCGATGAATTCTTTATCTTCCATAGGTGACATCGGATCCTGGTTCGCGATTTGAGCGAGAAGCAACTTCATAAACATGTCTTTATCGTATTGATTTGTCGCTTTTGGGAGCGACTGATCTGGCAATGTATAATCATTCGTCTTCGGTTGAATGCTCGTCATCTTCAGACCCTCCTTTAGGCTGTTCTTGTGGTTGTTCTTGTTCCGATTGCTCGGAACCGTCTGACAAGGCTGCTTTAGAATCGAGTGCCTGTTGTGTCAAGTTGACCTCGACCCGAACGTTTTGCGAATGGGGTGTCAACGTTTGTTGCAACTGTTGAACTTGCGATTGAATCAGTTGTTTCGCCTCTTGATTGCTGGCAAACATCTTGACGACAAGTTCTCCATTCTTCCGCTCTAGCTTAACGACGAGTTCCCCTAACTGCTCCGGATATAATCGTACGGTGAATACTTTTGAACCGTCCGCCCCACTTTTGAACGGTGCCTTTTGAAGAGCCGCTTCAATCCGAGCTTGTAAATTTTCAGGAAGGGATCCTTTTGAGGCATACATGACCGTGTCCACGTCAATCTGTGGTCTTGACCAGTTCATCCCTTTCGGCATCCAGTCTACGTTATTTGGCTGTAGCGCAGGTTTTGCGATTTTTAAGGTTTCAACATTTGGCAAGACGGGAACTTCTTTCAATGTACCTTCGATTGGTCCTTTATACTGTGTGATGATCCGTTGCATCGTTTGAACCTGTTTGGCAAGTTCTTGGTTTGGAACTTGTTGAGTCAGTGCAATGTTGGTCGTCTGAGTATTTCCCTCTGTTTGCTTCGTAGTATGGACTTTCGGCGTAGTCGTCGTCTGTACAATCGCCGGTAAAACCGAAGACGGGATTTCAGTCTCAGGCGAAGGATTAGACAATTGACCGAGTAAACTTACATATGCATCCATAAACGTCCGATACGCATCTTGTGGCAGTGATTTTAGCCACTTCAATGTATCAGGCTTTTGAAACCATGTTTCGAGTTCCTGTGCCACTTTTTCCAAATCGACTGATCCTTCAGGAAGCACACCTTCTTCAAGTTGAGGAAGTTCTGCCTGCTCCCCTGAGCCTTGCATTGGGGCAAGCATCGCAGAAAGGAGGCTTAAAAATCCACCTGCTCCCTGTGATTCTCCCTCCACTGTTCCAGTACGAGCCATCGATCCTTGAATGGCTTGCGTCAATAAAGCGATATTCAATGTTGGCCCTCCCTTCTTGTGTTCATTGGAGAAGCTGCGTCACAACCGCAGCCTGTTGTGCATTCATTCGTCCTAAGATGTCTGCCTGTTGCTTAGGTGATAGTTCCTTCAACAGTTCAGCAACTTGAGGGCTTTCGAGTTCACCCATAATGGCTGCCGCCTGTTTGGCTGACATTTCTTCATAGACGCTAGCGACGTCAGATGATGATTCCTCTTCTTTTGACGCTGCCTCTAGTTCCGAGACGAGTCGATCTCGTTCACGAATCAAATCGGTGATTTCTTCTTGTCTAGCCTTTACTTCGTTCGTCAATTCCACATTTTCGTTGCGAAGTTTTTCAATCTCACTGTTCGCCGCTTTTAATCGGTTCGCTGCGTCCGAATCGATTCCCGTCACATTCACCTGCGTCTCCGTTTTTTTTGATTCTTCCGTTTTCTCGTTCTCGTTCACTTCTAATAAGGGAACGGATAAGAGCGGACGGTCCATCGCATAGTTCATGACGACGATCCCACCGACTAGGATGAAGATTGCTGGAATGAGGACTAACGCCACGATCATTTGCTTGCCTCGTTTATTGTTCTCTTTTGCCATGCTAATTCCCTTTCCCATGATGAATCACAGCAAGTTCATCCATCATTTGTTGCTCTGTAAGTTTAGCTACCGTCATCTCTTGCATGCTGACCTTTTCATGTAGCGTCACGTATTTCTTTTCTTCCACCACTTTACCGAGCAATCGTTCTTGCGACGCATGATAGCGATTGCGGGCCTGTTGTACGACGAGCTGTTGCGTTTCGATTTGACGTTTCACTTGCTCTCGCGTCTTTTCTCGATACTGCGACATGAGAAGGTCGATGTTTCCAGATTGTTCGTCTTGGTGTTTGATGAGCGACTCATACATGAGAAGAAGGTCATATAGCTTCTCCATCTCTGTCTCAAGTCTTGCCTTAAATCCTCTGACTTCTATGGCGGCATCTTCTTTTTCATGTTCCGCAATCGGCATGATTCGTTCTAATATGAGTCTGTTCATGATTCACCTCGTGCGATATGTGACAAGTGGGTCATCGTCTGTTCGAAAGCAGCATCTTCTTCAATCGATTGTTTTAAAAACGTCAACAAGTATGGATATTTATCCACGGCAGTATCAATCGCAGGATTGGTGCCTTTTTTATACGCTCCGATATTGATTAAATCTTCCGCATCGATATAGGTCGCAAGCCAGCTGCGGAACGTTTGGGCCGCCTCCTTATGTGCCGGAGAAGCGATTTGGTTCATGACCCGGCTGATTGATTTCAGTACATGGATTGCCGGGAATTGCCCACGGTTTGCGAGCGCCCGGTCCATGACAAAGTGTCCGTCTAAAATCCCACGCACCGCATCGGCAATCGGTTCATTCATATCATCTCCGTCGACGAGGACCGTATAGAACGCAGTGATCGACCCTGATGCCGCTGTCCCGCTTCGCTCTAGTAGTTGAGGCAACATGGCGAATACGGACGGGGTGTACCCTTTCGATGTCGGAGGTTCGCCCGTCGCGAGACCAATTTCACGCTGCGCCATCGCAAATCGTGTCACCGAGTCCATCATCAAGACCACTTCTTTCCCTTGGTCCCGGAAGTACTCGGCAATCGCGGTCGCCGTGTAAGCTCCCTTCAACCGAACAAGCGGGGGTTGGTCGCTTGTCGCTACAATCACGACGGAACGAGCCATGCCTTCTGGTCCGAGCTCCTTTTCGATGAACTCTTTTACTTCCCGGCCCCGTTCTCCAATCAAGGCGATGACGTTAATGTCGGCTGAAGAACGTTTGGCAATCATTCCGAGCAAGGTCGACTTCCCGACACCGGAGCCGGCGAACAAACCGACCCGTTGCCCTTTACCTACAGTCAACAGCCCATCGATCATCCGGACACCGGTCGACAGTGCATCCAAAATCCTCGGTCGATTCAACGGGTTAGGGGGTTTGCGTTGAACATCATAACGCTTACCGGTCACAAGTCGTTCACCTGACAGGGGACGCCCTAAACCATCGAGCACTTGACCAATCAACTCTTCCCCTACAGGAACTTGAAGCATTTTCCCCGTTCCTTTGACTAGACAGCCAGGCGCGATTTGTGTGGTTTCACCGTATGGCATGAGAAGGACGCGCTCTTCATTGAATCCGACGACCTCAGCTTCGACTGTTTCATTCGAAGGAAGGACAATCAAACAGCGCTCTCCGACAAACGCACTCGGTCCGTTCGACTCAATCATCAAGCCGATGACTCGACAAACTCGACCGATTTTTCGTGTGAACTCGCCGTCTGTAGACTGTTTAATCGAGCCGAGAACCTGCTCAATAAGCGCCATCCGCTAGAACCTCCTCGATTTTGGCTTGGATCCGTTCGAAACTATATGTCAAATCGACTTCATTGCCACGATGTGGCGACTCGATTCGAACTGCTGTCTCATCCAATGATCCGTCCCCTCGATATTTCAGAGGAGGTGTCTCTACTGTCCGCCACATCGCTTCGAATCGCTGAATCGAGGCAAGACGTGTCGGATGAACAAAGATTGTAAGTGCTTCGGCATCGATCATGTGTGACATCTGATCACGAATCATCGTCGCAAACAGTTCTTCATCTTTTCGGACAAGGTCTGTCGTCACGTGTGCACTGACTGTAACGGCCAATTCAATGAGTTGTTCTTCCGCTCGCCTCCACTTTTCTTCAAATAAGAGTTCGAGTTCGGTCGAAATGGAATTCAAACGCGTCGTGATCTCTTCAAATTCAGCCAATCCATCCTGCCTACCTTGAAGGAGACCTTCTTGGTATCCTTCTGAACGCGCTTCTTCAAACACTTGTTGCTTCAACCGCTCCAACTGTTCGACTTCCGTCTGCTGAAACTGTTGGAACGCTTCTTCGTCCTGCTTCAACTTCTCATAGCGTGATTGGATGACATCCCCATGATCGATTCCGTCATTCGGTTCTATAACGGGTGTCTCTAATCGCTTCGATTCAATTCGTTGCGGGGTATTCGATGTTGCACGTTGGCGTTTAATTACATTAGACAACGATGTCATCTCCTCCACCTCGACTGATTACAATCTCACCGACGTCCTCTAGACGACGAATGATTCCGACGATTCGACTCTGTGCCTCTTCGACGTCACGCAACCGCACCGGCCCCATGAATTCCATATCTTCTTTGAACGTTTCGACCATACGTTGAGACATGTTCTTGAAGATGATTTGTTTGACTTCTTCTGAAGAGACCTTGAGTGCAAGCAACAAGTCGTCGTTCGCCACTTCGCGAATGATTCGTTGAATCGCACGAGAGTCGAGCGTGACGATATCTTCGAAGACGAACATTCGCTTCTTGATTTCTTCTGCGAGTTCTGGATCTTCGATTTCGAGCGCATCGAGGATGGTGCGTTCCGTCGTCCGGTCGACACCGTTCAAGACTTCGACGACCGCCTCGATTCCACCCGACTGGGCATAATCTTGCATATCTGTCTGTGACAAGTTCTTTTCTAGAATCTGCTCCACCTCATGGATGACGTCTGGATTGAGTCGATCCATCGTCGCAATCCGTTTCGCGACTTCCGATTGAATCTCAGGTGGAAGTTCCGACAGGATCTGCCCTGACTTGACCGGTTCTAAATGCGCTAAGATTAACGCAATCGTCTGAGGATGCTCGTTTTGAATAAAGTTCAATAACTGTTTCGGGTCTGCTTTTCGTGCAAACTCGAACGGTCTGACCTGTAAGGTGGAAGTCAGACGATGAATCAATGCCATCGCCTTGTCTTCACCAACTGCTTTTTCAAGGACAGTTTTCGCAAACCCGATTCCACCCTGAGTGATATAACTTTGTGCCATGGCGAGTTCATGGAACTCACCGAGAATACTATCCTTTTCTTCCGGGGACACTTTTTTTAACGCTGAAATTTGAAGCGTCAGTTGTTCCATCTCTTCTTCTGAAAGATGTTTGTAGACGTTCGCTGCCACTTCAGGTCCCAGGGAAATCATGAGCATCGCTGCTTTTTCGCGATTCGATTGTTTTGCATAGTTCACGTTACTCACTCCTCAGACATCCAAGTACGAAGCAGTTTAGCAAACTCTTCTGGATTACTTTCAGCTAATTTTTCTAACTGTTTCTTCTTCACTGCACCTTCGCCTCGCTCTTCGAGGTCTAGGTCAGGTACTTCATCTTCATATGGAACTTCCCATTCGTTCGTCTCTTCCACAACCTCTTGCTTCCGTCTACGCATCGCGAAGAAGATCAAGGCAAGAATTACGACTGCACCCGCCGCTGCCGCATACATCCACCAAGGTGTCGGTTGCTCTGTTGCTGCAACCTCTTCCACTTCAGCGAACGGTCTCGACACGACGACAACTTTCTGTTCGAGTTCAGCATCCGTGATGGCTTCATCCGTCTTCGCTAACGACGTCCGAATAATGGAATACATCATCGTCTCGAGGTCGCCTTCTAACTGCGGATCGATACTTGTTGCGCCATCTGGTGGTTCAACGATGAGTTGGACTCCGAGGTCACGAATCGTATATGGTGCGTTTTGAATCTGCTTCGTGATGCGGTTGACCTCGTAATTGATGATTTCATGATTCTTTTCACTTTCTTCTGTGCCATCGCCAGTCGCTGCCGGGAAGTTGATTGTGTCGTTCTCACCAGTTCCCGTCGCTTCTGTCGCCGTACCTGTTCCGCCAGTGTATGCTTCAGCAATCCGCTCGGCAGACGTGACGATGCCTTCCATGTTTTCTTCATCGACCGGTGTGACAAGATTCTGTTCTTCAGCCGTTTGTGTCGTGTCGATGTCTGCTGTGACGGAAACGAGTACGCTCCGTTCGCCGAGTAGAACCGAGAGCATCTGTTGGATTTGTTGACGTACGTCTTTTTCGACTTGTCGCTTCAACGCCAATGGATCTGACGAGGAACCTCCAGCAACAACAGTCTGGTCGAGATCATAATACGTGAAGTATTGGTCCATAATTGAAATGTTTTCCGGTTTCAAGTTCGGGACACTCTTACTAATCAAATGATAGAGACCTTTTACTGTGTTTGGTTCTAAATTCGTCCCCGCTCCGATGTTCAAGACGATGGACGCGGTAGGCTCACCTTGATCTTCTGCCAAGAAGACAGACTTCTCAGGAAGTGAGATGATGACTTTCGCTTGATTGATTCCTTCAATCTGTGTGATGAGTCGCTCTAGCTCCGTCTGCATCGCACTACGTTCGATGACAGCCATCTCACGGTCTGTCGTTCCGAACCCTGCGTTTTCGCTGAAGAAACTATAATCAATCGAGCCGGACTTTGGAATCCCGGCAGCAGCCAAACTCACTTTCAACTGATCGACCATTTCAGTCGGCACATACACGCTCACACCGTTCGAAGTCGCCTTGATTTCCGACTGTACCCCGTCTGCTGTCAACTTCTCTGTCACTTCGCCCGCTTCTTGAGCAGACAAGTTTGTATAGAGAGGTGCCATGTTTGGCCTTGAAAGGAAGAATGTGAGTACGAGGGCCGCGATTAGTATGACCGCGATCGAGATGCCCCATACGAGTTTACGTTTCGCTGGCATCGCCTTTAATGCACCGGTCATGGATTTGAATCGTTCTTTTAATTGTTCATTCATCGCAACTTGTCATCCTCTACAATTAAACTTGCATTCGCATCATTTCTTGATAGGCCTCAACAGCCTTGTTCCTCACCTCGATGGCAAGTTGCATCGCAATCGACGACTCTTCACTTTGAATCATCACCTGATGAAGGTCAGCTTTCCCGACCGCCAAATCTTTACGGGCTTGACTAGTCGCTTGTTGTGTCTCATTCAATGCGTTCATCGCTTCATTCAAGTATGACCCAAATTGAGATGGGTTCGTTTTATTCAGTGATGGCGTGAGTTCTGGGCTCATCAATTGAATTGGATTAATTTGCATCCGTTAACACTCCTTATCCTTTACCAATCTCCATCGCTTTTACGAGCATCGCCTTCGAGGCGTTCATCGCTGCAATGTTTGCTTCGTACGAACGAGTCGCACCCATCAAATCGACCATTTCTTTCAAGAGATCGACGTTCGGCATTTGTACGTACCCTCGCTCATCCGCATCGGGATGATTCGGGTTATAAGCCAATTTATACGGTGCATCGTCTTCGATGATTTGAGATACCTGCACCCCTCCATTAACGGCATCCATTTGCTTCCGGAATGGCGCTTCTTGCAACACGGTCATCTTTCGTGTGTATGGTTGCCACTCTCCGTCCACGAGTCTCCCGCGAGTCGTCTGAGCGTTGGCGATGTTCGCCGACACGGTATCCATTCGTAGCCGTTGTGACGTCAACGCTGAAGCTGAAATATGAAAACTATCAAACATTCCCATTGATTAACGACCTCCCCGAATAACAGATTTTAATCCCCCGAGCCTACGATTCAATTGCTCCATCATCGCCTCATACTGGAGTTGGTTTCGTGCCAGCTCACTCATTTCATAATCCAAGTCGACGTTGTTGCCATCACTCCTCATGGCGCCACCAGCTCGATCGATGACTTTCGACTGGGTCGAGTCACTCGGACGACCACCTTGCAGCTTGAGTCGCATCTCACTCTGAAGCGTCTGCTCAAACACAGCCTGTTTGGCTTTGAAATTCGGCGTATCAATGTTTGAAAGGTTATGACTGATGACCTTTTGGTTAAGGACTGAATGGTTGATGGCTTGCTTTAGTAATTGATAGTCACTACCAATCCAATTCACGGCGTTCACTCACTTTCATATAATGACTACTAAATATACCTCATTTGGAAAATCTACTATTTCATTGAAACAAATCTGTAACAGTTCTGAAAGATATTTTTTAAAACATAGGTAAATGGCTTAATATCTTTTTGTCGAAATCACGTCAAAAGGTGAAAATAATTACTTTTGTACTAAAAAAAACCGCCTCCTTATCAAGGAAAGCGGTTTTTTAGGAATAAAGTCCCTTTTAAAAGTGTTTTCAATGGAAATTACACATCGAAAGTTGTATTTCAGTTTGATTTCAGTTTTTGCAATTCAAACAAGAAGTTGTCATTTAATATCTTGATATACGTTCCTTTCATTCCTAAAGAACGTGATTCAATGACCCCTGCACTTTCTAATTTCCGAAGTGCGTTGACGATGACCGAACGCGTGATTCCCACTCTGTCGGCAATTTTGGAAGCAACTAGCAATCCTTCGTTTCCACCAAGCTCTTCGAAGATATGTTCGATTGCCTCAAGCTCTGAATACGATAACGAGTTAATCGCCATCTGGACGACTGCTTTCTTACGTGCCGACGTTTCTGCTTCCGCAGCCTTCTCACGAAGGATCTCCATTCCAACTACAGTTGCAGAGTACTCCGCGAGAACGAGGTCATCTTCTGTGAATTCATTCGCCAATCGACCGAGTACGAGCGTACCTAAACGTTCTCCTCCACCGATGATTGGAACAATCGTCGTCATGGAGTTGAGGAATAGATCGTGGTTCTCGACTGGGAATGCTGTATATTCACTATCGATATCGATGTTCGCTGTCGTTTCTTTCACATTGAACAAGTTCGAAGCATATGGCTCCGGGAACTGTCGATCGACTAAGAATGCTTTCATCCGGTCATTCTCAATCTGTTGTTTGATTGCAAAACCGAGAAGTCGTCCCCGACGACTCACGATAAACGTGTTGGACTCAAGGACTTCACGCATTTTGTCCGCCATTTCTTTAAAGTCAACGTGCGCACTTGCCTCTTGTTGAAGCATTGTGTTTAATTGGCGTGTTTTTTCTAGTAAGTTCATATTCTCTATTTCCTCCCTGTATGTGCATACAGAATCTTATAATATATATTGGCTCAAATCACGATCGTCGGCGATGGAACCGACTTTTGCTTGTACGTAAGCTGGTGTGATTTCTACGGTTGTTTGTGGCATATCTGCCGCTTCAAATGATAAATCTTCTAAAACGCGCTCCATTATAGTATAGAGGCGACGTGCACCGATGTCATCGGTCTCCCGATTGACATGTGTCGCAATTTTCGCAATTTCTTCAATGGCCTCATGCGTGAAACGGACCGTGATTTCTTCAGATTCTAACAAGGCCGTATATTGTTTAATGAGTGCCTGTGACGGTTCCGTCAAAATCTTGACGAAGTCTTCTTCCGTCAAGCTGCTCAATTCAACACGAATTGGGAAGCGTCCTTGTAGCTCTGGAATCAGGTCAGACGGCTTAGCCATATGGAATGCACCGGCCGCGATGAAAAGAACATGATCCGTTTTAACCGGTCCATACTTCGTGACGACCGTAGATCCTTCTACAATCGGAAGAATGTCACGCTGCACCCCTTCACGGGATACTCCGGCGTGATCTTGTGATTTTGTGGCGATCTTATCGATTTCATCCACGAAGATGATACCCATCTGTTCACTGCGCCGCACGGCTTCATCGTGGACTTCGTTCAAGTCCAGCAAGTTCTCTGCTTCTTCAGCAATGAGAAGCGGTCTTGCTTCACGAACCGTCAGCTTACGTTGTTTCCGTTTCTTTGGAACGATTTGACCGAGCATATCCTGAAGATTCGACAAACCTTCCATCCCTTGACCTTGAAACAAATCCATCGTCTGCTTTTCTTCTAATTCCACTTCAATCACGCGTTCTTCGAGTTCACCGAGTTCGAGCAAGCGTCGAAGTTGCGAACGGTCATTATTGGATGTGTCCGACGTGGTTTCTGGCTGTTGTGTCTGTCCGCCGAACAACGCTTCGAACGGATTCGATGCAGTAGGTGTCGCTTTTGCTTTTCCTTGTAGTGCATCTAAAAGGCGTTCCGTCGCCGCACGTTCCGCCGGCTCCTTCACATCTTCTTTTTTCTCTTCTTTGACAAGACGAACCGATGCCTCAACGAGATCACGTACCATCGATTCAACGTCACGACCGACGTAACCAACTTCCGTAAATTTCGTTGCTTCTACCTTCACAAACGGTGCACCGACAAGCTTAGCTAACCGTCGAGCAATTTCGGTCTTTCCGACCCCGGTCGGTCCGATCATCAAAATATTTTTTGGTGTAACCTCATCGCGAAGGTCTGCACTTAACTTTTGACGTCGATAGCGATTTCGTAGAGCAATCGAAACTGCTCGCTTGGCATCCTTTTGTCCGATTACAAAACGGTCTAACTCCGTTACGATTTGTCTAGGTGTCAACTCTCGGTTCATTCAGCAGCGCCTCCAATCGTTTCTACAATGACTTGATCATTTGTATACACGCAAAGCTCACCAGCGATTTCAAGAGCGGCACGCGCGATTTCTTCAGCAGACTTTTCAGCAGAATGGCGTACGAGTGCGCGACCTGCCGCTAAGGCATAGTTCCCACCGGATCCGATTGCAAGAATTCCATCGTCCGGCTCAATCACTTCTCCATTCCCAGAGACGAGCAAAAGATGATCGGCATCCATCACAATCAATAGTGCCTCGAGTTGACGCAACATCTTATCCCCACGCCATTCTTTCGCAAGTTCTACCGCTGCTCGCGGCAAGTTACCGTTATACATTTCAAGTTTCGATTCAAACTTTTCAAACAATGTGAAAGCATCGGCTACGCTACCTGCAAAACCGGCAACGACTTTCCCGCCATAAAGGCGTCTGACTTTCTTCGCCTTGTTTTTCATGATGACGGCATTCCCGAATGTGACTTGGCCATCTCCACTCATCGCACATTGGCCATTGTGTCGAACTGCAAAAATCGTTGTTGCATGAAACATATCGTAACCTCCTACTTTCTTGGATGTGTCGCTTGATAAATCGACCGAAGTCGTTCGGTCGATACATGGGTATACCGCCCGGTCGTCGACAAGGACTCATGCCCAAGCAACTCTTGGACGGCACGCAAGTCCGCTCCCCGTTCTAACAAATCCGTCGCAAAGCTGTGTCGCAACGAGTGCGGGGTAAGTGGTTTATGTACCCCACTGTCTTTTCTCAAACGTTTCATGACATAGCGGATTTGGTCTGTTGTCATCCGATTCCCTTTTTGACTCAAAAATAATGCGGTTTCTGTCGGGAGCCCGACACCTTTGCGTAATTCGATATAACGCTGCAAAGCATGTACGGCATATTGCCCGATCGGGACATATCGTTCTTTCTTCCCTTTTCCCATCACATGGACAAAGGATAAAACCTCATCGAACGAGGAAAGGTTCATCCCACACAGTTCAGCGACGCGGATTCCCGTCCCATAGAGCACTTCTACGATGGCGACGTCCCTCGCCTGTAAAAAAGGATCTTCCTGCCTCGAGGCAGCCTCCAACAGTTGCTCGACTTCCGTCGGGACGGCAAAGGTCGGCAAGGACTGTCTCTTTTTCGGTGAGGTCAGGTCGTGGAACAACGGATCTCCACCTTGTTCTCTTGCCATAAACTTCCCGAATTGCTTGAAACAAGATACTTTTTGGGACACCGTGGACGCGGCCAATTGTTTCTCATAAAGGACATATAAATAACGCCGCGCCGTCTGAGCATCGTAGGGATCTTGATGCGTCGATTGGCAATATGCGGCGTACTGGTCGAGCGTTTGCTCGTAGGAGCGTTTCGTATGAGGAGACAGTCGACGTTCAATTTGGCAGTAGCGCAAAAAGGATTGTCGATCCTCTAAAAATGCCATTTTATCGCCTCCTCGATGACTCGTAAAAACGCATGTTCTCGTCAAATCGAAATTAGCATAGCATACAGAATGTAAGGTGACAATAGATAGCCGTTCAATAATCTGAAAATTTTCAAAGTATGAAACAAAATACACAATTGAAATTTTACTTCAAAACAAAAGAGCCAAAAAATGGCTCTCCTGTTCAAAGATCTTTATACTGTTGGATCGTTTCTAACGCACGGTTCGCGTAACGCTCGTACCGTTCTTGTTTCTTCATCTTTTTCGGAGCGTCTTCTAGTGATGGCACCAATCCGAAGTTTGCATTCATCGGTTGGAAGTGCTTCCCGTCGGCTGTCGTGATATAATGCGCCATCGAACCAAGCATCGTCTCACGCGGGAGAACGACGAGTTCTTCACCTGCGATCATCTTCGCCGCATTGATCCCAGCTAGAAGCCCGGACGCTGCCGACTCCACATATCCTTCTACCCCTGTCATCTGACCGGCGAAGAAGAGCGTGTCACGTGTACGCGCCTGATACGTCGGCTTGAGTAAGCTCGGTGAGTTGATGAACGTGTTACGGTGCATGACACCGTATCGGACGATGTCCGCATTCTCGAGTCCCGGGATGAGACGGATGATGCGCTTCTGTTCGCCCCACTTCAAATGTGTTTGGAAGCCTACCAAGTTATACAGTGTGCCCGCCGAGTTGTCTTGACGAAGCTGAACGACGGCATATGGACGTTTTCCTGTCTTCGGGTCTTCTAATCCGACCGGCTTCATCGGTCCGAAAAGAAGCGTCTTCTTCCCACGCTCGGCCATGACTTCAAACGGCATGCATCCTTCAAAGTAAATCTCTTTTTCAAACTCTTTTAGCGGAACGACTTCTGCCTTGATCAACTCTTCGTAAAACACGTCAAACTCTTCTTCTGTCATCGGACAGTTCAAGTAAGCGGCTTCACCTTTGTCGTAACGCGACTTCAAATAGACTTTATCCCGATCAATCGTATCACCATCTAGAATTGGTGCTGCCGCGTCATAGAAGTAGAGATAATCTTCTCCTGTGAACGCCTTGAGTGATGCAGAGAGGTCAGGGGAGGTCAACGGGCCAGTCGCCACGATGACGATCCCTTCAGGAATCTCTTTGAGCTCTTCGTTGTGCACTGTGACATTCTCGTGGTTCTTTAGCTTCTCGGTGATGAATCCGGCAAACTCATGACGATCGACGGCAAGGGCACCCCCAGCAGGTACACTTGCCGTGTCCGCCGCCTTTAAGATGAGCGAGTCAAGCGTACGCATTTCTTCTTTCAAGACACCTACGGCATTTTGAAGACCGTTCGCACGTAGCGAGTTCGAACAGACGAGCTCCGCAAATTGATCCGTGTGGTGCGCCGGTGTTTGACGAACCGGTCTCATTTCATACAAATCTACTTGAATACCGCGCTTAGCGAGTTGCCAAGCCGCTTCGGAGCCGGCCAATCCAGCTCCGATTACAGTTACACGTTGTTGCAACATTAATCCTCCTCTTGCTGATGTACCTCGGTGTGGGTACAGTTCGTACATTGATATTTCACGCCGTCTTTAATTTTCTTCTCGACCATCAAACTGTCGCATACAGGACACGGTTTCGCAACCGGTTTATCCCATGAGACGAATTCACATTCCGGATAGTTCGAGCAACCATAGAAGAGACGACCTTTTTTACTGCGACGTTCCACGATTTGTCCATCCTTACAGTTCGGACACGGGACACCGATTTCGACTTGTACCGGTTTCGTGTTCGTACAGTTCGGGAAGTTCGAGCACGCCATGAACTTGCCGTAGCGTCCCATCTTGATGACCATTGGTGACCCACAGACTTCACAATCAATTCCGGCAGGTTCATCTTTCACTTCGATTTTCTCGATTTCTTCTTCAGCACGCTTCAATCGTTTCTCGAAAGAACGATAAATCGGAGCGACGACTTCCGTCCACTCGACTTCCTTATGCTCGATCGAATCAAGAAGGGTCTCCATGTCGGCCGTGAACTGGACCGTGATGAAGTCGTTGAAATACTCATCAATCATCTCGATGACGAGTTCTCCAAGTTCAGTCGGTAAAAACTTTTTCTCCTCGAGAACGACATAACCGCGTCGTTGGATCGTGTCAAGTGTCGGCGCGTACGTCGACGGACGACCAATCCCGAGTTCTTCCATCGCTCGAACGAGTCGCGCCTCTGTATAACGAGGTGGCGGTTGTGTGAAGTGTTGTTTCGGCTCAATCGTTTCAAACGTCACGGTATCATCCACTTCGAGAGGTGGCAATAATCCTTCCTTCTCTTGGTTCGTGTCCTCAATGTCATCGTCTTTCGACTCGATATACACTTTCATGAAACCAGGGAATTTGACTGTCGACCCGTTCGCACGGAAAATCATCCCGTTCGACTCGACGTCGATTTTGACCGTATCGAGAACGGCTGGTGCCATTTGGCTCGCAATCAATCGTTCCCAAATCAATTTATACAGTCGCAACTGGTCACGTGACAGATAAGGCTTCAAGGAAGCTGGGTCGCGGAGTGCCGAAGTCGGACGAATCGCTTCGTGCGCGTCTTGGGTATTCGCTGATTTCTTTTCTTTTTGTTTCTGTAAGGCGACATACTCTTCACCGAATGTCGATTCGATATATTCCTTCGCCTCCGTCTTCGCCAAATCAGAGATACGTGTCGAGTCGGTACGCATATACGTAATCAGACCGACTGTACCTTCTTTTTTGCCGAGATCGATTCCTTCATATAATTGCTGCGCGAGCATCATGGTCTTCTTCGCACGGAAATTCAATTTACGGGCAGCATCCTGCTGCAATGAACTGGTCGTGAACGGTAGCGAAGCGTTCCGCTTCCGTTCTTTCTTCGTTACATCAATGACTTTAAACGTATCATCGATGGTATCGAGGACAGATTGCGCATCTTCTTCAGACTTCAATTCCATCTTCTTCCCATCTTTTCCGTAAAATGAAGTCTCGAACGTTTCCCCATCATGATTTAAATCAAGTTTAATCGTCCAATACTCTTCCGGGTCGAACGCGTTAATTTCGCGCTCACGGTCGATAATCATCTTCACGGCTACCGATTGAACTCGCCCTGCAGACAATCCTTTTTTGACTTTCTTCCATAATAATGGACTCATCCCGTATCCGACAAGACGATCTAAAATGCGTCGGGCTTGTTGTGCATCGACGAGATCGTGATTGATCTTACGTGGATGTTTAAAAGATTCTTTAATCGCATCTTTCGTGATTTCGTTAAAGACGACACGACATTCTGTCGTTTCATCGACACCGAGTGCGCGTGCTAAATGCCAAGCAATCGCTTCCCCTTCTCTATCGGGGTCGGCCGCGAGAAAGATTTTTGTCGCTTTTTTCGCTGCTGTCTTCAATTCTTTCAGTACCGGTCCTTTACCACGGATGGTAATATACTTCGGTTCAAAGTCGTGTTCGACGTCCACACCGAGTTGACTTTTAGGCAAGTCAATCACGTGCCCCATCGAAGCTTTGACCATATAATTCGGACCTAAATAACGTTTAATTGTTTTTGCTTTCGCAGGTGATTCGACGATCACCAGATATTTTGCCATACATCTGCTCCCCTTTTAGAGGTCATTTAAATCCCTACCATAATATTCATGTTCTCACCGGTTTGTCAACGTACAATCTTGAGATCTCGAATAATTTGATCGGAATTCGTCAATGGAATCGCACCTTCTTCAATCAATCGGTTCGGACCTTCTGCGAGTGGATCAAGGGGTGAACCAGGTACCGCAAATACCGTTTTTCCTTGCTCTAGGGCATGTCCGACCGTATTCATCGTCCCGCTCTTTCGTCTCGCATGTATAACGACCAACGCATCACCAAGACCACTGACCAAACGATTTCTTTCCAAAAATTGAAATTTTTGAATCGGCGTGTTTGGTACATATTCACTTAGCAAGACTCCCTCTTGCGGAATCTGTAAAAGCATGTCTCGGTTCGCCGCCGGATAGAGCCGGTCCAGTCCAGCTCCGAGTACCGCCACGGTCGGGCGATGCGTGCGGAGGGCATGGGCGTGGACGAGCCCATCGATTCCGAGGGCGCCACCTGAAACAGATACAGTTTCTTCTATTAAAGAGTGATAGTGATTCACGAGCGATTGACTGATACGATTCAACTCACGACTTCCGACCATCGCAGTCGTTCTTTCTTGTAGTACCTCTAAATCTCCATGATAAAACAAGCAATATGGTGGGTTAGGGATGTCGAGTAACCGTTTCGGGAACAAGTCATCTTCCCATGTGACGAAATGTTTATACGATTCCGGTGCTTGGAAGGCTCGTTCGGCCCGTCTCCAGACATGTTCAGAAAATTGTGTGCGATGTGCCCCGAGTGTTCCGTTCAAATAATGATGCACAAACTCAACTGGCATTCGCGCTGCAGCAAACCGAGCTATTGTTTGATTCATCACAAACTCTCCTTTAAAAAAATGAGGGATGCAAGCATCCCTCAAGATTCTTATGTCGTCGGTTGACCCGTGACACACGCTTCGTATAATCCTTGCTGTTTCAAGACACGAATCAATGTTTCACCGATGACCGCCGGTGTTTCAGCGACTTCGATTCCATTCGCGTTCAATGTCTTGATCTTCTCAGCAGCCGTCCCTTTACCACCTGAGATGATTGCGCCCGCATGTCCCATGCGCTTGCCTTCAGGAGCCGTCTGGCCGCCGATGAAACCGATGACTGGTTTCGTCATGTTGGCTTTTACCCATTCAGCTGCCTCTTCTTCAGCCGTTCCACCGATTTCCCCGATCATGATGACCGCTTTCGTGTCCTCATCTTCGTTGAACGCTTTAAGCGTATCGATGAAGTTCGTTCCGTTGACCGGGTCTCCCCCGATTCCAACAGCTGTCGATTGTCCGATACCTGCTGTCGTCAACTGATGAACCGCCTCATACGTGAGCGTCCCAGAACGTGATACGATTCCGACGTGCCCTTTCGTATGAATGTAGCCAGGCATGATGCCAAGTTTCGCTTCTCCAGGTGTGATGATACCAGGACAGTTCGGTCCGATTAAACGAGCCGGTTTGTCCTCGAGATAGCGTTTCACTTGAATCATGTCCACAACTGGGATTCCTTCTGTGATACAGATGATGAGCTCGATGCCGCTATCAGCCGCTTCCATGATCGAATCTGCTGCGAAAGCAGGTGGAACATAGATGATCGATGCATTGGCACCAGTCGCTTCGACCGCTTCAGACACGGTGTTGAAGACTGGAACGTTGTCGAGGACCGTCGTGCCACCTTTACCAGGTGTGACACCACCGACTAATTTCGTGTTATATGCGAGCATCTGTTCACCGTGGAACAGACCTTGCTTCCCTGTAATCCCTTGAATGATTACTTTCGTATCTTTATCCGCCCAAATACTCATGTCGTTTCCCCCTTATCGAACAAGTGCTGCGATTTTTTCTGCACCGTCAGCCATCGAGTTGGCCGTCGTGATCGCAAGTCCAGATTCATCGAGAATGCGCTTCCCGGCATCAACGTTCGTTCCTTCTAAGCGAACGACGAGTGGTAAGTCGAGTCCGATTTCTTTCGTCGCAGCGACAATCCCCTCTGCGATGATGTCACACTTCATGATTCCACCGAAAATGTTAACGAAGATCCCTTTGACCTGGTCATCAGACAAGATCAACTTGAATGCTTCTGTTACTTTTTCTTTCGTCGCACCGCCACCTACGTCGAGGAAGTTAGCGGGTTCAGCGCCGTAATGCTTGATGATATCCATCGTAGCCATCGCAAGACCGGCACCGTTGACGAGACAACCGATGTTTCCGTCGAGTGCGATGTAGCTGAGGTCGTGTTTCGACGCTTCCACTTCACGTGGGTCTTCTTCCGTCGTATCACGAAGCGCAAGGATGTCCGAGTGACGATAGAGCGCGTTGCTATCGAAATTCAACTTCGCATCGAGCGCGATGACGTTACCGTCTTTCGTCGTGACGAGCGGGTTGATTTCCGCGATTGTGCAATCTGTCTCGACGTACACTTTGTACAACTTCATGACCATGTCACTGAACTTGTTGACGAGTTTCGTCGGGACTTCCATTTTGAATGCGAGACGACGCGCCTGGAATGGACGTAAGCCCACGACCGGGTCGACGATCTCTTTATGAATCTTCTCTGGCGTATGTTCAGCGACTTCTTCGATGTCCATTCCACCTTCAGATGAACCCATGATGACAATTCGGCCGATCGAACGGTCAAGCACGAGTCCTAAGTAAAATTCTTGGTCAATCGCGGAACCTTCTTCGATATAGAGACGCTGGACAACTTTTCCTTCCGGACCTGTTTGGTGTGTCACGAGCGTTTTCCCGAGAATCTCTGAAGCATATTGCTTCACTTCTTCATCTGTCTTCGCAAGTTTAACGCCACCCGCTTTACCGCGGCCACCTGCGTGGATTTGAGCTTTTACTACCTTCACTTCACCTTCAAGCTTCGCAGCAGCTGCCACAGCTTCTTCAACAGTAAAGGCCGGATAACCCGTCGGAACGGCTACCCCAAACTCTCTTAACAATTCTTTCGCCTGATACTCATGGATATTCATATGTTTTCCCCCTTAGTCCCCTTTAATATCGGCACGTCTATTGTAACGAAAAACTGAAAGCGCTGTCTATCGTTCTTGCTTTAAGTTTTCATCTTTTTTTCACATATATCCCTAGACAAATCAAATTTTATCCTGTTCCATCTGATAAAGAAAGACAAAAAGTTCGGCAATGACCTGATAAACGTCCTCCGGGATTTGCTCTTCGATGTTCAACGCCGACAGTAACGAGAGGAGCGCTGGGTCTTCATGAACAGGAACTCCGTTCGCTAAAGCAATCTCAAGCATCCGCTCGGCGACGATTCCCGTTCCCTTCGCTACGACGTGCGGCGCATCCATCGACTGCTCATAGGAGAGCGCAATCGCTTTCTTCTGGTCTTTCATATTTGGAGGTCCACCTTTCCGAGTGGCGCGAACGTAGCCGGAACATGTTCACGCTTCGCTTCATACGAAAATGAAGACAGTTCGAACGACACCTTTTTTAGGCCTTCTTTCAAAAGTGGTTCGTATGTACGGACGTATGGAGCCAAATCGTGTTGTTCATTGAATACACGTACGGACACGTAACGCTTTTGAATCAACACATCAATCCCGGTCTCACCATATCGCGGCGTTTCAAGAAACAAGACGATCCGCGCATGATCCGAGTCCATCGTCTCTCGTTTCGGGGCCTCTAGACGAAGTTGAACGTTTTCAAACGGACCCAATTGCGGTATGTGAAATGCTTGGGCGACGAACGGCGGGCTTTGGCTCGCGTTGAACGCTTCCTGCGCACGCACGAACTGCTCGAACTTCGGCTCACCTTTCGCTTTGAACAGTTCCCCGACGAGCGCCTTTACATCCTGACCTGCGCCGCTTTCTAACGCGTTTTTCCCGGCCGCCTTCACGGATTCTGGCGTCAGCATCGGCTCCCGCATCAAGCGTCCGAGCTGTTCTCCTAACGCTTGCAGCGGCGACTTGGCCGCCATGAGCGATTCCGTCGCTTGCGTGACGACTTTCAAGACGAGCTTCGGTTCGACGTCCGTGACGACCAGCTTATACGTGACGTTCTCTTTCACGTTCGCATTGACGCCGACCCGGAAAATCCCTTGGGGCAGTTGCATGACCGCCTCGTTGCCAGGTAAGAGCTGCAACACCTTTCCGACGACTGTGTTCCCTAGTAATAGCGGGCGTGACGTCTGTTCCGTCACTTTGAACGGCATCACCCCTTGATGATCGATCCGCAACGCGACCACTCCTTTCACATATGCTTGATGGGGGCGAACGTACGGCGATGAATCGGAGTCACCCCAAGGCGTCTTAACCCTTCTAAATGAGTCTCTGTTCCATATCCTGCGTTTTTCGCAAATCCGTATCCAGGATACGTCAAATCATATTCTTCCATCATCCGGTCCCTTACCACCTTAGCGACGACACTTGCCGCGGCTATCGACACACTGAGCGTGTCCCCTTTAACCAATGACTGTTGAGGGATGTCGAGCTCGAGTTTCATGGCGTCAATCAATAGGGAGTCTACTTCTCCGACTTGATTAATCGCCTCTGTCATCGCAAGCTTCGTCGCCTCATAGATGTTAATCTCATCGATTACCGCGGGCTCGACGATCCCGACACCGACCTCTGCGACCTCGATGATGTGTGCGTATGCCGCGTCCCTCGCCGCTTTGGTCATTTTTTTTGAATCATTCAATCCCGGGAGGTAGAACCCATCCGGCAACAAGACCGCCGCTGCCACGACCGGTCCCGCAAGCGGCCCCCGTCCGACCTCATCGACTCCGACAATTCGAGTGAAGCCTTCCGCCTTCCATTCACGTTCATACGTCATGCGACGTTCGAAATCGTCCTGTAACGCCCGTTCTCGCTCGAATTGGCGCTGTTTTTGCCGTAGCAACGTTTGCACGCCCGCTCGAGGGTCTCGTGACAAGGTCGGGAAGATGTATACCCATTCTTCATATCGGATGTCCTCTAGTTGTTGTTTAATCTGTTGAATCGTCACGGTCTTCCTCCTATTCAAAAAAGCCCTGTGTGCACAGGGCTTTACGCCATTTCGTGATCAGCCGGTGTCTCAAGGGAGATCCGTCCGATTTTTTCATGTCGTAGTTCATTTAAAAGTAGTTCGCTCGCCTTTTCGAAATCGACGTAACCACCACTGATGAGACCACGCTTTTTCCCGATCAACTCAAGGAGCTCCACGCCGTCCTCGGGTAACGTTTCAAGTTTGAATCGTTCCTTTAATTGTTCCGGATAACGAGCATGCAACTCGCGAACCGTATACAAGGCGATATCATCCAAGTTGAGAATCTCGTCTTTGATGGCGCCGGTCGCGGCTAGACGATATCCGACAAGTTGATCCTCGAACTTCGGCCAGAGAATCCCCGGCGTGTCCAACAGTTCCATCTCGCCGCCTTTCATCTTGATCCACTGTTGACGCTTCGTCACACCAGGACGGTCGCCCGTGATAGCAATGTTTCGTCCAGCGAGACGGTTGATGAGCGTCGACTTCCCGACGTTCGGGATTCCGATGATGAGCGCACGGATCGGTCCGGGGTTACGCCCCTTCTCACGCATCCGGTCATGCTTTTCTTTCATCAACTTCTGAGCACCCGTGATGAGCTGTTTTAAGCCTTTGCTATGCTTCGCGTCGACAGCGACAACCTCGACTTCTTCGCGTTTCAAGGCACGTAACCACGCCTCCGTCACGACGGGGTCGGCCATGTCTGCTTTGTTCAAGACGATGAGACGGGGTTTTCCCGCTGTAATCTCATCGACCATCGGGTTGCGACTCGACTGAGGCACGCGTGCATCTACGAGTTCGATGACGACATCGATTAGCTTTAATTTTTCAGTTACTTGTCTTCTTGCTTTGGCCATGTGGCCAGGAAACCATTGAATTGCCAAAAAAGCACCACCTTAATCTTCTACCGTGCCAACATCATCGAGTGGCCAGAAGATGAAGTTCGTCTTGCCGACAATCTCCTCTTTCGACACAAATCCGATCTCACGGCTGTCTTTCGAGTTTTGACGATTGTCTCCCATGACGAAGTATGATTCCTCTGGAACGACCGACTCACCCGTCACTTGTTCGAGTGTGAAGTTCTCCGTCAACGGGAACCCGTTCATCTGGGCACGAAACTCGTCTAAATACGGCTCTTCGACCGCTTCACCGTTAATATAAAGTACATCATCTCGATATTCGAGCGTGTCGCCTGGGATGGCGATGACACGTTTAATATAGTCTTTTGATTCAGTCGCATGGAATACGACGATATCACCTCGGTCTAGCTCCCCAACATAGTTCGAAATTTTACTGACGATCATTCGATCCGCATTGTGGAGTGTCGGCATCATCGACTCTCCTTCAACGATGACAGGAACGAAGATGAACGTCCGGATGACGAACGCGATGACAAGAGCGACCACGATGGCTTTTAGCCAACTAAACACTTCTTTCAACTTCACTCACTCCTCTATCCATTTGAACTTATTGTACTAGAAAAAAAGAAGCTTGTCGCAAGCGACAAGCTTAATTCCCATCTTAACGACGGATTTCTTTAATACGTGCTGCTTTACCGCGAAGGTTACGGAGGTAGTAAAGTTTCGCACGGCGAACTTTACCGTAGCGTACGACTTCGATTTGTGCAACGCGTGGTGAGTGAAGCGGGAATGCACGCTCAACACCTACGCCGTAAGAAATCTTACGGACTGTGAATGTTTCGCTGATGCCGCCACCTTTACGCTTGATTACAACACCTTCGAAGATCTGGATACGCTCACGCGTTCCCTCTACAACTTTAACGTGGACACGTACTGTGTCACCAGGACGGAAAGCAGGTACGTCCGATTTGAATTGTTCTTCTGTGATTTCACGGAACAGTTTTTGTGTGTTCATGAATCATATCTCCTTTTTCTTCAATGTTCATATCTTCATATGCCCAAGCATCCAATAGCGGAACATCGGTAATCGATGGGTTTAACCCACATGCTCAAACATAGCATATATTTCTCAATCGCGCAACGATTGCAGAAACTTTTTATCGACATCCGTCAACTCGACATGTTCGAGCAAATCCGGACGTCGTCGATACGTGCGTTCGAGCGATTGCTCTCGGCGCCATGCCTCGATCCGGGCGTGATTTCCCGACAAGAGCACTTCCGGCACGGTCAATCCACGAAAATCAGCCGGTCGTGTATAGTGAGGGTATTCCAAGAGACCAGTCGAGAACGAGTCGTCTTCATGGCTCGCCTGATCGCCAAGTACATCCGGAATGAGCCTTACGGTCGCATCAATCATGACCATCGTCGCGAGCTCTCCACCTGTCAAAACGAAATCACCGATCGACACCTCGTCGGTCGCCAGTTCATCATGGATCCGTTGGTCGAACCCTTCATAATGTCCACATAGAAAGACCAGATGTTCCTCCTTGGCCCATTCTTCGGCCATTCGTTGATTGAACGGTTTTCCGGTAGGCGTCGTGAGAATGACCCTTGGGCTCTTCGCCTCAAGGGAATGAAATGCATCAAAGATCGGCTGCGGCGTGAGCAACATGCCCGCTCCACCGCCGTACGGATAATCATCGACTTTATGATGCTTGTTCGTTGAAAAGTCCCGAAAATTGAGGAACGACATCTCCACTTGCCCGAGCGTCTTCGCCCGACCGACGATGGAGTGATCGAGCGCATGAAACATCTCGGGGAACAACGTCAATACATCAATCTTCATCGTCAATCATTCCAGGGATCGGCGTGATGACGACACGCTTCGCATCGACATCAATCTCTTGGACGACCGATTCGATATAAGGGATAAGCGCGTCCGACTTTCCTGGTCGTTTGATGACCCATACGTCGTTCGCTCCATTCGTTTCAAAGATGTCGTCGACGACACCAATGACTTCCCCATCCACGACAGCCTCACAGCCGATGATTTCATGATAATAATATTCGTGTTCGTCCAAGTCGTGGACGTGTTCGGCGTGGACATATAGTTTCAGCCCTTTATATTTTTCAATGAGATTGATATTGTCAAACCCTTTGAATGTGACGAGGTGAAACTGCTTATGAGGACGATACGTCGTGATCGTCATTTCCTGTTTCGTTCCGTCGACATCAAGAAACAACGTGTTTCCTTTTTTAAATCGCTCTTCTGGAAAGTCTGTCGCCGCCAAAATCTTCACTTCCCCTTTTAGGCCGTGCGTATTGGCGATTTTCCCTACATATAACCAGTCCATCTTTTTCCCTCCTCAACAAAATAGGCCGACCTCAGAAAAGGTCGGCCACATCATTACTTCGCGTTTTTCGCGTTGTGGAATTTCTCCATGATCCCTGCTTTAGAGAACAAGTTGCGTACTGTGTCAGATGGCTTCGCGCCGTCTGCCAACCATTTGAGAGCGAGTTCTTCGTTGATGCGAACTTCTGCTTCTGGTTTTGCAACCGGGTTGTAGTGACCAACTTGCTCGATGAAGCGACCGTCACGTGGTGAACGTGAGTCTGCTACAACGATACGGTAGAAAGGTGATTTTTTTGCGCCCATGCGCTTAAGACGAATTTTAACTGCCATGGTAATATACCTCCATCATGTGTTTAAGAATTGACAACTTTTATAGTATACAGCTTTTTCGTTCGACTGACAAAAGATTTTGTTAGAAGAATGGAAGGCCGAGACCTTTTTTCTTCCCTTTCATTTGTCCTGACATTTGTTTCATCATCTTCTTCATGTCATCGAACTGTTTGATGAGACGGTTCACTTCTTGAATCGAGCGACCGCTCCCTTTTGCGATCCGCTTACGACGACTCGCGTTGAGCACTTCCGGATTGGCGCGCTCATGTTTCGTCATCGAGCGAATGATCGCTTCGACGTGATCGAGTTGTTTCTCGTCGATTTGGACGTTCTTCAACCCTTTCATCTTACCTGCACCAGGTAACATCGAAAGTAATTCATCAATTGGTCCCATGTTTTTCACTTGGGCCAACTGTTCAATGAAATCATCGAACGTGAATGACGCGTCACGAATTTTGCTTTCAAGCTCCTTCGCTGCGTCTTGGTCCATCTGTGTCTCGGCTTTTTCAATGAGCGAGAGCACGTCCCCCATTCCAAGGATCCGTGACGCCATGCGTTCCGGGTGGAATGGTTCGAGGGCATCCAACTTTTCTCCGAGACCGACGAATTTAATCGGCGCTCCCGTGACTGCCTTGATCGAAAGGGCTGCCCCGCCTCGTGTATCTCCGTCGAGCTTTGTGAGCACGACCCCGGTGATTCCGAGTTTCTCATTGAAACTGTCGGCCACATTGACCGCATCTTGACCCGTCATCGAATCGACGACGAGGAAGATCTCATTTGGTTTGGCAATCGTCTTCACATTTTCGAGCTCGCCCATAAGCGTCTCATCGATATGAAGGCGACCGGCCGTATCGATCAACACGAAATCGTGATGATTTGTTTTTGCGTACTCGAGTGCCTTCGTCACAATCTCTTCCGGCTTCACTTGATCACCAAGTGAGAAGACCGGTAAATCGAGTTGTTTTCCGAGTGTCTCGAGCTGCTTGATTGCCGCCGGACGGTAAATGTCCGCCGCGACGAGAAGAGGACTTCGGTTATGCTTTTTACGAATCAAGTTCGCTAGCTTCCCGGTCGTTGTCGTTTTCCCTGCCCCTTGCAGACCGACCATCATGACGACTGTCGGTGGTTTCTGACTGAATGTGATCGGGACGACATCGCTTCCCATCAAGTTCGACAACTCTTCGTGAACGATTTTGACGACTTGTTGACCTGGCGTCAATGATTTCATGACATCCTGACCAACGGCGCGCTCCTTCACGTCATTGACGAATTGCTTGACGACTTTAAAGTTGACGTCGGCTTCGAGGAGGGCGAGGCGTACCTCACGCATCATCTCTTTGACATCGGCCTCCGAGATTTTCCCTTTACCGCGCATTTTTGAAAGTGTCGATTGCAATCGTTCTGATAATCCTTCAAATGCCATGCTTCAGCCCCCTACTCTAAATTCTCAAGCGCAGAAATCGTGGCGCTCACGTCATCGGTGAGCTCGACTTGACGTTTGAGGGTCTGAAGAAGTTGCTGGCGCTGTTCGAACTTTTCGAATAGGGCTAGCTTTTCCTCGTACTGTTCAAGCATCGTTTCTGTACGCTTTATGTTATCGTAGACCGCTTGACGGCTGACTTCAAACTCTTCCGCAATCTCTCCGAGCGAGTAGTCATCTAGGTAATAAAGAGACATATAGTTGCGCTGTTTCGGTGTGAGGAGCGCTTGATAGAAATCGATGAGATAGTTCATGCGATTCGTTTTTTCGAGCGTCAAACCTTTCACCTCCACATGTTAAGTGAAATCCCTTTACAACTACCTATAGTACAGCCGTGCCTAGTACTTGTCAAGTTTTTTTCTTAACAGCAAAACTTAGGCGAGGTCCTCGTTTGTGTCCTCTTTTTCTGTCAAAGCTTCCTCGTTCTTGTCTTCAAAAACGTCACCGAACAATCCAAGGACGAACTGTTCTGGATCAAACTCCTGTAAATCGTCAATCTTCTCTCCAAGGCCGACATACTTGACCGGGATATCGAGTTCGTTCCGAATCGCTAGGACAATTCCGCCTTTGGCCGTCCCATCGAGCTTCGTGAGGACGATTCCGCTCACGTTCGTCGCTTCTTTGAACGCTTTCGCTTGAACCATGGCGTTTTGACCCGTCGTCGCGTCTAATGCGAGCAATACTTCGTGCGGTCCGTTCGGTACTTCCCGCTCAATGACTCGTTTGACTTTTTCAAGTTCTTTCATTAGATTGACCTTATTTTGAAGACGTCCCGCCGTATCACAAATCAAGACGTCCATGTTGCGTGACTTGGCAGCCTGAACGGCGTCAAAGACGACTGCAGCCGGGTCAGATCCTTCCGTTTGACGAATGACGGGTACCCCGACACGTTCTCCCCATACTTGAAGTTGCTCGATAGCGCCGGCACGGAACGTATCACCTGCCGCGAGCATGACGGAACGCCCTTCAGATTTCAACTGGTGCGCCAGCTTGCCGATGGTCGTTGTCTTTCCGACACCATTGACGCCGACAAACAAGATGACCGTGAGTCCGTCCTGCATATTGAGTTCACGGTCCGATTCATCCTCTTGGAGGCGGTTCGCCACCACTTCGACGAGTGCGTCACGCACCGCGACCGGGTCCTTCAGATTACGTCGCTTCACTTCTTCTTTCAAATCTTCGACGAGGTCCATCGTCGTCGTGACGCCGACGTCCGCTTGAATGAGTAAATCTTCGAGTTCATCGAAGAAATCTTCATCCACCTCGCGGAAGCGATAGACGAGGTCGTTGACGGCACTTGCAAAGCCGTCACGTGTCTTCGTCAACCCCTCTGTAAACTTCTGTGACACCTCTTGGGTAGATGTCGTCAACTTCTCTTTTAATTTCTTGAAAAAGCTCAACGTGATTCCTCCATCTCTTCATCCATTTCAACGACACGTTTTGCTTCAGACAGTTCGACCGATAATACCTCGGACACCCCGTTCTGTTGCATCGTGACGCCATATAGTGTGTCCGCCGCTTCCATCGTGCCTTTACGGTGCGTGATGATGACGAACTGCGTGTCGATCGACAACGTCCGAATGTATTCTCCGAAACGATGCACGTTCGCCTCGTCAAGGGCCGCCTCGACTTCATCGAGGACACAGAACGGTACGGGACGCGTCTTCAAAATCGCAAACAATAAGGCGATGGCCGTCAGCGCACGCTCCCCACCAGACAACAGACTGAGCGTCTGTAACTTTTTACCCGGTGGTTTGGCGACGATTTCGATTCCTGTGTTCAACAAATCCGATTCGTCGACCAATTTCAAATCCGCTTCCCCGCCACCGAAGAGCTCGGTGAACGTCTGTTTGAAGTGCGCCCGGACGCTCGTATAGGTCTCTTTGAAGAGGCGTGTCACTTCGCGGTCCATCTCGGCGATGATCTCATATAAATCCTCTTTTGCACTGACGAGGTCATCCCGTTGCTCGGATAAGAATGTGAACCGTTCATGGACACTATCAAACTCTTCGATCGCATTTAGATTGACCGGTCCGATCTCTTCGATTTGACGAACGAGCAACTTGAACTCCTCTTTCGCCTCTTCTAGTGGGATCTCGAGTGCCGGCAATAGTTCTGCAACGAGTCCATTCTCTTCTAATGCATCGAGCTTCCATTGTCGTTTCAGCTCGAACTCTTGTTTTGCCGTTTCGAGTTTTCGGACGACAGCTTCTGCTTGACGTCTTGCCTCCGTTGCCTGATCGACCCGTTGACGTATGATCCGATACGCCTCTTCGTTCGTCTTGAGTGTTGCCGTCACTTCTTGAAGCCGCTCTTGAATTTCTGTGAAATCCAGTTTGGCAGTAGCAAGCGTCGCCTCAAGTTCCATAGACGACACGACTTCTCCACTCTCGAGCCGCGTCAGTTCACGCTCCATCTGATCGCTTCGTTCCTGCAGACGATTTTGTTCGGTCGTCAAACGGTCCAATTCATATCGGACCCGTTCTTCTTCGAGCGTGTGCCGCTGAAGATCGAGCTCGTTTTGACGAAGCATCGATTCCAGTTGGCCCGTGCTCTCAGCACTTTTCGCCTGCTCGGCCCGAAGCGATTCGAGACGAGAACGAATGTCAGCTTGTGCGCGGTCCGTATCGGCCAATTCAATCGTCAGTCGCTCTAATTCGGCAGTCGCTGTCTCGATCGTCCGCTCGTAGCGCATCATTTCATGATCGAACAGTTCAAGTTGTGACTTGGCATCGAGCGAGGCACGTTCCGCAGTACGGTAGGCTGACTCGACTTCACGGAGGTTCGTTTCAACGGAACGTTTCTCATCCCGAAGTTCAGATAATTGATGCGTAATGTCCGTCAACTGTTCTGTATACTCTTGAAGACGTGTTTTTTGTTCATGCAACATGGCGAGCCCTTGGGTGAGACCTTGTTTCAAGTCATCCAATTCGCGCGACTGCGTGAACAGGGCCACGCCCTGCTTGCGACTACCACCCGTCATCGAACCACCGACGTTGACGATGTCCCCTTCTAACGTGACGACACGGAAACGATAACCCGTCGATTGGGCGATGCGGTTCGCGACTTCAAGTGTCTCCGCCACGAGCACTGAACCGAGCAACGACTTTTTCAACGTCTCGTATGATGCATCTGTTTCAACGAGTTCCGACGCCACCCCGACAAATCCGTTCATCGAGTCGAGTCGATCGAACACGTCACTCGGCACGAATCTCGGTTTGATCGTCGTCATCGGCAAGAATGTCGCCCGTCCTGCGTTGGCTTTTCGTAATTTGTCAATTTCACGGCGCCCCACTGACTCATCTTGTACGACTACATGCTGCTGTGTCTGCCCAAGTGCCGTTTCGATTGCCGCTTCATACGAAGGACGGACACGAATCAATTCGGCGACAGCACCAAGGACACCTGGTGAGCGGTCTTTTAAGACGAACTTGACCGCATGGAAATAGCCTTCATACGATTGCTTCATCCGTTCGAGCATCTCGATTCGGTCTTCCGTCTTCTGACGGCGGCGTTCGAGATCGTAATAAGACGATTCGGCTCGGGTACGTTTTTCACGAATTGACGTCTCTTCGTCCCGAAGTTCCGTTTCTTTTTTACTCAGTTGTTCAAAGCGACTTTGCACCACTTCATACTGTTCTCGAGTCGTCAAAAGCGTCGCTTCCTGCGAGGAACGATCCTCGAGACGATGTTTGTTCTCGCGAAGAAGGCGTTCTTTCGACTCGACGGCGACATCGATATCTCGTTGTTCCCGCTTTTGTTGGTTACCGATTGTCGCTTTCGTTGTCGCGAGTTCAAACGCCTCACTTTGTAACGCTTCAATTTCAGCATTGAAATCACGAGAGGCGGCTGTCAACTGTTGTTGAAGCGTCTCTCTCGTCGCAGTCGTTTGTTTCAACGTGTTTCCTTTTTGGTCAAGTTCTTCACGAACGACCTTCAACCGCGCTTCAAGCTCGGTCATCTCCGCACGTACTTCTTCGCGTTGACGGATGAGTCGTTCTTTCATCTCGGCACCATGTTCTTCTTGTGCTTTTGCGAGCTTGATGTCACCCGTCAAGCGCTCGACATAGGTCGAGTGCTCCCGTTCGTTTTGGTTGAGCTCTGTCAATTCTTCACGCAGCTCAGCAAGCGTTGCTTCGAGCCCGCTACGTTCCTCCGTGAGGTCACGTACCGAACGGTCACAGTCAGATAACTGTTGAACCGATTCCACGTGACGTGCCGACACTTGTTCAATCTCCTGTTGGAGCAATTGAATTTCTGCGCCCATGATTCCCGTTTCGAGTTCATCATGCCTCGCTTTGGCGACTTTGTACTCCCGCGCGAGTGCAGCCTGTTCACGGAGCGGTTCGACCCGGTCCGCCAACTCGAACAGAATGTCGTCGACTCGGGACAAGTTTAATTCGGTGTCCTGTAACTTGCGTTCAGCCTGTTTTTTCCGCTGACGATATTTCAATACACCGGCTGCCTCTTCAATGACGGCACGGCGATCTTCCGGTTTCCCAGAAATGACTTGTTCGACCCGCCCTTGACCGATGATGGCGAACGCATCTCGTGAAAGACCTGTATCCATAAATAAATCAATCACATCTTTTAACCGACATGGTTTTTTATTCATAAAATAGTCGCTGTCCCCACTTCGGGTCACGCGACGGGTCACACTCACTTCTTCATATGGGAGACGCAACTGTTCGTCTCGATTATCGAGGACGAGCGTGACTTCGGCGACATTTCGGTGATTCTCTCCTTCACTTCCGGCAAAGATGACATCTTCCATCTTGGCACCACGAAGTGATTTGGCCGACTGTTCTCCGAGTACCCAGCGAACAGCGTCCGATATATTGGATTTCCCGCTCCCGTTCGGCCCTACTACAGCCGTGACGCCGGGACGGAAATCTAATTCAATTCGCTTGGCAAATGATTTAAAGCCAGCGAGTTCGATTCGTTTTAAGTGCATCGTGACCATCCTATCCGCAGTAAGCATTCATCTGTATATTTTACCACAGTTAACAGTTCGTCAAAATGCCCGAATCATGCTATTCTAAAAAGAACTGTAGAAAGGGGAATACAGATGACGAATGAACAGATGATTGAAGCCATTTTGGATAAAATGAACATTATTAACCGCGGTGCAATCAAAGCGGAAGAATATAATGCGGCTGATCCGTCAGCGGTGAAAGAGATTTACGAGTACGTGATGACACGCTCTTCGCTCTCTTTGTCGGAAGTCGATGGTATCGTCGAAGAACTCGGTCAATTGACATGAAAAAGGAGTGGACCCCCAAGCGGTCCACTCCTTTCGTTTATAAATCTGCGTAGCGCCGATTAAAGGCAATAAGCGCTTCTTTAGCAGCCAATTGCTCGGCTTCTTTTTTCGAACGTCCGACCCCTTCACCGACGATGTCGTCGCTGAGGCGTGCATGTGCGACGAATTCCCGGCTATGCGCCGGTCCGCGTTCCTCGATGATTTCATACGAAACAGGTCCGAGTCCTTCCCGTTGAACGCTCTCCTGTAACTGGCTCTTGAAATCGGTCTGTTCTTCAAATACTCCCGCTAAGACTTTCGGAAAAACCGCTTCGGCGAGGAATCGTTCGACGGCCTCAATTCCCTGGTCCAAATAAAGAGCACCGATATAGGATTCGAACACGTCGGCAAGCAGTGCCGGACGTTTTCGTCCACCGGTCAACTCTTCACCTTTCCCAAGCAAGATGAAGTCAGAGAAAGCATAAGCTTCCGCAAAATTCACGAGTGACGGTTCACATACGATCGCCGCTCGTAATTTCGTCAATTCCCCCTCGGAGCGCTCCGGATAAGTCTCATAGAGAAAGCGAGATACGGTCAGTTCTAAAACAGCATCCCCTAAAAATTCTAAACGTTCATTGTCTTTTCGTAACCCGCGTTGCTCATTCACATAAGATGAGTGTGTGAACGCCTGCATCAACAAGTCGTGATTCGAAAATTGAACGTCTAACCGTTCTTCCAATGATTTAAATAATTCCAAGATGCGTGCTCGTTCCATCTCCTGACGCCGACGTCGCTGCGCCGACCCTTGACGGTCAAACCGTCGTTTGTCTTTTGTCATAGTTCCCTCCATGAATAAGCACAAGCCCACCGCCCGGAACCGAGCGGTGGGATGGCTTGATTACAATTTTGTTTCGATGTAAGCCACTACGTCGCCAACAGTCGCGAGCTTCTCAGCGTCTTCGTCTTCGATTGTGATGTCGAATTTGTCTTCGAGGTCCATCACCATTTCCATTACTTCAAGTGAATCCGCACCAAGGTCATCCTTGAACGATTTCTCTGCTGTGATCTCAGATACGTCTTTCCCGAGCTTCTCAGCAACTGCTTCTTGTACGTCTACTAAAATTTGTTCTTTTGTCATGATAAAATCCCTCCAAAGGTAAGTATATTAAATGTCAGTCTGTTGGTAAAGTTCTCTTTTACGCCATCGTCATGCCGCCATCGACGGCAATCGTCTGCCCGGTCACATAAGCCGCTTGTTCCGATGCGAGGAAGGAGACAAGGTTCGCCACATCCTCCACCTGTCCGAAACGGTTGAACGGAATTTGCTCGAGTGTAGCCTCTCGTTGAGCATCTGTCAAGGCATCGGTCATATCCGTTTGAATGAACCCTGGACAGACGGCATTGACCGTCACGTGACGTCCCGCGAGTTCGCGCGCCACCGATTTTGTCAATCCGATCAACCCTGCTTTTGCAGCCGCATAGTTCGCTTGTCCTGCATTGCCGGTAATCCCGACAACCGAGGCGATGTTGATGATTCGACCTGCTTTCGACTTGAGCAAAGGTCTCGTGACGGCTTGTGATGTCAAAAAGGCGCCTTTTAAGTTCGTCGATAGCACATCTTCGAAATCGGCTTCTTTCATCCGCATGAGTAACCCGTCGCGGGTGATTCCTGCATTGTTGACGAGACAATCGACGCGTCCGAACGTATCGACTGTCGTCTTGACGAGCGCTTTGACATCGTCAGCATTCGATACATCTGCTTTCACGGCGATGGCTTCGCCGCCTGCCTCCGTGATCATGGCCACGACATCATTCGCCTTTTGTTCACTACCCGAGTAGTTCACGACGACCCGAAAGCCGTCTTCCCCTAAACGCTTCGCGATGGCCGCCCCGATTCCCCGGGACGCCCCTGTCACGATCGCCACTTGATCATGCACGTACTTCTCCTCCTAACGAGGCGACTTCTTCGAGCGTGGTCGCCTTTTGAATCGAAACGTTCGAGTCGATTCGTTTAATCAATCCTGAAAGCGGTGAAGATGGGCCGAACTCGATGAACGTGTCTACGCCGTCTGCAATCGCCTTGCGTACACAATCTTCAAAGCGGACAGACGAATACAGTTGTTTCGTCAATAACGCCTTCAACTGTTCAGGGTCACGATGCACCTCCGCGTCCACGTTCGAAATCATGTCGACGGAAGCCGCTTCAAACGGTGACGAGGCGAGGACATCTTGGAAACGCGTTGCCGCCGGCATCATGTAGGAACTATGGAACGCTCCAGATACGTTTAACGGCAATACCCGCTTCGCACCGGCAGCCTTCAATTCCACGCCCGCTTGTTCGACCGCGTCGACATGCCCTGAAATCACGAATTGACCAGGACAATTCAAGTTGGCGATTTGAACTAAATTCCCGCTCGCACTGATTTTTTCAGTGATATGAAGCGCCTCTTGAAGATCGGTCATCCCGACGACTGCAGCCATCGTTCCATCCTTCACTTCAGACATCAACTGTCCACGCGCCCGGACGAGAACGGTCGCTTCTTCAAGATCGATGACACCCGCACTGACGAGCGCCGCATATTCACCAACACTATGCCCGATGACGACATCTGGTGCCGCACCGCTCTTCGCATAGGCTTGCGCGAGGAGCGAGGCGTGCGCCACGATGGCCGGCTGCGCCACTTCCGTTTCTTGTAGGTCTTCCTTCGACCCGGATGACATGACTTCAAGGAGGTCAAACCCGAGTCGACGTCCGATTGCTTGAAGCGCTTCAGGGTGATTTAAAAAGGTTTGTCCCATTCCAACGGCTTGAGAACCTTGCCCCGGAAACACCCATGCTACTTTCCCCATATCTCCACCTGCTTTCGCTTAGTCTATGGCTTTGGCACGCTTGATTTTTTCCACGACATCGTGATCTACCATGATTTTCGCCTGTTTCAACGCACTCATGATGGCGAGTGCATCGCTCGACCCATGCGCCTTGATGACCGGCGCATTGATCCCGAATAATCCGGCTCCCCCGTGTTCGCGATAATCCAGCGTTTCTTTTAATCGTCTCAATTTCGGTTTTAAGATGAGAGCGGCGAGTTTAGATACAAGGTCACTCGTGAATTGTTCTTTCATCATCTTCATGAGCATCGAAGAGGAGCCCTCCACACCCTTTAACAAGATGTTTCCGGCAAATCCTTCGGTCACGATGACGTCCACGTCACCTGACATCGCTTCACGCGCTTCGACATTCCCAACAAAATAGACAGGTGCCTGTTCAAGGAGGGGGAACGCTTCTTTTGTCAGCGCATTTCCTTTACCCGCTTCTGTCCCGATATTGAGAAGGGCGACACGCGGTGTCTTGATGCCACGCACATGTTCCGCATACAGTGAACCCATAATCGCATAGTCGACGAGGTGTTCAGCTTTTGCATCCGGATTCGCTCCGACATCCAGGACGACGACACCACTACCAGTATATGTAGGGAACGTCGGAGATAATGCCGGACGCTCGATTCCTGGGATCCGTCCGATGATGAAAAGAGACGCCGCCATCAATGCGCCGGTATTCCCGGCAGACACGAGAGCATCCGCTTTTCCTTCTTTGACGAGCTGAGCTGCCACGACGAGCGAGCTGTCCTTCTTACGGCGCACCGCCCGTACCGGTTCGTCTTCGCCTGTAATGATCTCACTGGCTGGAACGACCGTTACTCGAGGGTCATCAAGACCGTATGAGGCAATTTTCACCTCATCACCGACTAAAAAGAGTTCCATCGGTTCATTCGGATATTGCGCGACGAACCGTTTCACACCTTCTACAATCGCCTTCGGTGCGTGATCGCCACCCATTGCATCAATCGCTAACTTCATGCTTGCTCCTCCTCACCACGTCGGTAAATCGTGAAGTCGCCATCAAAGACGCACTCCTCACCGACATAACTTTCAACTGTGACGTCCGTTCTCCCGTCCCCTCGTAGTTTCATCACACGAGCCTTGGCAACGACTCGCTCTCCAAGATGAACTTGGCGACTGAAGCGAATGTCCGCTTTAGTGGTCAACGCCAATTCATCATTGATGAGCGCCACCGCTAACGAGTTGGCTTGCGCGAACAAGACATGTCCACGGGCAATCTCGTTGCGGCTAAAGACGTGTTCTTTTTCTATATCGAGGACTGAGATCGCAGAGTCATCTAGCTTCAAGTCAATCATATCACCGATGACCTCGCTCATTGAAAGCGATTTGACTTCATCGAGATGTTCGGAAGCCACATGTTTGATCCGTTCCCTCACTTCCGGAATTTTTAATTCCATCCGGTCGAGTCGAATTGTTTGGATGCTGACAGAAAACTGCTTTGACAGTTCTTCGTCTTTGATGAACGGGTTATGCTCAATCGTTTCTTGTAACAAGCGTTGCCGCTCTTTCTTAGGTACCCGCATTCAGTTCCCTCCTAAACTAATCGCTAAAGAACTTAATACCTGGTACTAATAGCAGTATATATTCTTTAGTCGTCATTTTCAAGTCCTATTCTAACCTTTCCCCAACGAGAAGGTCGAGTTGTTTCAAATAGCCACGTAACCCTTCATACTGGGCGTCATGCCAAAAGGTGTCGCTTCCGAGAAGTTTCACGGCATCTTGCATGGCCACTTCCATCACTTTCAAATCGAGAACGGGATCGGCGACACGGAAACTCGGGAGACCGCTCTGTGCGGTTCCAAAGAAATCACCAGCCCCACGCAACTCTAAATCTTTTTCTGCCAATACAAAGCCATCGTTCGTTTCCGTCATCGTCTTCAAACGGACTTTCCCGACATCCGATTTCGGGTCTCCTACCAAGATGCAGAATGATTGATGCGCACCACGACCGACACGCCCTCTCAACTGGTGTAATTGCGCGAGACCGAAACGTTCGGCATCATGAATGATGATTAGAGAGGCGTTCGGGACGTTCACCCCTACCTCGACGACTGTTGTGGAGACGAGAATCTGTGTCGCATTATCGGCAAATGATTTCATAATCTCGTCTTTTTCTGTACTCGATAGCTTTCCATGCATCAGGCCAACGCCATAGTTCGAGAAGCGTTCTTTCAATAGCTCATACAGTGCCGTCGCACTCTCCACTTCTAATGTATCCGACTCCTCGATGAGAGGTGCAATCACATACGCTTGACGGCCGAGTGCGAGTTCCCGATCGACCATTGCATGCACACGATCGATTTGGTCGTGTTTCGCCCAATACGTTTCAATCGGCTTTCGTCCTTTTGGCATCTCATCGATTGTGGAAACATCCATTTCTCCGAACGCACTGATGGCAAGCGTCCTCGGAATCGGTGTCGCGGTCATATATAAGACGTCCGCGAATTCAGCTTTATCGCGAAGTTTCTTCCGTTGTTCGACACCGAATCGATGTTGTTCATCTGTGATCGCCAAATGTAAATTCGAAAATTCGACCGGTCCTTGGATGAGCGCGTGCGTCCCGACGATGATGTCGACGTCACCCGATCGGATTGCCGTCAGTAGGGCTTCGCGCGCCTTCCCTTTCACCGAGCTCGTCAGGAGGGCAATCGTGATGCCAAACGGTTCAAATAATTCCTGTAACGATGTCGCATGTTGTTCGGCAAGGATTTCTGTTGGCACCATCAAAGCTCCTTGATACCCGGCTGTCACAGTCGCATACAAGGCAATCGCGGCAACGACGGTCTTCCCGCTCCCGACATCCCCTTGTAACAATCGGTTCATCCGTTCTGGTCTTTCAAGGTCAGATACGATTTCACGGATGACCCTTTTCTGGGCTCCGGTTAATGGGAATGCGAGCCGTTTGACGAATTCATTCAATTGATGCTTATCGAGGTGAAGGGCCCGACCGTTTCCTGACCGCTCCATTTTCCGAAACGCCTGTAATTTCAACTGATACATGAGACACTCTTCATAAACATAGCTTCGTCTCGCTTGTTTATAGGTCTCCACTGTATCTGGAAAATGCATCCCACGTAGCATCGTCATCCGGTCAACTAATCGATAGCGGTCGCGAATGGCTTGCGGGACCTGTTCGGGCAAATCGTTCACCTGCTCAAAAGCGAGCTTCACAATCCGACTGAAATTCTTTTGTGTCAGTCCGGCTCGTAATGAATAAATCGGTTGCAATCCGCCTGAGGGGGCACCAAATTCAAGGTCGGTCGCGCTGATTGTCATCCGGTTCATGTCCCATTTTCCTTTGACCGTCACCGTCTCCCCGATCACCAATTTTTCTTTATAGAAGGCACGGTTGAACATCGTCACTTGGACGGCGTATCGGTCTTCGAGTAGCAAGCGGAACTGGAGACGATTCTTTCCTTTACTATAGTAGCGAACGAGCGGTTCGGCTTGGACAGTCCCGCTCCACTTGACGAGGTCACCGTGAACAGCCGTCGTCACTGTCCCACTATTATAATTCTCATAACGAAACGGGACGTGCTCCAGCACGTCCTCGATTCGAACAAGTCCCATCACTTCTAACTTTTTGGCCATCTCTGGCCCGACCCCTTTCAGCGTCGTCAGTCGATCATTGTTTTGCATCTTCTTTCGCTCCAAATATATTTCGTTCGAGGCGACGAGCCGTCGGTGTATTGGCAAGTCCGCCTTTTGCGGTCTCTTTTAAGGCGGTCGGCATCATTTGGCCCACTTCATGCATCGCCGAGATGACCTCGTCACAAGGAATACGTGAGGTAATCCCCGCGAGCGCCATATCTGCTGCGACAATAGCGTTGGCACCGCCCATGGCGTTTCGCTTGACGCATGGAACTTCGACCAGCCCCGCCACAGGATCACAGACGAGACCGAGCATATTTTTTAGGGCTATCGCAAATGCCGTAGCCGACTGGTCCGGTGTCCCGCCAGCTGCTTCAACGATGGCCGCGGCTGCCATGCCCGTCGCCGACCCGACCTCGGCCTGACATCCACCAGCCGCCCCTGAAATCGAGGCGTTGTTCGCCACGACGAATCCGAACGCACCTGACGTGAACAAGTAACGGATCATCGCGTCGCGGTTCATTTCAAGGCGATCTTTTACCGCAAACAACGTTCCCGGTACGACGCCCGCGCTCCCCGCCGTCGGCGTCGCACAGATTCGTCCCATCGCCGCGTTCACTTCGTTCGTCCCAATCGCTTTCGAGACGGCATCTAAAATGAGGTCCCCAGCGAGCGACTTGCCCGAACGAATATAGTCTTGCATGAGTACGGCATCATTCCCCGTCAATCCCGTAACCGACGTGACACCTTGGAGTGCGCGTTCGACCGCCTCCTCCATCACTTCAAGATTTCGGTCCATCATCCCGATGATGTCCTCGCGACTGGCACGTCTGACGTGCATCTCCTGCTCAATCATCACTTCAGAAATCGGGATGTTCCGTTCTGTTGCAATCGTCACTAATTCTTCTACTGATTTAAACATCACACATTCTCCTCATTCCCCAAAAATAGCTATCCGTTCGATTTGCGGTAACCGTTCCAGCTCTGCGATCACTTCCGCAGGAATGGTCTCATCAATCTCGATCGCCATCAACGCCTGCATCCCTTTTTCATGGCGGCTCACTTCCATATGTCCAATGTTTAATTGGTGGTTCGCCAACACACCGGTCACAGCCGCGATGGCCCCGAATCGATCATGGTGCAAGACGACGAGTGCAGGTCCCCCGCCTGTCAGTTTCAACGGGAATCCGTTCAGTTCCGTAATCTCAATCGTTCCCCCACCGATTGAGATTCCGACAATCTCAAATGTGCCAAAATCATCTTCGAGCAAGACCCGGGCCGTATTCGGATGATCCGTCAACAGATCACTCGTCTCAAAGATGACCTCGATTCCTTTTTCACGGGCGATATCTAACGCCTGTGGGATTCTCAGATCGAATGTATCGAATCCCATGATTCCACCGACGATCGCCACGTCCGTACCGTGACCCCGATACGTGTCAGCAAACGACCCATAAAATGTGATGTGCGCCGTACGCGGCGTTCTCCCGAACAACTTCCCGGCCATCAAGCCGATGCGGGCAGCACCTGCTGTATGCGAACTCGACGGTCCGACCATGACCGGACCAATGATGTCAAACACACTACGATATTTCATCAATTTTTCCCCCTTTCAAAAATCCCTACCTTCATTATACAGAAGGTAGGGATTCGAAACAGCTTATTCCACACTAAAAATATAAGAGTAAAGCGGTTGTTTACCGTCGTGAACTTCAATTTCAATCTCGTCGTTCACCGATTCGATATATGACGTCAACGCTTCTACGTCCGATTCAGAAGAGCCTTCTCCTGTTAAGATCGTGACGATTTCATCGTCTGCGTCGATGAGCGCATCGACTAATCGTTTAGCCGCTTCTAAGCTCGATGGAGATGAAGAAACGATTTTCTTCTCAGCAATCGCCATGTGCTCATCTTTTTTGATTTCAACGCCATCGATGCTCGTATCACGAACAGCGTATGTCACTTGGCCGGACTTCACTGTCGCGGCTGCCGCTTTCATCGCTTGTTCATTCATCTCGACATCCGCTTCAGGATTGAATGCGATGGCTGCAGCGAGACCTTGTGGGACGGTCTTCGTCGGAATGACCGACACGCCGCACGGTGCGACAGACGCCGCTTGTTCAGCCGCCATGATGATGTTGGAGTTGTTCGGGAAGATGAAGACGTGTTCCGCATGTGCCGACTCAATCGCCTTGACGATATCTTCTGTCGACGGGTTCATCGTCTGACCACCTTCGATGACGTGGGCCGCCCCGAGTGAACGGAACAGTTCGCTGACGCCTTCACCCATTGCGACCGTTACGATGGCAAATGGTGCTTTCGGCTTCTCCGCTTGTTGAACACCGTGCTGATTGGCACCGTGTTCTTCTTCAAGAATTGTCGAGTGTTGTTGACGCATGTTCTCGATTTTGACCGCGACGAGTTCACCGAAACGTTGCCCTTTCGTGATGACTTCACCTGGCGTCTCGACGTGAACGTGAACTTTCAAGAGTTCCTCGTCCGCGACGACAAGAAGAGAATCCCCGAGTTCAGACAACTCGTTGCGGAATGCATCTTCGTTGAACGGTGTATCTTTCAGCTTGTCCTCTTGGAAACGGACCATGATCTCCGTACAGTAACCGAATTCGATGTCCTCTGTCGACATGAATCCTTGTGCCGCATGCGCGTGGTGTTCTGCTTCGACCAATGCATCCATCACCGGTGTATGTGGTTTTTCGAGTTCCTTTCCTTCAAGACTCGCGAGGAATCCTTCGTAAATGACGAGAAGTCCTTGACCACCTGAGTCGACGACGCCGACTTCTTTTAACACCGGTAATAAGTCCGGTGTACGGTCTAACGAAGCTTTTGCTTCGACGATGACTCGTTTCATGAACTCTGTGAAATCACTTGTCGACTCAGACGCAAGGAGCGCTTCATCAGCTGCTTCACGAGCAACCGTTAAAATCGTTCCCTCAACCGGTTTCATAACCGCTTTGTATGCCGTATCGACACCGCGTTTGAGTGCTTCTGCAAAATCAATTGTCGTGAGTTCCGTCTTTCCTTCAACGGCTTTCCCGAAACCGCGGAACAACTGGCTTAAAATAACGCCTGAGTTTCCGCGTGCTCCCATCAGGAGTCCACGAGCGAACTTTGATGATACCTCTGCGACATCAGATGTGTTCATGGCTGCTACTTCTTTCGCACCTGACGTCATCGTCAAGTTCATGTTCGTTCCCGTGTCTCCGTCTGGAACCGGGAAGACGTTAAGCGAATCTACATAATCTGCGTTTTGGCTCAAATTGGCCGCTCCGTTCGCGATCATGTTTGAGAGCGCCACGCCATCTAAACGATTTAAACCCACACCAAATCCTCCTCCGTTTTCGTCAGTCATTCGTCAGACGAACGCCTTGAACGAATATATTTACCGACGAAACGTTTAATCCTAAAGTTTCTCCGAGTGTATACTTTACTCGGCTTTGCACGTTGTATGCGACTTCCGATACTTTCGTCCCGTAGCTTACAATGATGTGCATGTCGATATGTACGTCCTCATCCTCTTGACGTACGACGACACCACGCGCGTAATTTTCACGTTTTAACAATTCAGCAATGCCGTCTTTCAATTGTGCTTGTGAAGCCATGCCGACCACACCGAAGCATTCCATCGCCGCACCACCTGCGAGTGTCGCGATGACGTCACTTGTGATGTCAATATTGCCATATGTTGTCTTCATTTCAATTGCCATATGGAGTAGCCTCCTTTATTCGGAATGATTCCTAATGTACATTCTACAATAAGTACCTAGTTATTAAAAGAACCTGCTCCAGAATCTCGGTCAATTAAGGCGATAACCTCATTCATTATTCAAATCCTTGAGAGTAATGTCAAGTTTTTTTCTTGTCATGGTATGATTTTCTAGTTGCATCGGGAAAAAAGCCGTGCTAATATAAACGAGTGTCTATTAGGACGAACCCACATAAAAAAGGAGGGGAAACGCATGGCACGTAAATGCTACGTAACAGGTAAATCACCTAAATCAGGTAACAACCGTTCGCACGCACTCAACAAGACAAAACGTACTTGGGGTGTAAACGTACAAAAAGTTCGTATTCTCGTTGACGGTAAACCGAAACGCGTTTGGGTTTCAGCTCGCGCACTTAAATCAGGTCTCGTTGAACGCGTATAATACTTATACACGAACGAATAAATCCCAGCGGCATTCGCCGATGGGATTTTTTTTTGCTTATTTTTTGACGAGCATGACAAGGACCATTCCCTCATGGACCGTCAACAAGGCACGCTCTTCGCTCCACTCATTTGATACAGTCAACGCTTGCGCGCTATGGACCGGATGACGGTCGAGTGGATATTTGACCCCATCAATTGAAATCGTAGCGGTTTTCCAAGGCATGAAAGACAAGTAATGTTCATCTAGTTTTTTAATCTCATAACTTCCTGGCCGAGCGAGAAAAATCGTTTGACCCATCCCATGAAGAACCATCCCCGGATACGATTCGAGTAGACCGACGTTCGCGAACGTCATATCAACTCGACCACCGAGTGCCCCGTACACGTGCATCTGGGTCGCCCCTTGATCGATTGCCAACTGAAGCGCAATCTCGAGGTCGGTCACATCCTTTTCAGATGGATAACGTAGCGCTTCCTCAGGAGGTGTTCCGACAAACGAATCAAAGTCCCCGACCACGACGTCGACATCAATCCCTTCATCTAATAATCTCTGATATCCGCCATCGACACCGATGACAAAATCGGCATCACGCGGTAAGTCCGGAATAGGTTCCGGACTCGCCGCGACGATCAAGATGTTCATTGACGAATGTCCCGTGTCGCGACACGCGTGAATCGCGGAGCTGTCGTGAAGAGTAAGACTAATACGATGGCTGAGATGACAAACGACGGAACCATATAAGTTGCGTTATAGCCAAGTGAATAAGCCACGACCGGACCCTCCGCATACTCAGCGAAAAAGACAATCCCTGAGATGACGTGAGCCGCATAACGCAACGCCGACCCGATCAATGCGCCGATCACCAAATAGGTAGCGAGCGTCTTCGTCGCGCCTTGACCAGCGGCCTGTTTCACACGTCCGGCAAAGACGCCGGCCACGCCGACAAGTCCGTACGCGACCGTATAATCGAGCAAGAACTGAACTGGCGTAAAGATATAGGCTCCGAACAAGAGTTGAAGCGTCCCGACGAGCGCACCAGTCGCAAGTCCCCCTTTCAATCCGTGACGAAACGCCATCACAAAGATCGGGAGCATCGCCAGACTGATTGATCCCCCTTCTGGCAATCGGTATGGGATGAGTAAATCAAAAACTAGCCCAAGCGCCGCGAACAATGAAATTTCGATGAGTGCTTGTAATTTAAAACGTGATTTCATCTTTCTTCCTCCTTTATTGTGTGAACGACAAAAAGCAGCATGACGTAAACGCCATGCTGCTTGGATTCGCAACGTGCATTTTCGCCACATCCCTACGTCCGTGTGAACGGAACAGGTTCAAAGGGTTAGCGTATGCCTCTCAGCCACATATTGTGACACCCCTTGCGACTCTATCTTGTTGTTCTACCGTCGATTATACACGAGATGCGCCACGAATGCTATCGATGGCGGCTTTATAATCCGGTTGATTGTAAATGGCCGAACCGGCAACTAGGACATCAGCCCCTGCGTCGATGCAACGTTTCGCCGTCTCTTCATTGACGCCACCATCGATTTCAATTTCAAAATCGAGCTGACGATCTTTGCGAAGCTGACTGAGCGCCGAAATTTTCGGTACGACGGATTCAATGAACGCTTGTCCACCGAACCCTGGGTTGACGGTCATGAGTAATACCATATCGACGTCTTGAAGGATATGTTCAATCGTAGAGAGCGGGGTGTGCGGGTTCAAGACGACCCCACATTTCGCCCCTGCCGCTTTGATTTGCTGCAAGACTCGATGTAAATGGTTCGTTGCTTCCACGTGAACCGTCACAATGTCTGCCCCCGCCTTGACGAAATCTTCGACATAGCGTTCCGGTTGGTCAATCATCAAATGCACATCGAGAACTATGTCTGATTTTTTGCGCAAGCTCGCGAGGACCGGTAGTCCAATCGAGATGTTCGGCACGAACTGCCCATCCATCACGTCAAAATGGATATAATCTGCCCCCGCATCTTGAACGGCTTTCACTTCCGCTTCCAAATTGGCAAAGTCGGCTGCTAAAATTGATGGTGCGATTTTAATCATCTGTCAATACCTCCGTTTACGATCGTTTAACTCCTCCATAAAGGTAACATAATTCTCATAACGAGTTGAAGCAATTTTGCCATCTTCAACGGCTTGTTTAATGGCACACCCCGGTTCATTGATATGGACGCATCCCCGGAACTTACAATCGTCATGTCGTTCCACAAACTCCGGGAAACACCATCTCAGTTCATCCGCCTCGAGTTCTTGTGGGAACTCAAGACTTGAAAATCCTGGCGTATCCGCCACAAGCCCGTCGGCCAATTGAATGAGCGTGACGTGACGTGTCGTATGTTTCCCACGGCCGAGTGATTTTGAGATTTTCCCCGTTGCCAATTCGAGTTCAGGCGCGACCGCGTTCAAGAGTGAACTTTTCCCGACACCTGTTTGACCGGCAAACACGCTCGTCTTCTCTTTGAAGAGTCCCCTTACTTGATCGACCCCATCCGAAAGCTCCGTCGACGTCTCAATCACGTCATATCCGATGGTACGATATCGGGCGACCGCCTCTTGAATCGGTCCGGTCTCTTCTTCACTGAGTAGGTCCATCTTCGTTAACACGATGATTGGATGAATTTGTTTGGATTCGATCAATACGAGGAATCGGTCAAGCAAATGATAAGAAAACGCCGGTTCTTTCACAGAAAAAAGTAGAAATGCCTGATCGATGTTGGCGATTGGTGGGCGGACGAGATGGTTTTGACGCTCCTCCACCTCTAAAATATAGCCCGTCCCATCTTCCTGATCTTGAATGACCACGTCATCCCCGACGACAGGCGAGATGTTTCGTTTCCGAAAATTCCCTCTCGCCCGACACCGAATCTCTTGATTCGACTCGGTCATCACATCATAAAACCCGCCTTGTAAGCGAATAATCGTTCCTTTCAATATGACTACCTCCCTTAAAAAAGAGGTGACGACACCGTCACCTCTTTATTGTGCCTCTTTGGCCTGTGCATATGTGACTGAATCCGTTCGGACGATTTCACCATCGACTTCAATCGTTGCGGTCCCGACTTCGTCCGGGGCAATAACGAGCGTATACGAATACGTTGTCGTCTCTGTGATGTTATCCCGTAACACTTCAATTTCACCGCGCGCATCGACCGTGCGAATCACGACCTCGACGGCTTTCGGTTTCTTGTCTTTGTCCGGTTGCTCGACTTCGACGCTCACTTCACGTTCGATGGAGACGTCCGTCGGTTCAACCCCTTCCGATACGATGACCGTAAGTTCCGTTCCCGGATCGACTGCCGTACCCGCCGTTGGAAGTTGACGGATGATTTGACCTTTAGGAACACTTGTCGAAAACTCATCCCGTCTCACGATTTTTAACTTGTTTTGATCGGCATAAGTCGATGCCTCGTCAAACGTATATCCCGCGAGATTCGACAGTTCGACTTTGTTGCTTCCTGTCGACACGACGAGCGTCACCGTCACTTCTGAAGGAACGACTTCCTCGCCTGGGTCGAGGGATTGCGAAATTACATCTCCGCTAGCGACTGTTTCCGAAGCTTCTGTTTTGATTTCAAGGTCACTGAATGCCAGATCTTTTAACATGCGTTCAGCTGCTGTTTGGGACAATCCCTCCACATTCGGCATTTCGACGGTTTCTTTCCCGGCCGAAACGACGATGGTCACCGTCGTGCCTCGTTTTGGTTTACGCCCTTGTTGTGGGTTTTGCGAAATGACCTCACCTTCTTCGACGTCATCGCTCGCCCGCTCCGTCACTTCGACGACGAAATCGGCATTCTCAAGTTCAGAAGTGGCATCTCCGATACTCATTCCAACGACATCCGGAACGACGGCTCGTGACATTTCATCGGCGACCACGTATGCTGCAATGCTCCCCCCAATCAGGAGCAACACGAGTAAAATCCAAATCCACCATTTGCGTTTCTTCTTTTTGACCGGAGTCACCGCTTCAGGTTCCTGTTCGCTAGACGCTGTGACCGGGGTCGGTGTTACCGGTGTCTCTGGTTTTTCTTCAGGCATGACCGGTGTCATGACGAGCGTTTGATCGAATTCATCCTGACTGGCCGAAACACGTCTCGGCTCATTGGCGCGTTCACGGCTTAATGACGTCATGCAATCTTTTTTAAAGGCTGCGACCGAAACATGACGGGCACCTGGTGACTTGGACAATGCTTGCATGACACAGTTTTCGAGTGCCTGTGGAATATTCGGATTTAAGTCCATCGGTCGAATCGGTTCGTCTTGCAAATGTTGAAGGGCGACGGCGACGGGTGTCTCGCCAATGAACGGGACACGACCTGTCAACAATTCGTACAGTACGGCACCGAGCGAATAAATATCTGACTTTTCATCAGCAAATTTACCGCGCGCTTGCTCAGGTGAGAAATAATGGACCGAGCCGAGTACGGACATCGTATGCGTCAACGTCGCATTCGACATCGCCACGGCAATCCCAAAATCGGTCACCTTCACGTTACCGTGCTGATCGATCATCATGTTCTGCGGCTTGATATCACGGTGAATGATTCGATTCGCATGGGCATGGTCAATCGCATCACAAATCTGTCCCATGATGCGTAGCGCTTCATCGACAGATATGTATTCTTCTTGCAAGTATTGTTTTAACGTCACCCCATCGACATGCTCCATGACGATATAGTACAAATCTTCTTCATCGCCGACGTCATAGATCGCCACGATGTTTGGATGGTTCAGACTCGTAGCCGCATGGGCTTCTCGCTCGAACCGACGTATAAATTGTTCGTTATGTGAGAATTCAGATCGCAACACCTTGATGGCGACGGTTCGGTTTAAGATCTCGTCATGAGCCCGGTAGACATTTGCCATGCCTCCGCTGCCGATTTGTTGTTCGATCCGATAACGATCGTTGATTCGTTCTCCGCTTCGCATCGGATTCATCCTCTCTTTCTATCTGTGAATTGAACGAGGGCGACCGTGATATTGTCGCTTCCTCCCAATTGATTGGCTTCTGCAATGAGTTGCTCCGCTTTTTGTTCGGCGGATGCCGTTTGTTGTAATACGTGTTGAATCGCCACATCGGTCATGTGTGTCGTCAATCCATCCGTACAAATTAAAATCACATCAAACTCAGGGTCAGCGAGCACTTGCACGTCAGGTTCGACTTGTTCGCTTGAACCGATTGCCCGGGTGATGACATTTCGTTTCGGATGAACCCGCATCTCTTCTTCCGTCAATTCACCGAGTTGTTTGAGCACATTGACGTAAGAATGGTCCTCCGTAAGACGTCTTAACTCATTCGCCTGGAGCGCATAGACGCGACTATCTCCGATATGGACGATGACCACCGTTTCTTCATTCCAACAAACAGCTGCCACAGTCGTTCCCATCATGACAAGATTCGACTGCTTCGCAAATTGCAACACTTGATCGTTCGCCAAATCGATGTGGTGGCGGAACCATCGTTCGATTTCGACAGGGGTTGCCGGGAGAGACGGGAACGCCCGTCTAAACTCTTCAATCACGATTTGACTCGCGACCTCTCCCGCTGCATGCCCACCCATTCCGTCTGCAACCAGGGCAATCCCGGTTATGGCATCACCTAAGATTAAAACTGCATCCTCATTTTGTGTGCGTACTTGTCCACGATCTGTTCGAAATGCTAATTCCATCTTTCTGATTACCTCGTTTCTTGTTCGCGCTCCTTCGCTCGAAGCTGTCCACAAGCGGCATCGATGTCCGACCCTTGCTCGCGACGGATTGTCACGTTCACATTGCGGTCTTTGAGCACTTTTTCGAAGGCAAAGATTTGAGCTCGCGGTGTCCGTACATAGTCACGTTCGAGTACATGGTTGACGGGAATCAAGTTGACGTGACATTTGATTCCTTTTAACAGGTCTGCCAAGAGATGGGCATATTCTTCCGTATCGTTGACACCACCAAAGAGTCCATATTCAAACGTGATGCGACGTCCGCTCTTCTCCGTGTAATAACGGACCGCATCCATCAACTTGTCCAAGTCAAAGGCACGGTTGATCGGCATGAGCTTAGTACGCAATTCCGTCGTCGGTGCGTGAAGTGAAATGGCGAAGTTGATTCGCATACCTTCATCGGCAAACTTGTAAATCTTTGGAACAATCCCACTCGTCGATACCGTGATGTGTCGTGCTCCGATGTTGAGTCCATTGTCATGGTTGACAGTACGTAAGAAACGCATTAACTCATCGTAGTTATCGAACGGTTCGCCGATTCCCATGACGACGATAGAGTCGACGCGCTCTCCTGTCGCGTCTAATGCACGTTGTACGTCGAGCACTTGGGCTGTGATTTCCCCGGCTTCTAAGTTTCGTTTCAAGCCGCCGAGTGTCGAGGCACAGAACGTACATCCGATCCGGCAACCGACTTGTGTCGTGACACAAATCGAGTTTCCGTATTCGTGACGCATGAGTACCGTTTCAATTGAGTACCCGTCCTGAAGTTCAAACAAGAACTTGATTGTGCCGTCTTGGGATTCCTGCTTGACCAATTCTTTTAACGTCGTCAATTGGAACGATGCCTCTAATTTGTCGCGAAGCGCTTTCGGAACGTTGGTCATATCATCAAAAGTCGTGACCCGTTTGACGTACATCCAATCATATAATTGTTTCGCACGGAATGCCTTTTCTCCTGCCTCGATCACCCATGCCTCAAGTTCGGGGAACGTCAACGAATAAAGTGACGGTTTTGCGCCTACGAGTGGATTCTTTTCTACTGCTTTTGGATTCATGTTTTATACCTCTTTCTTAAATGCGGCGATATAGAAGCCGTCGGTCCCGAATGTCGTCGGTAATAATTTTAGTTCAGCACGGTCCGATTCCATCATCGGACGAACAGATTGTGGGAGACGACCTTTGAGCGTTTCGTCCCACATCAACCCTTTCGACAGAATATAGTCAGCCTGCGTCTCATTTTCAGACGGGTCGATTGTACATGTCGAGTAAACTAGCGTACCACCTGGTTTGAGCAGTGGCAATACGGCATCAATGATTTGTCTTTGTATCTTTGGTAAGTTTTCGAGTTGAGCTTTGTCCTTCGTCCATTTAATATCCGGCTTTCGACGAATGACGCCAAGGCCCGAACAAGGGACATCTAAAAGAATCCGGTCAAAACTCTCTTCTTCAAACCGTTCACCTGCTAAACGAGCATCAAGGGCAAGTGCGGTCACTCCATTGATGTGTAGACGTTTCGCTTGTTGGTCAATCAATTTTGCTTTGTGCGGATGAAGGTCAAGCGCGGTGAGCGACCCACCTTGCATCCGCTCTGCCGTATGCATCGCCTTGCCGCCTGGTGCGGCACATGCGTCTAGGATGACATCGTCTTTCGACACGCCGAGTGCATCCGCGACAATCATAGAGCTTTCATCTTGAATCGATAGGAAACCTTCCTCGATAAATGGGGTCGCATGGACATTCCCAGACTCTACGACGAGTCCATCTGCCGACAGTTCCGAACGTGACGTCATGACGCCAGCATCAGCCAACCGGTTCATCATCTCATCCACTGAAATGCGCTTTCGGTTGACCCGAATCGTAACAGGAGCAGGTTCATTGTTTAATCGGCAAATCGCTTCTGCCGTTTCCACACCATATAACTCAATCCAATCTGATACGAGCCATTCCGGATGACTGTGCTCGATGGCGATTCGTTCTGCATCGGTCAAGCCACTAAAGTCCGGAAACCCTTCCCGAAGCACATTTCGTAACACCCCGTTTACGAATTTGCTCGTTCCGAGGTGATGACCTCGTTTTTTCGCGATTTCGACCGCCTCGTGTAGGACGGCCCGGTCGGGTACTTTATCAAGATAGAAGAGTTGATAAACGCTCATCCGAAGAAGCGGGAGGACAAACTTGTCTAGCTTCTTCGGCGAACGGATGCGGTCTTTCAAAATATAATCGAGCGTCCCTTTGCGACTGAGCGTCCCATATACGAGTTCGGTATAGAGACCGACATCTTTTGGGGCAACTTTTTTTTGTTTCAATGTATCATTGACGGCAATCGTCGAATACGCGCCGCCTTGTTCAATTTTCATCAGCGTATCAAGCGCTGCTTCACGTACGTTCATGAGTTCCTCCTAATCGGTCGCCAATCCGTAGCTTTTGTCCGGCACCACGCATGAAGGTTGCACCATCCATCCGTTTCTTACCTGCAGGTTGCAAATCGGTCACTTTGATGGCGACGTCGTTCCCTGTCGCCACGACAAATCCGTCTTCTTCCAGACGAACGACTTCTCCCGGCTGTCCCGAACCTGTCGTTTTCTCTCCCATGAACAATTTCACACGTTCACCGTCAAACGTTGAATAGGCCGTCGGGAATGGGTTCATTCCTCGAATATGGTTGTAGATGGACTCGCCATGCTTCGTCCAATCGATCTGTTCACGCTCACGGCTGATGTTCGGGGCAAACGTCACGTCACGCTCGTCTTGCGGCACCGCCTCAATCCACCCTTCTAAGAAGGCAGGAAGCGTACGGATGAGAAGGTCGCTTCCAGCTACAGCCAGTTTATCAAATAAAGACCCGACCGTATCCGTTTCTTCGATTGGCACGATGGTATTGGCAATCATGTCACCTGCATCTAATTTGTCGACCATGTACATGATCGTCACGCCTGTCTCCGACTCCCCATCAAGGATGGCTTGATGAATCGGGGCACCTCCACGATATTTCGGAAGGAGCGACGCATGTACGTTGATGGCTCCGTGAGGCGGAGCCTCTAGTAAGGCGGTCGGCACGATTTGTCCGTACGCCGCCGTCACAATCAAATCAGGCTTCAGCTCTAAAATGTCTGCGTAGTCTGTTCGCACTTTTTCAGGCTGCAACACGGGAATACCGTGACGTAGCGCACACTCTTTTACCGGAGTCGGCTTAAGTTCACGTTTTCGCCCGACCGGTTTATCCGGTTGCGAGACGACACCTACGACATTGTATCCTTCTTCAAGCAGTCGCTCAAGTACTGATACGGCAAACGTCGGCGTTCCCATGAAGACGATGCGTTTGTCTTTTCCAGGGTTTGGGACGGCGAGCTTGTCTGTGAACAAGACGCCATCTAAATGGTCCATCTCATGTTGGATTGCACGAGCGAAAAAGCCGCTCGCTTGAATCGTATGCGTCCGCCCTTTCAAATCTTGATTCTTGACGATGATCGACTCGTGTCGTTCCACGAATCCGAATTCGCCTGGGATACTCAAACATCCCTCTAGCCCAACTTCTCGACCAGATGTTTCAATGATTTCCGGGTTGATCAAGACGAGCGGTCCCGTCTCATCATCGGTATGGACGACCGCGAGCCGCTGGTTCAAATTGACTTGCGGTGCCGCGACACCAACTCCGTCATACTCATACATCGTATCAAACAATCGGTCGACAGTCTGACGCAATTTTTTATCAAACTTTGTCACCGGTTCGCACGTTACGCGCAAAATGTCATTCGGTACTTCTACTACTTTATACATGTCTCTCCACCTCACATGAATACGTATGGGTTCACATCGATACTCATTTGATATTCTTTCTTGCTGATTGCTTTGGCTCTCGCTTGCTGTAATCGTGCCAGCTCGGCGTAAAGCGTATCGGGTTGTTTCGTTTTAATGAATACTTGATAACGATAGGCGTTCTTCAATTTCGATAACGGTGCCGGCATCGGTCCATTCAAGCGACTATTCTCCACGTGTGCTTGTAAAAAGTCTGATGCGAACAATTCTGCCTCGGCCTTGGCGACAAGGGGATTTTCCGCCGAAAACGTGACGAGCGTTAAAAACCAGTAAGGAGGATGATTTCCGACTTGTCTGAGTCCCATCTCTTTGGCGAAAAATGTCTCATAATCATGTTCACTCGCAGTCTCGATCACATAATGGTCCGGGTTATACGTTTGGACGAACGCCTCACCCGGAAGTTTTCCGCGCCCGGCTCTTCCTGCCACTTGCGTGACAAGTTGGAAGGTGCGTTCGGTCGCCCGAAAGTCAGGCATCCCGAGTGTCGCATCCGCCGCGAGTACCCCGACGAGGGTGACGTTTGGGAAGTCGAGCCCCTTGGCAATCATCTGCGTGCCAAGTAAGATGTCGGCCTCCCCTTCTTCGAAACGACGCAACAACTGCTCATGTGAACCTTTTCGAGACGTCGTATCCTGGTCCATTCGGATGATGCGCGCTTCTGGAATCCGGTTCAACAGTTCCGTCTCGATTTTTTGTGTGCCCGACCCGAACTGTTTGATTTTCTTACTATTGCAGGATGGACACGTCGAAGGCATACCGACCTCGTAACCGCAGTAGTGACACTTCAACCGATCTCCATATTGATGATATGTCAAATTGACGGCACAATGCGGACATGTCATGCCTTCCCCGCAGTCCCGGCACATGACGAACGTCGTGAATCCACGACGGTTCAATAAAATGACGCACTGCTCTTTTTTCTCGATCCGGTCGAGAATCCCTTGGAACAATTCTTCCGAGAACATCGTCGTATTGCCCTTCGCCAACTCTCGGCGCATGTCAATGATATGGACCGGTGGCATCTCACCGCCATACCGTTCTTTCAAATGCAAATAGCGATAGACGCCTTTTTGTGCCCGGGCATACGATTCAAGTGACGGGGTCGCACTGCCTAACACGACAGGACAACCGTGATAACGAGCCCGCCAGATGGCAACATCGCGCGCATGATAGCGCGGGTTCTCTTCTTGCTTGTACGTCGTCTCGTGCTCTTCATCTAAGATGATCAGACCGAGTCGGTCGAGCGGGGCAAAGATGGCAGAACGGGCACCGACGACGACGTCGACTTCATTCCGTTTAATCTTACGCCACTCGTCGTACTTCTCACCTTTAGACAGAGCACTGTGCAACACGGCGACCCGATCGCCGAAACGACGCTTGAAGCGTTTGACCATCATCGGGGTCAAACTGATTTCAGGAACGAGTAAGATGGCCTGCTTGCCTTCATCGATGACTTGTCCGATTGATTCTAAATAGACTTCGGTCTTCCCACTCCCCGTCACACCGTGGACGAGTAACGTCTCACCTGCTTCAGCCTCCTGTATGGCCAAGACGGCACTTGCCTGACTGTCGTTCAATTGAACCGATTCCTCGACTTGCTCGATCGTCGCGTACGGGTCACGGTTCAACTCGACCTCGGTCAATCGAACCGCTCCGAGGTCGGCAAGTTTTTGCAGTTGTGGACGAGTCAGACCAATTTGACGTAGTGCCGACCAATACATGCGTGGGGTCTCCTTTAGTAGGTTGACCGCTTCAAGTTGCTTTTTCGCACGTTTTGGCACGACCGTTGCATCGAGGAGCTCGACGACGACGTCGGTCTTAACAGTCTTCTTTTCTTTTAAGACGGGCGCTAAGATCAGCTCCCCTTTTTTAGCGAGTCCAAGAATGACCGATTGGACTTCTTTTGGATACTCCGATAAATGCGTTCCGAGGCGGACCCCATCAGGCACATACCCTTCTTTGATTTCTTTGTCATAACTCACCTTGAGCGCGGTCGGAAGCATCGCGAGCAGGGCGGATGAACGAAAGCAAAGTGTCGTCTCTTTCACATGAATGGATAAAGCGAGCAGTTCATCGGTGAGTGAAGATTCCTCATCTAACAGCGCTTCTAACGGTTTTAATCCATCTCTCGTCCCATCTGACGTACCGACGACAATCCCGAGCAGACGACGGGACCCGAATGGGACAGAGACGCGCATGCCCGGTTCAATCAAAGCCTCAAATTGTTCAGGTACTTCGTAATCAAACGGACGATCAATCGTGATCACCGGTGCATCGACATGTACATGTGCAATCATCGGACCGCTTCCTTAAAGTGTGTGAGCAACTCGAACGCTAACTGTTTCTTCGACTGTTTCGGAAGTCGATGTGTCGTCCCGTCTGCATGGAACAAGACGACCTCATTGTCGTCCGCCCCGAATCCAACGTCACTGCCAGACACATCGTTCGCCACGAGGTAATCGACGTTTTTCCGCTTCAGCTTAGCTGCCGCATGCTCCTCGAGTCGTTCCGTCTCAGCAGCAAATCCGACCAACACTTGATGGGTCTTCTTCTCACCGAGTGATTTTAAAATGTCTGTCGTTTCTTCAAGTTCGATCGTGAGTGGACCGTGAACTTTTTTATGTTTTTCCGAATGCACCGTTTTCGGACGATAATCCGCAACTGCCGCCGATTTCACGACAAGGTCTGAAGCCTCAAAGCGGCTCGTCACTTCGCGCAGCATCTCCTCACTTGACTTGACGGGAACCGCTGTCACGCCATCTGGGACAGGAACTTGAAGCGGGCCATGGACGAGCGTGACACGGGCGCCCATGTCTCGAGCCACCTCAGCGAGTGCGACGCCCATTTTTCCAGACGAATCATTGGATAAGTAACGGACGGGATCGATGCGTTCGACAGTCGGGCCAGCCGTGATCAAGACATCTTTTCCAAGATATAGTTTCGGAACGAATTGGCTTTCGATGATGCGAACCAAGTCTTCCGGTTCAGGCAGACGTCCCCCGCCAATCCATCCGCAAGCCAAGTTGCCGACACCGGGTTCAATCAACTGATAGCCGTATGATTTTAGCGTCTCGATGTTGCGCTGTGTGGCAGGATGTTCGAGCATGTTCACATTCATCGCTGGTGAGATGATGACCGGGCACTTCGCAGCCAAAATGGACGTCGTAATAAAGTCATCCGCAATCCCGTTCGCCAATTTTGCAATCGTATTTGCCGTCGCCGGGGCCACGACAATCAAATCGCTCGAGTCGACGACATCGATATGTGCAATCTTTGTCGGGTCATGCTCTTCGAACACGTCCGTATAGACCGGGTTGCGACTGAGCGCCTGGAAGGTCGCCTGACCCACGAATTGTTCTGCCGACTTCGTCATCGCGACGCGAACATTCGCTCCGGCTTGAACCAATTTCGATGTGAGCGCACACGCCTTATAGGCGGCGATGCCGCCACTCACACATAACAAAATAGTACGATCCTTCACCATTCCCAAACTCCCCCTTATAGACAATGAGACCCAAGTCGCAAACGACTTGGGTCACACTTCATCCGTTGTTTTTTTCGTTCACGATGATTGTCGTATCACCCGAAAATAGTTCTTCTAACGCTTGACCGACCGGCTTATATGATTTTGGCTCGGCGACTTTCGGTGCTTTTCCATCTTGAATCTGACGCGCCCGTTTTGCAGCGACCGTAACGATCGTGTATTTTGACGGGATAGTACGTTGTAAGGCATCAATCGAAGGGTATAACATTAAATGACCTCCATCATGGCTTTTTTATAGAGTGACGCAACACGTTCACGTTTACAATGCTCGGCTGTCACGATCGCTTTAATTCGATCGATGGCTTTGTCGACCTCGTCGTTCGTGACGACATAGTCGTAGGCGTCCATCAACTCGATTTCTTCACGCGCGACGAGCAGGCGTTGCTTAATGACTTCTTCTGACTCCGTGCCTCGTCCGATGAGACGATTGCGAAGTTCTTGAAGACTTGGTGGTGCCAAGAATAAAAAGACGGCTTCTGGGAGAAGTTCCTTCACTTGGAACGCCCCTTGCACCTCAATTTCAAGAATGACATCTTGGCCGCTTTCGAGCGTTTCACGCACCCACTCTACAGGCGTCCCGTAATAGTTACCGACAAATTCGGCATGTTCAAGCAGTTCTTTTTGTTCGATCATCCGTTCGAACTCTTCTCTCGATTTGAAGAAGTAATGCACCCCTTCAACTTCCCCTTCACGTGGTTTTCGGGTCGTCGCCGACACCGAATATTGAAGGTTGTTGTCCTCTTCCTCGCGAAGAGCACGGCAAACGGTCCCTTTTCCGACACCGCTCGGTCCAGACAAAACGATTAATAATCCTCGTTCTTTAAAATTCACTGCAAGCCCTCCATCTTCTAACATCACATTTAATTATAATAGCAGTCAATCAATTGTCCCGGCAAGAAGAAGTTCGGATTTCCTACTCCATCGTACCATATTTTCTGTTTTTCTGATAACGTAGAGACAGAAAATGAACAAAGGTGATGAGATCATTGGCTTATGATGGATTAATGACATATCGTGTCGTACAAGAATTACAATCGCTCGTCGGAGGGCGAATCAACAAGGTACATCAACCGTATTCGCTCGATTTGATGCTTCAAATTCGCTCGAATCGTCAGAACGCGCAACTCTTGATATCAGCAAACGCGATGTATGCCCGTCTTCAGTTGACGGATACACCGATTAAAAACCCACAAGAACCGCCAATGTTTTGCATGATGCTCCGCAAACATGTGGAAGGTGGATTCATCACGGCGGTCGAACAAATCGGACGAGACCGTGTCATCGTCATTTCGGTCCGCTCTCGTAACGAGCTCGGCGATGAAGAATTGAAGAAAGTATACATCGAATTGATGGGACGCCACTCGAACGTCGTCTTGACGACAGAAGAAGGCAAAATATTAGATGCCATCAAGCATCTCCCGCCTTCCCAAAACACGTATCGGACCATCATGCCGGGTAGTGACTATCTCCTTCCGCCGGAACAACACAAGTTCGACCCATTGACGGAGATGACAGAAGGATTGAAACGAATCGATTGGAACGCCGGCAAGCTCGATAAACAGATTGTCGCCACGTTCGCCGGCGTCAGTCCGCAAATCGCACAGGAAGTTGTTCATCTCGCAAAAACGCCGAATCGCGACTCCTTACAACAAGCGTTTGAGAACGTTCTTCGTCAACTCGATGGACCCTACGTTTTCCAACAACTTGCGAACGGCAAAGAACGGTTCGCTCCGATCGCGTTGACAGCCGGGGACATCGAATCCGAGGAAACGTATGAATCGAGTAAAGAAGTGCTCGACCGTTTCTACTATGAAAAAGCGAACCGTGACCGTGTGAGACAACAAGCACACGATGTGGAACGGCTCTTGAAATCAGAACTCGAAAAGAATCAATTAAAACGCCGCCGCCTTTTGGATGATTTGAAAGCGACAGAACGGGCAGATGAGTTACAAAAATACGGCGAGTTGTTGACGACGTATTTATTCCAACTCGAGAAAGGGATGCGCGTCGCCGAAGTCGTCGATTATTATGACGAAAACGGTGCAATCCTCTCCATTCCACTCGATCCACTCAAAACACCGAATGAGAATGCGCAGCAATATTATAAGAAATACAACAAATTAAAAGTCGCAAAAGTGGAAGTGAAGAAACAGATTGAGCTGAACGATGCAGAAATCGAATATTTAGAGACGCTTATCGCCCAACTTGACGTCGCGTCACCGTCCGACCTTCTTGAGATTCGCGAAGAACTCGCAGAAGAAGGCTACATCCGTCAAAAACGACAAAAGAAAAAAGCGAATCCGAAGATTTCGCTTGAAGCGTATACGTCCTCGACCGGAATAGAGTTCTTTGTCGGGAAGAACAATACGCAAAACGACCATCTGACGTTCAAATTCGCACGCCGTGACGAGATTTGGCTTCATGTTAAAGACATCCCAGGGTCTCACGTCATCATTCGTTCGACCGAACCGGATGAAACGACATTACTTGAAGCCGCATCAGTCGCCGCCTACTTCTCGAAGGCACGCGCATCGAGTGGCGTGCCTGTCGATTACACACGCGCCCGCTTCGTGAAAAAACCGAGCGGTGCGAAACCCGGGTTCGTCATCTACACGGATCAACAGACCGTCTACGTGACTCCGGATGAGCAATTGATGAAGTCATTGAAACAATCGTGAACATGAAGACCCGCCATCGTGATGGCGGGTCCAGACTATAGACAAAGTATAGGTCTAATGTCTTTTATATGCCCAACCCGGACACGGCTCGCTTTCCTAGGGGCAAGCAGGGAGCCGCATCGCGACTGCGTCACTGCTGGGTCTCCCTTTGCTTGCTATTCCCTCAGGAGTCTCGCCTGCCCGTTCTTGGTCACCTTTTGTCCTTCATCCCATATAATGGTGTGAGAAGAACACACAGGAGCGGATCTGATGATCAACAAGTCGACACCATCCATCCTTCACGGTCTGACGAACGGAACGGATGTTGAACGGCGGGCCGAAGCGGATGATCTCGGGATTGATAGCGGGCGGGCTCGGCGTTTACCTTCCCTTTCCCCTGATACATCGATTCGAAGTAAGTATCGAGCTTTTTCTTCGGTCGTCGAGGCCTTGGAAGAAGACAAACGGCCGCCAGATGACGACCGTTTGCGTTGCTCGCCCGACGGCGCCCCGACTCCGACAGGAAAGCAATCCGACGGAGACCCAACAGCGACTTGAGTCGCGATGCGGCTCCGGGATTGCCTGCGGAAAGCGTGGGCGCCGGAAGGACGAGTTCGAACATGTTATTTGTCAACAAGCTGGACCCGTCATGATCATGGCGGGTCTTCTACGTGTAGAGGGTTCACGTTTTCGGATCATGCTTGAACGTCTCGAGCTGTTCATGATAGTCGAGCAAATGCCCGTATAAAATTTCTGAAACGGATAAATCTTCATGTGGAAGTTTGAAGAGCGAATAGGGCTTGTCACATGTATAGAGAATGTCGTGATGGTGTGCCAGTAAGTATAAGAACTCAGACTCAAACGCCTGTCGCTCTTCCTCACTCATCAAAAGGAAAGCTTCTCGATGCTCGGCGAGACTCTCTAGCAACAAGACCAGCTTGTCTTCAAGGTGAATCAACAATCGGTACTGTTTGATTGTCATATGCTTCAATTTGACGTTCGTCACTTTCATATCCTCTTGGAGCATCATATGAAGCTCTTGATGGCCAAGGATGCGGGCTCGCGTCTCGAGCAGTTCTGTCGGGGAACCGACGAGCTCTCGCCAATGATGGAACAGATAAGAAGAAGTCTTACGTACCTCGTTCAACAATCGGTCCTCATAACGGGGTGGCATGAATGCGTAATTGACACCGAGTGAAACGAACACACCGACCGCTGTCAATAACGAACGGGTCCACGCATAATGGAAGAAGTCCGATGTAGGACTTTCGAGCATCATGACGATGGCAAACGCTGCATACGTCGACATATGGGTCTTATCGAACGTCGTGTTGAGTGTGAGCGAAACGATGACGGCTAATCCGATCGAGAGCGGATTGACACCGAACAAATAGACGATGAAAAGTCCACACATAAGACCGACGACCGTTCCGAATATACGACTGAACACGATTTTAGATGACCGCTTGACGGTCGGTTGCATCGCCACGACTGCTGCGATGGCCCCCATCCCTGAATAGATCCCGAAGATATACCACGAGATGGCGACGGTGATGGCGACGGCGATTCCGGTTTTTAACGTACGTAACCCGACTTTCGGGATGTATCGTTTTCCATTCATTTCAGTTCGACCTTCCCTGTCTCAGAAATCAGTTCCACCACCGGTCGATTCGATGTCGACAATTGATACACACCGGGTTCGACTTCTTCGTAACGGTCGCTACTCGAGACTTTTCCAGTCGTCGTCACGTTCACTTGTCCTGTCGCATGTTTCGGCGCGTAACTGAGCGTCCCGGCTTCCGTCTGGATGGTCATCGCTTGATTGACGACGACATCGCTGACGGTCGCATGACGATAGGACCGAATGTCACCGGTCACAAGTCGTGCCGATTCGATGGTCGTATCGCTTTTCGATTCAATCCGCAGTCGATCACTATCAATCTGTTTCAAATTGACGGCATTCACATCCATGACAATCGTCTTCGCATTCAACCCTTGTCCTGTCACCTGCTCCGCTCCTAGATGAACCGATGTCATCGAGCTCGGCAAAGCGACTTTAATCTTATAGCGCGACGGTTCATCACTCGCTCGACTTCCGAAATAGCTGAACCAGCCATATCGCTCGACGACGTAGATCGTGTCCCCGACTGATTTGACTTTGATGCGGCGTTCTTTCGAATTGGTCTGCATCACTTCAATCTGTACCTTTTCATTTGGACTACGAACAAATTCCACGTTCCCATGGTCTGTTTCGAGTCGCAATTTCTTCATTTGATATCGGTCTTCATACTGGTCTCCTAGCGCTAATAGATGACTGAATACAAATAAATTCACAAAAAAGAGCGCTGGGATGATGGTCAAGACGAGACCGAAGGCGATTTTACGATGTTTTGGAATTGCACGAAATCGTGCGTTCCATGTCTTCTCTTTGCTTCTTGAATACGCCATATGCCTCTCCTTTTCGAATCACTTCCGTTATTTTACCATGAAGTATGACATATGCCGAATCGAAAAAGAATCCGCCCGAAGGTGGATTCTTAAGAGGTGACGAGGTCGCTCCAGGCACGAGGATCTTCTTGCCAGTCGCGAAGCGAATCGAGCTCCGAACGGTTTAGAACGCCCGTACTCTCTGCCACTTCAATCAATTCTGAGAACGTTGTCAACGATGTTGCCGTCAGATCTGCATCGGCTAGATTCTTCTGAAGAACCGGTAATCCGTACGAGAAGATGGCTTGAATCCCAATGACGTCACCACCCGCCTGACGAATCGCCTTCGCCGCATCGATACTCGACATCCCTGTCGACAATAAATCCTCGATGACGAGTACTCGAGCGCCTGCCTCGAGTCTTCCTTCAATTTGATTACCTTTCCCATGCCCTTTTGCACTCGACCGGACATAAATGAACGGGAGACCGAGTCGGTCAGCGAGCAACGCCCCGTGAGGGATACCTGCCGTGGCCGTCCCTGCAATCACATCGACTTCAGTCGGATTCACTGACTTCACCAATCCATCGACGATGACTTGACGCACATTCGGAAAACTGAGTGTAAGTCGATTGTCGCAGTAGATCGGACTCTTCAATCCGCTCGACCATGTATACGGCTCAGTCGGTGATAGTGTGACGGCTTCAATCTGTAAAAGTGCCTCAGCGATTTGTTTCATTCATTTGTCCCCATTCCTTCATAAATTGATCGTACATGGCCATCGGATCAGTCGCACGTGTAATCGGTCGACCGACGACGATTGAGTGAACACCCGCCAGTCTCGCTTCATGCGGCGTCGCGATACGGACTTGATCATCCTCGGTTGCACCGAGTCGGATGCCCGGTGTGACCGTCATGAACGTGTCCCCGAGTTTCTGATGAATCGCTTTCGCTTCCTGGACGGATGCGACCACTCCGTCAAGTCCCGCCTGTTTCGCGAGTGTCGCTTGTCTGAGAACGGCTTGATCGAGTCGTCCGGCAATCCCGAGCTCTGTCTGCATCATTCGTTCATCTGTCGACGTCAACTGTGTGACCCCGATCAATCGAGTCGTATCGTTTGCCTGACGTAACCCGTCTAACGCATAGCGCATCATCTTTTCGCCGCCTAATGTGTGGACATTCGTCACAGCCACCCCGAGCTTTCCGATTTGTCGCATCGTACGGCGTGCCGTCTCCGGGATATCGTGTACTTTCACATCTAGAAAGACCGGATAACCCTCGTCGACCAATTCTTCGACAAAGCATGCGCCTTCCCGATAAAAGAGTTCCATCCCGACTTTGACAGCCGGTCGGTTTGAAAATCGTTTTAACAAATGAAACGCTTCGTCCCGCGTTTCAACGTCAAGAGCGAGATACAAGTTGCGCATAGGCCTTCCCCCTCACATCCAAAATATGTTCGATTCCGAGTGAATCAAGTCGTGCCGGTAACGCTTCAATGATTTCCTGACAGACGTATGGATTTTCAAAGTTCGCCGTCCCGACGGCAACGGCAGAAGCCCCCGCGTAAATAAACTCGAGCACATCGTCGACCGTCCGAACCCCGCCCATGGCGATGATAGGAATGTCGACCGCTTGTGCGACTTCATACACCATCCGGACCGCTACCGGTTTGATGGCCGGACCGGATAACCCACCGATTCGGTTCGCTAAAATCGGTCGACCTGTCTCGATATTGATTCGCATCCCTACGAGTGTGTTGATCATCGTCAACCCGTCCGCGCCGGCCGCCTCGACAGCTCGCGCCATGTCCGTGATCGACGTGACGTTCGGAGACAGTTTGACATAGACCGGCTTACTCGAAGCCGCTTTGACGAGTCGCGTGAGTTCTGCGGCCATCACCGGGTCCGTCCCGAACTGCATGCCCCCACATTTCACGTTCGGGCATGAGATGTTCAATTCGATGGCTTTAATCGTCGGGTCGGCGCTGATTCGACGGGCGACTTCCACGTATTCATCTGGCGTCGAACCGGCAACGTTGGCGATGATCTCCGTGTCGAACGTTGAGAGGAATGGTAATTTTTCTTCGATGATCGCATCGACACCTGGATTTTGAAGTCCGATCGCGTTGAGCATGCCCTGTGCCGTCTCGGCGACACGTGGGGTCGGATTTCCGAATCTCGATTCCTCCGTCGCTGCTTTGATCATGATGCCTCCTAAGATGGAGAGGTCATACAGTTTCGCGAATTCCTCTCCAAATCCGAAACATCCGGAAGCCGGAATAATTGGGTTTTTTAAACGAAGACCTGGTAACTCGACATTCAATCTCATAACAGCACCTCTTCCGCATTGAATACCGGACCGTCACTACAGACTTTCACATAGCCCCCCGGTGCTTGACAGACACAGGCAAAACAAGCACCGATGCCACAACCCATCCGATTCTCGATTGAGAGATATCGTTCAGGAATGGGCGAAGTGGCGACTGCCTTTAACATCGCTTCCGGACCACAGCTGAACAAAACATCCGCCTCGATGCGTGCGAGGGGGCCGGTGACAAAGCCAGGCTCCCCGTGACTACCGTCTACTGTCGTGATGATCGTCTCACCAAGTTCACGAAAGGCTTCTTCATAAAAGACGTTTTCTTTTGAATCAAACCCGAGAATCGCAATCGTTTCAATCCCCATCTCATGGAGTCGGCGTCTGACGTAGTAAAGCGGTGGGACCCCAATCCCACCTCCGACCAGGACGACTCGCTTTCCATGTTGCGCTAGGGGAAAACCGTTCCCGAGCGGACCAAGGACGTCTAGTGTGTCCCCGACGCGTTTCCCCGAAAGCTCAGTTGTCCCTTCCCCAATCACTTTGTATAAGAAGGTAATTTCGTCCCCCTCGACGTTCGCCACCGATAACGGTCGACGTAACAGACCGGACGTCTTGATGTGAAAGAACGTCCCAGGGGCGATCTCCACCCCAGGGCAACGGACTTTCATTTCCATCGTCGCTTTGGCGATTTGTCGATTGCTGACAATCGTCACGTCATGTCTCATACCATCACCCCGAACGTTGTGAATGCCGGGATGCTGACCGTTTGGAACGACAGGCTTTCAATGACTTGTAACAACGCTTCGACTGTATCGAGCGAGGTAAGGCAAAGCGTGCCCTGCTCGGCGGCCGTTCTTCGAATCAAGAACCCGTCTTTCGTGACGAGTGCATCGCGACTCGTTGTATTGATGATCAAGTCGACGTCTCCTCGCTCGATCACACTGAGCATCGTCTCACCGTCTTCTTGAATTTTCCCGACTCGACGAACACGCATCTGTTCCGCTTCGAGACAATCAGCCGTCCCACTCGTTGCCATGAGTCGGAAACCGAGGCGGTCGAAACGTTTCGCCAAGGCGATGGCCTCATCCTTGTCATGGTCGGCAATCGTCATGAGCACGTTCCCTTTCAAGGCGATGTTCATCCCTGCTGCGACGAGCCCTTTATAGAGCGCTTTTTCGAGCGTGCGATCTGTCGCCATGACCTCCCCTGTCGACTTCATCTCAGGTCCGAGCGATGGGTCTACTTCTTTCAATTTCGCGAACGAGAAGACCGGTACTTTGACCGAGATACTGTCCGACTCAGGATGAATGCCTGTCCCAAGACCGAGTTCTTTCAAACTCGTCCCAAGAATCGTTTGCGTAGCAATTCGTGCGACCGGTAACCCCGTCACTTTCGAGATGAATGGGACCGTCCGGCTCGCACGTGGGTTCACCTCGATGACATACAAGTCATCCGCATAGACGAACTGGATGTTGAGCAGACCTTTGATGCGGAACGCTTTCGCCAACTTAATCGTATAATCGACGACTTTTTGTTTCAGTTCTTCACTGAGTCGTTGCGGCGGATAGACGGCAATCGAATCACCCGAATGTACGCCGGCACGTTCGATATGCTCCATGATCCCCGGAATATAGACGTCCGTCCCGTCACAGATGGCATCGACTTCAATCTCAATCCCCGTTAAATAGCGATCGATGAGAACCGGTCGATCTTTTGAGGCGATGACCGCATGTCGCATGTACCGCTCAAGCTCAGACTGTTCATATACGATTTCCATCGCTCGTCCCCCGAGCACGTACGATGGTCGGACGAGTACCGGATAGCCGAGTTCGTTCGCACAAGCGACGGCCTCTTCCACATTTGTCGCCGTCTTTCCTGGTGGTTGAGCCAATCGTTCCGCTGACAATGTGGCTTCGAACGCCTTCCGGTCTTCGGCACGGTCGATGTCTTCGAGGGTCGTCCCAAGAATTTTCACGCCGTTCGCTTCTAGCGATGCCGCTAAGTTGATGGCAGTCTGTCCACCGAATTGGACGATGACACCTAGCGGGTTCTCGTTCTCGATGACCTCCAACACGTCTTCTGTTGTCAACGGCTCGAAGTACAACCGATCGGAGATGGAGAAGTCCGTCGAGACCGTTTCCGGGTTGTTGTTGATGATGATGGCTTCGTAGCCTGCATCGCGAATCGTATCGATCGAGTGGACGGTCGCATAGTCGAACTCGACACCTTGTCCGATTCGAATCGGACCTGATCCGAGGACGAGGATGGACTCCCGGTCTGTCTTCACCGCTTCGTTCTCCACTTCATACGTCCCGTAGAAGTACGGTGTCTCCGATGCGAACTCGGCTGCGCACGTATCGACCATCTTATAGACGGGACGAATGTTCCATTCTTTCCGTTTCGTACGAACCGCTTCCGTATCCATCGACAGCATACGCGCGATTGCCACATCACTGAACCCTAGACGTTTCACATCCAGCAGACGTTCTGATGTCAACGGTTCCTTAATCAGTTGTTGCTCAGCTTGCCAGATCCGGTTTAATTTCTGTAAGTAGAATCGATCGATTTTTGTCAGTTGGTGTAGCGTTTCTACCGAGTATCCGCGACGAAGAGCCTCATAGACGATGAACAGACGCTCGTCTGTCGGATGAATGAGTCCATGCTCGAGCTGTTCTGTGTCTAATGCAGAAAGTTGTGGAAGGTGAAGTTCTTCCATCCCCAGCTCGAGCGAGCGAACGGCTTTTAGCAAAGCCTCTTCTAAATTCCGACCGATGGCCATGACCTCACCCGTCGCCTTCATTTGTGTGCCTAAGCGGCGATCCGCGGACTCAAACTTATCGAAGGCGAAGCGTGGGATTTTGGCGACGACGTAATCGAGCGCCGGTTCGAACGAGGCGTAGCTCGTCTCGGTGACCGGGTTTTTTAATTCTGACAACTTGTAACCGACAGCGACTTTCGCAGCAAGCTTGGCAATCGGATAGCCTGTCGCTTTTGATGCGAGCGCTGAACTCCGTGAAACACGTGGATTCACTTCGATGACGTAGTAAGTGAAACTGTCTGGGTCGAGTGCGAATTGGATGTTACATCCACCCTCGATCCCGAGTGCCCGAATGATATCGAGAGAGACGCTACGAAGCATCTGATAATCCCGATCTGACAGCGTCTGCGTAGGGGCGAATACGATGGAGTCACCGGTGTGGACTCCGACCGGATCAAAGTTTTCCATCGCACAGACGATGATGGCTTGGTCACTCGAGTCACGCATGACCTCGAACTCGACTTCTTTCATCCCGGCAATCGATTTCTCGAGCAAGACTTGCGTCACAGGACTCGCCTTTAATCCAGATTCAACGATTTGCTCGAACGACTCCCGGTCATGGGCAATCCCGCCACCGGTTCCCCCGAGCGTGTACGCAGGTCGGATGATGATCGGGTACCCGATCCGTTCCGCAAATCCCCAAGCAGACTCGAGCGTATGGACGATCTCACTTTCAGGTACGCCGTGACCAAGTTCGAACATCAAGTTACGGAACTGTTCTCGGTCTTCCGCTTGAACGATTGCAGACAGTTTCGTCCCGAGTAGCTCCACGCCACAATCTCGCAAGACGCCCCGCTTGTCGAGTTCAAAAGCCAAGTTCAAACCTGTCTGCCCGCCAAGCGTGGCAAGGAGTGCATCCGGACGTTCCTGCCGGATGATTCGCTCGACGAATTCTGGTTCGAGCGGTTCGATATAGACACGGTCCGCAGTCGTCGGATCCGTCATGATGGTGGCCGGATTCGAGTTGACGAGGATGACTTCGTAGCCTTCTTCTTTCAAGGCAAGACATGCCTGTGTACCAGCATAATCAAACTCCGCTGCTTGTCCGATTACAATCGGTCCTGATCCGATTACGAGGATTTTCTGAATATCTGGTCGTTTTGGCATGTCAAATTCCCACTTTCTGTTTGTTTTCTTGTACGAGTTGCATGAATCGGTCAAATAAGTCGTTGGCGTCGAACGGTCCTGGTGCTGCCTCCGGATGATACTGTACCGAGAAGGTCGGGTGATGGAGATGTCTTACCCCTTCGATCGTTCCGTCATTGACCGCACGGTGTGTGACGATGAGCGGTGTATCGAGCAGTGACGTTTCCTCAACCGCATATCCATGGTTTTGAGAAGTGATGGTCACGGCACCAGTCTCAAGCTCGAGCACCGGATGATTCGCGCCACGATGTCCGAACGGAAGCTTGAAGGTGTTTGCACCGTTTGCGAGAGCAATCAGCTGGTGACCGAGACAAATTCCGAACATCGGTGTCGTCGGCATCAGTTGCTCGATGAGCGGCAGTGCGGTCGGAACGTCTTTCGGATCTCCTGGTCCATTTGACAACATGATACCGTCCGGCTCATACCGTAATACGTCCTCTGCCGTCACATCGTGCGGAAAGACGACGACCTCACAATCTCGTTTCATCAACTCGCGCATGATTCCAAGTTTCGCCCCGAAGTCGATCAAAGCGATGCGAGGGCCGGTTCCCGTACTCACATAAGTCCGCTTCGTCGATACGCGTGCGACTTGATCGTTCGGCGATTCTTCATCAAAGCGGATCCGTACCTCGTCCCACGTCAACTCTCCATCGATGAGGACACCGCGCATGACCCCTTTCGCTCGTAAATGACGTGTCAACATCCGTGTATCGATATCCGAGAGCCCCGGAATGCCGAAGCGGGTGAGTGTCGCATCGAGTGTCGCCGTTGAACGGAAGTTCGAAGGCGTATCGCATACTTCTTTTACAATCAACGCTTTTGCCATCGGAATCGTCGTTTCAAAATCCTCACGATTGACGCCATAGTTCCCGATCAATGGGTTCGTCAATACAATCATTTGGTCGCAGTATGATGGATCCGATAAGATTTCTTGGTATCCTGTCATCCCTGTCTGGAAGACGACTTCCCCCATCGTATCAGCCGATGCCCCGAATCCTTTACCGACAAATTTCATTCCATCTTCAAGCCATAATGTTCGTTTCATCAAATCGCCCCTTATATACAATTTCGCCACCGACCATCGTCATGACCGGCCATCCGACAAGCTTTTCCCCTGCGAACGGTGTATTCTTTCCTTTTGAATAAAATGTCGTAGGATCGACCGTCCGAGACGTTTCCGTATCGATGAGAATCAGGTCCGCATCCGCCCCAACTTTCAGTTCCCCTCTTGATAAACCGAATACGTCGCTCGGACGTTTCGTCATCCAGTCGAGCAACTGACGCTCTTCCATGATGCCCGTCTTCACGAATGTCGTGTAGAGAAGTGGAAGGGCCGTCTCGAAACCGGTAATCCCAAACGGAGCCCGCTCTATCCCTTGTGCCTTTTCTTCTGCTGTGTGGGGAGCATGATCCGTTGCGATCATGTCAATCGTTCCGTCAAACAATCCCTCAAGGAGGGCCTGTCGATCATCCTCGCTTCGTAGCGGTGGATTCATCTTGAAGTTTGCATCGAGTCCTGGAATATCATCCTCACTCAAGACGAGATGATGCGGCGTCACTTCTGCAGTCACGTGAATGCCGGCTCGTTTCGCATCCCGAATGACACGAACCGATTGGCGGGATGAGACGTGACAGACATGATAATGACATCCAGTCTCTTCAGCGATCAACACGTCGCGAGCGATATGGATGCTCTCTGCAAGGCTCGGAATTCCTTGAATGCCATGCGCCTCACTGAATTTGCCCTCGTGGACCGACCCGGCCTTCAACGTATTGTCCTCACAGTGGGCGACGACTGCTTTGTTCAATCGTTTCGCTTCACGCATGGCTTGTCGCATCATCGCCGCCGATTGGACACCAACACCGTCATCCGTAAAGGCGAAGGCATCTGCGAGCGATTCCATGTCGACCTGTTCTTCACCGAGCTGTCGTTTCGTGATAGCGGCGTAAGGCAGGACACGTACGACCGCATCTTGTTCGATTTTTTGAAGGAGGACGTCCATTGTTTCGCGATTGTCTGGAACCGGTCTCGTGTTCGGCATCGAGCAGATGGTCGTGAACCCGCCCGCCGCGGCAGCCATCGTTCCCGTCCGAATCGTCTCTTTCGCCTCGCCACCTGGTTCACGCAAGTGGACGTGGACATCGACGAGTCCTGGTGCGAGCAGATAACCTGTCGCATCGAGCATTTCTTGTCCCGTGGTCTTCCCTTTATAGTCGAGTGATTCGATCTTTCCGTCTTTCACGTGAATGTTTGTCGTGCGTTTCGTTCCCTTGTCATACCATGTCGCGTTTTGAAGTATCATTGTTGTCCTCCTAATGCTCGATTTAAGATGCTCATCCGGGCGTACACCCCATTCTTCATTTGTGGGAAGATGCGTGATCGTTCATGTTCGATCAGACTTCCAGCAATCTCTACATCCCGATTGACCGGAGCCGGGTGCATGATGATGGCGCCTGCTTTCATTCGCTCGACGCGTTCGACCGTCAAACCGAACTGTGTGTGATACGCTTCTTTCGAGAAGACGTCTCCCATGATATGGCGCTCGTGTTGTACACGGAGCAACATGATGACGTCACATTCGCCTAGGATGTCATCGAGTTCTTTTCGCTCTAGCCCCATCGAGTCATCCCACCAAGAGGCAGGACTACAACCGACCACGTTTGCTCCGAGGCGCTTCAAGACGCTTGCGTTCGAGCGGGCGACCCGACTATGGACGAGGTCACCACAGATGGCGACGTTCAATCCTTGGAACGTTCCGAACTCTTCAAAGATGGTGACGAGATCGAGCAATGATTGGGATGGATGTTCCCCGCTCCCGTCCCCTCCGTTCAACACCGGGATATTCAACTTCTCCACAAGTTCGTGATAATAGCCCGCTTCCGGATGTCGAATGACGAGCGCGTCCACGCCGATGGCTTCGAGCGTTTTACACGTATCGTAGAGCGTCTCCCCTTTCGTGACCGATGACGTCGTCACATCGAACGGAATCTCTTGCATGTTCAAGTGGCGCTCGGCCATTTGAAACGAATTTTTCGTACGCGTCGAGTTTTCAAAGAACAGGTTTGCGACCGTTTTTCCATCAAATAGTGGGGGGAGGTCACCTTGCTTGTAGCGCAATGATTCTTCAATCATGCCCATGATCTCCTCAAGGGAAAGTGTGTCCAAACTGACGAAGTGTTTGACCGGTTTCACGTTTGTTTGCATCGTATTCATGTTCGTCTCCTCCTTTTATTAGAGGCAAAGAGAAAAGGCGCCTCTTCACCGATGTGAAGGGACGCCTTTATCTGGGCAGGGTACACCCAAATAAACGAGCCTTCACTTTGCCGACCTCACGGGATCGAATTAAAAGTTACTTGCTTGTTTCGTTTCTTCAGTTGTGTTGACTTCGACTGCTGTATCGTCTTCTTCATGCGGTAAGATGGCGTTTAACAAAATACCGACGACCGTCGCAAGCGCCATGCCTTGTACCGGGAAGCTCCCGATTTGAACCATCGCACCACCGAGTCCGATGACGAGGATGACCGATGAGATGATCAAGTTGCGCTTTTCTGCCAAGTCGACTTTGCTCTCCACCATCGTCCGTAATCCGTTCGACGCGATGACACCGAACAAGAGGATCGAGATTCCACCTTTGACCGGGTTCGGGATGGTCGAGATGAACGCTTCAATGTGACCGAGGAATCCGAAGCTGATGGCCATGAGTGCTGCGCCGGCGATGACGTAGACACTGTAGACTCGTGTGATGGCCATGACGCCGTTGTTCTCACCGTAAGTCGTACATGGTGGTCCACCGAGTGCAGAGGCAACGGCTTTTCCTACTCCGTCTCCGAGTAGCGTGCGATGGAGACCTGGGTCTTTCATCGTCTCACGTCCGATGATTTTCGACGTGACCATCTGATCTCCGATGTGCTCCGTCATTGTGACGAGCGCGACCGGAACGATGGCGAGAAGGGCCCCGACTTGCCACATCGGCATGTAGTCGACGAACACCATCGTGAAGTCAGGAAGTTGGAACAGGCTGGCTTGTTGAATCGGTGAGTAATCGATGATGCCGAATGCGGCTGCGACTGCGTATCCTCCAACGATTCCAAAGAGGATCGGGACGGCACCCCAGACACCTTTCAGCTTCGTCATGGCGAGCATCGTGATTCCAAGTGTAAGCAGGGCAATCGTCATGAACGTTCCGTTATAGGTACCATCTTGATTCATCGACATGTCGATGGCGACCGGTGCAAGCGAGAGTCCGATGACCATGATGACCGGTCCGACGACGACCGGTGGGAGCAATCGGAGCAACCAGTTGACGCCCGTCTTATAGATGATCAAGGAAACGACCCCGTATACAGACCCGGCGACGATTCCGCCGAAGAGTGCGGCTTCGACACCCCATTGCTGGCTGACCGCTATGATTGGGGCGATGTAGGCAAAACTTGAACCTAAGTATGTTGGGACTTTGAAGCGTGTAATCGCTAAGAATGAGAGCGTGGCCACGCCGGAAGCGACGAGGGCGACCGATGTATTTAATCCTGTCAAAATCGGGACTAAAATCGTCGCTCCGAACATGGCGAAGACGTGTTGAAGGCTGAATAATAGCCATTGTGGAAAGTGAGCTGGACGCTCGTGGATGTGTAGAACAGGTTGTTTCATATTGAATTCTCCTTCCTGGCCTCTCTGGACCACCTTAAAGGTATGCGTTTATTGCTGATGGATCGTGACTTCATCCGCCGTGTCGACTTCACTGAGTCGGACAACGACTTGCTCGGACTTGGACGTCGGAACGTTCTTTCCGATAAAATCTGGTCGAATCGGGAGTTCCCGATGGCCTCGGTCAATCAAGACAGCGAGTTGGATATAATCCGGACGACCATGGTCGACAAGCGCGTCCATTGCGGCACGAACTGTTCGACCGGTATAGAGGACGTCGTCGACGAGGACGACCGTCTTTCCATTGATATCATGGGGTAGCTCTGTCGCTTTGACTTCAGGGTCTAACGACTTCTTCGATAAGTCATCCCGGTAAAGCGTGATATCGAGATTGCCGAGTGCGACCGGCTTGCCTTCAATCTCCTCGATTCGGCGAGCGAGTCGGTCAGCGAGCGTCTCGCCTCTCGTCTTGATTCCGACGAGGACGACGTCATCGATTCCTTTGTTTCGCTCGATAATCTCGTGTGCGATTCGGGTCAAGGCACGACGGATGGCTGACTCATCTAAAATGACTGATTGTTTCACGTGATTCCTCCTTCCAAACTTCAGTAAAAAAGAAGACTCCCTCATCCGGCTGGAAAGGGAGTCTTCATCAAAAACGGCATATGACTGCCGGGGTTGAATTGACGTACATGTGACCGCGGTCACAATCCTTTCACAGCCTCTCTGGACTGGGTTTAAAGGTGTTATGCTTCCTAGACTATAAATCGGAACGTGACAGAAGTCAACGAGTTTTCTCGATTTTATCTAATTTTGCGAGTTCCGCATTAAAGTCTTCTGGTAATGGTGCCTCAAACTCCATCCATTCTTTCGTACGTGGATGGTGGAATCCGAGTGTTGCCGCATGGAGCGCTTGACCGCCCAAATCAATCGTGCGGCGTGGACCATATTTCGGGTCACCGGCGAGCGGATGACCGATATAACGCATATGAACGCGAATCTGATGCGTGCGTCCAGTCTCTAATTTACACTCCACGAGCGTGAAGTCTTTATAACGTTCGAGTAAACGGAAGTGCGTCACGGCTTCTTTTGCGTTCCGGTCCGTCACAGTCATTCGCTGACGATCATTCGTATCGCGACCAATCGGTGCTTCAATCGTTCCAAGTTCGTGGACGAGTTCGCCATGGACGAGCGCGATATACTCGCGTTTGATGGTCTTGTCCTTCAACTGGCTCGCCAGCGATTCATGGGCCAAGTCATTTTTGGCGACCATGAGAAGACCCGTCGTGTCCTTATCAATCCGATGGACGATTCCTGGACGTTTGACACCGTTGATACCCGAGAGGTCATCACAATGATAAAGTAGCGCATTGACGAGCGTCCCTGACGTGTGTCCAGTTGCAGGGTGAACGACCATCCCGCGTGCCTTGTTGACGACGATGACGTCCTCGTCTTCAAAGACGATCTCGAGCGGGATGTCTTCAGGCAATACTTCGAGTTCGACCGCTTCCGGCACGTTCACTTCCACTTCATCCCCCACTTGAAGCTTGTAGTTCGCTTTCACTGCACTACCGTTGACGAGGAGGGCTCCCGTCTTGATCCATTCCTGTACTTGAGAGCGTGACCATTCACCACGGTCACTGACCCACTTATCAATCCTTGCCTTTTCATCGGCGACAAAAGTATACGATTCCATTACGATTGTCCCCTTTCTTTGTGTAATTTTTCTTCAAATAAAATCCCGATGACCATCAAGATGACACCAAACGTGAGTGCCATATCAGCCACGTTAAAAATCGGGAAGTTGTATCCGAACGGATACGTATCGACAAAGTCGACGACTTCGCCACGGAACAAGCGATCAATAAAGTTACCGATGGCACCGGCCAACAGGAATCCGACACTATATCCGATGAGCTGATAGCCGTTCACCTCTTTGTGCAAGAAGTAAACGAGTCCGGCAACGACAAGTATGGTGATGATAAAGAAGAACGCCATCTGTCCTTCTAACATCCCCCAAGCCGCTCCTTTATTGCGGTAGGACGTCCAGTATAACAAGTTCGGGATGACTTCAATTGATTGACCAATTGTCATCGTTTGAATGACCACCCATTTTGTGAGTTGATCGATCAAAATCAAGATGAGCGCCAATCCATAATATCGTTTCATATGCGTCTCCTTTCAAGCCGTTAAGAAACCGGAGTGGGGACGCCACTCCGGTTCGTCTTAACCGATTACTGATGCACAGCGTGGGCAAAGCTCTGGATGCTCTTCGTTTTGTCCAAGCTCTGTCGAGTATGTCCAACAACGTGCACAAGCGGCTCCATCTGCTTTCATGACTGTGATTTTCGTCGTCGCATAATCGACGTCTGCCGTCTCAGCCCACTCCACTTGCGATACTTGAAGCAGTTGGTTGACGTTGTCGATCGTGTTCAACAAGTCGGCAGTCTCTGCTTTTGGTGCGAGAATCAACTTCGCCTCGAGCGGTTTCCCGATCAACTTCTCGCCACGTGCGATTTCGATCGCTTTGAGGACATCGTCACGGAAGACGAGGAATTTCGACCATTTCTCAAGCAACGCTTGTTCGTCAGCAGTCAATGCATCTACTTCTTCTAAATCCGTCAAGAAGATGCTTGCTTCTGACTTTCCAGGCACTTCTTTCCATGCCTCATCGGCAGTGTGTGGAAGGATTGGAGCCAATAGTTTCGTCAAGAGGACGACGGCATCGTACATGACCGTCTGAACGGCACGACGACGGAGATCGTCTTCACGTTCGATATATAGGATATCTTTTGTGAAGTCGAGGTAGAACGATGACAACTCGTTGACACAGAAGTTATGAACGAGGTGGTACACGGCCATAAAGTCAAACTCATCATATGCTTTGACAACTTTTTTCTGCAATTGTTTGAGCTTCGTCGCCATGAAGCGGTCCGCTTCCGGCATATCCTCGAATGCGACACGCATCGACGGCTCGAACCCGTTCAAGTTCCCGAGTAAGAAGCGGATCGTGTTACGCATCTTCCGGTAAACTTCTGACACTTGTTTGAAGTTATCGTGTGACGCGCGTACGTCAGACTGATAGTCGACGGATGCGACCCAGAGGCGTACGATTTCGGCGCCGTACTGCTTCACGAGATCATTCGGTGCAATCGTGTTACCGAGCGATTTCGACATTTTGCGTCCGTCCCCATCGAGGACGAATCCGTGACTCAAGACGTTCCGGTACGGTGCTTTCCCAGTCGTCGCAACGGCCGTCGAGAGTGATGAGTTGAACCAACCACGATATTGGTCCGATCCTTCAAGATAAAGGTCTGCCGGACGACGAAGGTTTTCGCGTTCTTCTAATACACCAGCGTGTGAAGAACCTGAATCGAACCAGACGTCCATGATGTCGAGTTCTTTACGGAACTCTCCGTTCGGGCTGTTCGGGTGAGTGAACCCTGCAGGGAGAAGGTCTTTCGCTTCACGCTCATACCAAACGTTCGACCCGTGCTCGCGGAACAGGTTCGCGATGTGGTCAATCGTCTCGTTCGTGATGATTTCCGTTCCATCTTCCGCATAGAAGATTGGGATTGGAACACCCCAAGCACGCTGACGGCTGATGACCCAGTCTCCACGGTCACGGACCATGTTGTAAAGACGTGTCATTCCCCATTCAGGGACCCAATTCACTTCCTCGATTTCACGGAGCATGTCTTCACGGAAATCTTTGATCGATGCGAACCATTGTGGCGTCGCACGGAAGATGACCGGTTTCTTCGTACGCCAGTCATGCGGGTACGAGTGTTTGATGAACTTCAAGTTGAGCAAGTAGCCATTCTCTTCAAGTTTCATACCGATTTGTTTGTTCGCATCTTCGTAGAAGAGACCTTCGAAACCAGGGGCTTCGTCTGTCATGTAGCCACGGTCATCCACCGGGCAAAGGACGTCTAATCCGTAAGCCTGTCCGACACGATAGTCGTCTTCCCCGTGTCCAGGTGCTGTATGAACGAGTCCAGTCGCATCCGCAGTGACGTGGTCGCCGAGGATGACGAGTGACGTCCGGTCATACAATGGATGTTGAGCCGTCATGTACTCGAAGTCACGTCCGTTCCAAGACCCGCTCACCGTGTAATCCGTCCATCCGAGCGCTGCCGTCACTTCTTCGACGAGCGTTTCCGCGACGATATAGCCTTTTCCTTCATGTTCGATTCGCGTGTAAGTCAACTCGTCACTCACCGCAATCCCAAGGTTCGCCGGGATTGTCCAAGGCGTTGTTGTCCAGATGACGAAGTGATCATCTGACGTCAACGTATCTTTACCGTCCACGACACGGAACGCCACGTAGATGGCTGGTGATTTTTTATCGTAATATTCAATCTCTGCTTCCGCGAGTGCCGATTCAGAAGACGGCGACCAGTAGACTGGTTTTTTCCCTTTGTAGATGTAACCCTTCTCAGCCATCGACCCGAACAAACGAATCTGTGCCGCTTCGTATTCAGGAAGGAGCGTGATGTATGGGTTCTCAAAGTCTGCGAGAAGACCGAGACGTTTGAATTGTTCGCGTTGCGAGTTCACTTGCTCCATCGCATACTCTGCACACTTTTCACGGAATTCCGCGACTGTCATTTCCTTACGATTGACGCCTGCTTTTTGAAGGGCGTTCTCGATTGGAAGACCGTGCGTGTCCCATCCTGGAATCATTGGAGACTGATAGCCGTTCATCCCTTTGAAACGAACGATGATGTCTTTCAATACTTTGTTCATCGCGTGTCCCATGTGGATGTCACCGTTCGCATATGGAGGTCCATCATGTAAAATATATTGTGGTTTCCCAGCATTTTTTTCTTGCACCTTGTTGTAAAGGTCCATATCTTCCCATTCTGTTTGCATCGCTGGTTCGCGCTTTGGTAAATTCCCACGCATCGCGAATTCTGTGTTTGGCATTAATAGCGTGTCTTTGTAGTTCATCGAAACTCCTCCATCAACATTTTTTAGAAAACAAAAAAACCAACCCATCCCTGATAGGGACGAGTTGGTTGACTCGCGGTACCACCCTACTAGTCTCATCATCATGAGACCGCTCTCGGTAACCGATAACGAGGTCAGGCGGTCACGCTTACTTCAGTTCAGCGTGACGACTCATAGGGGATACCGATTCAAGTCTTTCTCCTAGGCTCTCACCGTCCCTAAGTCGCTTCGTAGGTATGACTCGATCGACGCGTCCTACTCAACGTGTTGATCATTTATCCGTGTTGTTCTTCATTACGTGTGACTTCGTCGTCATTATACGCAAGTTCTGTTCTATCGTCAAGAACCGTCTGCACAGGCGGTTCCCCGACAATCGTTTCCCATTCCGTACTGTTGAGAAGTTCCATTTGCGCATCGACGAGGACGCGGAAGCGTGTCCGATACAACTCGACTTTCTTGAGCATTTGAACGACTTCTCGTTCAGCAAGTTGCTCTTTGCGCGCCGCTTCCTCTTCACGAGCGAACGCTTCACGTTCCGCTTGTTTCAAGATGAGACTCGCTTCTTTTTGAGCATTGTTCTTCACTTCTTCCGCCGCTTCCTGCGCGACGATAATCGATTTGTTCAACGTATCTTCCATCGAGGAGAAGTAGTCAATGCGGGCTTGCATATCGTTGACAAGTTCTTCATACCGTCGATTCTCACGAATCAATAGTTCAAACTCTTTAATGATTTGATCTAAAAATTCATTGACCTCATCGATGTCGTACCCACGAAAACGGGAAGAGAATTCTTTATTATGAATATCAATCGGTGTCAACGCCATTCGACTTTCCTCCTAATTTCAACGTATGGTGCCATACTGGATTTTAATTTTTTCACGTTTGGTCGATCCGAGAATCTCCATCAATTTGATGCGACCATATCCACGGACAGATAAAAGATCATCCGGTTCAAGGATGAAGCTCGCGTCTTCAATGACTTTATGATTCACTTTACAGTCGCCATGTTTGACGAGCGCCTGCGCTTTTTGCCGAGAGATGTTAAGCACCTCGCTTGCGACCGTATCAAATCGTAAGGAAGAGACGATGCCGAACCCTTCGATCCATTCGGTCGCAGGGACGACAAGAACCTCGTCTTTTGGCACGGAAGAAATGCGAACTCTCGCTTTTCCGACACGTTCAAGATTCATTTCAATGAACCCGACCGCTTCACGCGTCGTCGCAAATTGTACAATCTCATCGTCAAGAACGACATCTCCGAACTTTTGACGTTTCAGTCCAGCGTTCAGCAATGTCCCTGTCACTTGTCGATGCGTCAAGTCCACGAATTTTGTTGGGTACTCGATTCGACGGATCTCAATCTCAAAATCATCTGGATTGAGTTCATAGTAATCCGGCGCTAAAATCAGACGACGTCGTTCCGCGCCTTCAAATCCGCCATCATCATGAATGACAAGTTGTTTCCCGACGAGTTGTTTGACGATTTGCTGTTCACGTGGATCGAGAAAATCCGTCAATTTCAACACATAGCTATTCTCCACTTGTTGTACCCAGTCGAGCACTTGTTCCACGAACGCGCGTTCACTTGGTCGATAATGGTCATAGACGCTCATACGTCACCCAAAGATCGCAGCGATTCCGGCTTGTGCCATGCGAAGCACGAACAACGCGACGATTGGGGAGATATCGAGCATGCCACCAATCGGCGGGATGATTCGGCGAAACGGCGCCAAGAACGGTTCACACAAAAACGATAAGATTTGACCAAATTTAGATTCGCGTGCGTTCGGGAACCACGATAATAAGATATAGCCGATGAGGACCCAACTATAGATGCCAAGTAAGTCGCTCAACGTGTTGCCTAAGGCAGGGATTACGTTTTCCATTCAGTTACCACCCTTTACTGTGAAGTTCATCCTCCGAGATCAAGTTTGAGATTGAACCAGTCAATTCGACATTGTTCGGAGTACACAGAATCGTGTTATGTCCAATCGAAGTCATCGATCCCTCAAGGGCGTATACGACACCTGAGAGGAAGTTGACGACTTGACGCGATTGCTCTTTTGACATGCGCTGAAGGTTGACGATGACAGCACGGTTTTCTTTCAAATGATCACTAATGTCTTGCGCCTCAGCGAACACACGCGGCTCAGCCAATACGACTTTTGAACGGTCTTTCTTTTTCGTATTTAATGCCACGAGATTATTCGCTGATTTTGGACGATCATCCTGTCTGACGACAGATGTTTCGGTTGTAGAAGGAGCTGCTGCATTTGCCACAGTATACTCTTCTTCTTCATATGTGCTGTTCGGATCTTCTTCGAGTCCAAAGAAATCTTTCATTTTGTTTTTGATTGACATAACGGATTCCTCCTTAAGATATATTATTGCACAAGTACGGTACCAATACGAACAAACGATGCGCCTTCTTCAATCGCGATTGGGTAATCGTTTGACATCCCCATCGACAGCTCCGTGCATGGTGCGTGGTCATACGCATTTGCCTTCACTTCATCACGTAGATGACGGAGACGGCGGAACGTTTCACGAAGGACGAACTCTTCTTCAGTGAACGGTGCCATCGTCATCAGCCCGATGATTCGAATATGAGGATACTGTTTACAGTTCTCGATGAAGGGCACGACTTCCTCTATTTCCAGACCATGTTTTGAATCTTCTCCTGACGTGTTCACTTGAACGAAACAATCGATTGTCCCGTTCGCGCGCTTGTCAATCTCTGCTGCGAGAGACAACCGGTCAAGAGAGTGGATGGCCGCGACGTAATCAATGATTTGTCTCACTTTTCGTGTCTGTAACGTACCGATAAAATGAAATCTGGCATCCTTCGGCATCCCTTCAACTTTCTCGAGCAGTGAATCCGGACGGTTTTCTCCGAAATCACGAATTCCTTCTGCGTAAAGAGCGTTGGCCACATCGACGCCTACGGATTTCGTGACGGCGATGAGTGTCGGCTCAACTTCTTGAACGTGTGATGAAATGATGGATTGAACTTGTTTTACATTATCTGAAATACTCACGATTTCCGCTCCTTGACGATGACTGCCGCAAACCGACGTTTCGTCTCTCCGTCTCGATAGGAGAAAAACGGGCTGTCCGCGCCAGTCGTTAAATTCGATTGCATGACCGCAGTGTCATGTTCTTTTGCCAATACTTCATTGACGGTTTGAAGGGACAAGAGGGCGTGGTCTCCCGATTCGTTTCGCACTGCCCGTTCATATGCGACCGGCGAAACGTCCCGGACGGCATGCAGGACACGACCATCGACCTCATAGTCACTTCCTGAGATGGACGGACCGACGAGCATTTCTACATCGGTCGCCTCGATTCCCTTCTCAGCAAACATCTGCATCATGGTCTTGACGATGTTTCCGACCGTCCCCTTCCACCCAGCATGAGCGATGCCGATGACCCCATGATCTTTCGCACAGAAGAAGAGAGGCACACAGTCAGCAAAGACGAGGGCTAACGGTAGCGCGTCTTCGGTCGTGAGAAGACCGTCTGTTTTCGGGATCGCCTCTTCATATCGAAACGCACCCTTACCTTTGTCCGACGAATCGACGACCTGGACCGCTGTGCCGTGCACTTGATCCGCCCACACGGAGTCCTCTAACGCGAGCCCAGCTTGTTGAAAGAACTGTTGCCGATTTTCGACGACGCGGTCGATTTCATCGCCCACGTGCAGTCCGACGTTTCCCGCATTGTGTCCATCTTTTCGTGTCGTCACGTAAGCATGATAACGGGCTGTTTCGGTTTCCCAAGTATGTAGCAGTTGCATCGGTCTCTCCTTTTAGAAAAAGGGATGCCGAGTACCGGCACCCCTAGTTGTTTAGTTACGGCGTTGTCTCACAAACGCAGGGATGTTGATCGTCTCGTCTGGGACGTCTCCTCCATACACTGGGCGATGGAAGTTCCCTTCGTCTTGTTGAGCCGCTTCATTTGCTTTTGGTTGGGGTTCCTTGTTCTCAACCTCAGGCTGTTTTTTCGGCTGCTGAAGGAACGGGTTCGTCCCTTGTGCTTCTTCAGCGAATTCAGTTGCAATCACGGTGACGATGATCTCATCGTTCAAGTTTTCGTTGATGACCGAACCGAAGATCAAGTTCACTTCTTCATCGGCCGCACTTTGAACGATTTGAGCCGCCTCTGTCACTTCGAACAAGCTGAGGCTAAGTCCACCAGTGATGTTCATCAAGACACCTTTCGCACCTTCGATTGAAGATTCGAGAAGTGGTGACGAAATGGCTTTCTTCGCTGCTTCAACGGCACGGTTTTCACCTGTCGCGACACCGACACCCATGAGGGCAGACCCTTTCTCCGTCATGATCGTTTTCACGTCCGCGAAGTCAAGGTTAATGAGACCCGGGATGGCAATCAAGTCCGTGATCCCCTGTACACCTTGACGGAGGACGTTATCCGCTTCACGGAACGCTTCGATCATCGGTGTGTTGCGTTCCACGATTTCAAGGAGCTTATCGTTCGGAATCACAATGAGGGTATCTACTTTTTCTTTGAACGCTTGAATGCCGTGCTGTGCGTGTTGCATACGCTTCCGTCCTTCGAACATGAACGGTTTCGTCACGACACCGACCGTGAGTGCGCCGATTTCTTTTGAAATCTCGGCGATGACTGGAGCGGCACCTGTTCCCGTTCCGCCACCCATCCCAGCCGTGACGAACACCATGTCCGCACCGTCAAGTGCTTCAATCAACTGTTCGCGGCTTTCTTCAGCCGCTTTTTTACCGATATCCGGGTTCGCACCTGCACCGAGACCACGTGTCAATTTTGCACCAAGCTGAAGCTTCACGTCGGCTTTCGACATGTTCAACGCTTGTGCATCCGTGTTGACTGCGATGAACTCGACTCCTTGTACCCCATGTTCAATCATGCGGTTAACGGCGTTTGACCCGCCGCCACCGACTCCAATTACTTTAATTTTCGCTACGGCGTCAATCGCCTCATCAAAGTACATCATTCAGGTATCCCCCTACGTATTTTCCAAGTTGTATTACATCGTCAGCTTAAACGCCAAATAATTTTTCCATCAAACGACTAAACCCTTTTTTCGACTCTTGATCGCTCTCGTATTCGTTCTCTCCTACATGAATATCGGTCGCTTCCGGCTTCTTGTGAAGTGTTTCCTGGCGAACTTCCGGTTTTTCAAGCTGAGATTTCGAAACGTGATGATCACTCATCAAGACATATTTCAACACGCCGACGGCTGTCGCGTATTTTGGATGTCTGACACCAATCGACGATGGTTGATACAATCTCGTCTTTTGGCCCATAATACGAGTCGCCAACTCCTGAATACCAGGTAGAGCAGCTGCCCCACCGCAAAGTAAGTATCCGCCATTCAGCATCGGAACACCTACTTTTTGAACCTTATTCAACATAAGGGTAAACATTTCCTCTATTCTCGCTTCTAAAACGTAGCTAATTTCTGACTGTGGTTCGAACGCCACTTCCCCATTGATGTTCGTGTAGGAGAAACCTTCTGTCTCATCAGCCATTTCTTCAAGAGCGAGACCATATTCTTCTTTCGCCACTTTGGCGTCTTGATATTTACAATTGAGTTTATAGACCAAGTCTCTCGTCATATGATCTCCACCGACCGGGAGGATATACGAGTAGACGAGATCTCCCCGATAAAATACGGAGACCGTCGTCTTTTCATGCCCGACATCGACAAGCCCGATTCCTAAATCGATTTCATCTACAGAAGCTGCGCTCATACCGAGGGCAAGGTTTCCTAGAATAAAACCTTCGAGTTGTAATCCTGCCCGTTCAATCGAACGACGAATACTATGTAAAATGGTCTTCGACCCGGTCACCATTTTCCCGTGCATCTCAAGTCGATAGCCTAACATGCCCCGTGGATCGACAACGCCGGTTTGCTGATCAACCGTGAATGAAGATGGGATCACATCGATGACACTCATCTCGTCCGGTAATCGCATCACTTGTGCCGAGTTGATGACTTCCATCACGTCTGCGTCGGTAATTTCTTGATCTTCTCGCTTCACGGATGCAATTCCATGACATGGGGCAATTTGGATATGTTCCCCTTCGATGGCAACGTATACAGATCGAATTTGATCTCCTAGCGATGTCTCAGCGTGCTCAACGGCCTGTTTGATCGCTTGGACTGTTTTATCGATGTCTACGACAGCGCCACGTTTTACACCCGCAGACGGTGCACACCCTTCTGCCAAAATATTAAGCGTTCCGCCGAGCAATTCACCGACGACGAGCTTAATCTCTGACGTTCCAATATCTAATGCGGCCACATAACCATTCGCTTCCAAAAGGGAAACACCTCCGCTCTATAATTTTTCTGTTCCAATTGCTTGACACATATACAGATATCCAAAAAAATTGTTGGTTTCGACAAGATATCTCACGTCTAAGTTTACAACAAATAAGATAGTGAGAAAAGGTAGAATCCTACAATTTAAGCGGTTTCGCGTTATCAATTCGTTTACAAACGACAAAAAAACAGCCCTTATGTGTCTAAGGACTGTAATATAACTGATTATTCATTCGTTTTCTTGTATGGAACAAAATAAAAACCACCATCCATGACGACGGTCCCACGCTCACCTTTCGGGATGTTTTCATAAATTTCTCCATACTTTGATACGGTCTCGCTTAACTTCAATGTCGGTGTGAGTAACGTGTTGCCATCGTTCATAAAAATCTCGTATCGCGTCGGCTCATCTTTTCGTTTCGATAAAATCACTTCTGACATACGAGCCCGTGTCGCATCATCGACCCGCTCGAGTTCACTTGCGATCTTTTCGAGTTCCGCTTCCGTGTTGAACTCTCGTAAGAGTGGTCCGTCCTTTAGCTTTTGCGGATCGGTGATGGCTCCGGTCGGATGGAGTGAACCGTCGGCTAACACGACGACATCTCCTTTTTCCGCTTTCGCATAAGCGATCATTTTCTCTTCTGTCACGGTGATTTGAACCTTGTTATACCAAGAACGATCGATTTCTACCCGTTTGACACCAGGCAACTTTTCCATCTGTTCACTCATCTTGTTTGGGGACAGACTGACAAACTTCGTCGATGAATCGAGCTTCATGTCCTGAAACACGTACGTTTCTTCTAACCAGTAAAGACCCGATACCTTCACTTCTTTCACGTTCGACATCGAAGTCTGCATGTAGACCACGAGTAGGATGAGAATTCCAAACAGTGAGAGTACAGAGAACATCCGACGGTTCGCTTTTTTACGCCGTTGTTTTTTCATGTATGGAATACGGTCTTCGAGACTACGTACCGTTTGTTGGCTTGGTTCCATCGGGTTCTACTCCTTTATTGAATGACTTCTTCTACCAGGTCGGCCAATGCATCTGACGCGTCCGGGAAACCGAGTGCACGCGATGCGTTCGCCATCTCATCACGCTGTTCGAGTGCTTGACGAATCGCTTCTACGAGCGTAACACCCGTCAACGCCTCTTCTTTCACAAGGATGGCCGCCCCGTTCTCGACGAGGGCCGAAGCATTTTTCGTTTGATGGTCAGCTGTCACGTACGGACTAGGTACCAAAATGCTCGGTAAACCAATGGCGGTCAATTCTGAAATCGTCGAAGCGCCAGCTCGTGAGATGACGAGTGACGTACAGGCGAGTAAAGATGGCATATCGTACACGTATGGATGGATGTGTACATTATCAGAAGATGGCGCCTGTTTCGACACCGCATCGAAATGCACTTTCCCCGTGACGTAAAGGACGTTGATTGGCAATTCTGAGAGCGACGGGATCGCTTCCACGACCGCTCGGTTGATTGCCTCGGCTCCGCGGCTCCCACCATACACCAAGACGATCGGACGGTCATCTAAACGATACTGTTCGCGGACGGACGCCTCATCGACTTCCGTTTGCAAGACTTCGCTACCACGCGGGTTTCCAATCAAGCGAACGTTCGCACCCGGGAAATGGACATCTGAGCCTTTGAACGAGAGGGCAACCCGATCGGCTTTCTTCGATAAGAATTTGTTAGTTAATCCCGGGATACTGTTTTGTTCATGCAGAATCGTGGGGATCCCAAGCTGTTGTGCCGTATAGACGACGGGGCCGGATACGAAACCACCCGTCCCAATCACGACGTCCGGCTTAAACGCCGCCATGTCTTTTTTCAATGCCCGAACGGCTTTCAAAAACCAGTAGGCTGTCTTCACGTTCTCGAGTGAAAGGGAACGCTTCAGACCTGCGATTTGAATCGACTTGAACGGGACACCGGCTCGCGGTACGAAATCAGCTTCTAACCCATTCTCCGTCCCGATGTATTGTACCTGTAAATCCGGGTGACGTTTTTTTAGCGTTTCAATCAATGCGAGTGCCGGATAAATATGACCACCGGTACCACCACCAGAAATCATGATTTTCATCGGTTCGCCTCCTCATATGAACGGACGAGTTGAACGAACTGCTCGCCTCGTTCTTCAAACGTTTTAAATTGATCCCAGCTAGCACAAGCGGGTGAGAGTAAGATGACGTCTCCCGTCTCGGATTGCTCAAACGCGAGCGGAACGGCGTCTGCCAACGTCTCGACGGTGAAAGATGGAATCTGTCGGGACTCGCCGAGCTCTTTAAAACGCTCTTTCGTCTCACCATACGCGATGACAGCTTTTACGTTTGAGAGAGCCGGGGCGAGCGAAGATAAGTCCGCACCACGCTCGAGACCACCACAAAGCCAGACGATTGGGGCGTCAAATCCACGTAACGCCGCTTCCGCCGCCACGTTGTTCGTCGCTTTCGAATCATTGTAGACGGCACGTCCGAGCACATCACCGAGACTCTCGGTCCGATGCGCGACGCCACCGAAGTTTCGTAACACACGTTCGATATGCGTACGTGGAATAGCGAATGGTTCCACTAAAAGTAGTGCAGCCAATACATTTTCCACGTTGTGCGCCCCGCCTAATGCCAACTCATTTACCGGCATGATTTTTTCACCACGAACCGTGACCCATCCATCGACGACAGAAGCGTCACCCCGGTCAAAGCTGAACGTAGTCGGTTCAATCTCTCCCGGGACACGTTTCATCACTTCCGGATCTGTCACTTTCACGACGATTTGATCTGCATTCGTCATTCGACGGAACAAGTTTCCTTTTGCATCCGCATACGCATCAAAATCCCCATGATAGTCCAAATGAGCTTCCGATAGATTGAGTAGTGCCGCCGAGCGAGGATGAAACGACTCAATCCCCATCAATTGAAAACTCGACAATTCAATCACAATCAAATCGCCCGCCTTCGCCTGAGACGCCACTTCAATCGCAGGGAATCCGATGTTTCCCGCAAGATGCACCGGACGCTCCCCACCTTTGAGCAATTCATAGACGAGTGTCGTGGTTGTCGTTTTCCCATTTGAGCCAGTGATGGCAACAAATTCCGCCTCCGTTGCTAAATAAGCAAGTTCCACTTCAGTATAGATCGGGATATGACGAGACATCGCTTCCTGAAGCAATGGAATCTGATACGGGATGCCTGGGTTTTTGACAATCACCTCTGTCTCATTCAACAGAGCGAGGGGATGCTCGTTAAACACCGATTGAATCCCGAGCGCCTGAATTTTTTCCTGTTCGTCTTCCGGAGGGATATTCCCCGTATTGATCGTCACATCTGCTCCCGCATGATGCAGATATATCGCCGCCGCAATACCGCTCTTCGCAGCACCGAGGACAAGAACTTTTTTACCGTGCCATTGCTTTTCCATCTGTCTCACCCTTTTACATGAGTAGTAATGATAAACCTGCTGTAATTAAACTGATGCCTCCGAACGTGAGTACGATGCGCCATTCTGACCACCCGACCATTTCGAAGTGGTGATGGATTGGACTCATCTTGAAGAGTCGTTTCCCCGTCGTTTTAAACGAGATGACTTGCAAGATGACGCTCAACGTCTCGATGACGAAGATGATGCCGACGAAGACGAGAAGTAATTCGAGCTTCAACATCAAAGCGAGTCCAGCGACGGCTCCGCCTAGTGCGAGCGAACCGGTGTCCCCCATGAAGATTTTAGCCGGATACTTATTGAAGACTAGGAACCCGATCAAGGCACCGATGACCCCAAACGCGAACCAAGCAATCCCAAGTTCATCTTGTGTAAGGGCGTAAATCCCAAAGAATGTGAACGTCGGGATGGCCGAGAACGAGACGAGTCCGTCTAATCCATCCGTCAAGTTGACAGCGTTAGAGAACCCGACGAGCCAGAAGATGACGATGGCGATATAGAACCATCCAGTATCGAACGAAATCGACGTGAACGGGATCGAGATTGATGTATCGAGGTCTCCTCCGAGTGACAAGAACCATGCAAACAATACCGATACCACGATTTGACCGATCAACTTCTGAAGGGACGTCAATCCGAGGTTTCGTTTATTGACGACTTTGATGTAGTCATCCAAGAAACCGATGACACCGAATGCCATCGTAACGAATAGAAGGGTACCGAATCCTGCGACCGCTTCGCCGAAGATGACGGATACGATGAATCCGACGAGGATGGCGAGCAGGATGACAATCCCACCCATCGTCGGTGTACCCGACTTCTTCTGGTGCCAACCTGGACCTTCATCACGAATCTCTTGTCCGAACTTTAATTGACGCAATGCTGGGATGGCTCGCGGCATCACGATCAAGACACTTAATAATGAACTGATTAATACGATTAAACTAATTAACATGTTGCTACCTCACTACTCTATTTATTGAACAAGACGCTCAAGCGCCAGTCCTCGAGATGCCTTTAACAATACCACAGTATCCGGTCGTTGATAATGATGAAGGAGCGCCTTCGCTTCCTCAACCGTCGGGACCATTTTAACGTTCACTCGTGAATCTTGAATCCCATCCGCGATCCATTTTGCCTTGTCTCCAACGAGAATACAATCGGTCACGGGAGATGTCACCGCGCCACCGACTTGTTCGTGTTGCAGTTGTTCATCCATTCCTAACTCGTACATATCTCCAAGGACGAGCACACGCTTCGAGAATCCTTCAAGCGACTTGACTGTCTCAATCGCTGCAATCATCGACGTCGGACTTGCGTTGTAGGCATCGTTAATGAGGTGAGCTTCGCCGAACATCTGTTTTTCCATCCGCATCGACGTCAACTTGATTCGGTCTAGGCCACGTTGAATCATCGCATGATCGAGACCGAACGCAAGTCCACACGCGATTGCATAGGCTGCGTTTCGAATCTGATGGGCACCGAGCACCTTTAGTTCATACAAGTCCCCGTTGTATTTAAAGATCGATGCGTCAAATGTCGTTTCGATCACTTCAATTTTCCCGTCTGCCGTTTCATCGTATCCGATGCGATAGCCTTGACCAGAAAGAAGTGGCTCATCCGCATCGACGATCAAGCGACCGTCTGCTTTGAGACCGGCCTTGATCTCAAGTTTCGCCTTGGCGATACCTGTCCGTCCGCCGACTTGTTCACCGTGGGACTCCCCGATATTCGTCACAAACGCCACATCAGGCTTGGCGAGTTTTGACAGCGTCTCGATTTGACCGAATCCGTTCATTCCCATCTCGAGGACGGCTACTTCCGTATCCCGCGGCATTCTGAGAACGGTAAGTGGCAAGCCGACGTCCGAGTTGAAGTTACCGGCCGTCTTATGCGTCTTGAACTTCTCCTCGAGCACGACAGCGACCATGTCTTTTGTCGACGTCTTCCCATTCGAGCCTGTAATGGCGACGACGAGCGGATTGATTTCTTCTAAATATCGCGCCGCTGCCGTTTGCAAAGCCTCAATCGTCGATTTCACAGGGATGACAACTAGGTTGTCTGGTTGAGGACGACCTTCTTCCCAGAACGTGACAATCGCACCCTTTTCAACGGCCGCCTCGATGTAATCATGACCGTCGACTCGCGCCCCAACAATTGGGACGAAGAGACCCGCCTCGTTTGCATCTCTTGAATCTGTGGCGACCCGTTCGACGAGACGTTCGTCATTTAGATCCATGCCAAACCATGATGCCAATTTTTGAACTGTCAGTTGTTCCATACAAACTTCCTCCTCTTACATAGGAAAAGAGAGCCGCAGCCCTCTTCATCTCGTGCGTTAATTCGACGGTGTCTCCAATTTCACTTTCAAGGAGGCACCTGTTTTGACCGGTTTCCCTTTGCCAATCGATTGCGATGTGACAAATCCGGTACCGTCGATTTCTAAATTTAATTGATAAAGGGTCGCTAAACGTTTGACGTCACGCAACGACCAACCTTTTAATGTAGGCATCGTAAACGACTCGCTCGTTTTTAGCAACAATCGTTCACCGACGACATAAGATTGTCCTTTCACAGGACTCTGCGCAATCACTTCGTCTCCATCACCTAACACGATCGGATTGAAGGAATTCTCCGTCGATGCGTTCACTGCCTCTTCACGGTTTTGACCGATATACGAAGACGTTGTCTTCGTCGAGGCTTCGACTGCTTTTTCTTGTTTTTCAGGCTCGACACTCCGGTAACGTAATGCGACATCCATCACGTCTTTGAAAAGTGGCGCCATGATTCGTGGTCCGGTCGTAGACGAGTCACTGTTCGGTCTGTCCACCGCGATATACATGACAAGTTCCGGATCGTCTTCCGGAGCCATCCCGACGAATGAGTGAATATACTGTCCACTCAAATATTTTCCGTTCTCGGCGATTTGAGCGGTACCGGTCTTTCCGACGACACGATAGTTGTCTAACGCATACAGTTGCCCGGTTCCCACATCGCTATTGACGACACCGTCGAGCGCTTCACGTGTCTTTTTGGCTGTCTCCGCCGTGATCGGTTGACCGACTTCTTTCGGATTGGTCGTCCGAATCGTTTCGCCGGTCTCGCTGTTGACGATTTTCTTGATGAGGTGCGGTTGCTTCATCGTCCCATCCGTTGCGATGGCCGATGTCGCTTGCAAAATTTGCATCGGTGTCACCGCTGTCGATTGTCCCCATGCCGTAATCAAGACGTTCATCGGACTTTCGAAATCGAATTGACTATTGACCTCTCCAGGCAAATCGATTCCTGTCCGCTGATCAAACTTGAAAGCTTTAAAGTAATCTTCATATCGACTGAGACCAAGTCGTTCGTTCGCTAAAATCGAGAATGCTACGTTCGACGAATGCCAGACGCCTTCTACCATAGGAATGGTACCCCATCCCGTAATGTTGTAATCATTGAAGACCGTCTTGCCATATTTGTATGAACCGGATTCGTACAGCTCATTCGGATTGTACACGCCTTCGTTGATGGCTGCCGCGAGCGTAAAGATCTTCATCGTCGATCCAGGTTCGAATCGAGACGAAACAGAGAAGTTACTGTACGAAGAAATCTCGCGTGTGTTCGGATCAAACGATGGTCGGTCCGATAGTGCGATGATCTCTCCCGTTTTCGGGTCCATGATGATGGCCGTCGCATGTTTCGGCTCATACTCCTCATACAACTCATTCATCTTCGTTTCGAGCAACTGTTGGATTCTGTGGTCGATTGTCAATTGGACGTCCGCCCCGTCTTCCGGTTCAATCTTCAACTGCTCGTCACTCGATATGAGTTCACGACCTGCCAAATCTTTCTCAAATCGATACAGACCGTACGATTCACTTAAAATATCATTCAGAGACTTTTCAATCCCTAATTCACCGACGAGTTCGATACGACCGTTCTGGTCAATTTTCTGGGCATATCCGATTACCGAGGAAGCAAATACTTTGTTCGGGTAATAGCGCTTCGGTTCCTCGACAAACGTGATGCCGTTTAGGTCGAATGCTTCGATCTCTTCTTTTTGTTCTACGGTCAAGTCACGACCGGGAACACCGAACTCGATTTGTCCAAGGTCGGCATTTTGTTCAAGTCGTTTCAATAAATCGGCTTCTGTCATAGGAAGCACGGTCGACAATTGCTTCGCCGCTTCGGCGAACTCATCGGGCATAAGCGTCTTCCCTTTGACCCGCTCACCACCGAGTTTCAAAACGGCAACGAGCCGGTATGATGGAATGTTGATGGCAATCGGTTGACCGAAGCGATCATACACCTCGCCCCGTTCCGCTTCTAACGTACTGACCGCTTTCCACCGTTGCTCTTCCGCGAATGCGAGCATGTTCTCCCCTTTGTACGTATGGGTGACGGATAAATAAAGGAACCATCCAACAAAAAATAAAAAGAGCGGGGTGAAGCAGACAATCGCTACCCACGCCACTCTTTTTTTACTCTGTTTTAAAGAATTCATCAATCAATCACCTTGACATTCTTTTCATTGAATTTCATTCCGAGCTTCTCGGCAATCGCATAAATTCTTTCGGGCGAGCTTAATTGGGCGATTTCATACTTTAGTTCTTCGTTTTCTTTTGCAACCCCGTCGACCTGCTGATTGACGGCTGCTGTATCACGCATAATATTATACGCTTCATTGTGCTTCGACACCGTGATGCCACCGAACATGACCACTGAACCAATCATCACTGGATACAGGATCGATTCAAACAAGGTCAACGTGCGTCGTTTTGGAGCAGGTATTGGTCGTTCTTGCGGAATCGGATTTCGATTCGGTGTTACTTGAGGCTGCAACGCCTTACGGGCAGCTTCTGGCATCAGGTATCCCTCCTACACTCTCGGTTATTTTTGTTTTTCGGCCACTCTCAACTTAGCAGAGCGTGAACGACGGTTATCTTCAAGTTCTCCCTCACTCGCCACGATTGGCTTACGCGTGATGAGTTTGAGTTCAGGTTCAAATTCTTTCGGAATGACCGGCAACCCCGGTGGTAATGGTGGATGCTGGCTTCGCTCTTTGAACACTTGTTTACAAATGCGGTCTTCTAACGAATGGAACGTGATGACACAGATGCGTCCATTCAATGCAAGTAAATCAATCGCATCTTGAACGGCGCGGTCGAATACGTTCAACTCATCATTGACGGCGATTCGAATCGCTTGGAACGTCCGCTTCGCCGGGTGTCCGCCTTTTCGTCTAGCTGGTGCAGGAATCGCTTCTTTAATCAAGTCGACAAGCTCGAATGTCGTCTCAATCGGTTTATCGGCACGGGCTTGCTCAATCTTTCGTGCGATTTGCTTTGAAAACTTTTCCTCCCCGTATGTAAAGAAAATACGAGCAAGTTCTCCGAACGACCATTCGTTCACAACATGATAGGCTGAAAAGTCCCGTGACCGGTCCATTCTCATATCGAGCGGTGCGTCATAGTTGTAACTGAACCCGCGCTCCGCCTCATCTAGCTGTGGCGAAGAAACGCCTAGGTCGAATAGTACACCGTCCACTTTTGTCACACCACGTTGGGCGAGTTCTTCCTTCAAGTGAACGAAATTGCTCTTTATAAACGTCACACGGCCTTCATAAGGAGCCAATCGCTCTTTCGCATGTGCGAGCGCGACGTCATCTTGGTCGAACGCATATAGTTGACCCGTCGTTAGACGCTTTGCGATTTCTTCACTATGACCCGCTCCACCTAACGTACAATCGACATATACCCCATCTGGTTTGATGTTCAATCCCTCAATGGACTCCATTTTTAAAACCGTTTCATGCTCAAACATTCAAAAAACCCTCTCAACCTACATATTTCAACTGTTTTATTACACTTACTTTATCATAAAAATGTCAAGGTCCGTACAGGTTTTTAGTGAAAAGAGGAAACAAAAAGGTAACAACGAAAAAAAGCTCCTGACAAATGTCAAGAGCTCTCCAAAAAATGATTATACATAGAACAAACATCGCTCCGAATCGGATTGTTCATATGCCTGTTTCAATCGTTGAAACACATCTAGTCCGTGACGATTTAGCATCGGAACCATCGAGAGGATACGTTCTTGAGGGGCATCCATCGGGAACAGTCGGGTCGATAGATGAATCCGTCGTGCATTCAAGCGATATTGTTCTCGCTTCGATTCGGCACGCATCTCATCTGCCAATCGCTCGAGCACATGTCTCGACTTCGCCTCAAATCGTCTTCCTTGTTTCCCTGCCTCATGACTGACGGCCTCCGTGAGCGTCCGGTACGCATATAGCTCTTCTTCAAACGCTTCGTCGTCAAAGGCATGGTCCGGAAGCGGTTGCTTCATATACTGCTCCAATGTCACGCTTTCTTGACGAAGCTTCTTCTCATCATTTCTTGACACGATCAACGCACCAAGACGCGGCAAGAGCAGTGGCATCTTCCAGCCCATCACGTGGAAGAGCGGTCGAAGCTGGAGCCAATAGGCAATTTCACCGGGACCTGCCACATACCCAAGAGTCGGGAACAGGAAATCCTGCATGAGCGGACGGGAGACCACGTTATTTGAGAAACGCTCCGGGTGCGTCTCTATCTCTGTGAGCAGTTCGCCTTCAGTGAAGCGATGCCCTCGCTTTGTCGTGAACACGCCATCGACCTTTGTGAGCAGCTCTCGTGTCCCATCGTGATAAAACAGATGGGCCGCATCTCTGTTCAAGTCGACCGATGGCATCCCTTCTTCATACGCATGACCGAGCGCTTCATGGAGCTTGTCATGATGCTCGATGAGACGTCGGAACATCGGTCGTTCGAGAGCCCGTACGTCTTTCGCGTGCGGGTCAAACAATAAAAAGTCAGATCCGACGAATCGCCGCATCATTCCACCGAAAAAGTGAGCGAACGAACGACTCACTTGAATGAGGTCAATCAGCTCATGATACAAATGTGAAGTATACGGTGTCTCTGTTTCATTCAGTAGAAGACGTTGCGCCATTTGAACAAGTTCGAGCTTTACCCGTTCGAACTCTAAGTCCCCTATCGATGCTTTTCCTGCAAGCGGTAACGATGACAAGGCATCTTTTTTCAACGTCCTCGAAAACGCCTGTGTTGTGAAGACATGGTTGATTTCAGCAAAGTCATGATCTTCCGTAGCCATCCAGAAGACAGGAAGGACCGGTTTCCCTAATTTCGCTTCAGCCTGTTTTGCCCGTTTGATGACCGCTAACAGTTTGTATACGGCAAACAAAGGTCCTCCATATACGCCGACCTGTTGCCCCGTCACCATCACGTACGCTTTTCGCTGAGCGAGTAACTCCAGCTTCGCTTCCAACTCTTCCGAAAGTTCCCCGAACTGTTCTTGTTGTCCCTTTATTATCTCGACGAGCTCCGACAGATGCTCATAGGTGCGCCCTGAGACCTCCTCGGCACGTTTTTCGATTTCATCCATCCCTCGATAATCGAGCCAGCGACCATATTCATGATCGATTTGAATCATCGGTGTTGTGGATGCATATAGAGCATCAAATGCTTCTACCTTCACGTATAACAACTTCCTTTCAATCAATCAACGAATCATGCCTTGGGCTACACCGATCGCGAATAAAATGGCGTGGGTCGGAACAAGTAGCAAGAAGAGTAACCGCCAACCATGGACGAACATCTTCGTGAACAACACTTCCTCATAACGAATCCGCTGCCAAATCGCATTGATTGGGAAAATCGCACAGCAGGCTGCGAGCAATAACAGCAACATATCCGTCCCGACGATGGCCTCAAGTAAAATACTGCATGCATAAAACCAAAGGATGACTCCGGCATCGCATGCGAGCTTGAATGAGTTGATTGATTTCGGCATAATTTTTCTAAGTATCATATACACCATAAACCATAAGATGAGTGGAAATGAAACGATATACACTAACACGATGCGCTCGCTCCTAGAATCAGTTTATGTAATAGCGGAATGACAGTGAGAGAAATCTGCATTTGTTCGGCTTTTTCAATCACCGGTTTCAAAATTGCATCCACCTCGGTCGGCCGACCTTCTTCAAGGTCGCGCAGCATCGAGGAGTGATTCTCTGCGGTACGTTCGACAATCGTCTCGATGTAGGAATACGAGACGTGCTGCGCAAACAACGGTATCAACTCATCGTAAATCGATTGTGCGATTTCACGATATGGTGAGCCGGCGAGTGCGCCGTTCGGGACCCGGCATAACGCTGTAATGGGATTGATGATGGCATTAGCAAACAATTTTTCAATGACGACTTGCTCAATCTCTTCTTCCCACACAATGTGAAGTGGGCTCTCTTGAAATGATAGAGGGTGTAGTACCGATGTGCTTCCGATCCGAATCCGTCCGAGTCCACGATGCTCAACCTCATGACCACGCTTCGTCACCCCATGCTCGACGACACCTAAATGAAACCCTCGACGTTTCGCATATTCCAGATGGGCAATCCCATTCGAACAAATAAAGACGGGCACCTTACCCGAGAGGCGAGCCGTCGCTTCCTCGACTTGATGGGCTTTTGTCGTGACAAAAAAGAGATCCTCGTCCGTTTCTTGAAGCGTCTGACTGGAACGGAACGACACACGTGCCGTCCCTTCCGTCACGCCGGTCCGTGTGATGACAAGTGGATCAGATGACCCGCTTCTTCCGTAGAGCGTCACGTCGTAATCATCTGCGAGCAAAGATGCCATCAATAATCCGACCGCTCCGTTTCCGATGATACCAATTCGTTTGATGGAGTTCATCATGGTCCTCCTCCTATTCGAACTATTTTCGCACAAAAAGTTTACCACATCTTTTCGCCATGACCCAAAAAAGACAAACAAAAAAGGAGCGACCTGAGAACAGGTCACTCCTTCAAGCATTATTTGCTTGTTACTTCTTTACCGTTGTAATGTCCGCAAGATTTGCAAACACGGTGTGAAAGTTTCATTTCGCCACAGTTCGGGCACTCGTTCATACCAGGTACGTTGAGTTTGAAGTGAGTACGACGAAGACGTTTGCGAGTTTTCGACGTTCTACGGAATGGTACTGCCATCGTTGTCCACCTCCTTGATAAGTTAACCTTCCTCGTTCTCTTTTTTCGAGAACAGGTCGGCCAGTCCCGCGAAACGCGGGTCAATTTTTGGTTGGGCTTCGGGCTGTTCGTCAGTAAGCGTCCAGCCTTCTCCTTCAACCTGAGTTTTGTCTGTTTCGTTCCCGTAAACTTGCATCGGGACGTCTAACATGATGAGCTCTTTTACAATCGGTACAAGACTGATCGTATTTCCTTCTGGCAAATTCACGTCATCGAATTGCTCCGTATAACGCCCATTCTCCAAAAAGAAAGGCTCGAGCGATTCAATATCGAATTCATAAGTGACATCTTCTAACGTTCGCGCATCTGGCAACGTCAGGTCACCTTGAATCTTCAGATTGAATGTAACTTGATTAGATGTGAACGATGCATCCCCGTGCACATGCACCGGGCGAATCGAACGGATATCCGGATGGAGCTGAGTCAGCTCTGGTAGTTCTACCATCTCATCGATTGTAAAACCGTCACCCTGGTTTCGGAGCTTAAGTAGCTGTGCAATAGACCATTTCATCCGAATCACCTCAATTGCAACAATATGAATTATAGATAGGCCAACTTGTTTTGTCAATGTTTTTTCTTTACACTAAAATCAGTTGACGACGGCGCTTTGCCAAAGCGTACTTACTCATCTTACACCAATCCATACGACAATGCAAAGGAGTAAATCATGCAAAAGACGGCCATTATTGCAGAGTACAACCCGTTTCACAACGGGCACTATTATCAAGCGCAAACTGCACGTCACGAAACCGGGGCGGATGTCATGATTGCCATCATGAGTGCCCAGTTCACTCAACGGGGCGAACCCGCCTCGTTCGACAAGTGGAAACGGGCTAAGGCTGCCGTCGAGAGCGGTGCAATCGATCTAGTCATCGAGTTACCGACCCAGTACGGGGTCCAACGCGCCGACCGTTTCGCTAGCGCCTCCGTCTCGATTGCTGAACAGCTCCGTTGCCAGACGCTATCGTTCGGGAGTGAGAGCGGGGATATAGATGCAATCCTACATGCAGCCCGTTCACATGTCGAAGAGGCGCCACGTTATAAAGAGGCGCTTAAAGAAGCGCTACAAGAAGGGCACTCGTCCGCGCAAGCTTCGAGTCGAGCTTTTCGGACCGTCTATCCCTCGTTTGATTTGACGCGACCAAACAACATTTTGGGCTACCATTACGCCAAAGCAGCAAAATCGATTCAGTTACATACAGTCAAACGGCTCGGGGCTGATTATCATGACCCTTCATTAATGGATGTCATGTCGGCGACAGGCATTCGGACTCATTATTTAGGCACCGGTGAAGTTCGTGCCGTCCCGGCATCAACTGAAGCGATGTTTCGGACACGACCGATGACACATTGGGAACACTATTGGCCCGTCTTACAATTCAAACTGAGAACCTTGCCACTCCACACAATGACGGAGCTCGTAGGAATTGATGCTTCTCTCGCACCTCGTCTTAAGCAGGCGGGAGTCGAGCCTTCATTCGAACGTGCACTTGCTGTCGTGTCGACACGTCGCTACACGCGTACCGCCATTCAGCGGGCGTTCGTCGCCGTACTGCTTCACTGGTTAAAAGTCGAGGCACCGACACGCTTTGATGAAGTCCCTTACGTGAGACCGCTCGCCTTCAACGATCTCGGACGACATGCGCTACGAGATGTGAAGGAAGACGTGCAACTCGTCAGTAAGTTCGATGCCCGGCTCGATTTTGAAGCTCGTGTCACCGAAGCATATCGACTCCCGCTTCAAGATGATGCATTGATCGAGCACCGGCAACGCCCTCAGTTCATCTCTTCTAAATAACGAATCGCATCCTCGACCGTCTTGACAGAGACGACTTCAATGTCACTGTTTAGGCGGTCTCGTGATTCCAGCGCCTCTTCATAATTTGAACCGGCAGGCACAAAGAAGACTTCCGCTCTTTCCTCGTCGGCGGCGACAATTTTCTGCCATGCACCTCCGATAGGTCCGACATTCCCTTCCTCATCGACCGTTCCGGTTCCGGCAATCCGTTTTCCATTTGCCAAGTCACCTGGCGTCAATTGATCATAAATTTCTAACGTGAACATCAATCCTGCAGATGGACCGCCGACATTCGTCAAAGCGACATCGACTTCAGGATCAGCCGTGATTTCTTGAACGGGAAGTGGCTCATAGATTCCAATTCCGACACGATCTCCGCTTTGATCGATCGGCTGAATGAGCGTTTGCACGACACGTTCTTCGCCGTCTCGTTCAATCGTCAACTCCACTTCATCGCCCGCCTCAAATTCCGATATGCGATTCAAAAAGTCGACGCGAGTGGCAAAGGACATCCCATCGATAGCCGTGATGACATCACCCGGCTTCAACACATTGGCTGCAAGAGATCCGGGAATCGGAGCGGATACATAAATCCCCTCGAAATCGACCGTCACGTCTTGATCTGCTAACTGATAGGCGTATTGAACCGCTGCTTGTTGAGAGGAGTCCATCAATAATTGTTGGCGACGTTCATAGTCTGCCTCACTCTCCCCATCGTATAAATAGCGACTGGATAAATTCGCTTCCGTGAACGGGGTCACCCAACTTTCCACTAACCAAAACGGAGTCGCACGGCGTTGGGAGATCGTCACCATCATCAGTTCCCCATCCTCTTTTTCGCCACCTTGGACGGTCAGGAACTCTTCAATTGAGGTCGCCGCTCCGGGTGAAGAGATGTAGTAAGGAAGTGGGACGAACAGGAAGAGAAGAACTGTGACGAGTAAACCGAGACCGATCTTTAACGATTTCATTGTCCCGAACTCACTTGATACTTTTTACGCAAGGCAATTTCAACCTGTTCCGGTACGAGTTCACTGACCGAAGCCCCATATTTCGCCACTTCTTTGACAATCGACGAGCTGAGGAACGAATATTGACTATTCGTCATCATGAACAACGTCTCGACGTTCTCATTCAACTTTTTGTTAATTGATGCGATTTGAAGCTCGTATTCGAAATCTGAGACTGCACGGAGCCCACGGACGATCGTCGCCGCTTCCCGCTCTGCGGCATACTCGACAAGCAATCCCCCGAACGCGTCAGCCGACACGTTTGGCAGATGTGTTGTCACATCTCGGATCAGTCCAAGTCGTTCCTCCACATCAAATAATGGGGCTTTGCTTGAATTTTCAAGGACGGCGACAATGACCTCGTCAAAAATGGCCGCCGCTCGTTCAATAATATCTAGATGTCCGTTCGTGATGGGGTCAAAGCTACCCGGACAAATCGCAATCCGTTTCATCGTGTCACTCCTCCGATGCGTACTCATAGAAACTGATGGTGATGACATCTGAGTATCGCTGTTCTTTAATTCGTTCAAATCGTCCCACCCGCTCCGGTAACGTCACGTCGCTACCGTGTTCACAGACGACTACGCCGATATCAATCAAGAGATTCGACTCATCGATCAGCTGTAAGAAGGTCACATGTTCTTCCGCATGATAAGGAGGATCCATAAAGATGAGCTTGAATTGTTCCTGTTGAACCTTGAGCTGTTCGAGTACCGCCTTGGCGTCTTGACGATATACTCTCCCTTTTACTTCATAATGGGTCGCTCGCAAGTTCTCTTGAATCGTTTGGACGGCTTTCGGTTGACGATCGACAAAAATAGCTTCGTCACAACCTCGTGATAACGCCTCGATTCCGAGCCCACCGCTGCCCGCGTATAAGTCTAGTGCTTTTCCGCCTGAAAAATAAGGTCCGATGATGTTGAATAGCGATTCCTTCACTTTATCGGTCGTCGGCCGTGTCGCCGTTCCTGGGACCGCTTTTAAACGGGTCCCTTTTCGTTCTCCAGATATGACACGCATGTCTTTCCCTCCAGCAGAAAAGATGAAGGTGATGCCACCTTCATCTTTTTGTTTATTTCGATTTTGTCTCGTACGTTTCGGAAATGAATGGGCGTTCGCTTCGAACGACCGCTTCCACAAACGGCAATGCTTTCACTTGTTCGAGTACGGCTTCATGACCTTCGAGGTCAGTATAAAGAAACGCATACTTTTCTCGTTTTGAGACAAAGTAAAGATTCGCATAACGTCTTAACGCTTTCACTTGTTTCAAGGAATTCACATATACGACGAAGCCAATCCGTTCATTCAACTTAGACGGCGCATCCACAACTTCCGCCTCCTCCGCAGCTACCTCCACCTGAACATCCACCTTCATCAAAGAATGGATTGCCGGTCGGGACCTTGATTTTTGGAGAGACCGAATGAGCCAATAGTTCACTCACTTCCCCTAACAACTTATCCAAGCTTCGTTCCGCTTTTTTGAACGCAGCGATTTCTGGCTGAACGTCGAGACGACGTTTGATGAGATGCATCTCTTTTTTGATGCGATCGTGGTCCGGATGATGCTTTCCGAATCGCTGGACATACTCATAGTCCTCTTTCATCTTCAAGAACTCACGCTCGATCTCTTTTGCTTCTTGTGATGCGAGACGTGCCGCTTTCGTTTGAATATATGTTTGAAACGATTCGCTTGCTTCAATCAAATCGGTCAATTCTTCTGTTTGATCGAGCAGGGCAATCGTCTGTTCAGTGATTATCATACCCCTCACCCTTTCTGCCATGATTTTACCACAATTGTTTCCCTATGTAAGCAATCCACATTATAATTGAAGTTGACCGCAAGGCGTTCCATGTAGAAAGGAAGTGAACAGACGCAACCTATGCGTCTACGTATGAAAAAAGTTTCTTTTAATATGATCCGATCGGCCGGGATCAAGACGGATTATGCGAAACCCGAATATTATTTCGATCAGCTCGACAAGGTTCGCGCTGCCGACCTCGTCCTGTTCCCTGAGTATTGGATGGTCAATTCCATCATCTACGGGATGAATAAAGCGATCTTCCCATCACCTGCGACTTATCACCTCGGGCACGACAAGATCGAGATGACGCGCGCCTTTAAAGCGACATATCCGCACCGGATTCCGAAGACATTGATTTATGGAAAGAACCCATACACGATTGAACGCGTGTTGGAAGAATTCCACTACCCGTTCGTCGCCAAAAAAGCCAAATCCTCAATGGGTCAAGGGGTATGGTTAATCAAAAATGACCAAGACTGGTTAGAATACGTCGAGAATCATGATACGTTCTATGTCCAAGAGTTCATCCCGAACGATCGCGACTTACGCATCATCGTGATTGGAGAAGAGGTAGTCGGTGCCTATTGGCGTGTCAGCGAGGCTTTTTTAAACAATGTCGCTCAAGGTGCTAACTTCTCGTACGAAGATATCCCGGGAGACGTCGTCCAAGAAGTTCAATCGATCGCGAACACGTTATCCATCAATCACGCAGCGTTTGACGTCATCGTGACGGAAGAAGGATTTTACATTTTGGAATTCAACGTCTTTTTCGGATCAGAAGGACTGCTACCTCTTGGCGTGAAACTCCCTCAAAAAATCGAGGAATACTTAAATTCACTCGGCTGATTAATCGTTCATCTTTTTTTCACAATTTGAACACACGTTATTCCAAGAACGTTTTTGAATATGGTATGATGACATATGAGGTTTATTCGAAAAGGGGGATTATGATGAAATTTGAGCAGTTCCACATCGAGGGAAAAGAAATCCGTTTTGGTTTGCTCGAGACGATCATGGATCATCATCATTTCATCCGTGAAGGTGCTTGGGATTATGAGCGTGCCACGTATGACATGAAATATGAGAAACAATCGACTGGCGAAACATTCTATCTTCGCTTACCTGTATACGCGATCGAAGGTCAAATCGAAGATCGTCACGCTGTTGTCAAAATGCTTACACCGATTTTAGGAAAGCATTATTATCCACACGGTGTTGAATACGATGAAGTCTTCCCAGAAGAAATCGTCCGCGACTGTGAGCGCCGTCTAAAAGCACTCGCAGAAACATTAGAAGTCAAACCCCTTGCATAAGCGAAGGGGTTTGTTTTTTTGACTAGATCGGAGGCTCCCGACCTTGAATCACTCGATTTATTTTGAAAGAAAGGGCAACATCTTATACTCTGGGGCGTCACGCATCCAATTAGAAGTGCTTCCTCTGCCTGATTCAATCAATGAATTAGAACAAATGATTTGTTCTGAATCTATCCAGACTCTTTATCTCTCAACTTATCAAATACATGATCGAAATATATTAGAACCTCAATCAATCAGCGATATTCGATCTCAATGGAACGAGTCATACAAATCTCATATCGTCCTTTCAAATGAAGCAGACCTAGATGACTTTCAAGATGGGCATTGCTTCTTTGCAGAACTTTTTCATGACCCACTTAAGAATAAAATTTTAATCTTGTATCAAGCTCACTAAAAAGTACGAATGAAAACAAAGCCCACCGAAGCAGATTCGCTTCCGTGGGCTTTAATCAGTTAGTCGCAATGACGGTCAACGTCACGTCGACTTGACCGAGCAATAAATCGAATTGGTCTCGAACATAGCGATACAATCGCTCTGCCTCGACGAGTGATAATGGTGCAATGATTTGATAATCATAGTGGTCTTTCGAGCGAGAGACGACTTTCACTTCTTTCAAGCCGAATTCAATCGCGCTACACGCGATCAAATCTTCAATCGCCCGTTCCGCAATCGTCACGTCTCCGTATGAATAGTCATTCCCAATCACAGCCATCGTATCGTTCATGGTGATCACTCCTTTTCATTCGCGAGCACTTTAACGTCCTCCATGATAGATTCGATATCGACCGGTTCATCCCCTGCCGTCGCCATCTGCGCGACAGCACGGACATCATGATGGCGGTCGATGACGTACATCGTCGTCGCATGCGTCACGAGTCCGCTGTTCGCCTTCGAATAATAGAACTGTAGCTGACGTGTGATTCGGTCAATGTCTACCTGGTCTCCCGTCAACATCTTCCATCCAGTCGGCTCTGCTTGGAATGCTTCTCCGTAATTTTTCAGAACGGGCACGGTATCCACCTCCGGGTCAACCGTGATCGCGACGAGTTCTACGTCCGAGCCGTATAAGTTCTCTTTTTTCAATTCTTTTTCGAGTTTCATAAAATCACGCAACGTGAGCGGACAAATATCTGGACAGTTCGTATAGAAGAACGTCACAATCTTCACTTTTCCGTTGTCGGAATTATAGGTCTCTTCATTTAATGCGTTCGTTAATGTGAACGGGGTTGGTTCTTGAATGACGGGTAGGTCGTCTTGATTGAAGAAAACAAAATACACGGCTACTCCGATGACGACAAGCGTCAAGACGGTCAAACCGACCGTCAAATAGCTATTCCGTTTCATACAGCTCTCCCTCTCTATGGATCATCCTCCGATTATCGCGCGGAATACGTTCGTCGTTTCACCTGGGTCATATGCCACATAGAGAAGAATGTAAACCGTCACCCCCGTAATGGCCGTGAAGAACCAGACGACTGACGCTTTTGGACCGATTTTCCGGTGCTTCTCGATTTTGTTTTTATAACCGAGATAGAGCGTAATCAATCCGAGGATACCACCTGTTGTCGCGAGAAGAATATGGAAAATCATAAAACCAAGATAGAACGGCTTCACTGAATCCGGTCCTCCGAATGCCGTGTTGCCGACAAAAATGGTACGCGAGACGTAAAGGATGAAGAACGTCGTCGCTGCAATCGCTGCGGCCGTCATCACCTTTTTATGTTTTTCGATGTTGCTGCGGTCTTTTGCGATAATCACCCATCCGATGGCGACAAGAATCGCACTGATGACGATGAATGACACACTAATTAAGGCAAGATAGTTCATCAATGTTTCCCCTTTATGTTCTGTTTAATTTTTTTCATTTGTTTCTTGCGGAGTGAATGACATGCCTTCATCAAGAGCAAGTGACTTCGTCCGACGCACCCAGCCGAAGAACGTCCAGCCGAAGAAGAAGCCGTACACGATCTCTTGACCGAGTTTCATGAGGACCCCACCGAAACGTTGATCTTCGAGCGCACTGTTCGTCGCTCCCATCAACGCCTCTAAATCAATTCCGGAAACGTCACCATTCGGGAGACAGTATCCAAGGACCGTCGCAAACGTCTGTGGGTCCGTGTATGCATTATAGAGCGTCGTTTGACTAAAGATGATGAGCGCACAGGCAGGTGTCAGTAAGACCCCGTTGGCGATAATGTACACCATTCGTTTCAAATCGGACATGCCTTCCTCTTCGTCTGAGACGAGTGGAACGATGACCGGATACCACATCGTCAAACTAAAGACGAGAAGGGCACCGTGGAAAATCCGGTGAACGCCGTAGTTCGTCAAGACGTAGTCGAATACGACCGGCATATGGTAAATCGAGAACAATGCGTTAAATAAAATGAGCGCAATCAGTGGCTTCGTCAAAAACTTGAACGTCGGCCCAATCCATTTGAAGCTAAGTATTTTTTCGAATACCCAGTACGGTAGACCGTAAACGACGAGTGCCGGTGCCAAAATATAGACGAGCACCATTTGGAACATATGCACCGATAAAATGATATGTGCCATGACATCGATTGGACTTCCAAAACCGATGTAATACAAGACAATCGCAAACAACATACTAAACTTTTGTAATAACGTGGTCGAGGCATATCCTCGCTTCGCCATTCTCTCTGTCACGACGGCGTATAACACATAAATCCCGACCATGAGCAATCCGAACAGCGGACTCCATAACGTGAGCCAATCAAATTGATTGAGCAGCTCCGACGTATTCCAGAGCATCCGTTCACCCCTTTTCTTTCTCTCCCTAACCTTTGAAACCGTTCACTTCAAGATTACTATTCATTCATTTTTGAAGTAAAGGAAAAAGGACCGAATCATCCGTGTTTCCACAGATGTTCAATCCTTTGTCACAATTACCAAATGAGTAAGCGGAGTGCAGCGACCGTGATGATGGCAACAAAGATACCTAGCCACATCATGCCAACGATCCACGTGTTCCCACGGTTATTCATATGCATGAAGATATATAACTGTAGGAAGACTTGGATGACCGCCAAGATGATTAAAAAACCACCTGCTGCCCACACCGGCATCAATTCCGCATAGACGGCGCCGAATGCCACGAATGTGAGTAAAATCATCATCGCGAAACTGATTAATTGAAGCTGATACTCACGTTTCGACTCTGCTTTTACTTCAAGCTCTAACTGCTTGTGAGATTCGTTCATTACTCGTTTTTCCATATTAGTTCACCATCCCTAAGAGGTAGACGATTGAGAAGATGAAGACCCAAACAACGTCGATAAAGTGCCAATATAGACTCGATACATAAAACTTTGGTGCATTGTATACATCGATCGGACGGTTCCAGTTACGAATCAAGAGCGTCGTGATCCAAAGAAGACCGAACGTTACGTGCGCGCCGTGGAAACCAACCAACGTATAGAAGGCTGAACCGAATGCGCTCGACGTGAACGTGTGACCGATGTGGTAGTATTGAATGAACTCGTAAATCTCAGCACCAAGGAATCCGGCACCAAGAAGGAGCGTCACAATCAACCAAAGCTTCATACGCCCTGGATTGTTTGCCTTCATGTTCATCATCGCAAGGACACTTGTAAGTGAACTTGTGAGGAGGAGCATCGTCATGATGAAGACGAGCTCCATTTCGAAAATGTTATACGAACGTAATTCCTCTGGCGCACCAGAGTTCAAGAGACCAACGTATGTTCCAAAGAGCGAGGCGAAGAGGACTGTCTCTCCACCAAGGAAGAACCAGAAGGCCACATATTTATTTTTCCCTTCCAGTGTTGCTTTCTCTGGATTGGCCGGGATACCGGTCACTGGGTGTTTTTCAACTGCATGTGCCATTTATTGTTCTCCTTTCTCACGAATCGCTTTCAAGTCTGCTTCGACTTGTGACTTCGGAATGTAGTAGCCGTGATCGTCAATCCAAGAACGTAGGAACATCGAGACGAACGTCATCCCTAATCCAAATCCAATCAATGACCAACCGACGACCGTGTTATCCATCTGGAAGATGGCACCGAGTCCTGCGATAAAGAGGCCGAGTGACATGAAGAACGGAATGAGCGAGTTATTCGGCATGTGAATGTCCGAAACTTCCTCAGCGACTGACACGCGTTTGTTGCCTGCCATTTTCTCGAGCCAGAACGTATCAAGTCCTTTGACGAGTGGTGTTTGTGCAAAGTTGTACTCCGGAGTCGGAACAGGAAGTGTCCACTCAAGCGTACGACCGTCTCCCCAGTGGTCTGGTTTGACGCGGTCTTTTGACAAGAAGGCTTTCACAACAGCGACGAGCAAGACAATCGTTGACACACCCATGAAGAATGCACCGATTGTCGAGAGCATGTTGAGTGTATCCCAACCTTGACCATCGAGGTATGTGAAGACTCGACGTGGCATACCGAACAATCCGAGGAAGTGTTGCGGGAAGAACGTCAAGTGGAACCCGATAAAGAACAACCAGAACTGCCAGTATCCAAGCTTTTCAGAAAGGGCTTTTCCGAACATGAGTGGGAACCAGTAGTAAAGTCCTGCGAAGAGACCGTATACAACCCCACCTACGATTACGTAGTGGAAGTGAGCGACAACGAAGTAGCTGTCGTGATACTGATAGTCAGCCGGTGCGACTGAGAGCATAACCCCTGTCATCCCACCTACGAGGAATGAAGGAATGAACGCGACTGAGTAAAGCATGGCCACGTTGAATTTAATTTGACCGCCCCACAGTGTGAAGAGCCAGTTAAAGATTTTAACACCCGTTGGTACGGCAATCGCCATCGTTGCAACAGCGAAGATCGAGTTGGCAACTGGACCAAGACCGACTGTGAACATGTGGTGAACCCAAACCATGAATCCAAGGAAACCGATAAGCATTGTCGCGAAGACCATCGTCGTGTAACCGAAGAGACGTTTACGCGCAAATGTCGGAATGATTTCCGAGAAAATACCGAATGCCGGTAAGATCAAGATGTAAACTTCCGGGTGACCGAAGATCCAGAAAAGGTGTTCCCAGATGACAACGTTCCCGCCAAGCGCCGGGTCAAAATAAGCAGCTCCGAAGAGTCGCTCGAACATCAACATGAACAATCCGACCGTAAGTGGTGGGAATGCGAAGACGATCAATGCCGATGCAACGAAAGTCGTCCATGTGAAGAGTGGCATACGCATGAGTTTCATTCCTGGCGCACGCATGTTCAAGATGGTGACGAGGAAGTTAATCCCGGCCATCAGTGTACCGAAACCTGAAATCTGAAGACCGAGAGCGTAGAAGTCTACCCCTGTCGCTTCCGGTTGTGTTGAAAGTGGAGCGTAAGCCGTCCACCCTGCGTTTGGTGCTGCTCCGAAGAACCAGCTCAAGTTAAGCATGACTCCACCGAAGAAGAACAACCAAAAACCTAATGAGTTAATGAATGGGAACGCAACGTCGCGTGCCCCGATTTGAAGTGGTACGACGGCGTTCATGAAACCGAATAGCATCGGCATGGCCGCAAGGAAGATCATCGTCGTCCCGTGCATCGTAATCAACTGGTTAAACGTCTCACCGCTGACGAAATCGTTCATTGGTTTGACGAGTTGCCAACGAATCAGTAATGCTTCAATTCCACCGAGAAGGAGGAAGAAGATTCCTGAGAACAAATACAAAATACCGATTTTTTTGTGGTCAACCGTCGTAATCCAATCCATGATGCCATTGTATTTACGCGATTGCTGCATTGCAGTGGTCTGTGCCACGTGAAATCCCCCTTTTCCCGTTAGTCAATCTTCTGCTCATACAAGAAGTCAACGAGTGCATCTAATTCTTCGTTGCTGATTTGACCTTCATTGAATCCTGGCATAAGAGCCCCTTGTTTCTTCTCTTGCGGGTCACGAATCCACTCTTTCAAGTTGTCCTCGTTGTTTTCGAGGTAACCTGCGAGCCATTCACGATCACCGAAGTTCGTCAAACTTGGTGCCACTTTACCGCCGCCGTGACAGCTCAAGCAGCTTTGGACATACACTTCTTCACCTGTCGTCAAGTTCGTGTTGTCTGCGACGAGTTTCTCACCGTTCTCGTCTTGCTTGGCTTTCATGTCAGCGAGCCATTGATCATATTCTTCTTGCTCGAGCGCGATGACTTTAAAGTCCATAAGGGCATGTGACGAACCGCAAAGCTCAGCACATTTCCCGTAGTAAGTACCTGGTTCATTTGCATGTAACCACATTTCGTTATCAAGTCCTGGGTTCGTATCTGTCTTACCAGATAAAGCTGGTACCCAGAATGAGTGAATGACATCTTTAGACGTCAAGTTGATGCCGACTCGTTTTCCGACTGGAATGACGAGCTCTTGCCCTGTCACAACACCTGCTTCTGGATATTCAAATTCCCACCAGTACAAGTTAGCTGTAACGTTGATTTCTTCTTCTTTTTTCGCTTCTTTCGCTTTCGCGAGTTCGACAGTCGTCGTGATTGTCGGAACAGCGAGAATGATGAGAAGGATAATCGGAACGACTGTCCAAATCATCTCGAGTGTACTGCTACCTTCAACTTGCTTCGGAATCGATTCATCTTTCCGACGGAACTTCATGAGCACGTACACGTAAATGACCGAGACGATGATGAGTACGAAGAGCATGATCGCCAAACTGATGAGAATGATGCGGAGCTGAAGCTCAGCCCCTTCTCCCATCGGCTTCAATGCAGACAATCCCTCTTGACCGCAACCTGATAACAGGACTGCGAACATCATCATCGGGACGATGCCAAACAGAAGCTTCTTAAATGATTTCACAACAATCCCCACTTTCTCCCAAAATGATGTGTAATGGTTTTCTATATAGTGAGTGCGATTACGCCATTGCTGCCGTCAAAATCAGCGCGATAATCCACACGACTAAATAAATTAATGAATAGAAGAACATTTTGTTTGCCCACTTGATTTCGTCCTCGGCGTTGAATCCTTTCAATCCGAGATACAACCAGTAGCCCCCTAAACCGGCTGCGACTGTCAAGTAAACAAGACCATAGTGCATAAATAAGAGCGATGCCGGAATCAGCGTCGCAATCCACCAGATGATCTGCCGTTTCGTGATGGCAAATCCGTTCACGACCGGAAGCATCGGAATGTCTGCCGCTCGATACTCTTCCGTCCGTCGCATGGCGAGCGCCAGGAAGTGAGGTGGTTGCCATAAGAACATGACAAGAAACATAAGCCACGCATCGATATATAGATTTGGATCAATTGCTGCCCAACCGATGAGCGGTGGAACGGCTCCCGAAATACTACCGACGACTGTATTGAGCGTACTCGTACGCTTCAGCCACATCGTATAAATCACGACATAAAAAAATGCCCCGATTAAACCGAATACTGCGGCGACGTACGATACAAGGAGCAATAGAAGTGTTCCGATTGCAAGTTGTGTCAATCCAAGGAGTAAAATCTTCTCTCCTGAAATCTTGCCGGTTACACTCGGTCGATTGTCCGTACGATCCATTAAGTAATCGATATCTCGGTCCACAAAGTTGTTTAGGTAACAACTCCCCGAAATCACGAGTGCGCTTCCTAACATCGTTAATAAGAGCTGTGGCCAAACTTCAAACAAGTAAAGGACTGGCGTATCGCTCTGGTACGTCGCTGCCACGAAGAATCCTGCAAACACCAACAACAGGTTGGCGCGAACGATTCCCATTTTCGCTAAGGCGACGTAATCTCGGAATGACGTTGATTCTGTATACTCTACATCTACCGTCATCCCTGGGTTGACTTTTGTCATACTGACCCCCCCCACATAATCACGAAATCCTCGCATTCTCTTCACAGAAAAAACACAATATGAACAAAATACACTTAACTCTCTACAAAGATACCATATTTTTTTATAAAATACGCCCTTTATGCTTGTAAAATAGCGAGTTTTTTGTGTCAATAGTGTGATATTTGTCACACCTTATGTGCTTTACTAATATTAGAATAACGTTTTTGATAACGATTGCAAGCTTTTCCATTTCGTTTTTTGAACAGAAAGCCGTATAATAAGTATGGCGAAAAAAATATAAATAAACAAGGTACATTTTTTAACGGATTTCGATTAGAAGCAGGTGGTATTGCATGCATAAAAAACTCGCGTTTTTCTCAGGGTTTGTCACCCTCGGGATGATGCTTGTCCTCATCATGGGTGGAACCGTGACGAAGACGGATTCAGGAGATGGTTGTGGGACGGACTGGCCACTCTGTCATGGAAAATTAATCCCAACCAATCCAAGCGTTGAAACGATGATCGAATACAGTCACCGGGTAGTCTCCGGAATCGAAGGTCTTCTCATCATTGCGCTCGCCATTTGGACGTTCATCGCGGTCAAACATCGGGTCGATGTGAAAATCTTCGCGTTTCTCGCATTTATCTTTATGCTCATCCAATCGATCATTGGAGCGGGCGCGGTCATTTGGCAACAGTCGGACGCCATCCTGGCCCTTCATTTCGGCATTTCTCTCGTGTCGTTCGCATCGTTACTCATTTTGACGATTCTGTTATTCGAAGGTGACCGAGAGCATCAAGTCGTATCGAGACGATTACGATCTCATCTTTACGGTCTCTCGATCTATACGATGATTGTCGTCTACACCGGAGCTTATGTCCGTCACCTCGGTGCTACATATGCTTGTGTCGGTTGGCCGATTTGTGAACAAGAAGTGTGGACGTTTGAGTCGTATGTGCAGATGGGACACCGTGTGATGGCCGGGCTACTCGTCTTGTACACGTTGTATGTTCTTTACTTGGCACGTAAAGAAATGAATCGATTGATTGAGCGCGGCATGATGGCGTCTCTCTTCTTCATCCTGCTTCAAGTCGGTACAGGTGCATGGATCGTTCTTGGGGGACACGCGACTTACGTTCCGCTCCTTCACGCATTCTTGATCACGTGCTACTTCGGTATCCTGTCATACCTCTCTTATCACGCGTATCGGTCGACAGCGCGACAAGACGGGGCACAATTGAAAAACATGAACGGATAACCAAACTAAAAAGCGCCACGGCGCTTTTTAGTTTACAATGCTTTAAATCGTTCGAGGGCACGCTCTCTCGCTTCTTTATGATCGACGATTGGCATGGCATAGTTGTCTCGCTCTGACGGGTCCGGAAAGTGAATCGATTTATCTGTTATATGTTTCAGCTCCGGCACATACTTCCGGATGAACGTCCCATCAGGGTCAAATCGCTCGGATTGCGTCGTCGGATTGAAAATACGGAAATACGGAACAGCGTCCGTCCCGACTGAGGCCGCCCATTGCCATCCCCCGATATTCGACGCTGCCTCATAATCGATCAGCTTTTGCTCGAAATACCGTTCCCCTTTTCGCCAATCGAGAAGGAGATGTTTCGATAGGAAAGATGCGACAATCATGCGTAGGCGGTTGTGCATCCACCCGGTCTCGTTCAACTGACGCATCGCCGCGTCGACGATTGGATACCCCGTTTCCCCGTTACACCACTTTTCGAACTGCTCTTCATTGTCCTCCCATTCAAGTGACTTGTATTTATCATTGAACGGTTGATCTTTCAATCCGTGGAACTTTGCCATGACCATGTAATAAAATTCGCGCCACAACAGCTCATCATAATACGTGTCGCGCCCTTTTGATTGTCTTGCCGACAACACTTGTTCGGCGATCGTGCGAATCGACAACACACCTGTCCGTAAATAAGGAGATAGTCGACTCGTCCCGGTGATGCTCGGAATGTCACGCTTCTCGTCATAATCGACCATGCGATCATTGACAAAGCGGGTCAATCGCTTCTTCGCTTCCGTTTCCCCTAGCCCTTTCCATTCACGTTTACATCGCTTGAAGAGCTCTTTCAGTTCACTCGGTTGTTCATTCTTTGAACGGATGTACTGAGATAAACGATCGACATCAACCTCATATGGTGCGGGTGGCTGTTCGGCATACGCCGCTTTTTTGAACGGGGTGAACACCTTATAGGGATCGCCACTTTTTGTACGGAACGCATCGGGATGAAACAGATGCCGGTCAAGGAGTCGTACGACTTTAACCTCTTCACTAAGTGCTTCAATCACACGGTCATCCCGCTGTTTGAACGGTTCCACATACTCCGCATTAAAATAGAGCACATCCATCTCGCCGAGCTGTTTCACGAACGCATCCTCCGTCTCCGCGACGAGGACACGAAGCCCTAACCCTTTCGCTTCTAAATCATCCATGAACGTTCGCATCGTCGAGAAGAAATAGTCATGCCGCACTTCGAATGGGTGACAGTATTTCGGATTCAACCAAAAGACGAAGTCTAGGTCATCGCCTTCCTCCATATCTTTCAATACACGGTGTAACATATGATTATCGGTCAGTCTAAAATCTGAACGGAACCAACATATTCGTCTCATGATCTCCACTCCCATCTACAAAAAAGAAGCATAGCGCGCTATGCTTCTTTTGATTATACAAATTCAATCAACAAGTCGTCACTTTGTATTGTGTCGCCTTCTTTAATATGGATGGCCTTAATCTCACCATCTTGTGCCGCTTGAATTGTTGTTTCCATCTTCATCGCTTCTGTGACGAGCAACTGCTCCCCACGGTGAACGCGACTTCCTGGTTCGACCAATACTTTCAAGACAGACCCCGGCATCGATGCACCGACTTGTTTGGCGTTCGAACGATCGACTTTCGGACGGCTTGTCGTTGCCGATTTGACATTGACATCTTTAATCTCGATTTCACGTGGTACCCCGTTCATCTCATACGAGACGAGACGGATGCCATCTTCATTCGCCGCACTCACTTGTACGAGCTTGATGATTAATGTTTTTCCTGTCTCGATTTCAACTTGGATTGTCTCCCCGACGTTTAATCCGTAGAAGAACGTCAACGTGTCGAGCACCGATACATCCCCGTAGGTCGTTGTATGTTTGATATAGTCTTCGTACACTTTCGGATAAAGCGCATGGGCAAGAAGTTCAAAGTCCGTCACCGGTCGCTCGAATTTTTCGAATAGTTCTTGGCGTGCCGATTCAAAGTCATATGGCTTGATCAATTTACCAGGACGAACGTTTAATGGCTCTTCCCCTTTCAAGATGACTTGTTGTACATCTTTCGGGAATCCACCTGGAGGCGTCCCCAATTCACCACGCATCATTTCGACGACCGAGTCCGGGAAGTCCAACTGGTGTCCGCGCGTCATCACATCTTCTTCCGTCAAGTTATGCTGGACCATGAAGAGCGCCATATCACCGACAACTTTAGATGACGGCGTCACCTTGACAATGTCCCCGAACAACATGTTCACTCGGGCATACATCGCCTTGACTTCGCCCCAACGGTCTCCAAGGCCGACCGCTTTCGCCTGCTGTTGGAGGTTTGAATATTGTCCACCCGGCATCTCGTGCTCATACACGGATGGATGCGGGGCACGCATATCACTTTCAAACGGTTCATAGTTATGACGCACGTCTTGCCAGTAGTCACTGATAATCTCATATTGTTTCGGGTCGACCTTCGGCTGACGTTCGTGGTGGTTGAGCGCGTAGACCAAACTTCCACCTGAAGGCTGTGACGTCATCCCTGACATCGAGCTCGCTGCAACGTCAACGATATCGACACCGGCATCTGTCGCACGAGCATAGGTGAAGATCCCGTTACCGGAAGCATCGTGTGTATGCAAGTGGATTGGTAAGTCTACGGCGTCTTTCAATGCCGATACGAGTGCATAGGCCGATTCCGGCTTCAATAGACCGGCCATATCTTTGATTGCCAAGATATGCGCACCACTCGCCTCAAGTTTCTTCGCGAGGTCGATATAATACGGAAGGTGGTACTTCGGACGGTTGCCATCGTACAAGTCTCCCGTATAACAGATGGCCGCCTCCGCCACTTTCCCAGTCGGAAGTGTCGCATCGATTGCCAATTGAATCGATTCTAAGTTGTTGAGACTGTCAAAGATTCGGAACACGTCGACTCCGGCATATGCCGCTTCGTGTACGAATTTCTCAATGACGTTGTCTGCATAGTTTTTGTATCCGACCGCATTCGCACCGCGTAGCAACATTTGAATCAAGACGTTCGGCATCTTCTCACGAAGCTTCATGAGACGTACCCATGGGTCTTCGGATAAGAAGCGGTAGGCGACGTCGAACGTCGCTCCACCCCACGCCTCGACCGAGAACAATTCTGGCATGAGTTTGCTTGTCGGTTCGGCAATGTTCAAAATGTCCTGTGTCCGCATGCGCGTCGCGAGCAACGATTGATGGGCATCTCGCATCGTCGTATCCGTCAGCAACAATTCCGGTTGACGTTTGATCCAATCGGCGAGGCCGTCCGGTCCAAGCTCTGTAAGAATTTGTTTCGTCCCTGGCTTCGCTTCTGCTGGGAGGTCATGTGGGATTCGCACCGAACGGCTGATCGGCTTGTCTTTCAGACCGACACCCGGGAATCCATTCACCGTCACGTCCCCGATATAGTTCAACAGTTTCGTCCCACGGTCTTTTCGTTTCGGGAAGACGAACAGTTCTGGCGTCTCATCGATGAATGACGTGTTGTAATCTCCACTGATAAAGTTCGGGTGCTTCATGACGTTAATCAAGAACGGAATGTTCGTCTTGATTCCACGAATCCGGAACTCGTTCAAGTTTCTAACCATCTTCGAGGCCGCTTGTTCGAATGTCATGCCATGTGTGGACAATTTCACGAGAAGTGAATCGTAGTACGGTGAAATCTCTGCACCGACATACGCATTCCCACCGTCAAGACGGACACCAAAGCCACCCGGAGAACGGTAAGCCATGATTTTCCCTGTGTCCGGCATGAAGTTGTTGCCTGGGTCTTCAGACGTAACACGTGATTGGATTGCATAACCGAGAAGTTTAATGTCTTCTTGTTTCGGCATTTGAATCATATCACCGTGGAGCGACTCACCTTGCGCGATCATCAATTGCGTTTGAACGATGTCAAAGCCCGTCACCATCTCTGTGATCGTATGTTCCACTTGAATGCGCGGGTTGACCTCGATGAAGTAGAACGACTCGTCCTCGGTCACCAAGAACTCGACCGTACCGGCGTTGACGTAACCGACGTGACGCATGAGTTGGACCGCCGCATCACAAATCGCTTGGCGCGATGCATCAGACAATGTCACACAAGGCGCCACTTCGACAACTTTTTGGTGACGGCGCTGAACCGAACAGTCACGCTCGAATAAGTGAACGATGTGACCGTGCTCATCTCCAAGAATTTGCACCTCGATGTGTTTCGGACGTTCGACGAGTTTTTCTATGTACACTTCGTCAGAACCGAACGCCTGCTTTGCTTCTGACTTTGCACGTTCAATCAAATCTTTCATTTCCGCTTCTGTTCGAATGACACGCATTCCGCGTCCTCCGCCACCCATCGACGCTTTGACCATGAGCGGGAATCCGTGCTCGTTCGCAAATGCTTCAGCATCTTCATATGATGTGAGCGGTCCATCCGAACCCGGGATGACAGGAAGACCCGCAGCAATCGCACTCTGACGTGCTCGTACTTTATCCCCGAACGCATGTAAATGTGACTCATGCGGTCCGACAAAGATGATGCCCTCTTCACGGCAACGTCGTGCGAGTTCAATGTTCTCTGAAAGGAAACCATACCCTGGGTGAATCGCATCACTGTCTGACTCCTTAGCGATTCGAATCACGTCTTCGATATCGAGGTACGCATCGATCGGTTTTTTGTCTACACCGATCAAGTAGGCTTCATCAGCTTTAAAGCGATGTAAGGAGCCGCTATCTTCTTGCGAATAGACAGCTACCGTTCGAATGCCTAACTCTGTCGCCGCGCGAAATACGCGAATGGCAATTTCCCCACGGTTTGCAACAAGTAACTTTTTAATTGGTTTCAAATGAAATCCCCCCGTTAATGAAGTTTGTTTGTTTCCTTACCTAACAACGTGAAGCGATGAGCGTTGAACGTTTTCTTCTGACTTCACCCGAATTTCTTCTCGTCGTGTCGCTTCTCGATGACGGTTACGCATCGAGATACTACTGAGCACCCCGAGAACACCCATCATCATGATGAGCGATGTTCCTCCATAACTGACCAGTGGCAAGGTTACGCCTGTCCCTGGGAACCAACCGGACATCGCACCGATGTTGATGGCCGTCTGAATCATAATTTGTGATGCAATCCCAAACGATACGAACATCGCAAAGTGACTATCCGCATGATTGGCGATATGAATCGCGCGAAAGGCGATGAAGAAGAGAAGGACTAAAACCGTCAATACACCGAGGAATCCTAACTCCTCTGCAATGATCGACATGATATAGTCGGTTTCTGGTTCTGGCAAATACCCATACTTTTGAAAACTGTTCCCAAGTCCGACTCCGGTCAATCCACCATGTACAATTGAGATAATCGACATGAGCAATTGGTGTCCATATCCTTCCGGGTCCATGAACGGGTTGAACACGACTTCAATCCGACTTCGTTGATTCTCCGAAAAGATGGTCGTGAACAATACGAATACAGTACCAACCCCAGCTAAAATCCCTGGAATCAAAATTCGAAGCGGCGCCCCGACACCGAACCACATGAGCAACATGATGGAACCGAGGACGAATAGCCCCCCCATATCCGGCTGTCCATTGATTGCGATCGCATAAAACGAAAAGTAAAAGAGGACAGGCACTAAAAAGAAGGCGCCGATTTGTGCACGCAACCCTTTTTTCGTGATAGCGGCCCGCGCTAGTCGACCAGGGAGTCCTTTCAACTCATTATTCCATAGTTCATGGTAGTAGTTCGCAAGCAGTATGATGAGAACGAACTTCGCAATCTCGACCGGTTGAATGGTCATTCCTCCGATGATGAGCCAAGCTCGCGCCCCATTCAATGGAGGCATCGCCCACGTGACAAACAGCAAGATGACAGAGAGCGCATAAAGACCGAGGCGAATGCCTTTTTTCCGAAACATCTCATATCGGAACAACGTCGCAATCAAATAGATAAAGATTCCAATGCCAACGTAGACGAGCTGGCGATAGAATAAACTACTATTCGCGTAATCCCCACGATTCCAAACACTCGCACTATAAATCATGATGGAGCTTAGCCCGACGAGCAAGAGCACTGACAAAAACAACGCAAAATCAAAATACCGAAACCGTGTTTTCATGTATTCACTTCCTTATGTAAAACAATCTGACAACCCTTAAAAAAAATACTCAAACAGCGCCACTTGCACAGTTTGAGTATAAGGTTCATAGTTCTGAAGCTTCTGCCAAAGCAGACAACTTTTGTTCCAATGAATCGAGCAGTCCTTTACCTTCAATGTCTGAAATGAGTCCAAGACGAACCGCAAAATCAATTTGGCGCGATAGTCCAAACATATGTGTATCAAGCACCTCTTCATAAAGCGGGCACTTCGGCATTTTTAGGTTTTCTAACTGCACTTCAATCAGACAACGGATTTTTTCAGCATCCGCCTCGAGTAATTGAAGCGCTTGCTCCCGTTGGATTGCAGCCAAATTTGTCGCCACTACGACCCCTCCTCCGTACGATGACAGACTGTTTGTCATAACTCAACTGTACATTATCTTTCATCATAATTCAATGTACAGTATGAATGAACGCGACATTCTTCCTCTTTTCCATTTTACGAGAAAGAGCGCTATAATGGAACGTGTAATGTGTATGAAGGGGGATATAAGCATGACTTTTCCACTTGATGGAGCGGTTCGCCACAGTCTGACGATTGACCCGACCGTATGGATTTTTGACGAACGAAAACGGAAGATTGAAGATTTGGACTCGGTGACGGAGAATGACCGTGAGGCATACTATGCGAAAATGGGGAAAGCATGGGATGACGGATTGTCACAAGGAACTCGAATCGACCACAACAAACCGATGTCGCGACAAGACAAGGATGCAGCATTACGCGACTCGTTCGCCATGCCGCTCGCGCCATTTTTAAACAATGCCGAACCGATTGAGCTTGCGACACATGTCCGTTTTTACGGGGAGACCATATTGACTCTATCGCTCAGCGAGGCATCACAAGTATATTTACAATTTTCAAAAGACGGAAAAGTACTTACAGACGGACCTGTCTATGTATTATATGAGGATCAGGTCATTCGCCAAGTCAATCATATCACCGTATTAAGCAATCAATGAGAAGGGTCACACCTTCTCTTTTTTTGGACTTTTTAGTTCACAAAGTGTAGTATATAGAGTGTTGACTACAAATTGAATAAGAAAGGTCGTGACGCTTACGATACCTCTATGGAAACGAAATTTAATGGTTGTTTGGATCGGTAGCTTCTTGACCGCCGCGTCGATGAGCCTCGTCCTTCCATTCCTCCCATTGTTCATCGAACAACTCGGGGTAAAGGATCCGGACCACGTCGTCACTTGGTCTGCGATTGCGTTCGGCGCGACGTTCCTCGTAGCCGCCATCGTCTCTCCGATGTGGGGACGCTTGGCTGACCGAAAAGGAAGAAAGCTGATGCTCATCCGAGCCAGTCTCGGGATGGCCATCGTCATGTTCCTCATCAGCTTCGTCCAAGACGTATATCAACTCGTCGGGTTGCGTTTACTCATGGGGGCCGTGTCTGGATTTATTTCAGCCGGCATCACGTTAGTCGCATCTCAGACACCAAAAGAGAAAAGTGGCTGGGCGCTCGGTACCCTGTCAACCGGTGGAATCACTGGTGGTCTACTCGGTCCCCTCATCGGCGGACTGCTCGCAGACTGGATTGGGCTTCGATCCGTTTTTCTCTTTACCGGAAGTGCACTCTTCCTGACGTTCCTCATCACGCTTTGGTTCGTAAAAGAAGATTTTGTCCCAGTGAAACGCGAAGAACTCGCGTCGATGAAATCGATTTTCGCCTCACTGCGACATCCACAGTTGATTGTCGGTCTGTTTGTGACAACGTTCCTCATTCAGTTCTCGACACAATCCATCGGACCACTCTTGACATTATACGTACGTGAATTGAATCCGAACACTACCGCGCTCGCCTTCATGGCAGGGATTGTCGCCTCCGCTCCGGGACTGGCCGCTCTCGTTTCGGCGCAGCGTCTCGGACGGTTATCGGACAGACACGGAGCGGAGCGCATCTTGTTTTGGGCACTGCTCCTCTATAGCCTCTTCTTGATTCCGCAAGCATTCGTTACCTCAACGACTCAACTCATCTTGTTGCGTTTCGGAATCGGGTTCGCAACGGCCGCCTTGATGCCGTCCGTTCAATCGCTACTGCGCCAGCATACGCCGGTCTCTGCGACGGGGCGCATCTTTTCATACAATCAGTCCGCTCAGTTCATGGGGAATCTACTCGGACCGCTATTTGGATCCCAAATCGTGGCACACTTCGGATTTTCTGCCCTGTTCATCATCACGGGATTGATTATGATCTCGAATGCCTTCTTAGAACGGACGAACGTCCAGTCGTTACAACTCGATACAAAATAACGCCGAGCACGAAGCTCGGCGTTATTTTGTATCTTTCTTATAGTAGGTCAGCCGCCAATCGTGCAAGTGACGAACGTTCCCCTTTTACGAGTTGCACGTGTCCGAAGACGTTTTGTCCTTTGAAGCGTTCCACCGCGTACGTCAAGCCGTTCGAGTATTCATCCAAATACGGATGGTCGATTTGATACGGGTCGCCGACGAGTACGATTTTCGAGTTTTCACCGACTCGGGTGAGAATGGTTTTGATTTCATGCTTCGTTAAGTTCTGCGCCTCATCGATGATGATGAACTGGTCCGGCATACTTCTACCTCGAATATAAGTGAGCGCCTCGAGCTGAATCGATTTCATACCGGCTAGAATATTCCCGAGCTCGTCTTTTGAATTCGCATTGAATAAAAATTCCAAGTTATCATAAATCGGTTGCATCCATGGACGAAGCTTCTCTTCCATTTCCCCTGGCAAGTAACCGATATCGTTCCCCATCGGCACGACCGGGCGAGCGACGACGAGCTTATTGTAACGCTGTTCATCCTCGACGAGCGAGAGCCCTGCTGCTAGGGCAAGGAGCGTCTTCCCGGTACCGGCTTTCCCAAGTAAGGTGACAAACGGAATGTCATCTCGAAGCAACAGGTCGAGTGCCATCCGCTGTTGAACGTTTCGTGGATGAATTCCCCAAATATGATCTGCATCGAGTGCCAGTGGTCGTAAAATCGGTTGAAGCGAATCGACCACAGCAAGCGCACTCGCTTTCGACACATTACTTTTCAAGACGACGAATGAATTCGGATATAGCACTTGTTTCGTCAAGGCCGTCGTCGGCAATTGACGAACTTTATAAAATTCATCGATGAGCGACTGATCGACTTCAATCTCTCGATAGCCGGCGTATAAGTCCGTCGTATCAACGATATGATCTGTCAAATAGTCTTCTGCATCAATTCCAATGGCGTCCGCTTTGACACGGACCAATATATCTTTTGAGACGACGACGACCTTTCGACCTGCGTCATGCTCGTATTGTTTCATTAACTTTAAGGCAACGAGTAGGATACGGTTATCGTTTGTCATGACATCGAACGGAATATCGACCTGGTGTTCATGACCGATTTCGACAAACAGACGTCCTCCGTTTTCAAGCGGGACCCCGTCATGGAGTTTTCCCGATGTCCGGAGCTGGTCGAGGACACGTGACGTTTCACGGGCATTCCGCCCGACCTCATCCATGTTTCGTTTCTTTCCATCTAACTCTTCTAGGACGATGGCTGGAATGACCACGTCGTGTTCTTCAAATTGAAATAAGGATAGCGGATCATGTAGGAGTACGTTCGTATCGAGTACATACGTTTTTTTCATAGACTTTGCCGCCCCTCGAATATAGGATGGTATTCAAGAATGAAGACTTTCTTTCACTTCACGGTCAAGCTTTTCCGCCGCTCGAATATCATACGTTTTCGTGATTTCGGGCTGTGCGTAAGCTGCTCCATAAAACGAGATGTTCCTCACTTCTTCGACATGTCCTTCAAAAAAACGAAGATGAAGGCTTGGTTTAACCGCCGGATCGAACTCTCGAATCGCTGAGAGTAAAACATGATAGGACTGACCATCTTCGATAAAAATGAGGCCAGCCGTCTTTTCTGTCGTCAAGATGGTCACGATATGTGAATTTCTTGTCAATGCGAACCGGACCGTGACAGCATCTAACGCTTGCACCCAACTGATCGCATGGCTGATCGGCCAACGCTTCGCCTCGTCGAAACCGACGAGAAATGTTAACGGCATGTCGTTCAATAGGCGCTCTTGCGCAGCTGTCAGTTCAAACGTTGCCTTACTCGCCATTCAACTCCCCTCCTTTTAACCGGGTATGGTTGTACCATTCTCCCTTACCGGTTCAATTCCCTGCTTTTAACGGTTGAAATCATGCTATACTCATCGTATAGAGGAAGGTGAAAAGATGCGTGTAAAATGTTCTCTTTGCGATAAAGTCGAGACCATCGACTCATGGTCGTTTGAAGCAAAACGCTTGCGTAACAAACCGGCTAAAACGTATATGTGTCAAGAGTGTCAGGAGCGAATCAGCGAACGAACGGCTGAACGCGCCGCATCTGGACAGTTCAAGTTATATCCTACATTTCGACAGAAACGAAATTGGTAATGCAAACGGGCGCCTCCGAAGAGACGCCCGTATTTTTTATGATTCTACCGCATCTTGACGACGGTTCCACCAAAGGCGACCACGATAAATGGCTAACACGATTGCCATGACGGCAAGCACTTCCGGGATTGGCCATGTGAAAAAGACGAGTGCCATCGTACCTGCTCCAAGTGAAAGCAGAATATAGACGATGAGCGACTTCCACCATGCCAATTGTTTCGCAAAACCAAGTTTAAAGACAAGGATTGTCAGTAAGATGACCGTGACAACGAGTGCATTGAACCCGACGGAAAAGTCATTCGGGTCACTGCCGACACCTAGCATCGAAGCGATCCACGGAACGTCAATCTGTGTGATATCGATTGTTTGAGAAGCTTTCAAGACAAAGAGTCCCCCTTTATTTCATACACATCCATTCTACACTATTCCATGCAAAAGGGAACGCCGAAGCGTCCCCTTTCTGCTAACTTATTCTTTACCAAGTTTACGACGCTTGTCAGCTTTCTCGCGTTCGTTCTTGTTCAAGATTTTCTTACGGAGACGGATCGACTCCGGTGTAATTTCACAGTACTCGTCATCGTTCAAGAACGTGAGTGACTCTTCAAGTGAGAAGACGCGCGGACGTTTCAAGACTTGTGTCGAGTCTTTTGCAGAAGCACGCATGTTCGTCAATTGTTTCCCTTTAACAGCGTTAATGGCAAGGTCAACATCACGGTTACATTCCCCGATGATCATTCCTTCATACACATCTGTACCTGGCTCGATAAAGATTGTCCCACGGTCTTCAAGGGCACCGATTGAGTAGGCCGTCGACTTCCCGTTTTCGATACAAACCATAACACCGCTACGACGACCACCGATATCAGCAGCGATATATGGACGGTACTCTTCGAACGTATGGTTCAAGATTCCGTATCCACGTGTCGCTGACAAGAATTCGTTACGGTAACCGATAAGACCACGTGATGGCACGAGGAATTCCATACGTGTCTGACCGTTGTCATTCGTGTTCATGTTCGCAAGCTCACCTTTACGGAGACCAATCGATTCCATGACTGAACCTGTGTACTCTTCAGGTACGTCGATGATGACACGCTCGAACGGCTCAACTTTTGTGCCGCTTTCGTCTTCGCGGATGATAACTTGTGGTTTCGATACTTGGAGCTCGTAACCTTCACGACGCATGTTTTCAATCAAGATCCCGAGGTGAAGCTCACCGCGTCCTGATACGATCCATTGGTCTGGTGAATCTGTGTTTTCGACACGGAGTGAAACGTCCGTCTCGAGTTGTTTCATCAAACGCTCTTCGATTTTACGTGCCGTCACGAAATCGCCTTCACGTCCTGCGAATGGAGAGTTGTTTGTCATGAAACGCATTTGAAGCGTTGGCTCATCGATGCGAAGGAGCGGAAGTGGCTCTTCTTTACCGACTGGCGTTACCGTTTCACCGACGTTGATATCTTCCATCCCGGCGATAGCGATCAAGTCACCTGCTTTAGCTTCTTCGATTTCGACGCGCTTGAGGCCGAAGTAACCGAACAATTTCGTGACACGAAGTTGCTTCACCGTACCGTCTGTCTTACAAAGCGATACTTGCTCACCGACTTTGATTTTCCCACGGAAGACGCGACCTACGCCGATACGGCCGAGGTAGTTGTCATAGTCGAGCATCGTCACTTGGAATTGAAGTGGCTCGTCTGAGTTGTCCACTGGAGCCGGCGTGTTTTCGAGAATCGTGTCGAGTACGTGCGTGATTGTATCTTCTTGTTTTTCTGGGTCAGGATCGAACGAACTTGAACCGCTGACTGCTGATGTATAGACGACAGGGAATTCAAGTTGATCTTCATCTGCGCCAAGGTCGATCAAGAGATCAACAACTTCATCGACAACGTCGAGTGGACGAACCATCGGCTTATCGATTTTGTTGACGACGACAATCGGACGAAGTCCTTGGTCGAGTGCTTTTTTCAATACGAAACGAGTTTGTGGCATACAGCCTTCACGCGCATCGACAACAAGAATAACGCCGTCTACCATACGCATGATTCGCTCAACTTCTCCACCGAAGTCTGCGTGACCTGGTGTATCTACGATGTTGATGCGAGTCTCTTTATAATCGATTGCTGTGTTTTTTGCGAGAATGGTAATTCCGCGCTCACGCTCGATATCGTTCGAGTCCATCGCGCGTTCTGCGACTGCCTCGTTCGTCCGGAAAGTACCAGACTGTTTCAATAATTCATCGACTAACGTTGTTTTACCGTGGTCAACGTGCGCGATGATGGCTACGTTACGAAGGTTTGTTCTTACGTTCATGTAGTTATTCCTCTCTTATTTAAAAAATTTCAACTTTTCTTCAACTTTAAGAGTATAGCACACGTCACAGTACCTTTGTCGAGTGGAATCGACTGTGAACGTTTTCATCTCGTGTTTTTTATCATACAATAGGGAAGAGAAGAGAAAATAAGGAGGAACCTCCATGCAGCTAATGTTTGTATTGATCGCAACGGCCGTTGTCGCAGGATTCGTCGGCATTGGAATCGGGGTGGCCGAGGGGAGCGCCGCCATTATCTTGGGCAGCCTCGTGTTAAGTGGCGTAGCGACATACTTTGGTATTCAATTGCGTCGCCGCATTCTTTCAGACCATCAATCATAAAAAAAGGGTTACTCCGGGATCATGTCGGAGTAACCCTTTTAACTTGCCTTTATAGCGGACGAGTCAAGCAGATGCGGTCGCGTAAAACGAGTCCATCTTCTTCGATGTCATCGTACCCGTGATTACGAAAATAATCGCGTTCCACCGAATCGAATCGGAATCCAGCTTGTTGGTAAAAGCGCAGTTGCATGATGCTTGAATTCCCTGTACAGACGAGCAGTTCTTTTCCACCAATCAAGGCGGCCCGCTTCACTGCGTCTTGTAACAAGCGTTGACCAATCGTTTGGTTTTGACGTTCGGGTTTCACTGCGATATTGACGAGTTCAACCCGATCGCCTTCGTGTGAAACGAGCATATACGCACCGACAATCTCACTACCGAGTAACGCTTTGTACGTACGACCTTCCTCGAATTGTTCCCGGACCATCGCTTCATTCGGATTCGCCAAGACGAGTAAGTCGCGGATTTCTTCATACGAATCATGTTCCACGATGTGTAAGTCCGGTTTTACTTCAGCCGTGACCCCTTTTGCGATGACGTAATGTTTGATGACGTCATTGACAAATGAATCGCTCCCAGCCAGGACAGATGTTTTTCCGTCATAGCGAATCGGCTCACCATATAAGGAAACGACACGCCCGCCTACCTCTTCAACGAGTAACTTTCCAGCAGCATAATCCCATGGCATATTGCGCATGGTGATGTAGCCGTCCACGCGACCGGCAGCAAGCCAGGCTAATTCAAGCGATGCAGCACCATGAGCTCGCGTCCCAATCGAGTCCCGTACAATCGGAGCGAGTATTTCCGGGGCAATCTGGTGGTTCGGCGTGACCCACGTCGCATTCATACTTAAAAACGCGTCTCGGACATGATGTTCATGAAGGGTCGTCAACGTCCGACCATTCAACGTCGCCCCGTATCCTTTCCGCGCCATGAACATCTCATCCGCCATGACGTCATAGACGAATCCATATTCCACGACTCCATCTATCATGATCGCGATAGAGATGGCAAACATACGTTTTTGATGAATAAAATTTAACGTCCCATCAATCGGGTCGACAAACCAGACGGTACCGGTCAATTGTTCTGGCTGATCTGTCGTCCCCTCTTCCCCCATAATCTGATGTTCCGGAAATGTTTGTTGGATTCGACGGACAATCAGTTGTTCCACCGCGCGGTCGATTTCAGTGACCAAGTCCCCTTTTCCCGTCTTTCGTTCCACTTCATAACTTTGATCAATCTCGCGACGAATCAGTTCTCCCGCTTGTTTGATTAAGTCGACTGCAAACCATTCTATCATCTGTGATCACCTCAACTGTATTGTACCAAACAAAAACCAGTATCCGCTCGGAATACTGGTTGAATGTGTGTGTAATGGTTAGGCTTCGAGACGCAATAATTCTTGGCGGTACTTCTCTAACCGATGCTTGCTAGCCTGAACTGTAGCATCATCTTGTGACGCCATCGCATCGAAGAGGGTTGCCAATTCATAATCAATCTCTAAGCGCAGCACCGGGATCCGTTTTTCTGCGTCTTTTCTTTTGAATGCCTCAATCACTTGTTTCATAAGATGCCACACTCCTTTTGTTGAGCTACAAGTTACGGTTTAGTGAGTTGAATTGAGTATATCAGATAAAATTCGAAAAAGAAAGATAATTGTCTGACTATTTTGAATTTTTTATCTTAATGGATATATTCCCAATTCCGAGGTCCCTAAACCTGATTTGGTGTTAATGAACTGTACCCGATTTAAAGGAGAAATAACAAAAAAGCATGCCTGAATTTGCTCGGGCATGCTCGGTCTTACAGTTTGATCATTTTACTCGAGGACTTCATTGCCGCCTGAACCGTACGATACGTGGAATAACCTGTCTGTTCGTCGTGAACCGCGTTCAGTTGTTTCTCCTCCGACTTAGATGTTACGATCTGCTTGAAGGCACGATAGGAGTCGAGAAAAACCTCTCGTTCCACCCCACCTTCATTGGCTTGTGCGACGACGTTATAAAACTCGACGACTTCAATCAATTCGTCAGTCGTCCAATCCGGATTGATCGGATAGTTGATTTGCATATTGTTTCACCTCGACACCCATTGTAACAACAAAAAAAACTATTGCAAGTTGAGCCAGAAATCTCTATAGTTTTTTTGTTGCTTCTTTTTTAAAAACAACATATATCATAACGATACTATTCATCTTATAAATAAACTGATTCAAGGGGGATTTACGATTGAAATTAAAAGGTGCTACTCAGCTCGAAACGCCACTATTTGACACGTTGCTTGAACATGTCGACTCAAACCCGATTGCGTTCCACATTCCTGGTCATAAAAGCGGAAAAGGGATGGACCCGGAGTTTCGTGACTTTATTGGTGAAAACGCCCTAAAAATTGATTTGATTAACATTGCCCCACTCGATGACCTCCATCATCCAAAAGCGGCAATCGCTGAAGCGGAGCGCTTGGCGGCAGAGGCGTTCCGTGCTGACGAGACCTTTTTCTCCGTTCAAGGGACATCGAGTGCCATCATGGCGATGATCATGGGTGTCGTTGGCCCGAACGAAAAAATCATCGTGCCACGGAACGTCCATAAATCCGTCATGTCCGCGCTCGTCTTAACGGGTGCCCACCCGGTCTTCATCCACCCGGAATTTGACGAAACATACGGCATCGCCCACGGAATTACGGCTAGTGCCGTTGAACGCGCGCTTGAACTTCATCCGGACACGAAAGCCGTACTCGTCATCAACCCGACTTATTTCGGGGTCGCAGGTGATTTAGAGCGTATCGTATCCGTCGCGCATGCACAAGACGTTCCTGTACTTGTCGATGAGGCACACGGCGTTCATCTCCCGTTTCACGATGAACTTCCGCTCTCGGCGATGCAAGCGGGAGCAGATGTGGCGGCGACGAGTGTGCACAAGCTTGGCGGTTCAATGACAGGCAGTTCGATTTTGAACGTACGCCGCGGACTCGTCTCGCCAGAACGAATTCACGCGATGCTCTCTATGATTACAACGACGTCAACATCCTATTTGCTCCTCGCTTCTCTCGACGCGGCACGTCGACAGTTAGCGACAAAGGGTCACATGATGAATGAGCGTGCACTCGAGCTTGCTAGAACGGCCCGTACGGCAATCAATCTCATGCCGAACTTATCGGTATACGGTCATGCCGAGTTGCATTCTGAATCGACTTACGCGCTTGACGAAACGAAAGTACTCGTATCCGTGCGTGAACTTGGGGTAACTGGATTTGAAGTCGAGAAATATCTTCGCGACAAACACCGCATCGAAGTCGAGATGTCCGATTTATTGAATGTGCTCTTCATCGTCACATCAGCGGACGACGAGTCAACGATTCAAGCGTTGATTGAAGCGATGCGAGATGTCGTTTCTGTTTACCAAAAGTCTGGGAACGACTCATTATCCATCATGCTTCCAGAGATTCCACCACTTGCGCTCAGTCCTCGTGATGCGTTTTATGAAGAGACGGAGACGATCCCTCTCGAAAACGCAGTCGGGCGTATTTCAGCGGAATTCATCATGGTGTATCCACCTGGAATTCCAATCATCATTCCAGGTGAATTGATTACGACGTCGACACTCGAATACATTATGGCCAACATTGAAGCGGGTCTTCCCGTACAAGGTCTTGAAGATGAGTCGCTGCAAATGATTAAAGTCATCCAACAAACAAAAGCGATTCGCTAAACAAAAAATGAGCCGGTCATGATGACCGGCTCATTTTTTATGTCATCTCAGAAAAGGTGGCTGTAGATGATCGAATTGCTTCCCCTAGTGCCTATTATAAGAAAACGCTTACATTTTTTCAAGTGTCAATTTCTTCAGATGCTTGTGTTTTTTCGACGAAGCAAAGTCGTAAAAATTCAGCGACGTGCTCTGTGTCGTTCAAGTTGATGCCAAGCATCGGATACAATTGACGCGGCTCTTCTAGCGCATGCAAATCAAGAAGGGCCGATTGACCCGTTTGCATACAGACGACTAACACCTTGCCCATGAATTGCTGTGTATAGACGAAACCAAAATCATAACGGGCGGCTTCTGTTTCAATCCCCGTAAATCGGACCCGACTCGTCTCGGACACGGTATACAATAACTCCTCATCGAATGCCATCAGGATTCCCTCCCTTTTCTCTTCACAAGTATTTTCCTTTATACTACAAGTATGAAACCTAAGGAGAGAATGACAATGAAGATTGATTATGCAACAGAGGTAAACGTAGAAACTCTTGTCCAGTTCATGCACGATTTATGGCCAGACGCCCCCACCGAAGAATTACGAATGGAAGTCAAACTCGGTCTCGCCTCAAAAAAGATGCATTATTTCATCGCATCAAATGAACATGGGAAGGCGGTTGGTTTTTGTCAACTCAGTTTCCGGCATGACTATGTGCCAGGTTCTAGTACGTCCCCGACCGCCTATGTGGAAGGAATCTATGTCAGTGAATCAGAGCGCCACCGAGGTGTCGCCTCTCGTTTGGTCGATACTGCATCAACCTTTGCGGCCCGTCACGGTTGTATCGAACTGGCATCGGATACCGAGCTTGAAAACGAGGACAGTCAACGCTTTCACGAGAAGGTCGGATTCAAGGAAGTCGAGCGTGTCGTCACCTACATTAAAAACCTCTCCCACGAATCGTGAGAGAGGTTTTATTGACGTTCTTATTTTACAACGTGGATTGGCATACCCATTGCGATTTCAGCAGCTTCCATAGCCATCTCACCGAGTGATGGGTGAGCGTGGATTGTAAGTGCGATATCTTCAGCAGTCATACCAGCCTCGATTGCAAGGCCAAGCTCAGCAATCATATCTGAAGCGCCCGTACCCGCGATTTGAGCACCGATCAAGAGACCGTCCTCTTTGCGTGTGATGAGCTTCATGAAGCCGTCTGGCTCGTCAAGTGCAAGTGCACGACCGTTCGCTGCGAATGGGAATTTCGAAACTGTGATTTCGAGTCCTTCTTCTTTTGCGAGTGGCTCTGTATAACCAACCGTTGCGAGTTCAGGATCTGTGAAGACGACTGCAGGGATTGCAGAGTAGTCGAGGTAAGCTGGCTTACCTGCTGCTGCTTCCGCTGCGATTTTCGCTTCGTAAGATGCTTTGTGTGCAAGTGGTGGTCCAGGAACGATATCACCGATTGCATAGATGTTTTCGTTCGATGTTTTACACTGGTCATCGATTTCGATGATTCCACGGTCGCTGATTTTAACGTCCGCGTTCTCAAGACCGATGTCGCCTGTGTTTGGACGACGACCAACTGTGACGAGGACATAGTCCGCTTCAACAGATTGCTCTTCACCGTTTACTTCAAACTTAACAGTTACGCCGTCTTCCGTTTCTTCAACACCTTTAGCAAGTGCATTCGTGTGAATTGTGACGTTCCCTTTTTGCTTGAGTTTCTTCTTAACGATTTGCGTCATTTGTGGTTCGAAACCAGACAAGATGTCGCTAGCGCCCTCTACAACGACAACTTCTGTATCGAAGTTAGCGTATGCAGTACCGAGCTCCATACCGATGTATCCACCGCCGATGACGACGAGTTTCTTCGGTACTTCAGGAAGTGCCAACGCGCCAGTTGAAGAAAGGACACGTTTAGACCATTTGAACGATGGGATCTCGATTGGTGTAGAACCAGTCGCGACAATCGCTTTTTTAAATTTGTAAGGAGTTGAGCTGTCTTCAGTGATGACACGAACTGTGTCTTCAGACGCGAAGAACGCTTCACCTTGAACGATCTCGATTTTGTTTCCTTTGAGGAGACCTTTAACACCGCCAGTCAATTTGTTAACGACTGACTGTTTCCAATCTTGAACTTTTGTGAAGTCCACTGACACGTTGTCAGACGTGATTCCCATTGAATCATGACCTTTAGCGTGTTGGAAGTTGTGTCCTGCTGTGATCAACGCTTTCGATGGGATACATCCGACGTTCAAGCAGACACCACCGAAGTTGCCTTTCTCAACGATAGTTACTTTCATTCCGAGCTGTGCGCCACGGATTGCGGCAACGTATCCACCAGGACCGGCACCGATGACAAGCAAATCAGTTTCTTGTGCGAATTCTCCTACTACCATGTTCTTATCCCTCCATCATTAGAAGTGCTGGGTCTTCGAGCAAGCGTTTCACCATGTTAAGAGCGTTTTGTGCAGTCGCACCGTCGATGAGGCGGTGGTCAAAGCTGAATGAAAGTGCAAGTACTGGCGCAGCAACGATTTCACCGTTCTTCACGACAGCTTTCTCAGCGATACGGCCGATACCGAGAATCGCAACTTCTGGGTGGTTGATGACAGGCGTGAACCATTGTCCACCAGCTGAACCGATGTTTGTGATTGTGATCGATCCACCTTTCATGTCTTCCCCAGCGAGCTTACCTTCACGAGCTTTACCTGCAAGTTCGTTAATGTTTGTAGCAAGTGCATAGATTGATTTACGGTCTGCATCTTTTACGACTGGTACAACGAGTCCGTTGTCCGTGTCAGCTGCAATCCCGATGTTGTAGTAGTTTTTGTAGACGATTTCTTCGTTCACGTCATCGATTGAAGCGTTGATTGTTGGGAATGCTTTCGCTGCAGCAGTCAATGCTTTCACGACGAATGGCAAGTACGTGAGTTTCACGCCTTGGTCAGCCGCGACTTGTTTGAAATCTTTACGGAGTGCAACGAGTTTTGTAACGTCGACTTCGTCCATGAGTGTAACGTGTGGTGCAGTGTGTTTCGAGTTAACCATAGCTTTCGAGATGGCTTTACGGATTCCACGGATTTTCTCACGTGTTTCAAGTTCAGGAGTCGCTGACTCGTAAGGCTTGATTTCCGTTTTCGCAGCAGCTGCTGGTGCTACAGATTCTGTTTTCTCTGTTGTAGCTTCTGCAGACGGTGCTTCGCCGTTCGCGAATGCATCGATGTCTTCTTTCAATACACGGCCGTTGTCGCCAGAACCGTTTACTTCACGGATGTCGACACCTTTTTCACGTGCATATTTACGGACAGATGGCATAGCGATAACACGCTCAGATTTGTGAAGTTGAACGTCGCGTGGCGCGTCTTCTTTCACATCTTCTTTTACGTCTTCTGTCTTCTCTTCTGCTTTCGGTTGTTCAGGTGTTTCTTCTTCACCTGCTGGTGCGTCGCCTTCGATGTCAAACGTAATGAGGACGTCGCCGACTACAGCAACTGTACCTTCAGAAACTTTAACTTCTTTGACTGTACCGTCGACTGGAGCTGGGATTTCAACGACTGCTTTGTCGTTTTGTACTTCTAAAAGAACATCGTCCTCTTTGACCGTATCCCCTGCTTTTACGAACCACTTGACGATTTCACCTTCGTGAATACCTTCACCGATATCTGGTAATTTAAATTCAAATACTGCCACTGGTTTTTCCTCCCATCAATTCATCATGTAAACACGACAAGGGAGACAATTCTCCCTCATCGTTTATTCGACACGATCTTAGAAGTTCACAACTTCCTTAACTTTTGCAACGACATCTTTATGGTCAGGTAACCACATGTCTTCACCTTGTGCGAATGCGAAGACTGTGTCTGGTGCAGTTACTCGAAGAACTGGTGCTTCGAGGTGAAGAATTGCGCGCTCTTGAATTTCAGTTACAACGTTCGCTGCGATACCTGCTTGACGTTGTGCTTCTTGAACGACGATCGCACGACCTGTTTTCTTAACAGACTCTACGATTGTGTCGATATCAAGCGGGCTCACTGTCATGAGGTCGATGACTTCAACGTTGATGTTTTCTTTTTCAAGTTCTTCCGCTGCTTTGAGTGACGTGTGCACCATCGCACCGTAAGTGATGATTGAAACGTCTGTACCTTCACGTTTCACATCCGCTTTACCGAGTTCGATTGTGTACTCACCTTCAGGTACTTCGCCACGGAATGAACGATACAATTTCATGTGCTCGAGGAACACGACTGGGTCGTTATCACGGATAGACGCGATCAACAAACCTTTTGCATCGTACGGAGTCGATGGAATAACGACTTTAAGACCAGGTGTCTGAGCCATCAAACCTTCAAGGCTGTCCGCGTGAAGCTCAGGTGTCTTAACTCCACCACCGAATGGTGAACGGATTGTGATTGGTTGGCTGTAAGCGCCGCCTGAACGGTAACGCATACGTGCCATTTGAGCTGCGATTGAGTCGAAAACTTCGAATACGAATCCGAAGAATTGAACTTCCATGATTGGACGGAATCCAGTAAGACCTAGACCGATCGCAAGACCACCAATCCCTGATTCAGCGAGTGGCGTGTCGAAGACACGGTCTTCGCCGAGCTCGTCTTGGAGACCTTCCGTCGCACGGAATACCCCACCGTTTTTACCAACGTCTTCTCCGAAAAGAAGTACTTTCTCGTCGCGTTTCATTTCAACGCGCATCGCATCAGTAATCGCTTGGATCATTGTCATTTGAGCCATAACTTACTTCGACTCCTTTGCAGTATATTCTTCAAGCTGTTCTTTCAAGTTTGAAGGAAGTTCTTCGAACATGTTGTTGATGAAGTCCGAAACTTTTTGTTTTGGTTCTTTGTCTGCTTGGCTGATTGCTTCTTTCACGTCAGCTTTCGCTTGCTCGATCACTTCGTTCTCCATGTCTTCGTTCCAGAGTTTCTTGTTCTCAAGGAAGAGACGGAAACGTACGAGTGGATCTTTTTCTTGATATTCTGTGTCGAGTTCTTTTGTACGGTAACGTGTTGGGTCATCCCCAGCGAGCGTATGTGGTCCGTAACGGTAAGTGAGTGACTCGATGAGTGTCGGTGTTCCTTCGAGTGCGTCGACGCGAGCTTGTTGAGTCGCTGCGAGCACTGCAAGAACGTCCATTCCATCTACTTGAATTCCGTTGATTCCAGCTGCAACAGCTTTTTGCGCGATCGTTTTAGCTGCAGTTTGCTTTTCAACAGGAGTTGAGATAGCGAAACGGTTGTTTTGAACGACGAAGATTGCTGGTGATTTGAATGCACCTGCAAAGTTCAATCCTTCGTAGAAGTCACCTTGTGATGAGCCACCGTCACCTGTGTAAGTAATGGCGACATTTTTGTTGCCGTTGCGTTTGAGGCCCATTGCCACACCCGCAGTTTGAATGATTTGTGCACCGATGATGATTTGTGGCATCAATACGTTGACACCTTCAGGGATGCGGTTTCCTGCCACGTGTCCACGTGAGAACAAGAACGCTTGATAAAGCGGAAGTCCGTGGAATACGAGTTGCGGGATATCACGGTATCCTGGAAGAATCCAGTCCTCTTTGTCGAGCGCGTATTGCGTCCCGATCATCGTCGCCTCTTGACCTGCCACTGGCGCGTAGAATCCTAAGCGACCTTGACGGTTAAGTGAGATGGCGCGTTGGTCCCAGATTCGAGTATAGACCATGCGGCGCATGAGCTCCTGAAGTTGCTCGTCCGTTAGGTCAGGCATTGCGTCTTGGTTGACGACCTCACCCTTCTCGTCGAGAATACGGAACGTTTGGAAGTTTTCTTCCACGTTTTGAAGTACCTGAACGTTGTTCATTCGTTTCACCTCATCCTTTCAACTATGAGACAATTGTCTTTTTTGTGATCAAACACTATCTCAAATCTTACGTGTATCTGTCCAAAAAAGCAATCTGTATTAACGTGATTCAGAAAAGTTATCCTCTCCTGACGTTTCCTTGTTAGTATAAAACGGGTTGTTTCAATAACGCAAAAAATATGCTTACCTAAATAAAACGCTTACATTCAAGGGATATGACATCCTTTTCACCACTGTATTATTTTCATTTCACCTTCTGTACCATCCACATTCCTTCCTGTTTAAATATGATATAATCAATCATATAAGTTCGATAGAAAGGAAGTTGTGTATGTTAACCATGAAAGATGTCATCCGCGAAGGAGACGAGCGACTTCGCGCGCGTTCAGCCGAAGTTTCGATTCCGCCAACAACAGAAGATTTGGCGTTACTCGACGAGATGGAGACGTTTCTTGTCAATAGTCAAGACCCAGAGATGAGCGAGAAATACGAGTTACGAGGTGGTGTCGGAATCGCCGCACCTCAACTCGGTGTAAATCGTCGTTTCTTCACAGTATTGCTACAAGAAGAGGAAGAGACGTTTAAACTCTCCATCTTCAACCCTAAAATTACAAGTCATTCCGTCGAACAGACATTTTTGAATGGCGGCGAAGGCTGTCTATCGGTCGATCGCGTGGTCAAAGGAAATGTACCTCGTTTTCGTCGAATCACGTTAGAAGGGTTCGACCGCGACGGGAAGCCGATTAAGCTTCGTCTGCGCGGAATGCGCGCTGTCGTATGTCAGCACGAGCTCGATCATTTAGACGGGATCATGTTCTATGACCGGATTAATATGTCGAACCCGTTAGAAACATACGGCGAACCGATTTAACATGTTTAGTTCGAGAAAAAGGGCACTGTTGTTACTATTCCCATTTTTATTTCTTTTAATCGGTGGATGTGTGCGAATCAATTATGATGCGACCGTCCACTATGACCAATCTGTTTCGCTTGAAACGACTTACGCGTTCCGTGATCATCCAGTCATGAAATTGCTCAATCTCAGACTCGACTGGGATACTTGGAAAGAGCAGGCGGAAGAAAACGGATATGAAACAGAAGATTATTCAAGTCCTGATGACTACGAAGGCATGGTCTTAAAGAAGACATTTAAAAATGTCGACGAGTTGCAACAGATTAAAGAGGAATGGAAAACGGGACCAGCCGGTATTTTAGTCCCTCCGGATATTCAGTTCGACATCGAGCAACAGGAAGGCATTTGGTTTGATTCATATACACTCCAAACCAATCTCGACCTCCGACTCGATCGGGTCGACTTACCCGGTGTTGAACTAACCGGCTCCCCCAAAAAATTGGCTGAACGATATATCCGCCAAGCCGACATTCGCTTTAACTTGACTGTTCCGACCGGCGTATTCGTTGAGGATGGAACTGGCTTAGACCTCCGTTCTATGAAACATGTCGAGTGGCAAGTGTACGGAGGACGCCAAAACAATGTAAAGTTAGTCGCCCATGTGCCGAACGTTAAAGCATGGGTGATCACCATCATCGTATTGGTGTCAGCTATCATCTTAAGTTATTTCATTTGGCGCAAGTATCGACGAAACGTCGGCAACCCTAGAGAAACGTCGATTCGTTCACGCCTGTTAGGGTTATTGATTGTCTCCCTCTCGCTCATTTTGATTGTCGGGACATTCCGACAAGAGTTTGCAAACGAGCGTCAATCCGAGGCGATTCGCCAAGCTTCTCAAACGAATGAGTTTATCCCTACGTTTGCAGTTCATGGATTACTCGGGACAGACCGGACGTTCCTCCGTTTCTCTCAAGCGATGGAACAAAGTGGGCAAGCGACTGACGGAGCACTTTGTACCGTGACTGTCAAAGGCAAGGCCGACTGTGAAATATATGATTTTAGTTCAACTCGCCCGATTGTCCGAATCGAGTTCGAAGATGCAGAGGCTTCTTTGAACAATCAGACAAAGTGGTTGAATGCAGCCATTGAAACGTATAAGAAAACGAGAAATCGTTCGTTCGACCGGATGTATATCATTGGCCATAGTATGGGTGGCGTAGCCGCTGCCAACTATATCTTGAATCAAGAGACGTACATCGTCGATAAGTTTGTAACGTTCGATAGCCCATTCGGCGGGACACGCCTTGCGAACTTCGGATTATCTGCCAGTAACTTCGGCATTAACACCGGAAGCCCTGCCATCCGTGATTTGTCCCCTAACTCAGACGGACTACAAGCATTCCAGTCTAAGCTTGAGACATGGCCAAGGTCCGTTCAGGTACTCTCCTTCTCTGGACGAGGCGGTGAATTCAATTTGATTGAGCCGGCGAGTTCTCTGTTACTGGAAGAGTATACGAATAACATTCAGACAGAAACGGTACCGTACGACCATTTCTCGCTTCACCGTAAAAGTGACGTCTTGAAAGAGACTGGGAAATTCTTATACGAATACACGAATGAGTTTAATCCAATCGAGACGAACTAACGTCAAAACAGCTATCCCCAAATTTTGAGGATAGCTGTTTTTTTAATACGTCATCGTCCATGTGACTTTTTGGAGCCAATACATCATATACTTTCCGATTGGGAGATCGGTTTGAATCTCATCATACGCTACCGTATACGTGCCATTCTCATTGTTCCATAGACGATTAAAATACTCGTCCACTTCATCAAAGAAGGCTGTATCCACTTCTCCTGTCACTTCGACGTCTGCCTCTAGGTTGTAATCGTTCATGTTCCGGGTCGTATAGTTCCCCGATCCTAAGACAACGGTCTTTTCTTCACCATCCACATACAGGATTTTTGGATGATATTGTTCCTTGGCGACATCATACCAGCGAATCTCGATTTGCTCCGGGTTGACGGTGTTCAGTTCTGCCGTCACCGGTAAGTTCGGTAACCCTGATTTCGATCGACCGAAGGCATTCGTGTTCGGATCGAGGATCAAGTTCACCTTCACCCCGCGCCCGGCGGCATCCTCGATTGCTTGGATAATATTCCGATCTGCCAAATAGAACATTCCGATCCAGATGGTGTCCCCATCGTCCGCCCCATTCATTGCATCGAGCACCGACTCTTGAATCTTCCCTTCCGTGACATAACGAATCTCCATCGGTGCCTCGCTCGGCGCATTTTCAATCTTCGACAGCGCTTCATCATCTGGGAAGCGCCGTGCATCCCCTTTAGAGAACGTCGCGACCGCTTGCTCACCTTCAACGATTTCTTTTAAAATCGGTCCTTTTAAATGGACACCGACATTCGAGTGATATCCGCTGGCATCATGTGGATTAGCGGAAAGTACAAAGCCTTCATTCTCGGTGACCATCACTTTTCGATGGTTCGCTTTGATATTGAGCAACCTTAAATATGCACGTACCGTAATGTCCGGTGCCGAAGAGGCCATCGGGTTCGGTAGCCATCCGTCTTGACTATTGCCGAACCACTGAATCGCCATCCGGTAAAACGTGGAGTATAAAATATTCGGGTCACGAAGAGCATCGAGATTTGTGTACACGACTTCTACCCCTGCCTCCTCCAGTACATCGAAGTGGTCAGAAACATGACCGTTATAGCTGGTATTGATGTCATCCGTGATGAAGACGACTTTCAAGTCCGGATATCGTTTCATTTGCTCAAGCAATGCTGAAGATAGGCGCGATGTAATGTCCGGATATTGTCGGTCTTCATTCGAATAAGGATTGAATAAGAAAAAGTCCATGACGATATATTCTTTTGCCTCACGTATCGCTCGTTCAACTTCACTAAATATCTCCTGTTCGACAATCTCTGTATCTTCCCCTTGATAGGTCAAATCATGAAGAAAATCGATTTGGTCATCTGTGATGAGGTACGGTTCAGATTGTCTCGACACGCCTTCCGGTAATGGTTTGACTTGATGATAAACGAGCGTGATGAGAAAAATGACCGCAATGATTGCGGCTCCCCATTTCAGCCACCCTTTCTTCCCCTTTTTCTTCGCCATAAGCTCCCCCTCCTCTTTTGCGGTGAAAAAAACGAGCTGTAGTCTCCTACAGCCCGTCAAATCATACTTCCATAATAATCGGCAGGACCATTGGGTGTCTCCGCGTCTTTTGTGCCAAGTAAGGTGTGAGGGTGTCTGAGACGAGTTGCTTCATCTCCGACCACTTCATCTGCTTATTGGACAATCCTTGTTCGACGGTTTTCTTCAACAATCGTTCGCCATCACGAATCAGACTACCTGATTCACGCATGTAGACGAATCCACGTGAGATGATATCTGGTCCTGAGACGAGTTTGCGCGTCTTGCCATCGATGCTGATGACGACAACAACAAGTCCATCTTCAGACAGAATGCGGCGATCCCTTAATACGATATTCCCAATATCACCAATTCCATTCCCATCAATATACACAGCGTTCGCAGAAATTTTACCAGTGACCGCAGCCGACTCCGAGTCGACAGCAAGCACTTCGCCATTATCCATAACGAAACTGTTCTCTTTCGGGATTCCAACCGATTCAGCAAGCTCAGCATGCTTTTTCAACATACGGTACTCGCCGTGAATCGGCATGAAGAATTTCGGATTCAGAAGACGAATCATCAACAACTGTTCTTGTTGCGAACCGTGACCTGACGTATGAATGTTCGTCAACTTACCGTAGACAACATCCGCTCCCGCTTTATACAACTGGTCAATCGTCTTCCCGACCGAGATGGCGTTACCTGGGATTGGAGAAGAAGAGAAGATGACCGTATCCCCAGGAATGATCGACACTTGACGGTGCGTCCCATTTGCAATACGGCTGAGCGCTGCCATCGGTTCCCCTTGCGATCCGGTACAAAGAATCGCGATTTCATTCGGGTCGTAGTGACGCATCTGATTCGCCTCAATAATCATACCCTTTGGCACGTTGATGAAACCGAGTTCTTGTCCGATCGTCATGACTTTCTCCATCGAACGACCGAAAATCATGAGATGACGACCTGTCTCGGCACACGCATCGACCACTTGTTGCAAGCGATAGATGTTCGATGCGAACGTCGCAAAGATGATTCGACCGTCCGCTTTCCGGAACGTCTCACTAATCGTCCCACCGACCACGCTCTCACTCATCGTGAAGCCTTCCACTTCTGCATTTGTTGAATCGGACAAGAGACAAAGTACGCCTTCTTTTCCGATTTCCGCCATCTTGGCAAGGTCTGCCGGCTCGCCTACCGGAGTGAAGTCGAACTTGAAGTCACCCGTATGGACGATGTTCCCTTGTGGCGTCTTGACGACGACACCGAGTGAGTTCGGAATCGAGTGCGTCGTGCGGAAGAACGAGATGCTCGTCTTACGGAACTTGATGAGTGAATCCTCATCAATCTCATGGAGCTCCGCCTCACGAAGCAACCCATGCTCCTCAAGTTTAACTTTGATCAATCCGAGCGCGAGTTTCGTCGCATAAATCGGCAATTGTACTTGCTTCAATAAGAATGGAATTCCCCCGATATGGTCTTCGTGACCGTGAGTGATGAATACCCCTTTTACTTTGTCCTTGTTTTTAATCAAGTACGAGTAATCAGGAATCACATAGTCGATTCCAAGCAAGTCATCCTCTGGGAACATGATTCCCGCATCGATGACGATGATTTCATCTTGGAATTGAACAACATATGTGTTCTTCCCGATTTCTCCGAGTCCGCCCAATGCGAACACGGCTGTTTGGTGGTTCTTAACAAACTTCATTTAATCTCTCCTTACTTCAATTATTAATACATCTATGTGAAACATAAGTGATTCTCGAATATGCCCGTAAGATTCTTTTTTCATTATAGCTCATATCATGACAATATTTCACTAACGATGTGATATTCGTGGTAGTTTCCCTATTTCGTGTTATCCTTTTAGTGGGTTCAGAAAACATATTTTTTAGATAAAGAGAAAGAATGGTGAATCAAATGGAAGATCAAAAGGTTGTTTTCTTCGACATTGACGGCACGCTTTTACATGAAGGTAGTTATATCCCGCCTTCCACGATTTCAGCGATTCAAGCACTTCAGGCAAACGGCGTCGAGACGTTCATCGCGACGGGACGAGGACCGGCCATGCTATCCGACATCCCAGAACGTGTCGGGATTGATAGTCTCGTTTGTTACAACGGTCAGATTGTCGTGCACAAAGGTGAAATCGTCTATCGTAACACGCTCTCGAAAGATGCACTCGGTCGCTTGACGACGCACGCTTCTTCAAATGACCATACTCTCGTCTATTTGGGACAGGACCGTGGTGGTGCTTCAAAACCGAACGACGCCATCGTTGAACAATCGCTCGGCGAACTCGACATGCCGATCCCTTCATTCGAACCGAACTTCCACGCAGAAGAGGATGTGTATCAGACGTTACTGTACTGCACGCCTGAAGACGAGCATCGTTATATCAATGCTTATCGTGAGTTCGATTTTATACGTTGGCATCCTCATGCGATGGACGTGATCAATAAGGGAGCCAGTAAAGCAGACGGCATCCGTCACTTTATTGAGACCAACGGCTACCGTCTGGAGAATACGTATGCTTTCGGAGATGCATTGAACGACTTGGCCATGCTTCAGTATGTAGGGACAGGAATCGCCATGGGCAATGGTCGCACTGAAGCGAAAGACGTGGCGGATTTCGTCACGAAATCCATCCTTGAAGATGGAATCGAGTACGGCCTAAAGGCGATGAAGCTCATCTAAAAAAGACCCTTGGAGTCAAACCGTCGAGTTGGATCAATCGATTCAACGATCGCGGCATCGCTCCAAAGGTCTTTTCTTTTATCTCGAACGAAGTGTGCGCTCTAGTCGATCCAAATCGGTATCCTTCCCGATGATGATCAAAATATCTTCCGATAAAATCATCTCATCCGCTTGAGGAGAAATCAGGACATCGTCATCGCGACGAATCGCGACGATGTTCACCCCGTACTTCGCTCGCAAGTCCAAATCGATGAGGGATTTGTTCGATAACTTGTCCGATGCTTTAATTTCGACAATCGAATGTTCATTCGATAATTCGAGGTAGTCGAGGATACTCTGGCTCATCAACCCATTGGCAATTCGTACGCCCATATCTCGCTCAGGGTGGACGATGTTATCCGCCCCGATTCGACGGAGTACTTTTTCATGGTAATCGTTCGTCGCCTTGACCGTGATGATTTGGACACCGAGTTCCTTTAAAATCAACGTCGTCAAAATGGAAGCTTGAATATTCTCCCCGATGGCGACGATCACATGTTCAAAGTTACGAATCCCTAAACTCTTTAACACATTCTCATCTGTTGTATCGGCAATCACGGCATGGGTTGCCAATCCCATAAACTCATTGACACGTTCCTCATCTGAATCGATGGCGAGGACGTCATATCCATTTGAAGACAATTCTCGGACGATCGACCCTCCAAATCGTCCTAACCCGATGACTGCAAATTCACCTGTCATGATGCTACATCCCTTTCCTACACATGTTCTCTTCTTGATTCTTCGTTCAGTGTAACTGATTCCACTTCAAAACTCTATATAAAAAACAAAACGGGATTCCCTTCAAATAAAGGAAATCCCGTTCTTGCCATTATGCTTTTCCACTCGAGCGTTTCCCTCGTACGTAGTCGTTGTCGAACAAGAACAAACGGAGCAAGAGATAGAGCGCCGGAACGAGTAGGAGCAACCCTAAGATGAATACGATGACAAGTGCCACCGCCATCGACTCGTTGACGACACTTCCATTAATATCGATATACGGATACAGGATGTATGGCAAGTGAGAGTATCCGTAGCCGAACCATGCCATGAAGAACTGACCCATGACCATCAAGAAGGCAATCCCGTAATTTCGTTTCATATAAACGAAGGAGACGGCGATGACGAAGAACAAGAAGCTCATCGCAAACCACCACCAGTTCCCTCCTAGGATGCTTTCGTAATGCCACGCAGCTTGCGACTTCAACCCGAAGAAGACGAGACCCGATGCGATAATCGTCGGGACGCTCCAAAATAGAGCCCATTTTCGAACAAGTTCGACGGCATTTTGGTCACGTGCCTTGTCCGCATAGAACAAGAGGAACATGGCACTAATATAGAGGACAGAGACAATCGCCAAGATGACGACCGTCCACGAGTAGAAGTTGGTGAACAACTTCGCCCCGTCAAAGAAGACGCCGTTCTCTGTCTCTGTGATGAAACCACCTTGGCTGACAGTTAAGACCGTCGACATCGAAGCTGGGATGAGTAATCCCGTCGCCCCATAGAGGAACATATAGAGCGTGCTCTCCTTTGACCCATAGTTAGCGAACGCATAGAAGCTACCACGAATCGCAAGCAAGATTAACACGACAGACGCTGGAACGAGCAAGGCCGTACCATAGTAATAAGCAGTGTCCGGAAAGAATCCGACAATCCCGACAAAGAAGAACACGAAGAATACGTTCGTGACTTCCCATGTCGGTGACAAATACCGTTTGACGAGACGGTTCACTAAGTGATCACGTTTCGTATAGCGGCTATAGAAAGCGAAGAAGCCTGCACCGAAGTCAATCGATGCGACGATGAGGTAGCCGTATAGAAACGTCCATAAGACGGCAATCCCTAATTCTTGAATTTGCATGTCATATCCTCCGATCACACTTCATCCGCAAACATCGCTTCACCACGATGCTCGGATTGTTTTAGTTCTTTTCCTACCGGATTCTCTTTGAACAGGCGTGATAGGACAACCACAGTCACTGTTCCGAGTACCGCGTAGAGGATCGCGAAAGCGACAAGCATCCAACCGACGTTCGCTGATGTCGTAGCTGCCTCACTCGTACGCATCAACTCATATAACGCCCAAGGTTGACGACCAAACTCAGCGAAGAACCAACCAAACTCAATCGCCGCCATGGCAAGAGGTCCACCGGCTGCAATCGCAAAGAGCATCGGCTTGCTGAACTGGTTCAAACGTTTAATATATCGTCCGAGTACGAACAGGAAGGAGATGAGCGCGAGAAGCATCCCAATTCCGACCATCGCATCAAATAGATAGTGAACGAAGAGCGGCGGTTGATCTTCTTTCGCAAATTCATTGAGACCCGTCACTTCATAGTTCGGGACACCACCTGCAAGAATAGAGAGGGCGTAAGGAATCTTCAAGGCGCCTCGAACTTCATAGCCACCTTGCCCATCATCTTCTAACCATCCGCCCAAAATCAATTCGGCCTCGGAGGAGGTTTCGAAATGCCATTCTGCAGCTGCTAATTTATCTGGTTGATACTGAGCCAAATATTTACCTGAGAAGTCACCGACAAGCGCTGTCGCGATCGCAAAGATCAAAGCGACCGTCATCGTCAGACGAAGACCTTTCTTATGATACTCGATTGACATCTTGTCGAGTTGATTTCGACGTTGACGTAACAACTGAACGGCTGCGATCGCAGCTAGAATGAACGCGGATGTTAAAATAGCCGAAGTCAACACGTGTGCCATTTTCGTCGGCATGGCCGGACTGAACATCGCTTCGAGCGGGCTGACATTTGCCAATCGACCATCGACAATATCAAACCCTACAGGCTGGTTCATAAAACTGTTTACCGTTGTGATAAAGAACCCTGAGAACAATGCACCGACGGCAACCGGAATCCCGAGGAGCATGTGGTGCCACGGATTTTTAAATCGATCCCACGTGTACAAGTAAATACCAAGGAAAATCGCTTCAAAGAAGAAGGCGAACGTTTCCATGAAAAGCGGGAGCGCAATCGTTTGACCCGCAACGCGCATCAAGTTTGGCCATAGGAGTGAAAGCTGCAGACCGATGGCCGTACCCGTCACAACCCCAACCGCTACCGTCACGACATAGCCGCGCGACCAGCGTCGAGCCATGAGCGTGTATTTCGGGTCTTTTTTACGAATTCCTAAAAATTCTGCCAATAAAATTAAAAGTGGAACCCCGACGCCGAGTGTGGCAAAAATCACATGAAAACCTAATGTGAGTGCCGTCAATGCTCGACTCATCAGGACAGGATCTTGAAACATCTATTGATTACCTCCTATCTCTCTCTATCGCTTCGAACCCATGTATGAAACGACAATCACAGATGAATACCCTTCGATACTTACATCATAATGATTTTATATTGCGCTGTAATGTCTCAATGCTCGAGTTCGCAAAATGTTCACATTTGAGCAATCGCCACAAAATCGTCGCTTTACATGAATAAATGTTTCCCTTTTTCTCACTCGTTCACTCCTTTTTGGGCACACTAAAAGCGGGCTCAATCGAGACCACTTCGTGTTATTGAATCATGACAGTTCGGAAGTAATGGTCGAATAGATCGATGGCCACTTCGATCGAACGTTCATCCGGGTTGAGTGTCGATTGATGGAGTCCTGACCCCATATCGTTCACTCCTAACCAAACCATAAATCCGGGGACCTGTTTCAACATATATCCAAAATCCTCACCCGTCATGGCAGGGACACATGTTTTATAAGAATAGCCGACTTCTTCAACCGCTTCCTCGAATTGATAAAGATAACGTTCGTCATTGACGACTTCGTGATACCGATTGCCGAATTCAAGGTCGATTTGCACGTTATACGTCATCTCGACTCCGGCGATGATTTGACGAATCCGGCTTTCCAGCACGACCATTTCTTTGTCAGACAAGGCGCGGACCGTCCCATCCAGTTTGGCCGTATCGGCGATAATATTTTCTTTCGTTCCTGCTGCGACTTTTCCGATACTGACGACCGCACTTCCCATCGGGTCAATGTTACGAGACACAATCGTTTGCAGTTGCATGATGAGAGCGGCCTGAACGATGACAGCGTCAATTCCCGCGTGAGGGAAAGCACCATGCCCCCCTTTTCCATGAATGGTGATATGGAGCTCTCGCGCACTCGCGAACAACACGCCCGGTCGTGACGCGACCATGCCGACAGGATATTCAGGTGCGACATGTAAGCCGAACAATGCATCCGGGCGGAAGTGATAGAACAATTCTGATTTCGCCATCGGTTCGGCACCACCCGGTCCCTCTTCGGCCGGTTGGAAAAAGACGACAAGGTGATGGTTAAGCGGTTCCTCGACCGCTCGTTTAATTAATCCAAGTGCGATTGACATGTGCACATCATGTCCGCATGCATGCATCATGCCTTCGTGAATCGATGCGAACTCTAGCCCCGTCTCTTCCGTGATGGGCAGTCCATCCATATCGGCTCGATATCCAATCGTCTTCTCACCGACGAGACCATCTACACGGACGAAAAGACCTGTTCGCCAGTGCGTGATATGAACACGTGACGAATCAAGCGATCGAATCAATTGCTCAAGTGTCGCTTGTGTTTTGAACTCTTCATATCCGGCTTCCGGAATTAAATGCAGCTGTCTTCTCGCTTCAATTGCCCAATTCATAACTCAGTCTCCTTCGTAATTTCTTCGACGATCTTCCAAAACGCCTGGACTTGCGCCAGCTCCAACATCGATTCTGTTGAAAGCATCCACGTGTCCCGGACGAGCGGCACGCCACCCGACGACGTCAATGGAATCTTATTCATCTCATTCACATCTTTGATGGTCGATTCCGGGAGAATCGCGAACCCGATTCCGTGTAACGCCATCTGTTTGCATGTCTCGATTTGATCGACGACCAGCGTCGTCAGAGGTGGACTCGAAAACCGTTCCTGCCACCACTCTAATATTTCCTGGTAATACGTCGAGTCGCTCTTGAATTGAATAAACGAGCGCTCGTTGTTTTTTAGTTGAGAGAGGTCGGTCATTTTCAGATCGACCAAATGCAAGGAATCAGAGAACAACTTCATCCGTTCCCCTCGCCAATCCGGATTTCCTCGGATGATTCCGATATGGAAATTCTCTTCGAGCATGTAACGCATCATTTCGCTCGACCATCCGGTGACCAATTTGACACGGACGGACGGATAGCGTTCGACGAACGTCTTCAATACCTTGGGTAGCCAATACTGTCCCATGATGGAGGCGACGGCTATTTTCAACGTTCCGTACACTTCTCCTTGGTTGGCCGTCAGTTCGCCCCTTAGTTCTTGTTCTTCACTGTACATCTTTTTGGCGAACTCGATGATTTTCTCTCCATCTGGCGTCAATGCGAGCCCTCTTGTGGAGCGAACGAAAATCTTCTTCCCCCACTGATGTTCGATGGTCACGAGCCGTTGACTGAGCGCTGGTTGTGAGACAAACAATCGCTCGGCTGCTTTCCGCATATTCAATTCTTCCGCAAGAATAATTAACACTTCTACTTCCGAAACTTGCATCACGTCACCTGTTTCTCTATCGTTTGAAAGATTGTATACTGAATAAGTATTTGTTTCAATGTATCATATCATGTTTAATCATCAATTTGATTGTTAGGAGGAAATCTGATGCAACGTCATCATTTCGCCTTTATCGTCGCGACCGTCGCGACGCTCGGCAGCCTTTATTTTTCAGAGGTCATGCTCTTTTTACCTTGTAAGCTGTGTTGGTTCCAACGCATCTTTATGTATCCACTAGCCATCTACTACTTGACTATCATGTTGACTGCACGAGACGTCAACCGCTTGTTCGTAGGGATTATGGCCGGTGCCGGATGGTGTATCAGTCTGTATCATGTCATTTTAGAACGGATCCCGAACGGCGAAGCCTTCTGTACGAACGACTGCCTGATTCGTTGGGTCAACTATTTTGGATTCGTCACCATCCCACTCCTCAGTTTCATCGCCTTCACCTGCATCCTGATCATTCAGTTCGTCCCACTTAAAAAAGCGTGAAACAACAAAGGAGAAGCTGTCTCGAGACAGCTCCTCCTTTTTTTATTGCCACCATTCGTCGTACAACGAGGCAGGCATGTGATGCTTGTGGCGTGAACGTTTGAAAATTGTCTCGATTCGCTCGGCGATTGTCGGGTCGATTGTCTTTCCTTCCAAATAGTCGTCCAGCTGATCATACGTCATACCGAGTGCGACTTCGTCAGGAAGTCCAGGGCGACCATCTTCAAGGTCGGCCGTCGGCACCTTATAAATCACACGCTCATGCGCTCCAAGTTCATGGAGAAGTGCTTTTCCTTGACGTTTGTTCAAACCGGTCAACGGTGTGAGGTCACAAGCTCCGTCACCGTGTTTTGTATAAAATCCTGTCACATATTCCGCAGCATGGTCTGTTCCGACCACAAGGGCACCGAATGTTGCCGCAATGTCGTATTGTGCCTTCATCCGCTCACGTGCCTTCGTGTTCCCTTTATGGAAGTCACTCAATTCGAGGCCCGTTGCACGGTGAAACGCTTCAACCGATGCGTCAACAGCAGGCTTGATGTTGACAGTGAACGATTTGTCCGGACGAATGAACTCAAGCGCAAGTTGTGCGTCATGCTCATCGTGTTGCTCACCATACGGCAATCTGATTGCATAAAATGTATACTCGTCACTCGTTTCTTCTCGAAGCTCTTCCATGGCGAGTTGACATAGCTTTCCGGCAAGGCTCGAGTCTTGCCCGCCTGAGATCCCTAAGACGAGTCCTTTCGCACCAGCCCGTTTCACATATGCTTTCAAGAAGTCGATACGTTGACGAATTTCTTCTTTCGGGTTGATGGTCGGTTTGACATGTGTTGATTCAATGATCTGTTGTTGCATGGATTACCCTCCCACTATGCTCTCATTTTGCTTTATTGTCTGATAATCCTTATCCCCCGTCAACTAGCGTCTCAAAAAGAAAGACGGAAACAACAGTTTCCGCCATGGTTTTATTGAACTTTAAATGATGTGACCTCTCCACCGATTGGTGTCATCTCTAAGAACAATGGTTGATCTTTCGCCGGTGCTTCATCGAGCAATACCCCAAACGAGAAACCACCGCCGGTCACTTCGGCTGCGCCTTGAGCGTAAACATTATGTCCGTCTGATACAGACCACTCAAACTCGACCTCATCCGTATACCCGCTCACTTGAATCATCGTGTCATTCAAGTCAATTTGTACATCACGGAACGTGCCGTCCGACTGCGGCTCTGTAGCAGGCGTTTCTTCCGGTGTTTCTGACGTACCTTCATCCGGAGTTTCTGTTGCAGCAGATTCAACGGTGAACGTCGTCTCATCTGTCACAGCAATTTCAGGTGCCCCGTCAACTTGACCGAGCCCAATCACTTCGACCGAATATTCGCCTGGTTCTAATGTCAATGGGAAGACTTCATAGAATACTTTTTTATCATTCGCTTCCCATTTTTCCTCAATTAAAGATTCTGTGAACATATAATCACTTCCGTAATCAAATACGGTTTGATCCCCTTTTTTGACAACTAACTGAAAACGTTGCGACGAATTAAACGTTACATCGACTGCTTCCTCATTTGGGTTTGTCATCGAAATCGTAGCTGATAACGTTTTTGCCGACGCATCGTATGCCATTTCCGTGTCGAGCGTCAGTGGAGCCGGTGGTTCAGACGAATCACTGTTTACTTGACTCGGTTTCGCCTCTTCTTTCCCACATCCCGCTACGACTAATAAGATTGCCGTCACTACGGCGAGCAACCAAGTTTTCTTCATGAATCCCACTCTCCTCAACAAAATAAAAAACGTCTATAGCACTAGTGTATACAATGTGCAGACGTTTGTAATGATTTTCCTTATATTATTTACCTTTTTTACGAAACTTTAGCTTGTTCCATGTATTGTTGCCAACCGGTCATGAACAATGAATCTGCGATATCGAGATCAGACCGGACTTGAGCCGTGATAGAGAACGTCTCACTGTGCATCGACTCAAACGTGACGACCATCGTTTCTCCTACTACTTCCTTATAAGCTACAAGTTCAGGCGTTTCTGCAAACAATATCATAAGTATGGCTCCTTTGTTCATCTGTGATAAACCTAGTGTACCAATCTGAAACCAAGATATATGTCCTATCGTTCGACAGCACAACAATGACATTTTACCTATTGTCGAAACGTTTACATCAAATGTTAGTCAATTGGGGAAATGTGCATATGATTTCATGAAAAAAAGGAGCAATCCGTACTACAGACGCTCCTCTTTACCTTAAATTGTAAATCAATTTGATTCAATACATGTCGAACGAAATCTCATTTCGACCGGTTCGAAATTTGTTGCCATACTGTCCCGAGTGCTGTCTCGCCGCTCGTGATCCGCTCTTTCGCAAGTCGCGCTTGTAAAGAGACCTCGAACTCGCGGTCTTCCTCCGCAATCGACAAGGCAGATACAGCCCGCTCATCTCCACAATCGAATAAGAAACGAGCCGCTCGCCAACGTACGAGTTTGTTTTTATCCTTTAACGCCTCAATCATGGAAGGTTGGGACTGAGGTAATGCCCAGTCGGAGACCGTATCCCCAGCCGTCCGCCGCACAATAGGAGAAGCGTCCACTAAGGCTTGTTCGATATATGTGACATATTCCTCACGTCGCTCTTCAAACATCCCGATCATGACGACCGCCTGTCGACGGATCGCCATCACGGAATCTTCCAAGGCACGACGGAAATAAGGCATGTTTTCATGCTGGATTTCGAGTTCATCCAAGAATGCCATCCGATCTTTCCAATTATCCGACTGCAGATGGTTCGCGTTCGCCTCAAAATCCGCTTCTCGACCAAACGCTCGGGCCACGATCCGCTCGATGCGCTCTTCAGGATACGCCGCTTCCAATTCTTCTTGTGCGACGACACTGACTTCATCCAATTCACCATAACGTGGGGCTTGTTCTACCCAACGACGGTCTTGAATGACATTCTTCACTTGTGCTTGAACTTCCATCGCTGCATCGACGAATCGTTTCGACAATCCGATTCGTTTTTCCTCGTCCCCTTTGACGAGTTTTAATTGCATCGGTACATCGAGCACGAATTGAACGGATACATGGACCGGTTCATAGTCCGTATCCATCTTTGTGGATTCGACTTCCTCAACTTGTTCCCCGAACGCCCGTCGGATCTCATTCATGACGTCATGCCAATCATGTTTCGGATGTCGCTCGACAGCGAGAAAATCAGACACGGCGTAAACGGATTTGACGCCTCGAAGCCCGATGATTTCTTGAATGATGGCTGGGGCATCCGTACTCGCTTTGTCGTACGTTGTGCCTCTCCCTTCAAACGGAGGGTCCACAATGATTTTCAAGTTATTCGGACTTGGTGTCGGTTCGATTGCTACTAGTTTCATCCTCATCACCTCACTCTTCATCGTGACGAAAATGACAAAAAAACGCAAGCGAGTCGCTTGCGTTCGATCAACCATCTATTTACTTAAAACAACGCGATAAACTGTTGGAGTGAATACGTCGTCCCATCCACAGTAAACGTGTCGTCCTCTGAAATCGGTTCAAGGAAGAAACGTTTTTCACCATCTTCTTTCACGTAACCAAAAATATGATTGGATTGATAGAACAATTCAATAATCGTCATCCGTCCAAATGTCATCCCATCGTTCATTACCGCCCGATCACCCAATTCGCCGCCATTGTACAGTTCGATGTAAGTTTCCATTTTGGTGTCGCTCCTCTTGTGTTTGTTTTCACAATTCCTTTCTATCAAACAACATGAGCGACTTCAAGTTAATTTTTTGCGTTACGCTTCCAAAATTCAATCCATTTACGATATTCCAATAATGTTTTGTTGATTTGATTAATCGACTTCTCATCATGCAACCCTCTATCATCAATCTTTTCTTTACAATGCGTGATGAAAATTTCATTTCCCGGTAAAACATTTGCACGATTTGTGGCAAATACTTGTCGGAGATGGATTTGGCATCTGGCGGTTCCAAGTATGCCCGGCGAGGCCCCGGCGATCATGACCGGTTTATCCCGAAGTGGCGTTCCTGGCTCGAGCGAAAGCCAGTCGATTGCATTCTTCAGGACGCCCGGGATGCTATGGTTATATTCAGGGGTGACAATCAATAACCCATCAGCTTCCCGAACAGCTTGCTTCAATGCGGCCACAACTTCCGGTTCATCCGGATCAATCAAATCGTCATTGAACAGTGGAAGTTCGATGGAGACGACTTCAATGTCGAAATCCTCTTGAGCCAGTTCAATGATCGAATGCAAAAGAGCAGTATTGAAAGATTTCTTGCGAAGACTTCCTGACATAGCGATTAATTTATAGGTTTCCATGTTCTACCTCCCGCATCCATTCGTTCACGATTTTCGCTTCTTCTTCAGGGGCTTCCATCATCCCCATATGACTGAACGGAACGATTGCTTTCGTATGTCGTGACGCACCTAAAAACGCCCGCTCCTCATTCATATTCGGGTCTTTTGAGCCGTAAATGAATAGACCGGGGAGGTCAGTCGTTTCAACAGTGTCCACTTCGTCTTCACGATCGCGGATTGCCTGTTGCGCGTTCACGATTCCCTCGACCGTCATTTCATATCCGATTGCGATCGCTTGTTGGATGAGCGCCGGGTCGGAATCGCTTGAGAAGACATTTGGAATCATTCCGTCAATAAACGGCTCGATCCCTTCTTCGATGACTTGATTGATGGCACCGTTTCGCTTTTCCCGCGCCGCTTCTGTATCAGCGGCCGCCGTCGAGTGAATCAATCCAAATCCCGATATTTCTGTTCCATAGCGACGCACGAGGTTAGTCGTCACATAGCCTCCGAAAGAATGCCCACATACGAGCGGACGGACAAGACCCCGAAGACGAATTTCTCCGATGACCCAGTCCGCAAATTGATCCATCGTTTCTGGTCCCACGTCCGTCCCGGCATGACCAGGTAATGTGAGCGCGTGAACTTCGGCATTCAATAACGGTTCCAACTGTTCAAAGTACTTTGGAGAACCACACAGCCCATGTAGCAATACGAGTGCTTTCATATCATCGAGTGCTCCTTTTCTTCCCATTCTGTTTTGAGTAGCCGATACATCGTCAAATCCATGAATCGGCCATGGCTATATGCATAATCTTGTAGAAGTCCTTCTTCAATAAATCCCAATTTTTGAACGAGTCGATTCGACCCTTCATTCCCTGGTGCGACCAACGCAGAGATTCGATGAAACTTGAATTCTTCAAAACCATATTGGATGACAGCTGAAGCAGCTTCGAAAGCCACCCCTTGTCTCCAATAGTGAGGGGAAACCTCAAACCCGATTTCGGCGCGATAATATTGGGGCGTCCAATTATGAAATCCAATCGTTCCGACCAATTCGTTCGTCATCCGATCGCATATCGCCCAACGAATGGCCTTCCCTTGCTGAAATTGATCCTTAAAGTAAGCGATCACGTTCTTCGCCTCATAGACGGCAAGCAACGGGTCCGACCCATAATATCGCATCACTTCCTCAGTGGATAAAATGGTATAAAGTGCTCTAGCATCACGCGGTTCTAGCTCTCGCAGGATAAACCGGGGCGTAGCGAGCTCAGGAAAACTACGTTTTAATCCCCACATGTGGAACCCGCCTTTCCTATTCGTTTCCTCAATTATACTTCTATTTTCCCAAATGTATCGAACTCAACCCTCTGGTACCGTCTCAAGATGGCAGAAAACACGTGTTTTTGCTACTATAATCGTAGTATGTCAAACTGAGGGGATACCATATGTCAAAACAACTCTTTTATTTGAAGCAAGACCGGGACGTCCAACGCTTCACACTGCATGGTGTGACGTTGGCGGATGTAACAGAAGCGCTTTCCGTGACGAGACCGATGATTATTTGTCGAACGGACATCAAAGGGATGAGACAATCCTCGAGGTCGCGTTTCCGTTATATTGAAGCGCACGAACTATCTTCGTTCTCGTCTAAGTATTTGAATAACCAAACAACGTTTACGGCGATCGATTTTCCGGACTACAATACGCTCGAAACTCTGTCCGATCATGAAATTGCAGAAATCTTGTTTTTAAGTCATATGGAACGCGGAATCAAGAAGCCGTTCTTGGATTCGCTCGATAATGAGATTGTGTTCTTCAATGAAGCAAACGATCGACATAGCAGTCTTTATATTCGCGATTGGTCGACAATCAATCATTTCGTCCAAAACATGTTGCAAAGTAAACTCGATCGTGACATTCGTAACATCAGTTTTGTTCCGATTCCACTTCCCGTCATCGATGAATTACTCGATTTGGCACCTCAAGGTCTGATCATCGATTTCGATCATACGAAACGCAGTTTGTTCAATCGACAAATCGTCATCTCATTCTATGTAGCGGGCCGTTATGAAGACATGTCTGTTCTTGAAGAAGACTTCGATGCGAAGAAAGAATCCATCGCCTTAAAAGGGCAATTGTTGTACCGTCGTCGTACATGGCAGATTGAACGATTATAAGGTCATACATGTAATGAATAGTTGTGAACCTCTGGAAATGAGGTTCTTTTTTGTTATTTTCAGACCGATTGTTTCAACCTTATGCCTATACTGGACAGGGTTGAACGCTATTCTTAAAAATTGATAACAAATTGTCTTAATTTTTTGTTAAATTAACACTTTTCTTTTTCGAACGAGGCGTTATACTAGGAATAACCTTCTGGAGGAATGGAAGGCAATATAGAGAAAGCGAGGTGAAAATCTATTCATCACGCGATGGATAGATACACGAAATGGAACAACTGAAAGTACAAGGAGTCTCATCGTTCACCAAGTTTGCGACGAATGGAAAAATGCTGAAACTTAAAGATGCTCACGCAGGGGAACAACGCATTTCACTACAGGATGCGACGGATATTCAAGTCTCTCTGCTCGACGAAGACCATTCGCGCTTCACTATATTTGGTCACGCTCACCCTCTTGTGGAGCTGACCCTTCCTCACAACTCTTGTGAAGTCCTCTATGCTTGGTTACTACACAAGATGAAACGACAAAAAATCAAACTCGCTTCAAACGCTTAAACAAAACAAGGTCTGCTCTCCATGTGGGAGGCAGACCTTGTTGTTTTGACTGAAGTCATTTCATTCCTTCGTTTCTTCCAATGATGAATTCGCCGTGACCGGGTTTCTGCGATAAATCGTCACGCCACCATGCTTGGCCTCTCCTACTACTTGAAAGAGCCAGCCTTTCTCAATCAAAATGGTTCGAACGGATAAAAAATCTTCGCGTGGCACGTTCACTTCATCCACTTGTTCGTCCAATAATTGTTGAAATGTCATTTCCCAATCAGTCATGTTGATTCTCCTTACGTAAGTCTTCATCATGCATCCATTCAAATAGACGACGTCCTGATTCTAAGCGATCCGTCTTGTCTAACAATGTTGCCGGGACGATCCGCGTCGCATCAATCGACTCATCACCGGCAAAAGCGACAGGTTCATTCGTCATCTGTTCAATATATTGAAGTGCAAACAATAAAATCGATTTTTCTGTATCCAATCCACTTTCCCGTAGCACAACATCAAACGACTCATCTCGTTTATTGTCCACTAGTAACGTCCGTCCCCCGTCGAGGAGAGCCAATGATGGCACAGCATCGACATGAAATACTTCATATGCGCGATAGGTCTGCTCATCACACAGTAAAAGGGGAACAAAACGACGTCGGCTCGTCCATTTCTTTAACTGGAACAAAATTTTCATCGAAGTGAACCATGTCGCCCCTTTTCTATCCTTTTCCACTAATATCGTGGGAACTGATGCCTCATCAGCTTCTTTTTTTTGAACGAATAACCATTTTTCTACATCTACCACGACGATCAAATCGTTTTCCTCCTTATGATCCATTCAGACAATGCAATCATCGTCAACGCAACGAGCCAGCCGCCGAGCACGTCACTGAAGTAATGGACGTTCAAGATGACACGGCTGAGCGAAACGGCAAGGACGAGGCACAAGAGAATGAAGATGACGACTTTCGACTGTTTCTTTCGATACAGTACATAAGCTGTCAATCCATATAGGGCCAGCGACCCTGAGGCGTGTCCACTCGGAAAACTGTATGTCGTTGCATCGAGGGATGCATCAATGAGCGGTCGATCGATTCGATGTAAAAGCTTTAGAACTTGCGTTACAACAAGTGTAACGATGACGATGATCACAAGGCGAAACGCCTCAATACGATCACCTCGAACCAACCAATAGACCATCCCAAGAAACGATATACCTATAAGTATTCTTACACTTCCTAGCTCTGTCACGTAGGCAAACACTCGATCCGGTAGCGGCTGTAACCATTCATATACGAATGTGTTCATCGGATCGACTGCCCCAAAAACGACAAACACCGACACGATCACATAAGCGAACGTCCCGGTGATGACCACCATTTGCGGTGTCCACTTCATCAATACAACCCTTTTCTTTCACGCATCTCTTCTTCTCCGAAATCGACCATATCTCGCAATCGGTGCGCCAATCGTCCTGAAGCGTTGGCAGCGATGGCACCGACGAGATCGTCCATAAACGTATGCACTTGCCCATCATCCATCTTCGTGTCGAGTTGTTTGATGATACCGATTTTTGCCTTGTCTAAGTATCCGAAAGTCGTAACGGCAATCGAACCATATGTGTTGACGGCACCGATCGCAATCGTCTCATCCACTCCAAATAAACCTTCATCTGAGGCGATAATCGACAGAAGCGGTTCAGATAATTGGCCTTTTTCAGCCAACATGTCGAGCTCTGACCCGACGAGAATCGCATGTTGTAGTTCACGTTTGTCAAGAACCGCCTCGACAGAATCCATACAATCTTTTAAAGAAAGATGTGGCGAATAGGGTGCCTGCATCTGGTATACGATTTCAGCAATCGATTCAATCGTGACCCCGCGTTCGATCAAACGAGCACGAGCCGCTTCTCGGACATCACGTGAGTGTGGTACGTGTTTCATAATAGGCGCAGGATCGAAATCCTGCTTCACATCCCTTCGTTCAGAGAGTCATCGTCTCTCTATATGATATAACCATTATACTGAAAAATTGAAAAAAGACGAACCCTGCTTTGACTTCCCACATTAAATCGGTCATCATGAACATGTAGGTTAAACGATTAAAGGGGGAAGAGGAATGAAGATTGGGGTAGTCTTATTTCCGTCAAAACAAGTGCAAGATTTTGCGAACTCTTATCGAAAACGCTATGACACAAAGTATGCGTTGATTTCACCTCACGTGACCATTAAAGAACGGACAGAGGTGTCAGAAGAAGACTTGCCGAAAGTACTCGAGTACTTGCAACAAGTTGCGGATTCGACTAAACCGATTCAGTTAAAAGTCGATGGCGTTCGGTCTTTCGCACCAACGAACAATGTCTTGTATTTAAAAGTGTTACCGACACGTGATTTGTCGACTCTTCAGCAACGACTGCATGAAAGTGTGCTCAGCCAAGCACCAAAATATGAATTCTTGCCACACATCACGATTGGTCAAGATTTGACCGATGCCGAGCTCTTCGACGTCCTTGAACGTATGCGGATGGAGCAGGTTCATTTCGAAGAGACGATCACTCGGATGGCCGTCATGTATGAACTCGAAAACGAAACATGGAACGTCTATGAGACGTTCCGTTTCCGAGGCTAACCTTATATGCTCCGGTCGACATAGCGACCGGGGTTTTTTTCTTGCTCTTCTTCAAGCCATTCTTCACGTCGAGGTCGGATTCGTTGGACACGCTTGATTCGTGTCACCGGTTCGATGCTCGCTCGACCTGATGGCTGGACTTGTCGGTTGACGTATTGCACGACAGTAAAATCAATCTGATAAGGACCCATGATCTGACCTCCTTCATAGGTCCTTACCCGATTTATTCACGAGGTAATACAAAAATGGCGCATCACTGCGCCATTCCCCAAACTTATAAAATATGGTATCCGCTATCTACGTGAATGACTTCTCCGGTCACGCCGCTTCCCATTCCCGAGAGGAGGAAGAGACCTGTCGAAGCCACTTCTTCTGCCGAAACATTTCGACGCAACGGCGCCTTCTGTTCAAGTTCAGAAAGGATACTGTTGAAATCGCCGACCCCTTTGGCTGACAATGTACGAATCGGACCAGCTGAAATGGCGTTGACACGCACACCGTGAGGACCATATTCGTTCGCCAAATACTTGACACTCGAATCAAGGGCCGCTTTAGCGACACCCATCAAGTTGTAGTTCGGAACGACACGCTCGCCGCCGAGGTACGTGAGAGTGATCACGGAGGCGTCTTGTGCGAAGTAAGGCTTCGCCGCTTTCACGACTGCCGTCAAACTATATGCTGAGATGTCTAACGCCTGTGCGAACTGACCACGTGTCATTTCTGAAAATTCACCGCGCAATGCTTCTTTGTCAGCAAACGCGATCGAATGCGCGATTCCTTGAATCTCGCCCGCTTGTTCGTAAATCGAACGGAATGTTGAATCAATCGCTTCGTCATTCGTCACATCACACTCAAGTAGAATCGCTTCTTGCTTCAACTCACTCGCGAGTGACTCGAGACCCGATTTGAATCGTTCTGCCGCATACGTTAACACGAGCTTCGCCCCTGCCTCATCAAGCGTTTTGGCAATCGCCCATGCAATCGAGCGCTTGTTGGCAATCCCCATGACGACGTACGTTTTATTCGTTAATGTTGGAAAAATTGACATCATAAACTCCCCTTTTAGCACCTGGTGATAATATCTGTTCTCAGATTACAGAAAGGTTTCTGTTTTGTCAACCGACTCGTTACGTATTGCGATTTTTTTAAGTTGCGGTAAGATAAAATACGTATAGAAAGGGTGATTCGACTCCATTATGAACCGTATACAATCATATTTAAAAAGTTTAGATACGACACTGTTGACCATCGTCTTCCTATTGATGATTATCAGTCTCGGTGCAATCTATACCGCTCAACCGATGTTGCCAACGCGACTTCAACATATCAACTTCGCTCTTGAACAAGGCATTCGTTATGTCATCGGCTTTTTTGCGATGTTCGCAATCATGACGATCGAATATGAGCAACTCCGGAAAATCCATTGGTACTTATACGCATTCGGTCTACTTCTGCTCGTCGGTCTGATTCCGCTTCGTGACACGTCGCTCGTACCGAACATCAATGGGGCATATGGATGGTATAACGTACCTGGATTCAGTTTCCAGCCGGCCGAATTCATGAAGCTCTTTTTATTGATTTCCATGTCGACTATCGTCTACGAGCACAATAAACGTTATGGCTCGTCACAACTCGATACGTGGCTCCTCGTGAAACTGGTATTAGTGGCCATCCCGCCGCTCGGTCTGATTGTGACACAACCGGACTTAGGGACCGGGCTCGTCTTGATGACGATGCTCGGCGCCATCATCATCGTCTCGGGAATCGGTTGGAAGTGGCTTCTCGGTCTCTTCAGCGCCGCGGCTTTGACCATCGGCACGTTCATGTATCTGTTCTTTGCCCATTTCGAAGTCTTGCAAGCATTCGTACCTGGACACGCCCTCAACCGCTTCCAGGCCTGGATATATCCATACGAATATTCAGATGACTTGGCATTCCAATTGATCAAATCGCTACAGGCGATCGGTTCTGGACAGATGTTCGGAGTGGGATACGGCCAGGGCCTCGTCTATTTACCGGAATCTCACACGGACTTCATTTTTGCTGTTATCGCAGAACACTATGGGTTCATCGGCGCAGCTCTCGTGATCATCGTCTTCTTCCTATTCCTCTATCGGATGATTCACATTGCATTAGAGTCTAGTAGCGCGTTCGGAAGTTATATCGTCACCGGCGTTATCGCCATGTTCACGTTCCAGGTGTTCCAAAACATCGGTATGACGATTGGTGTCTTGCCAATCACTGGACTCACCCTTCCGTTCATCAGTTACGGGGGGACAGGGATTATCATGAACATGATTGCCATCGGTCTCGTCATGAACGTTGCCTCTAAATCAAAAACCTATATGTTTGATGATGATTGACAAAAGAGGCTGGGACATAACCCAGAAATTTTATAAGAAAGAGGTCCCCGTGAGCGACTCGTTCGCGCACAGGGGCCTCTTGTCATTTTATGGGTTCGTGCATTTCGGACTAAACAGAAAAGAAGGGGTCCGGCCACCGAAAATCGGTGACCGGACCCCTCTTTTTATCAAAAGTCTTTAAAACCAGCTAGTTATGTCCTAGCCTCTTCTTTATACAGTTCGAAAATCTTCCGGAATTGGCGCCTCAATCTGAATCTCATCCCCTGTCATCGGATGAATGAATCGCGCAGACGCGCTGTGAAGGGCGTGACGGGGCATACGAGCCGTCCCCCCATACATGGAGTCCCCGATGAGCGGATGACCGATATGGCGCAAATGCACACGAATCTGATGGGTCCGTCCCGTCTCAAGTCGAATCGTCAATAACGAGCCGCTCCCAAATGGCTGACATGCGAGGATATGCGTGATGGCGCGTTGTCCCTCAGTTGTCACGACTCGCTCCATAATCGAGTTCTCGGCACGCCCGATCGGTGCATCAATCGTTTGTGGTGTCACTTCTTCTTCGACCAATGCCTTGTACGTACGCAGCAATCCATTCGCTTTCTGAAGTTCACTAAATCGATGATGAATAAATCCATACTTTGCAAACAAGACGACACCACTCGTGTCGCGATCGAGCCGATTGATCACGTGAATCGCAGATGAGAGACCGATGCGTTGATAATAGCCGAGTACAGCGTTCGCAAGTGTATCGATCGGATGTAGTCGTGATGGAATCGTGGCAATCCCTGCCGGTTTATCGACCGCCAACAGCGTATCATCTTCATACAGAATTCGAATTGGCCGATCCGAGGCGACCATGTCGAGTGAAGGGGCTTCAAGCGGGAATTGCACCACCACTTCATCTCCTGGTTCGAGTTCATGCCTTACGGTGCGGTGCATACCATTCACTTCAATATTCCCTTCATGCTTCACGTGCGTGAGCATCTTTCGAGAAATGCCCATATCTTGCATTAAAAAGTCGCGAAGTGGGATGGCTTTCTCCACAACGCGACGAATCGTAAACCCTTGCATTCGTTACTTTCCTTCCTCGATGAACGATTCGCGAACTCGGCGCCAGAATGGGAAGGGCCGGAAACGAGCGAACGTCACTTTTTCTTTTGCGACCGCGCATCGAATCGAGACGACATCCGACCAGGACAACGCTTCCTGATGGTCAAACGCCAATTCGAATTCGGTTTTCGTGTGCGGCTTGATTTTCACTTGATGGTGTTTTGGTAAGAGAAGCGGTGCGCCGATCGTTCGATACACTAGGTTGTTGATCGAAGCCATCTCGGTCACTTGAATGGCTTCGATCGATGGGTGAACGATCGCTCCACCGAGTGCCTTGTTATAGGCGGTCGAACCCGATGGTGTCGAAATACATAACCCATCTCCACGGAACGTTTCAAAGTAATCGTCTCGAATCGATAAATCACAGACGAGCGTTCGCTTGTAGTTCTTAATCGTACAGTCATTCATCGCCAATCGACGATCGGTCTCTCCGTTCTCATAGTCAATGAGCACTTCGACGAGCGGATAGGAGACCGGCTCGAACGATTCGCTTGTGATCATCTCGGTCAATTCATCCAACTCATCCGGTTGCCAATCGGCATAAAAGCCGAGATGCCCGGTATGAATCCCGACAAGTAGCGTTTCATCGAGTCGGTCGATGTATTTATGAAACGCCTGTAACATCGTCCCGTCCCCTCCGACCGATACTACGATTCGGGGCTGTTCAGATAATGTATGCCCGGCGGCTTGAAGTTTTTGAGTCAGTTCCTCGGCGATCTCCGCTGATCGCGTATCTCCCCTCGATACAATCGCAAACTGCATATCGGTTTCCCCCTAGTCTTCGTCCGTTTTCACGTTCATCTCTTTATCCCGAAACACCTGCTGGGCGTCCTGAATTTCAACGCGGAGTTGGCTCATCTCGGCATCGAGTAAAAAGGCCGCCTCGGCTGCACGTCTCAATCGTTCCTGCACTTCAAGAGGCATGTCACCATCATATTTATAATTCAATGAGTGCTCAATCGTGGCCCAGAAATTCATCGCAAGCGTGCGGATTTGCACTTCAACGAGCGTAGGGATTTCACCTTGAATCGTCTGAACCGGGTACTCGATGATGACATGATACGATCGATAGCCCGAGTCTTTTTGATGGGTAATGTAATTGCGTTCTTCCACTATTTTAAAATCTGTTCGACGATGTAGCAAATCCAAGACGTGAACGATATCATCGACAAATTGACACATGATTCGTAATCCCGCTATATCCTGCATATCCGTCGCCAATTCATGGTCAGCGATATTTTTTCGTTTCGCTTTCTCGAGAATGCTCCCGACCGGCTTCACTCGACCTGTGACAAATTCAATCGGAGAATGGTCATTTTGGGACTTGAATTGCTTTCGAACGGCTTTCAATTTGACTTTCAACTCGTCTACCGCGATTTGATACGGTACTAAAAACTGATCCCAGTTCATTGATTGCATACGCTGTCACCACTTTCGTTCTTTTCCGGAAAAAACGCGTCCTTTCCGTATGTATCCGTTTGTATGGTATCATAAACGAACAATTGTTCATAGAATGGAGCGATGATTCATGACCCAAGAAGTGGAAATTGAATTTAAATCAATGTTGACGAAAGACGAATATGAGACACTCCTACGTGCCTATCAGCTTGATGATCAGGTTCGTTGGCAAGCGAATGACTATTTCGATACCCCTTCCTTTCAGCTAAAAGCGAACGGGGCGGCACTTCGGATTCGCGAGAAGAAACAAGGTCAAGTGCTGACGTTGAAGCAACCAAACGAGGTTGGATTGCTTGAGACACATGCCACTATTACAGAAGATGAGGCTGAGGATCTGTTTAAGTACGGTATCATTCATGACGAGCAAATGAAACAGGCACTGGCCCCGTTCCAGCTGAATGCACCGCTCGAACATCTCGGTCGACTCGAGACGAATCGGGCAGAGTTGCAGACAGAAGACGGTCTACTCGTTTTGGACGAAAGCCATTATTTGGAGACGAGCGACTATGAAATAGAATTTGAAGTGACGAATGAAGAAGAGGGAAAACGTGCGTTCGAAGGACTTCTTGCAAAACACGGTCTCCCCTATCGTCCCGCCAAAAATAAAATCGTCCGATTCATGGAATTAAAAATGAGTCGGTTGGAAGGTTGAGCAGATACATTGCCAACCTTTTTTTTTCGTTGCTACAATGAGTTTACAAAGTTAAATGAGTTTTTTGACGAGAGGAGGCGACACAAATGGAACTTGAACAATGTAATGGGTCATCCTGTTCACTGGAAGAAACTCCTATTCAAGTAACGTATAAGCCATTGGAGTTATTCTATTTCATGGACATCTCAAGTCCTGAGAACTTTCACGTGATGACACTGATCAAAAAGTTAGAGATTGAATACGGACATGTGATTCGTTTTCGAATGGTCTCTACCGTTCCTAGCTGTGTTGGCGGATGTCAGGAAGAAGTTCGCCTTCTCACCATGATCAAAGCGCTGGAATTGCAAGGGAAACGTCATGCGATGCGCTTTTTGCGTCATTTGCATGTGAATGATCTATTCTCTGGCGAACAACTTGGTTCAATCGATTTATGGGAAATCGCACGTTCTTTCGAAGAGTATGGCCTTGATTTAAGTGAACTTGAAGCCGATCTTCAATCGAACCAGCTCTTGAATGCATTAGCTGTCGACCATCAAGTGTTGAAAGATTGGGAGATTGAGTCATTGCCCGCACTCACATTCGTGACGCGCGATGAAGCATTGAAGATTGAAGGGGTTTATCCGTACGATGTCTATCAATCGGTCATGACTGAATTGTTAGGTTATGCACCGAGCCGTAAGACCGATTGGGATGTAGCCAAAGTGTTGGCACGCTATGATGCTTCGACCATCACAGAGCTATCGTACATTCTAGACTTAGAGAAGACAGTAATTGAACGCGAATTGAAGAAGCTCTCCCTACAACAGCGTTGCCGTCCTGTGCCAGGATGTAGCGGTGAAGCGTGGGCTCAAACGAAATAAAAAAGAACCCCATGGCCGGGGAGCCATGGGGTTTTTGACGTCTCAAGCGGGGACAAGAGACATCGAACCTTGAGGCCCGGGGAAGGCCTACAAGATGGGAGAAAGTTTACGGTCAATAAAGGGGTTTGTGATTGATTTCACAATTATAATATACCTAGTACAGAATCACCTGACAACCTCTTTGTGCATATTGTCACATATTGTTCACGAGAACAATAATGATTCCATTTCATCAAGAACTGCCTCGAACTGATCGAGCGCCTTCAATACCGGCTCCTTCGTCGTCATATCGACACCAGCCGCCTTCAGCACCTCAATCGGATAGTCACTAGAACCCGCCTTCAAGAAGTTATCGATATAACGACGTACGGCTGGCTCCCCTTCCTCCATGATCTGTTGTGACAGTGCAGCAGATGCCGAAATCCCTGTCGCATATTGATAGACGTAGTAGTTGTAATAGAAGTGTGGGATGCGCGCCCACTCATATGAAATCTCTTCATCGATGACAATCTCGTCTCCGAAGTAACGTTTGTTCAACTCGAGATATGTTTCATTTAAGTACTCCGGAGTGAGCGATACGCCTTCTTGAGCAGCTTGATGAATCATGTGTTCGAATTCAGCGAACATCGTTTGACGGAACAATGTTCCACGGAACGTTTCAAGCTGATTGTTCAGCAAGTAGAGACGCTCCTCTTTCGCTGTTCTCGTTTTCAACAAATGGTCGTTTAACAAAGCTTCGTTCGTCGTCGATGCCACTTCTGCAACGAAGATCGAGTAATCGCCATACGGATATGGTTGCGATGTGCGTGTGTAATGACTATGCACCGAGTGTCCGAACTCGTGTGCGAGCGTGAACAAGTTATTGACGTTATCTTGCCAGTTCATGAGGATGAACGGTTGCGTATCGTACGCTCCCGAGGAGTAAGCACCGCTACGCTTACCACGCGTCTCTCGCACGTCGACCCATCGCGATTCGAGACCGTCTTTGACAATTTGGACGTACTCTTCTCCGAGTGGTGCCAAACCGTCTACCATCCATTGTTTCGCTTCCTCATATGACACTTTCATCTCGACATCTTTGACGAGCGGTGTGTAGAGGTCATACATATGCAACTCATCTAAGCCGAGCGCTCGCTTACGTAACGCGACATAACGATGTAACAAGTCGAGTCGTTCGTTCACTGCTTCTACGAGGCCATCGTATACAGACTCCGGAATCGCATTATGGTGGAGTGCGGACTGTCTTGCACTTTCAAACTTACGCACAGTTGCATAGAAGTTATCTTTCTTCACACTTCCTGACAATGTTGAGGCGAACGTATTCAAATATTGCGCGTACGTCCCGTACATCGCTTTAAATGCCCCTTCGCGAACGCTTCGGTCAGCCGATTCAAGGAACGTGATATATCGACCGTGCGTCAACTCGACTTCTTCCCCTTTTTCGTTTTTCACTTTCGGGAATTTCAAATCCGCGTTGTTGAGCATACCGAACGTCGAGCTCGATTGACCGAGCACATCTCCCGCTTGAGCCAAAATGGCTTCTTCTGCCTCTGTCAATACGTGCGGACGCTCAAGTGCCAACTCATCGAATGCATGACGATAAACGCGAAGTGACTCATTCTGCTCCATAAATGCTTCAATCTGATTCTCATCAATCGAAAGCAACTCAGGTGTCATAAACGCGAGTTGCGCTGAAACTTGAGAAGCAAGTGAGCCGGCACGATCATTCAATGCTTGATAATGGCTATTCGCCGTGTCTTCGTCATAGCGCATGTGCGCGTACGTATATAGCTTATGTAACTGACGTGAGAGATCGTCCCGAAGTTGCAACGCTTCGTATAACGTCTCCGCCGACTCTCCAAGGCGTCCTTTAAATCCAATCAATGCCGGCACTTTCTCTTTTAACGCTTGAAAATCCGATTCCCAAGCCTCGTCATTGCTGTAGATGGTCTCTAAGTTCCATGTTTCTTCCACTGGAACTTGTTGTCTAGTCAATACCTCTGACATACGTCCACTTCCTTTTCGATGATTAAGTCGATTGTAAGATCAATCG